>CAVPBX010000026.1:0-10445 GCA_963702305.1 uncultured Acidimicrobiaceae bacterium | reverse complement strand
CGTTGGCTTCGGAGATCAACTCGCGGCTCGACCAGCGGTTCCGGCTGCTGACCGGGGGCAGCCGTGCCGCCCTGCCCCGCCATCAGACGCTGCGCGCCCTGATCGACTGGTCCTATGACCTGCTGAACCCCGAGGAGCGACTTGTGCTCGACCGGCTGTCGGTCTTCGCCGGGAGCTGGACCCTGGAGGCCGCCGAAGCGGTCACCTGCCAAGGTGACGCCGGAGAATGGCAGGTGCTGGATCGTCTGGCCGCCCTAGTTGACAAGAGCTTGGTCCAGGCCGAAGAGATACATGGTTCGACCCGTTACCGGCTGCTGGAGACCGTCCGCCAGTACGCCGCCGAACGCCTCGCCCTGCGGCCCGGCTCCGAGCTGGACCAAACCCGCGCCGCCCACCGCGACTACTACCTGACCCTGGTCGAGACCGCCGACGCGCACCTGCGCGGCCCGGACGAGGCCGCATGGCTGGACCGGCTCGAGATCGAGTTCGACAATATCCGCGCCGTCCTGGCGTTCAGCCTCGCCGATCCTGACAGTACCGAGCCCGGCCTGCGGCTGGCGGCGGGGCTGCACAGGTTCTGCAACATGCGTGGCCACGGCGGCGAAATCCTTGAGGCGCTCAACGTCCTGCTCGACCGGCCCGACGCCCAAACGCCCACCCGGGCCCGGGCCCGGGCCCTCACCGTGAGCTGCCACCTGCTCGATTACTTCGGCAATGACTCCGGCGCCCCCCTCGATGGCCGGCGAAGCCCTCAGGATCGCCCGTGAACTCGGCGATGATGCCGTCGCCGCCGACGCCCTCGCTCAACTGTGCTGGCTCAGCTTCGAACATGGCGATCTGCCTGACGCATTGGCCCAGATCGACGACGCCGTCGGTCTGGCCCGGGCAGCCGGGGATCCGCGGCTGATTGCTTATATTCTCGGCCGTCGTGCGGTGTTCGAGAGCGAAGCGGGCGATCTGGACGCCGCCTTCGCTGACAACCAGGAAGCCATCACCCTGTCGCGGGCGGCCGGAGACAGCTACCGGCTCGCCATCACGCTGGCCAACCTCGGCTTCGACGAGCACGCGGCGGGGGAGTTTGGGGCGGCAAGGGCGCACCTTGAGGAGGCGAGCACGCTCGCCGACAACCTCGGCTACCAGAACCTCTCCGGCGGTTTGCGACAGAACCTGGGTCTCGTCGACCTCATCGACGCCGATCCTGGTAGCGCCCGCCGCCTCTTCCTCGACAGCCTGGACACCGCCCGGATCACCGGTGTCACATCGTATGTTCCCGGCGCGCTCCTCGGCCTGGCCCTGGCGGCCCGCGCCGACGGCGACCCCACCATCGCCGCCACCCTGCACGGCGTCGCCGACGAACACTACGAGCAGGCCGGACGCGCTTTCGAGGCCCTCGAAGCGGGGCTGCGCGACCGCGACCACGCCCATCTGCGCGCCACGCTGGGCGGTGCCGCGTTCGAAGCCGCCTGCCGGCACGGCCGCACGCTCAGCCAGGCCGACGCCATCGCCCTGGCCACCGCAGCAGCGGAGTCCGGCCCCGGGGCTGCGTCCGCCGTCACCGTGCCCGCCACCGGTCAGGCCGCGGTGGATTCAGCTGGTCTGCTGTCGGAGCGAGAGCGCCAGATCGTAGCGCTGCTGGCCGGGGGGCGACCGACGCCCAGATCGCCGGGCGGCTGTTCCTTTCGGTCAACACGGTGAGATCACACCTGGAGCGGATCCGGGACAAGACAGGCGCCCGGCGTCGCACAGAACTGGCCCGCTACGCCATCCAGGCCGGTATCGAATCGGTCTCACCGCCCAGCTGAAACCGGCCTCCCCGGCCCGGCGCGATCGGTTTGGGGGACGGTGCATGGGCCGTTCGGCCCACAGCTGGCGCGTTTTCTCGGGGCCGCCCGGCCCCTGCCGCCGGGCTCGGACCGGGCGCACGCTGGGTCTACTTCCCCGCCAGCTAGGCGGGGACCGCGAACCAAAGGGGGGCGCAATGGTATCGATGCGAAGGGGTTGGCGAGCAGTTCGGACGCTGACACTCATGACAACCACGCTCATAGGCGGCGCCGTCGGACTGACATCTGCGGCACAAGTAGCCTCAGCTAGCACAACGACTTCCCGGGCGGCGGCCACCACCCCCGTCACGGCGCCGGGCATCTTGGCACCTCCCGACGTCGTCGTGGGCGCCGCTGACGGGTCGGTCCTTCTCAAGGTGAGGCTCACCGCGCCGGGGGTCAACCCGGTGACGGTGAACTACGCCACCGCCGACGGCACCACCGCGTCCAACTCCTTCTGCTCGGGCACCGGCTACGGCTACCTCGGCCAGCGCGGCACCCTCACCTTCCAGCCCGGCGTCACCACCCAGACCGTCCGGGTACCCCGCTCAACTGCGGGACCAGCCTCAGCTCCGGCTTCGGCGAGTTCACCCTCAACCTCAGCGGCAACAGCTCAGACTCCACCATCACCCGGGCCAGCACCCAGATCGACATCACCGGCGACGCCGCCGCCACCTCCACACCCGGCCTCTACGTCCGCGACGCCGTAACCGACAACAGCGCCGGCACCATCACCGTCCCGGTGCTCCTCGGCGGCCCCTCCGGCGCGGCCTCCGGCCTGCGGGTCACCGTGCCCTACACCACCCACGACGGGTCGGCCCTGGCCGGCACCGACTACACCACCACCAGCGGCACGCTCAGCTTCGCGCCCGGGCAGACTGCCAAGAACATCACCGTGCCGATCCTGCGCCGGTCCGGCTCGGCCCCGGCCCGCAGCTTCACCGTCACCCTCGGCACCCCCACCCACGCCACCATCGCCGACGGCACCGGCACGGTCACCATCGGCGCCAGCGGCGCCACCCGCGTCACCGCCCCCGGCATCTCCGCACCCGCCGACACCGTCACCACCGCCGCCGGCGGCTACCTCGACCTGCCGGTCACCCTCACCGCGCCGGGGGTCAACCCGGTGACGGTGAACTACGCCACCGCCGACGGCACCACCGCGTCCAACTCCTTCTGCTCGGGCACCGGCTACGGCTACCTCGGCCAGCGCGGCACCCTCACCTTCCAGCCCGGCGTCACCACCCAGACCGTCCGGGTACCCCTGCTCAACTGCGGGACCAGCCTCAGCTCCGGCTTCGGCGAGTTCACCCTCAACCTCAGCGGCAACAGCTCAGACTCCACCATCACCCGGGCCAGCGCCCAGATCGACATCACCGGCGACGCCGCCGCCACCTCCACACCCGGCCTCTACGTCCGCGACGCCGTAACCGACAACAGCGCCGGCACCATCACCGTCCCGGTGCTCCTCGGCGGCCCCTCCGGCGCGGCCTCCGGCCTGCGGGTCACCGTGCCCTACACCACCCACGACGGGTCGGCCCTGGCCGGCACCGACTACACCACCACCAGCGGCACGCTCAGCTTCGCGCCCGGGCAGACTGCCCCAAGAACATCACCGTGCCGATCCTGCACCGGTCCGGCTCGGCCCCGGCCCGCAGCTTCACCGTCACCCTCGGCACCCCCACCCACGCCACCATCGCCGACGGCACCGGCACGGTCACCATCGGCGCCAGCGGCGCCACCCGCGTCACCGCCCCCGGCATCTCCGCACCCGCCGACACCGTCACCACCGCCGCCGGCGGCTACCTCGACCTGCCGGTCACCCTCACCGCGCCGGGGGTCAACCCGGTGACGGTGAACTACGCCACCGCCGACGGCACCACCGCGTCCAACTCCTTCTGCTCGGGCACCGGCTACGGCTACCTCGGCCAGCGCGGCACCCTCACCTTCCAGCCCGGCGTCACCACCCAGACCGTCCGGGTACCCCTGCTGAACTGCGGGACCAGCCTCAGCTCCGGCTTCGGCGAGTTCACCCTCAACCTCAGCGGCAACAGCTCAGACTCCACCATCACCCGGGCCAGCACCCAGATCGACATCACCGGCGACGCCGCCGCCACCTCCACACCCGGCCTCTACGTCCGCGACGCCGTAACCGACAACAGCGCCGGCACCATCACCGTCCCGGTGCTCCTCGGCGGCCCCTCCGGCGCGGCCTCCGGCCTGCGGGTCACCGTGCCCTACACCACCCACGACGGGTCGGCCCTGGCCGGCACCGACTACACCACCACCAGCGGCACGCTCAGCTTCGCGCCCGGGCAGACTGCCAAGAACATCACCGTGCCGATCCTGCACCGGTCCGGCTCGGCCCCGGCCCGCAGCTTCACCGTCACCCTCGGCACCCCCACCCACGCCACCATCGCCGACGGCACCGGCACGGTCACCATCGGCGCCAGCGGCGCCACCCGCGTCACCGCCCCCGGCATCTCCGCACCCGCCGACACCGTCACCACCGCCGCCGGCGGCTACCTCGACCTGCCGGTCACCCTCACCGCGCCGGGGGTCAACCCGGTGACGGTGAACTACGCCACCGCCGACGGCACCACCGCGTCCAACTCCTTCTGCTCGGGCACCGGCTACGGCTACCTCGGCCAGCGCGGCACCCTCACCTTCCAGCCCGGCGTCACCACCCAGACCGTCCGGGTACCCCTGCTCAACTGCGGCCAGACGGTGAACGGAACGTTCTACCTGAACCTCTCCAACAACAGCTCGGACTCCACCATTGTCCGGGCCCAGACCATCATCACCGTGGCGCCGTAGGTCACATCGGCTACTACCCGTCCCTGCGATGGGGACGATGCACTCCAAAGACAGACCCCTCGCCATGGCGGGGGGTCTGTTCTTGTCCGGCCGGCACCTGCCCGACCCGATGCGTTAGAAGATGCCGCTCCCGCTGGTCTGAGTGGCGAAATCGGTGTGGTCGCAGGCCGCCGTGTTGTTCTGCGCCGCCGTGCACTGGCCCGCGTTGGCGGTGCCCACGTTGTCGGCGTACTGGTCGTCGCTGTAGGTGATCGAGGCCATCCCCGTGACAGGGCTGGCGGCCACGCCGAAGTCGTCGTACAGGTCACGGTTGTCGTTGCCGTTCCCGGCGCAGGTGACCCCGCCCTGGCAGACGCCTCCCTTGTGCACCACGGGGGTGACCCTGGCCTGGGTCCAGGATCCGCCGCCCAGGACGTTGAGGTTCTGGGCGAAGAACACCGACCACGGCTCGTTCTGGCAGTTGTACGTGCCCGTCTGGCCGCAGGTCTGGTAGTTGGCGGCGGCCGGCGTCCCGTAGAACACCAGGTCCACCCGGCCGGCGTTCCCTGCGGTCAGCCAGGGGAAGATGGCGGTGGTGGCGGCGGTGCCGTGGTTGACCCGGCCCGGCGCGCTCCAGTGCTGGCCGTGATCGGCGGAATGGGCCAGGTACACGTTCTGGTCGTCGGACCAGGTCGCGTACACGTTGCCCGCCGTGTCCACGGCGACCGCGGGAAAGTTGTTGGCGAAGCTCGTCGATGCGCTGGGCGAGGTGTAGATCACGTAGTCGGTGAACGTCAGGGTGGTGACCCCGTTGGCGGTGTGCGGCACCCCGACCGCCAGGTACGCGGTGTTGAGCGCCGAGCAGGTCTCCACCGCCGTCGGGCTGGGCGGGCAGCCGACGAAGATCTGGTACACGTTGCCGGTCCTGGGATCCACGGCGATGTTGCCGATCTGGTTGTCTTCCACCGTGCCCAGGTAGATGTTGGTCTGGGCGGGGTTGATGGCGTTGTACGTCTGCACCGTGGTGGGGTGGCCGGCGACCACCTGGCCCTGGTTGACCACGATCTGCTGTCCGGCGGATTCCGCGTGGTAAGAGAGGTAGAAGCCGTTGGCCCCGGTGGCGGCGATCCACTCCCGGTCGTCACCGGGCACCTTGGCCGAGGTGACGTCGCTGGTCCAGGTGTGCCCGCGGTCCTGGGAGAGGCTGACCGTGACGCTGCCCAGCGTGAGGCTGGCCACGTACACGTTGTAGGTTCCCGAGCTGTTCCTGGCCGGCGCCGTGGCCAGGTCGGTGTCGCCGCCGCCCGGCGCGAAGCCGGTGGTACCGCCCGAGGTGGAGGATGCCTCGTTCGGCTGCGGCAGCGAGCCGTAGGTGTGTCCCCCGTCGGCGGACGACCAGGCGTCGGTGCCCGCGCCCAGCCCGTTCTCCGACGAGATGTAGAAGGTGCCCGCCGGGTCCGACCGGATCTGCGGCTCCGCGGCCTGGTTGTTCTTCGACGTCAACCCGGGCGGCGGTGGCGGCAGGACACCGTGGATGAAGGCCGGGGCCGCGGTGACGGCGCCGGCGGGCAAGGCGAGCGGTACCGACAGCGCGGCCACGCCGGTGACGGCCATCGAGGCCAGGATTAAGGATCGTCTCATGGCGGCGCTCCAGTGCCCAGGTGCGGGTGTTCAGGGATTAATGTCGAAATATCCTGCCCCGAACGCGCACATCAAAACGGCCGGCGGGCAGGCCTGATCTCGACGATCACTCCTCCACGATAAGCGGCTGGTTACACTGCGGGATTAATGCCGTTCGCATCCCAGCCCTCCGCCCAGCCGCTCACCCGCCTCGGAAAGCGCAGGCTCCTCCTGATCGGCGGCATCCTGGCGGCCGCGCTCGCCGCGGGCATCGCCTGGACCGCGATCAGCTCGGGCAGCTACGACAGCTCGAGGGCGGGCTGCGTGACCGTCACCGTGCCGAGCAGCACGGGCGGGGCGCTGCTGCACCAGTGCGGGGCCAGCGCCAGGGCGATGTGCCGAAGCGCCTTCACCCGCACCGACAGGTTCTCGCTGCTGGCCCGCCCGCAGTGCCGTCTGGCCGGCCTGGCCCCGGCGGCTCAGTCGCCGGCCCAGTAGAGGTCGCCTGCGAAGATCAGCGCGGCCGCGCCCACCAGCCCCGCGTCCTGGCCCAGCGCGGTGGGTCTCACCCGGACCTTGCTCGCGAACTCCAGCCTGGTGTGCGCGCGCAGCGACTCGGTCAGCGGATCGAAGAGCATCGGGCCCGCCTGGGAGAGCCCGCCGCCAATGCACACCACCTCGAGATCACACAGGTTGGTGGCGGACGCGATCGCGATGCCGAGGGCCCGCCCCGCCCGGCGCCACGCGGCCAGGGCAACCGGATGGCCGAGCGCGCCGTCCTCGGCCAGGTCCTCCGCCGTCGCGTCCGGCTGGTCCCGGCGCCAGCCGTGGCCCTGCGCCCAGGCGGCGAGGCCGGGCCCCCGGGCGATCGCCTCCAGGCAGCCGCGTGCGCCGCAGCCGCATAGCGGCCCGTTGTCCGGATCGACCACGACATGACCGATGTGGCCGGCGTTGCCGGAGCCGCCCTCGACCACCCGGCCGTCCAGGATCAGGCCGCCGCCGACCCCGGTCGAGACGACCATGCCCAGCACGTTGCCGGCCCCCTGGCCGCCGCCGCGCCAGTGCTCGCCCGCGGCCACGCAGATCGCGTCGTTGTGCACCCGGACCGGGATGCCAGGGAACTGATCCTGCAGCCGTGCGCGGAGCGGGAACGAACGCCAGGCGGGAATGTTCAGCGGCGACACCAGGCCGGCCCGCCAGTCCATGGGGCCGCCGCAGCCGCAGCCGACGCCGGCCAGCGCTGCCTCGCCGCCGATCCCGGCGGTGTCGAGCACCCGGGCGGTCAGCGCCGCGAGCGCCTGCCACAGCTGCTCGGCGTCCGCGCCACGCGGGGTGGGGATCCGCTCCCGCGCGGTCAGGCCGCCGCCGGCATCGGCGACCGCCGCGGTCAGCTTGGTGCCGCCGATGTCGATCGCCAGGGCGGAGCGGTCGGTCTTCACTGGTCCCCTCCCCCGCCGGGCCGGCGAGCCGGGTAACTGCTGACCTCGTCATTATCCGGAACTCGTGCGACGCCTCCGCCGTCGGGCCGTCCTCGTCATCATCCGGATCAGCTGGTGAGCCGGACGCGCGCGTCCGGCCGTGACTCGAACCCGGGCTGCAGTTCCAGGCCGAGCCCGGCGCCTGGGGGCGGGGCGGCGTAACCGCCGGAGATGACCGGCAGCGCGGTGACCAGTTGCGGGTAGACGTCGGCGATGAGTGCCCGCACTGTCTCCTGGAGGATGGCGGCCGGGCTGCTCACGGCGAGATGGACTCCGGCCGTCAGGACGACAGGTCCGGTGCAGTCGTGCGGCGCGATCGGCCGGTCGTAGGTCTCGGCCAGCGCGATGAGACGGCGCGCCTCGGACAAGCCGCCCGCCCAGCTGACGTCGAACATCACGACGTCGGCGGCCCCGGTGTCCAGCAGCCGCTTCAGGTCATAGCGGTTGCCGACGGTCTCGCCGAGCGCGAACGGCAGCCTGGTCGATCCGGCGAGCCGGGTGACGGCCTCCAGGTCATGGAGCTTGATCGCGTCCTCGACCCAGAACGGCTCGAACTCCTCGAGCGCGCGGCAGAATCTGCGCCGCCGGGAGGGGCTGCCACAGGCCGTGCAGCTCGATCATGACGTCGATCCCGCGGCCGACCGCGTCCCGGATCTTGCGGACCGGCCCGAGGCAGCGGTCGAGTTCCGCCGCGGTGATGTACTGGCCGCCGTTAGCGTGGGCGACCTCGTCGAACGGCCAGATCTTCATCGCCGTGATGCCCTGCCCGAGCAGATCCTCGGCGAGTTCCCCCGCGGCCTGCTGGAAGGCGTCCAGATCCTCGTACCTGCCGCGGGCCCCGGCCCGCAACGCGCTCCCGGCCGCCTGCCCGGTGTCCGGCGCGTCCCGGTGCCGGGCCTCCTTCTGGCCGTACCTCGACCCCGCGCACGTGTTATAGATCCGGACCTTGTCCCGGCACCGGCCGCCCCAGAGCTGGTACAGCGGCTGCCCAGCGACCTTGCCGAGGATGTCCCACAGCGCCAGGTCGATCGCCGAGTGCGCCCGGGTGGAGACCCCGGTCCCGCCGTGGCCGATGTAAAAGCGCGGCAGATCGCGGGCATGCCGCTCGATCTCCAGCGGATCATGGCCGACGAGGCGGGGCGCCGCGGACTCGTGGATGTACGCCGCGACCGCTCGCGGGCCGAAACACGTCTCGCCGAGCCCGGTCACGCCCTCATCGGTGCGTACCCGCACGTAACAGAGATCCTCGTTCTCCAGGTACACGGTCTCGACGCCGGTGATCTTCACAGCAAGCTCTCCCTGGCTAGCCCTACGGGTATCGTCTTGTATCGTCAACAGTAGACAATAATCGAGCATTATGGCTGTGTCGGGCCGGCTGCCCTGGCGCAGGTCGGTACCCGCCCTACCGAAGGAAGCGCAGTGCCTACCGGTCCCTTCGTCCTCGTCGGCGCAGGCGCGCTCGGCCGCACCTTCGCGACGCTGCTCGCCGCGAGCGGCCACCCGGTCGTCCTGGCCGGGCGGGGAGCAGCTGCTGGCCAGCTGGGAGAGCTCGGCCGCATCCGGGTGCACGGAGTCGTAGCAGCGTCCGCGCCGGTGCGGGCCGGGCCAGCGAGGGCAGGAACGAGCGGCATCGAGCCCCCGGAACCGGGAGTCGTCACCGTCGTGACGACGGGCGAAGAGTTCCCGTGCGGCGCGGCCGTGCAGTTCACGACGAAAGCGCACCAGCTGGCGGGCGCGGCCGGCGCCGCCGCCCGGTCCTGGCCGCGGCCCGGCGATCCGGCGGCCTGGGCAGCCGGGCTGCAGAACGGCGTGCTGGCCGGCGGCCAGCTGGCGGAGGCCTTCGGCCCGCGGCGGGTCGTCGGCGCGGCCACGGTGCTCGGCGCCCGGCGGGCCGACGATGGCGCCGTCGTCACCAGCCTGGGCTGCACCTATTTCGGCGAGCTCGGCGGGGGCAGCAGTGACCGGGTAGCGGCGGCGGTGCGCGCCTTGGCGAAGCCGGCCTGCCGTGCGAGGCCGCCGCCGACATCGACGGCCTGCTGTGGACCAAGATGCTCAATGCCGTCGGCGTCTTCGGGGTCTCGGCGCTCACCCGGCTGCCGACCTCGCAGATCATGGCCACCCCTGCGCTGGTGCGCGCCTACCGCGCCCTGATCGGGGTGGCCGCGCTGTGGCGCGGGAAGATCTACTCCGGCGGCTGGGTTGACGGGGGCGGCGGCGACGCCCCGGTGACCGAGCCCGCGACCGGCGCCGAGCTCGGCCGGGCCGGGATCGCCGCCCCCGCCGACGTGGCCCGCGCGGCCGAGCTTGCCGCGGCCGCGCAGGCGGGCCTGGGCGGCCACGCCTCATACCGGCGGTCGGCCCTGCTGCGCCGCGCCGCGGACCCTGTGGCTGGCCAATGCGGCCGACATCGAGTGGTGGGGGATCAGGAGAGCGGCAAGATCCGCACGCCATGGGGTTCGAGACCACGTCGCGACGCAGGAGATCTACGAGGCCGCCACGCTCCCCTCGCGCGCCTACGGCGAGCTGCTGCCCAGTGAGCAGCCCCGGCTGAGCTTCGCCGAACGGGTGCCGGTTGGCGTGGTCGGGGTGATCGCGCCGTTCAACTTCCCGCAGATCCTGGCTATCCGGTCGGTGGCGCCCGCGCTGGCCCTGGGCAACGCCGTGGTGCTCAAGCCCGATCCGCGTACCGCGGTGTGCGGCGGCGTCGCGCTGGCCCGGTCAGCAATTCAGC
>CAVPBX010000025.1:0-4540 GCA_963702305.1 uncultured Acidimicrobiaceae bacterium | reverse complement strand
GAATTCCGCAACACGGTGGTGGCCTCGGTGGGGCCGCGGCTGGCGGTGCAGGCCGCCGAGCTGTTCGCCGAGCTCACCGACCACGACTACGACGAGCTGCAGGTCGACCCGGAAACCTACGAGCTGCAGATCAGCGACGCCGGCAAGGTCTACGGACTGGACCGCTTCTCCGGCTCGGAAATCGACCTGGCCAACTTGGCCCTCCGGGGGCCATCAGCGAGCACATCCACTTCCAGTCGGGCTGGTCGGTGGGGCTGTTGGTGCTCGACGAGGTGTTCGGGCCGCTCGACGAGGACCGCAAAGCTCGCATGTTGCTGGCCCTGGAGCGGCTGCGGGGCCGGTTCCGCCAGGTCCTGGTCGTCACCCACGACAGCTCCATCAAGGAGCAGCTGCCGAACGCCATCGAGGTGGTCAAGCTCCCCGGCCGGCGGGCTACCGCCCGGCCGGTCGGCGGCTGACAGTCGTCGGCGGGGTCGGCGCGGGTCGGCGGCGTCGGCCGGCGGCCGACGAAGCGGATCTCGGCGTAACTCGTGTATCTCGGTGTACCTCACGAGCTGGGCCTCACGATTCCACGCCGAGATTCATGGGTTACGCCGAGATCGGACCGGCTGGACCGGGCGGGACGATTCGTCGTCGCAGAACGGACATTCCACCTCGTCCGCCCCTCTGCGTGGTCGCATTCGTTACGCTGCCGCAGTCCGGCACCGAGACGCACGCCGCGTCGGGGGAGTTCCTTTCATCCGCACCACCACGCCACAACCGACCCAATCCGCGCCGCGATACCCGTGCTTCGACGGTCTGCGGGCGTTCGCGGCCGTATCGGTCATCGGGGTGCACACCACCTTCGTGTCCGGCTTCACCGGCCGCAGCGGGCTCGGGCGTTACACGTCCCGGCTGGAGATCGGCGTGTCGGTCTTCTTCGTGATCTCCGGGTTTCTCCTGTACCGCCCCTTCGCGGTCGCCCATTTCTGCGGCAGTCCGGCACCGGCGGCGCGCCGCTTCTGGGCCCGGCGGCTGCGGCGCATCATCCCCGCCTACTGGGTGGCCTTCGTCGTCATCAGCTACGGGTTGCACGGCGACACCGTCCATCACGCCTGGTGGTCCTTGGCCGTCTACCTGGGCTTCGCCCAGATCTACCTGCCCCACTACGTGCTGACCGGCATCACCCAGGCGTGGTCCCTGTGCACGGAGATGACCTTCTACCTGATGCTCCCCTGGTGGGCGACGCTGATGCGCCGCCGGGGTGCCGCCCGGGCCCGGTCGGGTGACGGCCGCCGGGCCGCGGCGGCCCAGCTCCAGGTGGAGCTGGTCGGCCTGGCCGGTCTGGTCGCGGTCGGCCTCGCCTACCGGATCTGGGTGCTGCAATGGCACACCCAGTTGTCGTCGACGATGCCCAACTGGCTGCCGGGGTTCACCGACCTGTTCGCCTTCGGGATGCTGCTGGCGGTGGTGAGCGCCTATCTGGCCGAGAGCGGTCGCCGGCCGGCGTGGCTGTGGCATCCGGGGCTGCCCTGGGCCAGTTGGGCCCTGGCTGCGGGCGCCTTCGTGGCGGTCGGCAACCTGGGCCTGCCATTGACCCCGGTCACCCCGAGCCCGGTGGGCCTGAGCCTCGAACGGCAGACGCTGTACGGCTTGTTCGCCTTCTTCCTGGTCCTGCCCGCCGTCTTCGGGCCCCAGGAACGCGGCGCGGTCCGCGGCCTGCTGCGGGCCCGGCCGGTGGCCCTACTCGGGGTGGTGTCCTATGGGGTGTACCTGTGGCACGAGGCCTCGCTCATGCTGTTCCTGCGGTGGACGGGCGTCCACCTGTTCCGCATCTCCGCGTGGGGGCTGTTCGGCGCGGTGACGGCCATGGCCGTCCTGGCGGCCACGGCCAGCTACCTCGTCGTCGAACGACCGGTGTTGGGCGGCCGGCGCCGCCGCCAGCCGGACCGGGTGCTCGGCCCGTCACCCCTGGCCCGCCCCGTGCCGGCGACCGCGACGGGACGGCGACCGCGACCAGCGACCTGGCGGCCAGCCGGTGAAGGGCATCGAGGACGCGGCCGGCGCGGTCGTGGCAGCCGGATCGGTGCCGACCCTCAACGGGGTCCGGCCGGCGAGCATCGACATCGGGCCCCGCCAACCGCACGAACGACTCGCCATCCTGGCCGCCAACGCCGGCCTCCGGCGGGTCCAGATCCTGGCCTGGCGGGATCTCGAGCACCCCGAGGCCGGCGGCTCGGAGGTGCACGCGGCGCGCATCGCCGAGCGCTGGGCCGCGGCGGGCATCGACGTCCAACTCACCACGTCCCGTGCCCCCGGCGCCCCCCGGCGGTCGCAGCGCGACGGGTACCGGACTCTCCGACCGGCGGGCCGCTACGGCATCTTCCCGGCCGCGGCCGCGGCGGCGCTGGCCGGGCGCCGGAGCCGGCCCGACGGTGTGGTCGAGATCTGGAACGGCATGCCGTTCTTCTCGCCCGTGTGGGCGCCACATCCCCGGGTGGTGTTCCTGCACCACGTCCACGGCGGCATGTGGGACCTGGTCCTCCCCCGGGCGCTGGCCCGGGCCGGCAAGTGGGTGGAACGCCGGCTGGCGCCCCCGCTGTACGCCGGCACGCCGGTGGTGACCCTCTCCGAGTCGTCCCGCCGCACCATCGTGGCCACCCTGGGCCTGGACCCGGCGCTGGTGTCGGTCGTGCCACCCGGGGTCGACCCGCGCTTTCATCCGGGCGGACCGGTGGAAAAGACGCCGTTGGTGGTGGCGGTGGGCCGACTGGTGCCCTACAAGCGCTTCGACCTGCTCGTCGACCTCCTGGTCCGGGTGCGAGCCCGCCACCCGGACCTGCAAGCGGTGGTGGCCGGCGAGGGCTCGGAACGGCGCCGGCTGGAGGCCCTGGTGGCGGCGCACCACGCCGAGGGCTGGTTGCACCTGCCGGGCCGCGTCACCGACGAGGCCCTCGTCGACCTGTACCGGCGGGCCTGGGTGGTGCTGTCCACTTCGGCGTACGAGGGGTGGGGCCTCACCATTTCGGAGGCCGCGGCGTGCGGTACGCCGGCGATCGCCAGCCCCATCGACGGCCACCTCGACGCCATCCACGACGGCGAGAGCGGACTGTTGGCCGAGCCCGGCGCGGCGATGGAAGCGGCCCTCAACCAAGTGCTCACCAACCGGGTCGTCCGCCGGCGCCTCCAGGTGGGGGCCAGGAACCGGGCCCGGGAGCTCACGTGGGATCAGACGGCACTCGGGACGCTACAGGTGCTGGCCGCGGATCGGACTCGGCGATCGGGGCCGGTCGCCGCCCCCGTGGGCTCCTGAGGACACTGTCCATGGTGACCGCGGCCAGCAGGACCAGGGCCGGCTCCAGGGCGGCGCGGAACCTCGTCTGGCCGTAGGTCAGCAGCACGGTGATGACCACGTCGGCCACCAGCGCCAGCAGCGGGTAGATGATGGTGCCGCGCCGGCGCAGCAGCAGCGCGCCAGGAACGGCCAGCCCGACCAGCGCGTAGTACATCACCAGCCCGGCGTACGCCCACCACTTGGGGCGGCCTTCGACGAAGACGTCCAGGTGGATCTGCGGGACGATTTGGTAGACGGCAAACGTCCGGCCCAGCCGCTCGGCCTCGACCACTGGCAGTCCGCCCAGGTGGTCGTCGATGTAGGTCAGGGCCCGCCGCTCCCCGGCGGCGTCCAGCACCGTCTCATCGCCATGGACGCCTGACTCGGCGGAGAGCACGCACCGGAACGACCAGTACCCGGGATTGCGATGCCAGGCCTCATCGCAGTTGGCGGTGGCCAGCGCCGAGCCCAGCCGGTCGGTGATGAACACCGGGTGGGTAAAGCGGGTGAGGTTATACCCGACCCACGGACCGAGGAGGGCGGCGCACGCGGCCCCGCCCGCCAGCAGCAACCGACCCCGGGTGGTCCAGGAGCGGGTGCGGGAGCCGATGGCCAATGGCAGCAGGACGAGCGGCGCCAGCAGCACCAGCTCGTCCCGACCCAGGGCTGCCAATCCGATGGCCGCCCCCAGCCAGGCCGCGGCGGCCGGCGTGGGCCGTCGCTGGAGGCGGTAGGCCGCCCACAGCACCAGCAGGACCAGGATCGGCGTCAGCGTCTCCGACAGGCCCAGGGCGTCGCTCATCCAGATGTTGGGGTACACCGCCACGATGACGGCGGCCAGCAATCCCACCCGCCGGCCGGCCAGGTCCCGACCCACCACCGCCGCCAGACCGACCGCCGACGCCCCGATGATCGCCGACCAGATCCGGTGGGCCAGGAAACTCTTGAAGCCCACCAGCGAGCACAGGGCCATCAGCATGATGTACAGCGGCGGCAGCTTGGCGGTGGGCTGGGCGTGGTGGGTTGCGGCGTAGACGAGCGGCTCGATGAACCCCTTGCCCCGGGCCAGCAGGTTGGCCTGGCCGAGATACTCGGCGGCGTCGCCCATGGCAACGGCGTGCGGCCGGGACAGCACGTCAGCCAGGCGGATGCCCAGGCCCACCAGGACCGCGGCGGCGACCAGACCGCGCCACGTTCCTACCCGGACGGCCACGGCGCGCACGCCGG
>CAVPBX010000024.1:0-10319 GCA_963702305.1 uncultured Acidimicrobiaceae bacterium | reverse complement strand
ACTACCTTGAGGGCCAGGTAACTACCGAAGCCGAACAGGATGGCCCCCAGGCCGAGGAAGTAGGCCCGGCCGGTGGCGACCCACAGCATGCCGATGAACAGGGCGAAGAAGAGAAAGGACGAACCCAGGTCGTTTTCCGACAGGAAGATCAGGAGGGACAGCCCCCAGGCCGCCAGGATCGGGGCCAGGTAGCGGGGGTCGAGGACCAGGAACCGACCGATGCGCCGGGTGGCCTGGCTCAGCAGATCGCCCCGCTCCACCAGGACCGAGGCGAAGAAGATCGCCAGGGCCAGCTTGGCGATCTCGCCGGGCTGGAAGTTGAGGGAGCCGACGTGGATCCACAGGCGGGCCCCGTTGATGTTCTCGCCGATCCCGGGGGCCAGCGGGAGCAGCAGCAGGGCGATGCCCGCGAAGGCGAAGCTGTACCGGTAGCGCTCCAGGTCCCGGGCCCGGCGGACCACCAGCAAGGTGCCCACGAAGGCGGCGATGCCGAGGGCGGTCCACACCGCCTGCAGCCGGGCTTCGTGGCTGGAGAGGCGGGCGATGAACACGTAGCCGATCCCGTTGAGCAGGCCGGCGGTGGGCAGCAGGATGGGGTCGGCGTTGGGCGCCAACCGGCGCATGGCCAGGTGGGCGACCAGCAGCAGGGCGAAGATGACGCCGAGGAAGGGCCCCATGTTGGCCGGCAGGTTGCCGGCCTTGCCGAACCCGGCCAGGGCGTACAACCCGCCGGTCAGCACCACCACCAGCACGATGAGGCCCAGCTCCGTCCGTCGCCTCGCCGGGGCTGGAGTGAAGCTCACGTGGTCGGGCTCACGTCGTCGACGGGGTCGTGGTTCGGGCCTTGGTCTGGGGCGGGGGTTTCGGCGCAGCCGGCGGGTGGGCGGCGGCCTGGGCGGCCTGCTGCTCGGCCACCATGGAGTGCACGAACTGGCGGGCCGCGGTGAGGCTGGGCTCGTCCTGGCCGTTCGACAGCGCCGGCAGGTGGCGGGATTCGACGTCCGCGGTGGTCACGCTGGTGGCGTCCGCCACCGTGGGCCGAAACCACAGCACTCCGCCGGGCCGCCCCTGGAAGATGGTGATCCGGTCGCCGCGCAACCCCACGAAGTAGCTGGCGCGCGGTACCACCCGATGCCCGTGGCGCCCAACCCCAACAGGACCAGGAGGAGGCCGACGAACACCACCACCCGCCCCGTGATGAACGAGCGCTTGGCCCGCCGAGGGGCGCTGACGACCGGCTGGGCCGGAGGCGGCGTGGGCACCGCCGCGGTGAGGTCGGCGTCTTTTTCCTCCCCGGGGGCGACGACATCCACCACCACCACCGTGATGTTGTCGTTGCCGCCCCGCCGCTTGGCCTCCTCCACCAGCTCGCGGGCGGCCTCCTCGGGGCGGGCCAGGCGCCGCAGCAGGGAGGCGATCTGGTCGTCGTGCAGCTCCCGGGGCAGGCCGTCGCTGCAGAGGAGAAGGCGGTCGCCGGGGACGGCGTCGAGCATGAACAGATCGACCGGCACCTCCGGGTCGACGCCCAGGGCCCGGGTCATGATGTTGCGCCGCGGGTGGTACTCCGCCTCCTCCTTCGACAGCCGCCCTTCCGCCACCAGCTCGGCGACCAGGTTGTGGTCGGAGGTCACCTGGCGCAGCTCGCCGTCGTGGAGCAGGTACAGGCGGGAGTCGCCGATGTTGATGACGGCCAGCCGCCCGTCGGCGACCAGGGCCAGGGCGACCAGGGTGGTGCCCATGCCCCGCATCTCGGGGTTGGCCTCGGCCTGTTCCCACACGGCTCGGTTGGCCTTCTGGGCCGCCTCGATCAGGTCGTCGGGGGTGGGGGCGCCCGCCGCGGTGAAGGCTTCCTGGAGGCGTTCGATCGCCGTGGCCGATGCCACTTCGCCGGCGGCCGCCCCGCCCATCCCGTCGGCCACGGCGAAGAGCAGCGGCGCCACCAGGAGCTCGTCCTGGTTGTTGGACCGCACCAGGCCGACGTCGGTGGCCGACCCGGCCCGCAGCTCGATCACTGCTGCTCCGGGGTCATGGCCGGACCTCGAGCGTCGTCTTGCCGATCTGGAGCTGGTCGCCCTTGCGCAGGGCTACCGGCGCGGTGACCGGTTTGCGGTTCAGGTAGGTGCCGTTGGTGGAGCCCAGATCCTCGACGTACAGGTCGCCGTCTCGCCGGAAGACCCGGGCGTGCAGCTGGGAGACAAAGGTGTCATCGGGGAGCGTCACCCCGCAGCCGCCCGCCCGGCCGACCGTGAGCTCCTGGCCGAGGACGAACTCCTGGCCCTGGCGTTCCGGCGGCTCGAGGACCACCAGGCGCTCGGCGCCGGCGCTGCCCCGCCGGCCGCGGCGGCCGGCCGCCGGCGGGCTCGGGGCGGCGGCGGCGGCGGCGGCCGGGAGCCCGGCGGGGATCGGCGCCGGCTTAGGCTCGCGCAGCTCCATCCATACGGCGCGCAGCACCCGCAGGAAGAACAGGTAGAGCACGGCGAGAAAGATGTACTTGAGGAACGTCAACAGCTGGTCGGACACGGGCCGCTGGGGTGTCCTAGCCTCGTTCGAACCGGATCGTGGTGGCGCCGACCGTGACGGTGTCACCATCCCGGAGGGTCTGGGCCCGGGAGAGAATGATCCCATTGACTTTCGTGCCATTGGTGCTACCCATGTCGGACACCTCGTACTCGGTGGCGGCGTCGCCGGCACCGGCCACGGGGCGGAATTCGGCGTGGTAGCGGCTGACGTTGGGGTCGCCGAGCACCAGGCCGGCGTCGGGCAGCCGGCCCACGATCAGCGGTTTGGCGCCCAGCTCGACGGTGTGGCCGTCCGGCAGGACCAGCTGGGCCTTGGTGGACTCGGTCGCCCGGACCATCTCGCCGGACACCAGGACCATCCCCGCGCCCAAGTCCGGGTCGGTCTCCATGGTCACGGTCACCGGCCCCAGGAACACGTAGTTCTCGGCGGTGGCGTGGTCCTTGGCGACCGTCACCAGCTCGGAGATGAGCTCGCTCTCGATCGGGGAGAAGCGGGAGCGGTCGCTCTCGGAGACCACCACGGTGAAGTCGTTGGGGGCGATGGTGCCGCGTGGTGCGATCGTCCGGCGCAGGTCCATCTCACGCGTCAAGCGGCGGCCGATCTCGACGGGTTGGAGACCGCTGCGGAAGGCCCGGGCGAAGACGCCCTCGACCATGCGCTCGAGGCGCCGCTCGAACTGTTGAAGTCCCATGGGCAACTATGAAGCGTACTCGGGACTGGCAAAGCCTCGGCGGCGCGCCGCTACACTGAGACTCCCACTCGGGCGAGTGGCGGAATTGGCAGACGCGCAGGATTCAGGTTCCTGTGTCCGAAAGGATGTGGGGGTTCAAGTCCCCCCTCGCCCACACCCACTACTTGCGTCGCGCGAGCGTCGGTTCCGCGCTCACCAGTGGGGAGTCCGGGCTACCGAAGGGTACGAGGTCGACAGTAGGACTGTCCATGCTGGCAGAAGCGTCAGTTGTGGTCGTTGGGACAGTCGTACGGCCTTCGTCCTCGCCCGAGATCTCTTCGAGGGACCGTCTCGCCGGCTCGGGTAGCACGGTCGTCAGAAGGTAACCGCCGATGGCGGCGACGCCAGCCACGACCAGCATGCCGCGCAGGCCTATGCCCTTTTGTAGTTGCGGCACCAGGAACACGCCGATAAACGCCCCGAGCTTCCCGATGCCGGCCGCGATGCCGTGCCCGGTCGTGCGCATGCTGACGGGAAACACTTCGGAGGGCAGCACGAAGGTGGTGGTGTTCGGTCCGAACTCGATGAAGAAATAGCTGAGCCCGAAGATCGCCAGGAATGGAACCACGGTGGTGGTGAGGCCAGGGACTGCACCGAGCACAAGGAAGGTCACGGCCATGACCGCAAACCCGATGAACTGCAGCCGGCGATGTCCGATCCGGTCCATTTTCGCCACCGCCAGGATGTACCCCGGGAGGGCAAAGACCACGAAGATCCCGAGCGTCCACACCAGCTTGGTCTCCAGACTGGCGTGCGGGGCCACCTGTTTCAGGATGGTTGGCAGCGACAAGGTGTTGCCGTAGTAGGCGTAATCGAACAAGAACCAGGTTCCGGCGGTGCCGAGCATCAGCGTGAGCATCCGGCGGTTGGTGACGAACTCGCGCAACCCCATAAGCCGGGTTCCGTCGTCGGTGGTGGCCGAGGCGTCGACGGCGCCTTCGGCAAACACCTGCAGCTGGAGGGCGGCCCGGTCGGCGTTGCCCTGGACCCGAGCCTGGAAGCGAGGGGACTCGGGCATCTTCGCCCGCAGGTAGACGACCGCCGCGGCCGGCAGCGCGCCAAGGCCCAGCAGGAGCCGCCACGTCAGGTCGTGGCTGACGCCCGTGGCGAGCAGGGTCAGAGCGACGAGCGGGCCCACGATGAGGCCGAGGGCCTGCATGGAGAACACCAGGCCGACCAGGCGACCCCGGTCGTGGCGGTTGGAGTACTCGCTCATGAGTACCGCGGATACGGGATAGTCGCCCCCGACGCCGAGCCCCAGGACGAAGCGCGCGATCACTAGGAACACGAACCCCGGCGCGAAGGCCGAAGCCAGCGCCCCGACGATCATGATGCCGGCTACCACGGTGTAAACCGTCTTTCGGCCCCAGACGTCAGCGATCCGACCGAAGACGAAGGCCCCCACGAAGGCCCCCAGGATGGCGGAACCGGTCACCCAGCTCGTCTGGGTGGTACTCAAGTGCCACAACGTGGTCACCAAGGCGGCGACGGTCCCGATGACGAACAGGTCGTAGGCGTCAGTGAAGAAGCCCATCCCCGAGATCAGCACCGCCCGGCGATGAAATCCGCTCGTCGGCGCCTCATCGAGGATCTGGCTGACCGTCGGCGCTGGAGCGGCCAAGCCGGTCACGGGAGCCTGCTGCAAGCTCGTTGCCCGTCCTGATTCATCCCCATTTGCCCCTTCGCGCCCACCACGCCACTCTTCTCGGACCCTCCTCGTCGGACACGACGTTCTGGCAATGTCCCAGATCAAGATGGCTGGCAAGCCAATCTCAGGTAAACGGAAGGTGAACGACAGCCCAACTTCTCGCGGGTGGAGAGCGGCGGCCGACGCCGATCGCGGGGCCGCACGGAGGACCAGGGTGCTGCCTTACGAGTGGGCTTCTGCGGGTAGCCCTCGATCAGGCGACTGGCCGGGTGTCGGAGTGGGCAGGTGGGGGTGGGGGTATTGGACGGGGGGGCTGCCGGTGAGTTCGGTGACGAGGCGTTCCGCGGCGATGCGGGCTCCGGCCAGGTTGGGGGCGGCTGCGCCGATTTGGAGGGCGGCGGCGGCGCCCATCAGGTGGATGGCGGTGCCGGGCACCCGCAGGGCGGTATCGATGATCGGCAACCCCGAGCGGGTCACGGCGGGCGCCAGGGGCGCCAGGAGGGGGTCGCGGCGGGTGTGGTGATCCCAGCCGGTGGCCAGCCAGACGTGATCGGCGGTGATTGGTCCGGCGGTGGTGGACAGGGTGGCGGTCCGGCCGGTGAGGTGGACGGCGGTGACGGTGGTGGATTCGCGGAGGTCGAGGCTTCCGGTGGTGGCGGCGTGGCGGAGGTCGGCGATCCAGGCGGGGGGGATGGTGCCTCTCCGGGCTTGGTGGTAGCGCTCGGCGCGGTGTTCCCAGTCGGGTTCGGCGAAGTATGGCCGGAGTTGGTGGGGGCCGAGCCAGGTGGGGTCGATATCGGTGACGGATGCTCGCAGCGGGCCGGGTGTGAGCAGGGTGACGTAGGCGCCGGCTTGGCTGGCGCCCAGGGCTAGTTGGGCGGCGGTGAGCCCGCCGCCGACGACGACGATCTGCTGCCCCGGGTTGGCGTCAGTGATGTCGATCGTTTCGGCGTGGCGGACGACGCCAGTGAGAGGGGTACGTGTCGCACGATGGACGGTCGCCCAGGGGGGGAGGCGGGGGGTGACGGGATTGGTGGCGATGACGACGTGGTCGGCGTTGAGGTGGCAGCCGGAGGTCAACTCGACGCGGCTGGGGGCGCCGTCGACGCCGGGGCGTATGGCGGTGACCTGGCCGCAGCGGTGGAGGCTGGCCAGGCGGTGAACGCGGATGAGAGTGTCGCAGAAGGCGGCGAACAGGCTGGTGGTCGGGGCTCGAAAATCGCCGATCAGGTCGTGTGCTCGGTGGCGGGCGAAGTCGGTGAGGGCGTAGGGGTTGGGGTCGGGGTGGTGGACGCACGGGGAGCGGAGCACGGTGATGCCGAGCCGGGCGAACCGGGCGTTCCACGAGGCGATCCAGCCGTCGGGGTCGATCACGGTCAGGCGGTCATGCCAGTCGGGGCAAGCGGCCAGCAGGTAGACGCAGATGGTGAGGGCATGAGGGCCGGCGCCGACGACGACTACTCGCCGGGGGTCCCGGGAACGGGTGCCGCCGGTTCGCGTCACGTCCTGGCCGTATGGTCAGGGTGACTGCACAGCAGGGGCTGCTCCATCCCGGCAGCCAGTGACGAGACGACCGTCATGCGAGCGGGGGAAGGCAGTGCAGCTCGCCAGTGGCGGTAGCGACGGCGATCCCGGTGTCGGATGGATGCCAGCGGGCCGCGGTGACTGCGACGCCGACGTCGACGACTCCGACGGGTCGGGCGTCGGTGGCCGGTGTCCAGTAGGCGAGGAGCCCGGAGGCGTCCCCGGTCACCAGGACGGGCCGGTGGTGGCCCCAGGCCAGGGCGGCGACGCGGCGGGGGTGGCCCTCGAGCAGGCACGGGGTGGAGCCCTCGGGTCCTTTTCCGGCGCAGTCCCACACGGTGGTGAACCCGACGCTGCCCACGGCCAGGTAGCGGCCGGTGGGGTCGAAGGCGAGCTGGTCGATCTTGGCCGGGTAGCCGGGCATTTCCAGGTGGGTGGTCTTGCCGATTCGCCAGATCTGTACGCTGCGGTCTTGGTTGCCGGCGGCCAGCCAGCGGCCGTCGCTGGAGACGGCCACCGCGAGGACCGACCCTTTCCACTTATGACTGTCCGCGGCCCGGTGCTCAGGTCGGCCGGGTTCGTACCAGGCGACGCCGCCGTAGAACCCGGTCGCGACCCGGCGGCCTTTGGGCTCCCAGGCCAGCGAGGTGACGGTGCTCGGATGGGGGTCGTAGCTGTGGGTGACGGTCCCTTCCAGGTCGACGGTGACCACGGTTGCGCCTGCGGCGGCGGCCAGGTGGCGCCCGTTCGGCGACCAGGCCACTGCGGCGACCCACCCGTCGAGCTCGATGTGGGTTTCGCCTCCGGTGGCCCGGTCGTGGATGGATAGGCGGCCGTCTTGGCCGCCGACGGCCAGGCGGCGGCTGTCGGGGGACCAGGCGATGTCGAGTACCCCGAGGGGATGAGCGGCGGTCTGTCCGGTGACCTGGCCGGTGGCGGCGTCGACGATGAGGGTGTCGCCGCCTGCTGAGGCGGCGGCTATGGCGGTGCCGTCGGGTGACCAGGCGGCGGCGGTGACGTGGTCGGCGAGGGCGACCGTCCAGACCGGTGCGAACGGGACCGTCGCGTTGAGATAGGCGGCGGCGATGGTGGTGTCGGTCACGCCGCGTCGGTCACGCAGGCCCGAAGCCCGGCGGTCAGGGCCGCCCGGTCCAGGTTGCGGCCGATGAAGACCAGCCGGCTGGTTCTCGGCCGGTCACCCCAAGGCTGGTCGCTGGTCCCGTCGAAGAGCATGTGGACGCCTTGGCAGACATATCGGTTGAGGTCCCCGGCGATGGACAGGATGCCTTTCATGCGGAAGATATCGACGCCTTGCTCGGCCAGCAGCCGGCCCAGCCAGGCGTTGAGCCGCTGCGGGTCGAGGTCGCCGGCCAGTTCGATGCCTACCGAGGTGACCGTCAGGTCGTGGGTGTGGGCGGTCTGCTCGAGGAAAGTCGGGTCTACCGACAAGGTGCGGGACAGGTCGAACGCCCCGACGCCGAGAATGCGGTCCAGATCGATCGTGGCCCAGCTGGTCGGGATGATCTCGGCCAGGGCGTTGATGGACTGGAGTCGCTCAGCAATAGACGCCAGTTCGGCCCCGTCGACCAAGTCGATCTTGTTCAACACGATCCGGTCCGCGAAGGCGACCTGCTCGACGGCTTCGTTCTCCACGCCGGGCGGTTTGATCTCGTCGAGGTGGGCCAGAATGTGGCGGGCGTCGACGACGGTGACGATGGCGTCCAGGCTCAGTTGGGAGGCGATCTCGTCGTCGACGAAGAACGTCTGGGCCACCGGTGCCGGGTCGGCCAGGCCGGTGGTTTCGACCAGGATGTGATCGAAGCGGTCCCGGCGGCGCATCAGGTTCCCGAGGATGCGGATCAGGTCGCCGCGCACCGTGCAGCAGATGCATCCGTTGTTCATCTCGAACACTTCCTCATCGGCATTGAGCACCAGGGCGTCGTCGATGCCGATCTCGCCGAATTCGTTCTCGATCACTGCGATGCGCTGGCCGTGCTGCTCGGTCAGGATGTAGTTGAGCAGGGTCGTCTTGCCGGATCCCAAGAAACCGGTCAGGACGGTCACCGGCACCTTGGCTTCCCCGGGGCTGGTCGTAGCGTTCAAGTCGCTGATCTCGGTCACGGACAACTCCTTGTCGGTCGGTTCCCGAACAACACTAGATCAAGACTGGGTCTAGATCTAGAGTAGGGGTCCATGGGATCCGTTGACGGGTCAGACACCGGCGGGGTGGCAGCACTACCGGACGTTGTCCGTTCTCGCCGCCGCGGGAGTCGTCCGCCGACTGAGCGGGATGGACGGGGTGGCCCACTTCGAACTGGCCGAGGAGATCCGGGGCGGGCACCATCACCACCTGGTGTCCGCGGACTGCGGCACCATGGACACCCTGGTCCTGCCAGCCGGCGTAGAAAGCGGCTTGGGCTGGGCCGCACAAGCCGCCGAACGGGCCAGCGGGTTCACCGTCGAGTCGCACCGGGTGGAACTGATCGGCCGCTGCGCCGAGTGCGGGGGCCGCCGCCAAAAAGACTACTGAGAGCAATAGTGGCGCTACCGCTGGTAACGCTATCCGGTGTATGAGACCAGCGCTTTTCTTGTTTTTCTCGTTTGCGCCGTTCTTTCGCCGGAGTTGGGCGGTTTCAACCGAAATACCACTGTTTGTCTTGACAGTCCCGGTTCCTGCGACATATTCATGCTGCGACAACGGAGAGCGGCTGCCGCATTGCTCACAGTAGTGAGCAGGGACAGCTCCCGAAGCGAGCCAAAGGTGGGTTACCGTGGGGCAGTCGACGAGGATCCTGGCGGCCATCCGGGGATCGGGGGCATGGGGCCGCCGACGGCCCGCTCGGGCGAAGCGGTGGACCGGGGTGGGACCGAGAGTCTTGGCGGCCTCGGCGGTGGTGTTCTCGTCGCTGGCCGTGCCGGTCGTCACTGGCATGTCGTCGGGGGCGGCGTCGGCGGCGACGAGCGCGGCGTCGACGCTGACCAAGACCGGTACCGACCCGACGACGGCCAGTACGGCCACGGCGGGTGGGGCGGCCGGTTCCACCCGTCCGGGCGACACGATCAACTGGGTGTTGCCGTACACCAACAACACGGGCGCCCCGGCGAACGTGAATCTGACCGATCCGATCACCGGCCCGCAGACGTACGTGCCCGGCTCGTTGAAGATCCCGCCGAGCCTGTCAGCGCAGTACTCGACCAACTCGGGCGCGTCGTGGACCGCGGGGACGCCCCCGGCCGGCGCTTCGGGTGTGGGCGCGACCGGTAAGGTTCCGCCGAACACCACGTCGGCCACCAGCCCACCGTTTACGCCGAGCACCGCGACGTTTACCACCCCGGGCGGGGATGGCTACTCGGTGGAGGGGCTCGGCAACAACATCTACACCGTGTTCCACCACAACGGGGCCACCGGCGCCGGTGCGACGACCGTGTATTGCGCCACCTTGACCGGTGCGGTGTGCCCGGGCTGGCCAGCCCACTCCACGTACGTGAACCCCACGGCGGGCACGCCGCTGGGGACCGGTGCGCTCAGTCCCTACACCACGGGGGGTGAGAACGGGTCGTTCATCGTCAACGGCAACCTGTACTGGCCGGTGGAGGCCAAGGCACCGGTGGGTGGGGTGTATCCGATCGGGGTGCAGTGCCTGAACCTGACCACCCTGGTGAGCTGCGGGTTCACCCAGTTGGACACCACAACCGTGGCGCCGGTCAGTGGCTATGTCGGGATGGTGTCCGCCGACGGTATTGCCGCGGCCAACGGGGACTACTACTTCTTTGATCCTTCGGGGAACATGACCTGTTTCAACCCCACGCTGGGGGCGTCGTGCGGGTCGACGAACATCTCTGGTGGGCAGGCCGCGGCCGACCCCGCGGCCGGTGGCTACGTGGGCAGCATCATGA
>CAVPBX010000023.1:0-7162 GCA_963702305.1 uncultured Acidimicrobiaceae bacterium | reverse complement strand
GTCGTCCCTCGCCGGCGGGCCGGCCGTGGTCCTCGTCGACGACGCCGAGCTCCTGTCGGACAGCCCCATCGGCGACGCCCTCACCGGCTTCGTCCGGGCCGCTCGCGATCGATCCAGCGCCCTCATCCTGGGCGGCACCACCACCGACCTGGGCGGATTCCGGGGCTTCATCCCGGAGGTGCGCAAATCGCGGGCCGGGGTCCTGTTGTGTCCCAGCGTGCCCGGCGACGGCGATCTGCTCGGGGCCCGCCTGCCCCGCACCGCGGTGTTCGCCGGCCCGCCCGGCCGGGGCGTGCTGGTGGCGGAGTGGGAGGCGCAGATCGTCCAGGTGCCCTTCGACGACACCGGGCCCTGAAGTATCGCCCCACCGACCCAACCTCGTACCCTCCGCCCGGCGGGCCGGCGTCGGTATGGTGAGCCCGTGCTCCAGTGGCTGGCGTGGCAGGACGCGGCCGAGGCGGCGGGGGCGACCGCCGCGACGTGGGCCGTCGCGCGCCGCGGCAAGCGGCGCTGGTCAGCCTGGGTGCGCCCCTGGGCGCACGAGCTCACCCTGATCCTCGTGCTGTACGCCATGTGGCAGTACGCCGGCGCCTGGTCGATCGGCCGGGCGGCGGCCGCCACGGCCCGGGGCCAGTCCGATCTGGGACCTGGAGCGAACGCTGCACCTCCCGAGCGAACGCACCGCCCAGTCGCTCATCCTGCACCACCGGACCCTGATCCACTGGTGCAACGATTTCTACGTCTATCTCCACGTGCCCGTCCTCGGGGTCTGCCTGGTGTGGCTGTTCGTCCGCCACCGGGACCGCTATCCGGCGGTGCGGACAGTCGTGGCCCTGGTGACGGGCGCCAGTCTGGTCATCCAGCTGTTTCCGGTGGCCCCCCCTCGGCTCCTCCCCCATCTCGGCATCGTCGACACCGGCGCCCTGGTGGGCCCCACCGACTACGCCGGCGGCGCGCCCGGCATCGATCAGCTGTCCGCCATGCCGTCCCTGCACGTGGGCTGGGCGCTCATCGTCGGCGGGGCGGTGGTGTGGGCGTCGCGAAGCCGCTACCGGTGGCTGGCGCTGGCCTACCCGGCGCTCACCATGCTCATGGTGGTCCTCACCGGCAACCACTACTGGGCGGACGGCATCGTGGCCGCGGCCCTGGCCGCGGTGGCGGTCGGCATCAGCGCCCAGGCCTACGGGCGGCCCGGCCGGCAGGCAAAGGTGGCGGCCACGGGCACCGGCACCGACGCCGTCCCGGTCCCCGCACCCGGCAGCCCCCCGGTCGTGTGGCCGGTTCCCGCCCCGGCCAGGCACCGCCATGGCGACCAGGCGCCCACCCCCGACCCGGGCCGCCTGGTGGCGTCGGGGGAGGGCTGATGGCGACCGAGCCCGAGGGTCCAATCGCGGCCGGACCCGCGACTCCCCTCGTCTACCCGGCGGATCCCCGCGACGGCTGGGAGCCAGGCGCGCCGTTGCTGCGCGCGCATGGTGCCCAGTCTCATCGGCGGGGCGGTCGTGCCCCTGGCGGTCTACTACTTGGTGCGCCATCAAGTGTCGGGGGACGCCCCCGCCCTGGCCATCGCCGGCATCCCGGCGGCCGGCTGGGTCGGGGTGACGTGGGTGCGGCGGGGAAAGCTGGATCCCATCGGCGCCATCACCCTGTTCGGCTTCATCGTCGGCCTGGCCGCGTCTTACGCCATGGGCGGGAGCGCGTTCGTGCTCAAGGTGCGCGACTCCGCCTTGACCTGCCTGTTTGGCCTGGTGTGCCTGGCCTCCCTGCGCGTCGGCCGGCGGCCGCTGATGTTCTACTTCGGCCGGGCCCTGTCGGCCGGAGGCGACGAGATTCGCGAGCGGGCCTTCGACGAGCTGTGGGAGCTGCCCCCGGCGCAAGCGGCGTTCCGCGTCATCACCGCGGTGTGGGGGGTCGGCCTGCTGTGCGAGGCGGCGGTGCGAGTGGTGTTGGCGCGGCTCCTGCCCACCGGACCATTCCTGGCCGCGTCGCCGGCCGTCGCCGGGGTGTTCTTCGGCGGCCTGTTCGCCTTCACGGTTTGGCACAGCCGGCGGGCCCGCCAGATCGGCGAGGAGGCCCAAACCCCCCATGAGACCGTCGGCGCCTCGCCGCTCGACCTTCCGTAGGAGCGCTGTTCCCGGCCGACCGGCGGGGTTATGATTCGCCTGGCCCGGGCGGGTGGTGCGAACCCGGTCGTGGCGGCAAACGCAGATCTACTGGAGGTCGATCATGGCTGGTGCAATTACCGTCACCCCCGCGCAGCTGCAGCAAATTGCGGGACAGCTCACCACCGGGGCTGGGGAAGTCGAGAGCATCCTGTCCACCCTGGCCGGCTACGTGTCGCCCCTGCAGGCGGACTGGGTCGGTCAGGCCCAACAGCAGTTCGAGGCCCTGTGGCTGGAATGGCAGAACAGCGCCCGGGGCCTCCACGAAGCCCTGACCGGCATCGCCACCATGACCCAGCAGGCCGGCTCGGCCTACGAGTCCAACGAACAGGGCATCGCCGCCACCTTCCGTTTCTAGGCGGCGCCCGCGATTACAGCTCGAGCGGTAAGCCGCCGAGCAGGTGGCGCATGACGCGCGCCGCCCTCGCCAGTCCGGCGGGGGCTGCGGCGCGCCCGGCCTGGTCGCCGTAGCGGGTGCCGAGCAGCAGCCAATCCCCCGCCGCGGTCGCCACCACGGTGAGCCGGCGCTGCAGGAGGGGGCCCTGGCGTTGGCTGATACTGGCCGCTTCCACCCCGACAGTGGCCACGCCGCCGGTCAACAGGTCGTTGATCCGGGCCCATCCGGGCTCGGATTCCGACGTCGCCGGCGGCTCGTCGTCCAGGACGCCCACCGGGGCGTGAAAGCCGAGGGCGCCGGCGAGTTCGACCGCGGCCGTGCCGAGCGGCAACAGGCGGGCCCCGTAGCCGGCCCGGCCGCCGGCCTGCGGGTCGAGGAGCAGCGCCTCGTCGGTGGCGCCGATCGCACCGAAGGCCAGGCGGGGCGCCCCCGCCCCGCTCCCGCGGCCCACCGGTTCGATGGCCAGCAGCGAACGAGCCACCGCCGCGGTCTCCAGCACCTGCCGGTACCGGCCGACCGGCCGCCATCCCGAGCCCCCCCGGACCAGCAGACCGCGGCTGGCCAACCCGTCCGCCGCGACCTCGGACTCGACCCGGACGTCGACCCCCTCGGGGGCCGGCAGGATGGGCTGCAGGAAGCCGCGGCTGTTGATGCCTCCGGCCCGCAGCTCGGCGGGGGTGAACACCCCGAGGTCCGCGATCACCAAATCAGAGCAGCAGGTCCGCGTAACGGCGCCGGAACTCGTCGCGCCAGGCGTCCACCCCTCCGGGCTCGCCGGCCCGCCAGGCCACCGTCACCTTCATAAACTCGGGCATCCACAGCCGGGCGTCGTCGGCGCTCAACTGCTCGCCCGCGGCGTAGCCGGATCGGACGACGCCCTCCAGGCGGACCCCGGCGGCGTATCGCTCCGGGGTGGGACTCCACATCGCCCCGATACCGCCCACCAGCGCCGTGACCCGGTCGACGTCGGTGCGCCAATCCCACTGCCGGACGACCTCGGTGCCGGCGACCAGGAACGCTCTCCGGTCGGTGGCGACCAGCTCGCCGGTGGGCCCGGCCTCGAGCACCTCGACCGCCGGCGTGATGGCGAGCGAGGCCGCCACCACCGGGCCGACCCGCACGGCGAAGCGCTCACCGGGCGCCAGCACCCCCGTGACCAGCGCCGGGTCCGGTAGCAGGCCGGCCTCGAACAGGGCAGCCCAGTCGAGCATGCCCTGCACCAGGTTGTTGTCCTGGGTCACGGATTGATCCCGGCTTCGACTCGGCCCGGCAGGGCCGCGAACCAGGCATCCAGGCCACCGCTGCCACGCCGCGAACGCGCCCTCCACTTTCAACCAGCGGACCAGCAGTTTGCCGGGATCGGGACGCGAGGCCACCACCAAGGGATTCCACTCGCTGGCCAGCACGTCGGCCTCAGGGAGGTCCAGATCCCGGCGGATCACCACGCCGACCGCGACCGGCAGCAGGCCGACCGAGGCCACGTCGCGCCACCGCCACTCCCGGATGACGTCGGTGGGACGGTTGCCCACCACGAACACCCGCTCGCTGGTAGCGAAGGCCGCCCCCGTCGGTTTGCCGGCCAGTCCGGTGGACCCGGCCCGGGCCGCCCACTCCGCCATGGGTACGTTGAGGTCCCGCTCGGCCACCCCGACCCGGATGACCCGGCCGGCAAAACGCTCACCCGACTCCAGCTTGGGCTGGCGGAGGCCCCACAGGCGGATACCGCCGGCCTCGAACTTCTCCCGCCAGCCCGCCAACTCGGCCATGACCTCGGCTGCGCTCACCTTACGTGCCACGGTGCAACGGCTTCCTCCTCGGGGCGCCGCGTGGATGCGCGGGCCGGTCGGTCCGGTTGGGCTCCTGCCTACCAGTTGAACGGGTTGAGGTCCGACACCACAGTCGTGGCCACGTTGCCTGCGCCGCTCAGGATCTTCTCGCCTTCGTGCACCGCTCCGGTGGCCAGGTGCTCGGCGTCATGGAGACCGGAGTTGACCAGTTGCTGGGCTTCCTGGTTGACGTTACCGACAAGGTTGGTGACCTCGTGGTAGCCGGTCGCCAGGGCGTGCCCGGCGTCGCCGGCCCAGTTGGTGATGTCGCCCCAATGGTTGTACACCCACTCGCCGGCCAGGTAGGCGGCCGTGCCGGCCACCACCACTTCACCCACGACGGGGATCCAGTCGGCCACCGCGTTGACGCCGACCAGAGCCAGGGCCGCCCCCCCGGCTTCGGTGCCCGTGGCGGCGAGGCCCAGTCCGGCCAGGTTGGCCCCCGACAAGCCCCGGTCCAGCCCGGTGGCTTTGCCATCGGCCAGGGTCAGCACGTCGCCGGCGACGGCCAGCGGGAACCCGGCTTTGCCGAGAAAGTCCATGACGCCGGAGAGGCGGGTGACGTTGTCGATGGGGATGGCCGCCCGGGCCATCTCCGTGAAGCCGTCACCGGCGAGGTTTTCCATGTACTTCATCTGGGCATTGAGGGCTTCGAGGCTGCGGGCGCCGAACTTGGACTCGGCCGCGGTCACATCGGCCCAGCCTTTCGGATTGACCTTGGACAAGAAGTCCCAGTTGCCGTGGTCGAACGCTTCCAGGACCGAGTACAGCTTCTGGGCGCTCTGGACCTGCGAGATGACACCGAGCGCCCCGAACACCGACGCCGGGCCGCCCATCAGGTCCAGGAACTTGTGCAAGGCGGTGTCCTTGCTGTCGGCGGCGACCTGCGACAGCTTCGCCGCGCACATGTGTGCCGTGTTGGTTGCGGTCGGTACAGGCGTTGGACGCCTGGGTCGAGGCCAGGTTGAAGGCCCCGTTGAGGTTGTCGGCCGCGGCCGTCGGGCCCGGTAGAGCTGGGCCGAGGCCTGGGGACCGGTCGGCGGGTTGGCCGACAGCGAGGACACGGTGTTGCTGTAGGCCGCCTGGGCCGATTGGTAGTTCTGCCCGGCCACCGTGGCGGCATGCTGGGCCGCCGTCAGGGCCGTGGCGTACGCGGACAGGGCCCCGGCCGCGTCCTGCTGGTGGCCGGCGAGGCGGTCCAGGCCCTCGCGTACCGACGACACCGCCGTCCCGAAGGCGCCGGCCGCGGGACCCTGCCAGTAGCCCGTGGTGGCCGACGCCGCCCCGCTCACCTGGCCGGCGGCACCGCTCAAGGTGGCCCCGAACGAGTTGAGGGCCGCCGCGGCCGCGTCTGATGGCCGCCGGATCGCCCTGGGGATACGGCAAACCGGAGCCGCCGCCGCCATCTCTCATCGGGCTCGTTCCGCGTTGGCGATGGCGGCCTCGTTGGCCGCATAGTGCTCGCCGGCCTTGGCCACCGCGGCGCCGAGGCTCGACAGGCTCAACACGGCCGCCTGGCAGGTCGTCGTCAGCGCGGTCGGCCAGGTCCGAGATGGCCGCGGCCAGCGACGCGTCGCCGGCGCCACCCTCCGCCCCACTCAGCCCGGACGCCATGCCGCCAACCCCGGAGCCGACCGTCTGACTGATGCTGTCGTATCCCCCGGACTGCAGGCCGCCCGGGTCCACCTGGATGCGCACCGCCGCCTCCTTACCCACCCTGCCGATTTGCCGGCTTTTATCCTACCTCGGCGTCGTCACCGCGGCGCCGCCGGTGGCGCTACCCGGCCGACAGGCGAACGCCATCGGCGCCGACTGTCGGCGACGCCGGCGGGTGGGCGAAGCCCGGCAGCGAACCCAGGAATGGGACGGCACCGAAGGTGAAGACGCCGCCGTCCCCGCCGACCAGCCAGTAGCCGACCGTGCGTCGTCGGGACGACCATGGCCACGATGGGCGTGTGCAGCCGGATGCCGACTGCGCTCCCAAAGAAGTGGGCATCGAAGGCGAACACGCCCCCGTCGCCGGCGGCCAGCCAGTAGCCGCCGGTTGCCAGGTCGGCGCCGATCGCCGACACCGGCGCGGCCAGGGCGAGACCGCCCGCGATCCGTGGAAGACGGCGTCGCCGAAGGTGAACACCCCGCCATCACTGGCCGCCAGCCAGTAGCCGCCACCATCCGCCGTCGCGGCCATGGACACCACGGGCCGGCTGAGATGGACCGCGGAGGCGTCGCCGTGCCACCTCGCCGAGCCGAACGGCGTGACCTTGCCAGTGGAGGTGACGAGCCAGTAGCCGAGGCCGTCAGGGTGGCGGCCATGGCCACGACCGGCGCGTCCGGGTGTGGCCGAGCGAGCCGTGGGAAGGGGGCGTTGAAGCTGGAGGAACACTCCAGGTGTTGGTGATGTCGTAGACAAGGAGAAAGGCGTCGGATTGAAGGTTGGAGGCGGCCCAGAGACCGCGGTACTCTTCTTGACCGGCAGGTGCCGAGCGAGGGAAAGGAAGTACGGAAGACCGTCGATTGTGCGAGTGACGGAGAGGAGTCTTCGATGGTAGGGTCGTATCTAGAATGGTAGATATTTTAGCCAGGTGAACGGGATGATGAGGTCTCGTAGGCACAAGTGGACGACATTAGAGGGGCGCAACTCACTCGTGTGTCCACTGCGAGCGGACCAAGCGGAGTGTAATCGATGACTTGCCTGTGGGGGCGACAGATCAGTACAACCATTGCGATAAAGGTTTAGGGCTCTAACAACATCAGGGCTTTACTCACCACACCCGCCA
>CAVPBX010000022.1:0-7771 GCA_963702305.1 uncultured Acidimicrobiaceae bacterium | reverse complement strand
TTGTGGAGCGCCTGGACCGAGTACGTATTGCTGCCTGCGCCGGGTCTTGGCGGACAAGCTCAACGCCGCGGACGCCGACCGAAACCGCGGCCCACGTCGCCGTCGCGGTTGGCGCCGGCCGCAACGGGGGCCCAACCTGATGGCCGAGCTGGCCCGCATCCCGGCCGAGAAGGTCGAGCCCGGCACCGCAGTCCGTCTCGATGGGGGACCGGACGGGGTGTGCCTGGTGCGCATCGGCGACGACTTCTACGCCATCGGCGACCGTTGCAGCCATGCCGAATTCTCGCTGGCGGAGGGCGACATCGACGCCGAGGACTGCTGGATCGAGTGCTGGAAGCACGGCAGCGCCTTCTCGCTGATCGACGGCCAGCCGCAGTCACTGCCGGCGACCCGGCCGGTGCCGGTCTACCAGGTGCACCGAGTCGGCGACGACGTGGTCGTGACCGACCGGGCCGACGTCGACGGCGGGGAGGAGGGGTCGTGAGCGCCGACCGGGACCCGAGCGAACTGCTGATCGAGGGCCTGCACGCCGCCGTCGCCGGTCGAGAGATCCTTCGTGGCATCAACCTGCGGATCCGTTCCGGCGAGGTGCACGCGGTCATGGGTCCTAACGGGTCGGGCAAGAGCACCCTGTCGCACGTGCTGCTGGGCCGGCCCGGTTACCAGGTAACCGCCGGACGGGTGACCCTCAACGGCGTTGACCTGCTGACCCTTCCCACCTGGCAGCGGGCCCAGGCCGGTCTCTTCCTGGGCTTGCAGTACCCGATCGAGGTGCCCGGCGTGTCGTTGGTCGACGTGTTGAGCGAGTCGTGGCGCGCCGGTGGGCGCGACCCCGCCGAGGTGCCGGCGCTGGTCGGGGCCGAAGCGGCCCGGGTCGGCTTCGACGAGCGGTTCCTGTCCCGGCCGCTCAACGTCGACCTCTCCGGCGGAGAACGCAAACGCAACGAGACCGTCCAGCTGGCCGTACTCCGCCCGCGGTTCGCGGTCCTGGACGAGATCGACTCCGGGTTGGACGTCGACGCCCTGCGGGCCGTGGCCCGGCGGGTGGAAGCCGCCACCACGGAGATCGGCCTCGGCGTGCTGGCGATCACCCACTACACCCGGCTGCTCAGCGAGCTGCGCCCCGACCACACCCACGTCCTCTCCAAGGGCCGGATCGTCGTCAGCGGCGGTCCGGAGCTGGCCGACGAGCTCGAGCGCACCGGCTACGCCGGGTGGGCCGAAGAGGAAGAGGTGGCGCCCGCGGCCGAGGGACGCCTGGCCGGTCCGGCCGGATCTGCGGATCCGTTCGCCGACCCCCTGGCCTGACCACCAGGGTGGTGCTCCGCTCCCGGTGGGGGCTGCTGGCGAGCGTGCTGCTCGGGTTACTCAGCGTCAACATCACCTTCACCATCTTCAACGTGGCGCTGGTCAGCATCGCCGCCAATCTGCACACCACGCAGACCACCCTCACCTGGGCGATCACCGGCCCGCTGCTCATCGTCGGCGTGGCCGCGCCCATCCTGGGCAAGGTCGGCGACCTCTACGGCCACCGCCGCTTGTACCTGCTGGGCATCACCGGCGCCCTGATCTGCGCGGCCTTGACGGCCGGGGCGTGGAACGCCGGCACCCTCATCGTCGCCCGCCTCTTCTCGGGCCTTGAAGGAGCGTGCACGCTGGCCGTCGTCATGGGCGCTGCTGTTCCGCGTCTTCGGCCCCCACGAACGAGCCAAGGTCCTCGGCTGGTGGTCCCTCGTCGCCGCCGGCGGGCCGGTCATCGGAGTCGCCATCGGCGGGCCGGTGGTGCAGGCCTTCGGGTGGCGCTGGATCTTCGTGGCCCAGGTCCCCCTCATCTTGATCGCCCTCGTCACCAACTACCGGGTGCTCTCAGAGACGGAGCGGGCCCCGAGTCAGCCCCTCGACGTGCCCGGCGCCCTGGCGCTGGCGGCAGGAGTCGGCTGCTTTCTCTTCGCGCTCAATCAGGGCAGCGGCGGTTGGATCCGGCCGCAGGTCCTCATCCCCGCCGCGGTGGCCCCGCTGGCCTTGGCCGGATTTGCGGTCGTCGAGCGGCGAGCGGCCTCCCCGTTGTTTCCACTCGAGTGGCTGAGGCGCCGAAACTTCACCCTGCCCTGCGTTGCGGGCTTCGCCATGAACTTCGCCTACATGGGTGGCTTCTTTCTGACGCCGCTGTTCCTGGAGCGAGGCTTGCACTACAGCGTGGGCAGCGCCGGCCTGCTTCAGATCGCCCGCCCGCTGGTGTTCGCGGTCGCCGCCCCCGCTGCTGGCTATCTCGCCGCCCGCACGGGTGAGCGGTTGGCCGCGGTGGCCGGCGCCGGCCTCATGGCCCTGTCGATGCTGGTGTTCGTCACCCTCGGTCCGGGGTCGTCGGTGATCACCATCATCATCGCCCTCAGCGTCTCGGGGCTGGCGAACGGCGTGGCGATGCCGGCGGTCTCGGCTTCGGTCGCCAATTCGGTGGAGATCGAGCGCATGGGATCGGCCAGCGCCGGGCTGCAGGTCGCCAACCAGATCGGGGTGGTGGCGGGCATCCAGGTCATGGAGACGGTCCAGGCCGGCCAGGAGCACCTGGCCGGAGTGGTGGGGTCCTTTCAGGCGGCCTACGCAGCCGGGGCCGGGGTCACCGGGGTGGCGGTGGTCGCCGCGCTGCTGCTGCGCCCAGTCCGGGCGGCCAAGCGCGCCGCCGGGTCGCCAGGGGCGCCGGCCGTGGCCGCCGCCGTGGAGGTCGCCGGTCCTTGAGCCGGACGTAGGAAGGGCGTCGCGCTGGCTGACGGCGCGGAGGCACGCCGGCGGGACGCCCAGGACGCCCAGGTCCGGGACGGACGGGAGCGGGACGGACGGGGGCGGGCGGCCTGGGCCAGCAGGTCCCGGCGGCGCTCGTTGGCGACTTGTTCCAGCATCCAGGGGTGCATGCGAGGCTCCTTTCCGGGGGCACGTCTGCGATGTATGGACCAGTGTACGGCATCTTTCCATCGATAAACAGCCATTTCGTGATATAGTCATCTGACTATGCCAACCGCTGACGCCACCCTGGCCACCCCCTCCGCCCCGCCCCGGGCCCGCTTCGTGGTCCGGTCGTCGATCCTCATGGAGCTGGTGTGGGCCCTGCTCGTCCGGGAGGACGAGCCCGCTCCCGAGTTCCCGGCCCGCCACGACCGCTTCGCCGCCGACCCCGGCCTCTACGAGCGCATCCGCACCTTCTGGGCCGACGGGGAAGGGTGCTACACGGAGGCCTTTGTGGTCGCCGACAGGGGCGGCGTCCTGTTCGAGACCGAACCCGAGCGCCTGTGGGCCGGGTTGGCCGCCGGGCTGGCCGCCCCGGCGCGCTTCGAGCCGCTGGCCTCGGAGACGCCCGAGGACCGGGCCCGGTTCCGGGGCCGCCTGGCCCGCCTCCACGACGAGCCAGAGCTGCGGCTCGCCTGGGTGGGTCTGCTGCAGGACGCCTGGGCGGCGCTGGCGGACCGCTGGCAGGCCGAGGGCCGCCAGGTGGCTGAGTCCCTGGTCTGGGCCGTCCGCGACAAGGTGCCGGAGGCCGGCACCTATTCAGACCTGATGCCGATCGCGGCGGACTGCGATTTCGGCGGCCTGCTGCCCCGGCTGGTCGGCGAGGCGGCCGCCGCGGGCCAGGAAGTGGCCCTGCTCCCGGCGTGGATGGCACGTAACAGCTTCGTGGTCTCGTTGCCGGATCGGCTGCTGTGGGGGCCTCCGGCGCCGGCTCGCCCCGCCGGTCCCACCGCCGAGACCCGCGACCGGGCCCGCCGGCACAAGGCCCTTGGTGACCCCACCCGTCTGGCCATCTTCGAGGCCGCGGCCCACCGGCCCCGCACCGTGGGCGACCTGGCCCGGGAGCTGGGCGTGGCCCAGCCGACGGTGTCCAACCACGTGCGGATCCTGCGCGACGCCGGCCTGCTGGATCAGGAGAAAGGGGAAGGGCGGCGGCTGAGCCCGCACCTCGATCGGTTCCAGCGCTTCCTGGAGGAGTCCCGTCGGGCGGTGATACCGCCGAGTCCGGATATTACAACTGTGGACTCGTCGTAGGTCCGAGGTGTAATGTCAGGGGTCGATGGTCGCCACCATGATCCCCGACATCGAGCGCCTGCCCGAGGTGCTGCCGACGCCGCGGTTGTCGGCGGGCGGCCGGCCGTTGCCGCCCATCCGGGAGCGGCTGCGGCGCATCCCGGGGTTCCGCAACGCCTTCACCGTGGCCGGCGCCTGGTTGCAGTCCTTCGGGGTGGCGGCCGCCGCCGCCGTGATCGACCGGTGGTGGGGCTACCTGCTGGCGTTCTTCCTGATGGGCCGGGCCTTCGCCCTGCTCAACATCCTGGGGCACGAGGCCGCCCACCGGCTCCTCTTTTCCCATCGTCGGATCGACGACCTCGTCGGCCGCTGGTTGCTCGCCTACCCGGCCTTCACCCCGTTCGATCTGTACCGGCGGTCCCACATGGCCCATCACCGCGACGAGATGGGGCCCGACGAGCCGGACCTGGACCTGTACTCGGGCTATCCGATCTCGCAGTCGTCCATGCGACGCAAACTGACCCGGGACGCCCTCGGGGTTTCCGGTTGGAAGAACCTGGCTCCCTTGCTCAAGGCCGCCACCCGTCGTTCGTCCCGCGGCCTGGCCCTGCGCATCCTCGGCGTCCAGGCCGCCATCTGGGGCGTGTGTTGGGCGGCCACCGGCCGGTGGTGGCTGTACCCGCTGCTGTGGTTGGCGCCCTGGATGACCGTGTGGCGGGTCCTCAACCGGCTGCGGGCGATCGCCGAGCACGCCGGCATGGCCCGCTCAGAGGATCGGCGCCAGACCACCCACGTGGTGCGCCAGCGTCCCCTGGCCCGCTTCTGGATGGTGCCGTACCACACCGGCTGGCACTTGGCCCACCACGTCGACAGCGGCATCCCGTGGCGCCGGCTGCCACAGCTGCATGCCGAGCTGGTGGCGGCGGGCTGGATCACCCCCGAGTTGGAGTACCCGAGCTACCTGGCGCTGTGGCGGGCCCTGGCCTCGGGCTGAGGGCCGAGGGGCCGGGGCGGGGGATGGTCACCGCGGCCGAACGCCTCCTGTAGCCTCCGGGGCCACACCTGCACCAGACCACCGATGCCGGGAAAACGGGAGGCTTTCCATTGAGCACGCTTCGATCACGCGCCCGGGGCGGCGCCGCTGTCGCCGCAGTGGTGGCGCTGGCGTTGGTCGCCGCCGCCTGTGGCAGCTCCAAGACGACCACCTCGCCGCCGACGACCGCCGGCGCCGGCGCGGGATCGGCCACCACCGTGTCACCAACTCAGCTACCCGCCAAGTACGCCACGTCGGGGCTCAACGTGGCCATGGACGCCACCTACCCACCGGATGAATTCGTCCAAAGCGGCCAGATCGTCGGCTTCGACGCCGATCTGATCAAGGCCATCGCCCAGGTTCTCAATGTGAAGGTCACCCTGGTCAATGCCACCTTCGCCACCATCATCCCCGGTCTACTCGACGGAAAATACGACGTCGGCAATTCATCATTCACCGACAATAAGACCCGGGAGCAGCAGGTGGACTTCGTCACCTATTACAGCTCCGGCGAGGGCTACTACGTGAATGCGAGCAGCACGGCGACGTTCAACGGGCTGGCGTCGTTGTGCGGGCACTCGGTGGCCGTGGAGAGCGGCACCACGGAGCAGACCGATGCCCAGACCCAGGCGAAGACATGCCACGTCACGGTCCTGACCTTCGCCGACCAAAACCAGGCCAACCTGGCCGTCTCGAGCGGACGGGCCCAGGTCGGCTTCCTTGACTCGCAAGTCGCCGGCTACGTCGTCAGCATCTCCCACGGCCAGTTCAAGCTGGTGGGCACGCCGTTCTCGACCGCTCCGTACGGCTTCGCCCTGCCGAAGAACAGCGGCCTGGCCCCGCCTTTCCTGGCCGCGGTCAAGACCCTCATGGCCAACGGGACCTACACCCGGATCCTGACGAAGTGGGGGGCGCAAGCGGGCGCCATCACCAACCCGCAGATCAACGGCGCCACCAGCTAGCTCGGCGGGAGGGGCGCCATGGCCGTCGACGACCAACGCAGCCAGAGCCTGACCGCCCCGACCGACGGCCCGACCGTCGTCCCCGTGCGTCACCCGGGCCGGTGGATCGCGGCCGCGGCGATAGCCGTCTTGGCGGCCATGCTGATCCACTCGCTGTTCTTCTCCCACGTCGCCGTCAACGGGAGATCCCGGGAGCGCTTCGAGTGGCACATCATCAACCACTACTTCTTCTCCTCGGAGATCCTTAATGGCTTGTGGGTGACCATCGAGTTGACCGTGATTGCCATGGCCGGCGGGATTCTGTTAGGCGTGATCCTGGCGGTCATGCGTCTCTCGCCCAACCCGCTGGTGACGGGGGCCTCGTGGCTGTATATCTGGTTCTTCCGGGGCACCCCGGTGCTGGTACAGCTCATTTTCTGGTACAACGCGGCCTACATTTTTCCGAAATTCACCTTCGGAATTCCCTTCGGGCCGGCCCTCTACCACGTCAATCTCAACGCCACCCTCACCCCGTTCATCGCCGCCACGTTCGGATTGGCGCTCAACGAGGGCGCCTACATGTCCGAGATCGTCCGAGCCGGCATCCTGTCGGTCGACGAGGGCCAGACCGAAGCCGCCCAGGCGATCGGCATGACGCGTCTGGCCACGCTGCGCCTGATCGTGCTGCCTCAAGCCATGCGGGTCATCATCCCGCCCACGGGCAACGAGACCATCTCCATGCTCAAGACCACGTCGCTCGCCAGTGTGGTGACGGTGACCGAGCTGCTGTACCGCGTGCAGCTGATCTACGCCCAGAACTACAAGACCATCCCGCTGCTGATGGTGGCCAGCCTGTGGTACCTGATCGTGACGTCCGTCCTCATGGTCGGGCAGTACTACATCGAACGCCACTACGCTCGGGGCGCCACCCGCCAGCTGCCCCCGACGCCGTGGGAGCGGCTGCGGTCCGCCCTGCGGCTGCGCCCCCCGGTCGGACCGTTCGGGACGTTCCAGGGGGTCGACTCCAGCCAGATCTCCAGCCTCGGTGGTCGCTGGTAATGGCCGACGTGATGGTCCGGGCCGAAGGGGTGCGCAAGCACTTCGGCCGCCTCGAGGTCCTGCGCGGCATCGATCTCGAGGTTGCCAGCGGCGAGGTGTTGTGCATCATCGGACCGTCCGGCTCCGGCAAGAGCACCTTTCTGCGGTGCATCAACCACCTGGAGAAGGTCGACGGCGGCCGCTTGACCGTCGACGGGCATCTGGTCGGCTACCGCCAGCAGGGGGACAAGCTCTACGAGCTGCGCGACCGTGAGGTGTGCGCCCGGCGGGCCGAGATCGGCATGGTGTTCCAGCATTTCAACCTGTTCCCCCACATGACGGCCCGGGACAACGTGACGATCGGACCCATCCGGGTCAAAGGAGAGTCCAAGGCGGCGGCGACCGAGCGGGCCGTGGGGCTCCTCGAGCGCGTCGGCCTCGGCGACAAGATCGACTGCTACCCCAGCCAACTCTCCGGCGGGCAGAAGCAGCGGGTGGCCATCGCCCGGGCCCTCGGGATGGAGCCCAAGCTGATGCTCTTCGACGAGCCCACGTCCGCCCTCGACCCGGAGCTGGTGGGCGAGGTCCTCGACGTCATGCGCCACCTGGCCGAGGACGGCATGACGATGCTCGTCGTGACCCACGAGATCGGCTTCGCCCGGGAGGTGGGGGACCACCTGGCGTTCATGGACCAGGGGCGGATCGTCGAGGCTGGGCCGCCCCGCCAGGTGCTCGCCCATCCCAA
>CAVPBX010000021.1:0-13299 GCA_963702305.1 uncultured Acidimicrobiaceae bacterium | reverse complement strand
ATGTTGTGGTGCTCGACTGGTACCGTATTGCTGCAACATCGCCAACAGTTGCTTCGAAGACCAGGCGCTCGATGTCGGGGGAGTCATCGGCGCGCAATCCGGCTGCGTTCCGAAGGCGTGGACGAGACCCGTCCTGCCTCACGGGATCCGGCAGCGCCCTCCCCACCGCGGGGACGCTGGTTAGTCCGGCCCCAATCAACCCGCATCAGGTGTGTTACAACGTCAACGGTCGGACCTACGCCCTCGACGTCTATGTGACTGGTGGCAGCGGCAACCCGGCGATCCCGCCGCTCACGTTGACGGTGGTCGTCTCCTGGGCCCACCCCGTCCGCGGCGGGCTGGCCGACCACGTGGTCACCACGACGCAGCTCTCGAGCTGCTTGACAGTGGGAACGAAGTGCATGTAACCGCACGACGACGAAGCCGGCTTCACGCTGATCGAGATGACGGTCGTGGCCGCCATCCTCATCGTCGTGCTGGTGATCGTCATGAGCTTTCTGGTGAGCGCCAACAATACCGTGGCCGCCGGTACGGCCCGGGCGGCCGACGACAGCGTGGCCCGAACGGCATCGACCCTTCTCGACGCCAACATCCGCTTCGCCAGCAATATCTCCATCTCGCCCGACGGCAGCACTTTGTACGTCGTGGCCAGCCAGCCCGCCTGCACGGTGTGGACCGTGTCTGGAGGGAACCTCACCGAGCGGACCGCACCCACGACCTCGTCCGTCGTCGCCAACGGGGTGTCGACGACAGGCGCCGCTTTCACCGGCAACGCCGCCTATCAGGCCTTGGTGACCGTGGGGTTCACGGTCAGCCTGCCCGGCAACAGCTCCAGGGATCAGGGCGGATCGCATGTGCTGCAGACGCTCTCCGCCGAAAACATGACGGGTCCCGTTGCCAACTCGTCCACCCCGGTATGCACGCCATGAGGCGTGCCCAGTCCGAGGTCACGCCGCGATCCGGCTCTGACCGCACGAAAGGCCAGAAGACATGAGGCGACTCCATCGAATCTTCGCGAGGAAACCCCGCTCCGACGAGCGGGGCATCGCCATGCTGGCGGCCCTCATGTGCGTCATCGTGATCGTCAGTCTGACAGTAGTTGCCGTTCAGCAGTCCATGGGCAGCCTCTCCGGGCTGGCCCAGACCCGCAAGACCCTCCAGACCGTTGACGCGGCCGAAGCGGGCCTCCAATACGAGATCAACACGGTACGAACCCACGCCGCCAGCGCCCCCGGGACCGCGTTCAACTGCCCGAAGGGGAACATTCCCGTAACGCTCTCTCAGTCGACGGCGTCGACCTTGCCCCAGCCCAACATCGCGGACCCGGCCAGTGTGGGCGCCTACACGCTTTCCGCCACGATCGCGACCGCCGTACCGACTACGACCACGGCCTGTTCCGGAAGCCTTACGGTGCCGACCCCGAATGCGCAAAATCAATGGTACGCGCTGATCAAATCGCAAGGGACGACGAGCGCATCAACGGGCGGCCCGGCCACCGGCCGAACGTTGGAGGCCCTCGTCAAGATCGATGCCAACCAAGTTACGACGACGACGGTCGCCCCCTCGACCACCGTCCCGACGTCGACCACCATCGTGCCCACGTACGGAGCCATGGGAAATTTCAATGAGGCGCTCTTCGGGCAGACCAGCCTGGTGCCGGGCGGCAGCTTCTACCTCACAGACCCGTCGGGTAACAACGGGGCCAACGCCTTCACCGCGGGCCCGCTGGTGTGCGGCAACAGCAACACCTTCCAGGGCGTGCTGCAGGCCTACGCCCCCACCAGCACCGATGCCGCCAGCGGGTCGTGCATTGTCAGCGGCTCGCTGTTCGTCGACGGCCCGGTAGCCCTGACGACCGGCGCCGCCCTCTATCAGAACGTGTACTCCACAGGAGCCGTCGATCTCAACGGTGGGTTCACCATCAGCGGCAACGTCTACGCCAACGGCAACGTGACAGTGGAGGGTGGGGCCACCATCCACGGCACCATCTACGCCAACGGCTCGGTGACTCTCACCGGAGGGACCATCGTCGGCGGCAACATCTTCGCGGTCAACAGTGTCGCGGTCGGCGTCTCGGCAGGCGGTGTCGCCGTCGCCGGCACCATCGAGTCCCAGACCGGGAACATCTCCTACGCCGGGACGGCGCACTCTGGTGCGGCCTACGTGTCTGCCGGGCATACCGTGACTCCGTGCCCGAAGGCCTCGGCCGGCCCCACCAGCTGTACCTACACGCCTGCCCGGCGACTTCCCGGCGGCCAGCTCGGTCTTCGAGACCACGGCCTCCCTGCCGCCCGCCCCCATCTTCCCGACACTCAACTACAGCTCCGCCGGCTGGCAAGCGGGCGGTTACACGACGGTGACCAACAACGACTGCAATGCCGACAGCGGCAGCATCCTCGATCCGGCCGGCGTCTACGCGGCCATCGCGAACGCGGCCGCAGGCACGAAGCGCGACGGTCATCCGCACCACCTGCCAGATCACCTGGGGCGACGACTACCGCAAGGCGTACTCCCTCAGCCTCCACTCCAACCTGGCCATCATCGCCGACGGCGGGGTCAACTTCAGTACCGCCATGTCGGCCGTCGGCTCTGGCGGACGGCACCGCACACGACTTCTACCTGATCGTGCCGACACAGACGGACGGCGGCGTGACCAACGCCGTATCCGGTGGTACCGCGTGCCCGGGCGGCGGTTCGGACTTCACGCCGGCCGACAACATCGGCAACATCGATCTGGCCACCAACCTCAACTCGCCGACGACCCTGCACGACTTCGTCTACACCCCGAACAGTGTCTGCACCCACGGCTCGACGACCCTGAACGGCAAGGTGTACGCCGGCGGACAGTTCTCAGCCGGTGGCGGCTACAACCAGACCTGGTACGACATCCAGCCCTACGGCCAGAGCGGTACCACTGGGGTCCCCGTCACCACCACCCTGCCTCCGGTCATCAACTACGCCGGTGCCGCCACGGCCCAGGCCGCCAATCTGGCGCTGCTCAACGGCTCGGTCACGGTCGCGGCGTCGGCCACTCCTACCCAGGCCACCTACGCGGGGACGGGATCGGGCTCCAATTCCACGGCCAGCAACCAGCCGGCGGTCAGCTTGCTGGCCGGCGACACGTGGCTGTCCGCGGGCCTTCTGTCCGAGTATGCCGAAGCCGACACCAACGCCTCATCGTATGCCTGCGCTGGAGTCCTGTCGGTCGGCGACGCCCTCGCCCGCCATGCGACGGGCTGCACCATTACCGGCACTGGGACCGGCGGGTTTGGCCTGGACATCTCCAAGCTACCTGGCCTGGGCACCGCGCTGAGCTCCATCGCCGACGTGAAGGTGGTGGCCGACGCCGCCACCGCCTTCGCCTCGGAGGCGCCCGCCGCGGTCCCCACCGGCAGCGCCTCGCTGCTCAACGCCAAGGTGGTGGTGAATCTGGTCGGCGGGCTGCTCAACCTGACGGTACCCCTGACCGTCGCCATCACGCCGAACGCGGACCTGCTGAGTACGATCACCTCGACGTTGGGCGGCATCAACGGGGCCGACAAGGCGTTGCTCGCCCCCCTAGTCAGCGCCTTGTCCAGCACCATCGCCCCACTGGTCAGCCTGCAGACCGATTATCAGAGCCCGGCCAGCCCCACTGCCGGCGTCCTCTTCGCGGTCAGTGCCCTCCACGTGGCGTTGATAGGGACGACGGCTGTCGCCGACCTCGGCAAGGTGACTGTAGGCCCGGACTTGTCGACCGTGGCGCCCACCACCACGACCACCAGTACTACCGTGCCGGCAACCACCACGACGACCATCCCCTCGGGCGTGACGGTGGTGTGGATCAAGCAGGTCTGACCGACGGGCCGAACCTGGTGCCGGGGGCGATAGAGGAGTGACCGGTAGGATTCCTCCGTGCTGCGCTTCCTCACCGCCGGCGAATCCCACGGCAAAGGCCTGGTGGTCATTCTCGAAGGCCTGCCCGCGGGCCTTTCGATCACCGTCGAGCAGGTGCAGGCCGAGTTGGCCCGCCGGCGGTTGGGCTTCGGCCGGGGCCCGCGGATGCGCTTCGAGCAGGACCGGCTGACCTTGATCGGGGGCGTTCGCCACGGCCGCACGCTGGGCTCCCCCGTGGCCATCGAGATCGCCAACACCGAATGGCCGAAGTGGGAACAGGAGATGTCGCCGGCGCCCGGTCAGACCGAGAAGCCCCTGACCCAGCCCCGGCCCGGGCATGCCGATCTCCCCGGGATGCAGAAGTACGGCTTCGCCGACGCTCGCGACGTCCTGGAGCGGGCCTCCGCCCGGGAGACGGCGGCGCGGGTCGCAGCAGGCGCGGTGAGCAAGGCCTTCCTGGCCGAGTTGGGGATCGGGATCGTCAGCCACGTGGTCCAGATGGGCCCCGTGACCTCCAAGGCCACGGCCCGCCCCACGCTGGACGACCTGGCGGTGGTGGACGAGTCGCAGGTCCGGTGTTTCGACCAGGAGGCCGAGGCCGCCATGGTGGCGGAGATCAAGGCGGCCGCCAAGGTGGGCGATTCTCTCGGCGGGGTGGTGGAGGTCATCGGGTACGGCATCCCCGTCGGGCTGGGCAGTCACGTCCACTGGGACCGCCGCCTCGAAGGTTTGCTCGCCCAGGCGCTCATGAGCATCCAGGCGGTCAAAGGGGTGGAGATCGGCGACGCCATCGACGTGGCCGGCCGGCGGGGATCCGAGGCCCACGACGCCATCGCCTGGGACGACGCCACCGGCTACCGCCGCGACACCAACTGGAGCGGCGGGATCGAAGGCGGCATGTCCAACGGCGAGCCGGTGGTGGTGCGGGTAGCCATGAAGCCGCTCGCCACCCTCAATCGCCCGGTGCTCAAGACGGTGGACGTGGTCACCAAGGAAGAGACGGTCTCCTTCAAGGAGCGCACCGACGTCACCGCCGTGCCCGCCATGGGCGTGGTCGCCGAGACCATGATGGCGCTGGTGGTGGCGGGGGAGGCGTTGCGGAAGTTCGGGGGCGACTCGATGCCCGAGGTCCTCCGCAACCAGGCCGCCTACCTCGCCGCCCTGCGCTCGTCGTGAGCGCGCCGACTCGGGTCCTCCTGATCGGCATGATGGGGGCCGGGAAATCCACCACCGGGCACTTGCTGGCGGCCCGGCTGGGGTGGCCGTATCTCGACAGCGATGACGAGATTCATCGCCAGACCGGCCGCACCGTCCCGGAGATCTGGAAGGCGGATGGGGAGGCCGCGTTCCGGGCCGAGGAGAGCCGGGTGCTGGCGGAGGCGACCACGTCTGACGGACCGGTCGTGGTGGCCGTGGCCGGCGGCGCAGTGCTCGACCCGGATAACCGTGCCCGCATCCGGCAGGCGGGTTTGGTCGTGTGGCTCCGGGCCGACGTGGCGGTCCTGGCGGCCCGAGTCGGTAGTGGTGCGGGGCGGCCGCTGCTCGAGGATGGGCCGGCGGCGGCCCTGTCCCGACTGTCGGCCGCCCGGGCGCCCATCTACTCCGACCTGGCCGACCTGGTCTTTGACGTGGACCGATTGTCGCCACCCCAAGTGGTCGACCAGATCGTGGCCGCCCTCGGCACCCGGGGCGTGAGGGTGGGCGACCGTGCGTGAGGTACGCGTCGACCTGGGCGAGCGCTCCTACCCGGTGCTCATCGGATCCGGCGCCCGGCACCGGCTGGGCGAGGTGGTGCCCTCGACGGTCGGCCGGGCCGCCATCGTGAGCCAGGAGACCATCCCCTGGAGTATCGATCCCGGCGTCGAACAGCGCACCTTTTTCCTCGACGACGGCGAGGACGCCAAGAATCTCGAATCGGTCGAAGTCCTCTGCCGCGGTTTCGCCCGGTGGGGACTGTCGCGGGCCGATGTGGTCATCGGCCTCGGCGGCGGGGTGGTCACCGACGTGGCCGGCTTCGCGGCCGCCGTGTACCACCGTGGCGTGGCGGTGATACACGTGCCGACCACCCTGCTCGGCCAGGTTGACGCCGCCATCGGGGGCAAGACCGGGGTCAACCTTCCGGAGGGCAAGAATCTCGTCGGCGCCTTCTGGCAGCCGGCTGCGGTGCTGTGCGACACCGAAACGCTCACCACCCTCCCGCCACGCGAGTACCGCAGCGGCCTCGGCGAGATGGCCAAGTACGCGTTCCTGGGCGTGGACCGCCTGCGCGACATCTCCCTCGACGACGCGGTGGCCGCCTGCGTGGCCTGCAAAGCCGAGGTGGTTGGTGCCGACGAGCGGGAGTCGGGCCGGCGAGCGTTGCTCAACTACGGGCACACCCTCGCCCACGCCCTCGAGACGGTGGGGCACTACGACTTGCGGCACGGCGAGGCGGTCGGCTTGGGCCTGGTGTTTGCCGGCCGGCTGGCCCGCCGGCTGGGCCGTATCGACACCGACCGCGTCGTGGAGCACGAACGGCTGGTGGCCGGCTACGACCTTCCGACCCGGTTGCCACCGGGGACGAACATCGAAGAACTCATCACGGTCATGGGCCGGGACAAGAAGGCCACGGACGGGCGGTTGACGTTCGTACTCGACGGTCCGGCCGGGCTGGCGGTCGTGGCCGGCGTCGGCGCCGACGAGGTACGCGCCACCCTGGCGGAGCTCGCCGAGCTTTCCGAGCCAGCGCCGTGACCTCCGGCCGCCGTCTGGTGCTCCTGCTGTCAGGCCCCAACCTCAATCTGCTCGGGGTCCGGGAGCCAGAGGTGTACGGCACCGCCACCCTCCACGATCACGTGGCCGCCGCCGAGGCCGAAGCCGCTCGGCACGGGCTCACGCTCGAACACCACCAGTCCAATCACGAAGGCGAACTGGTCGACGCCATCCAGCAGGCCCGCGGTCGGGCCGCGGCCATCATCATCAACGCCGGCGCGTTCACCCACTACGCCTGGTCCCTCCACGACGCCCTGGCGGCCTTCGACGGACCGATCGTCGAGCTGCACCTGTCCAACCCGTCCGCCGGGAGGCCTGGCGGACCACTCGGTGATCAGCACCGGTAGCAACCGGGGTGGTCGCCGGGTTTGGCGGCCTCCGGCTACCGCCTGGCGGTCGACGCGGTGGCTGACCTTGCTCCGCCGGGCGCCGGCGTAAACGTCGACTTACCCGAGCAAGTCCACGTACCACTGGCCCCCGATGCTCAGGCAGGGGATGGCCGGTGGCCGATGGACTCCGGTGGTCGCCGGGTGATAGGCGCTGGCGAAGGCGGCCGCGCTGTTGCCGTGCGGCTGACCGGTGGTCTGATTGGAGTTGGTGGCGCACGTCGTCTGGCCCGTCTGGGTGGTGCAGAACTTGCCGGTGATGGTCACCACCGCCTGGGTGCCCCGGGTCGTGGTGGCCCCGAGTCCGAGGTTCGCGATCGGAGAAGGTGGTGGTGGCCGGGAAGGCGCTGGCGCAGGGGACCAGGTTCTGCGGCGCCACGTAGACGCAGGCGTTCTTGGCGCCCGCGGCCAGACCTCGGATAAACCCCACCGTGGCGGCTTGCGGCGACTCGTGGCCCGGGGGCGGTGGGGGCACCGGTGGCTGGGCCCGCCCCGACCCGCCGCCGCATGCCGCTGCCACCGCGGCGACTGCCGCCATCGCCGCCAGGCCCAAGCTCCGCCCGGGGTGGAGGCGACGGACGGGCACCGGGATACTCTAAGGCCACATGTCCGATGCCATGGAGGTCAGCGCCCGAGCCGGGCGGTTGCGGCAGGCCTTGTCGGCCGGTGAGGCGCCGCCCGACGCCCTGCTGGTCACCAGCTTGACCAACGTGCGCTATCTCACCGGTTTCACCGGGTCGGCGGGGATGCTGTTCGTGCTCCCCGGCGAAGCGGTGCTGCTCACCGACGGCCGGTACGCGACCCAGGCGACCGAGCAGCTGGCCGCCACCGGCGTAGACGCCCGGGTGGAGGTGGCGAGAGGACCGGACCAGGCCGAGCGGGCCCAGGAGATCGTGGCGTCCGGTTCGGTCGCCCGGATGGGGTTGGAGGCCGCCCACGTGAGCTGGGCCCGCCAGCGGTCGATGGCGGCCGACTGGTTCCCGGACCTCGAGCTGGTCCCCACCGTAGGTGTGGTGGAGGAGCTGCGGCAGGTCAAAGACGCGGGCGAGCTGGCCCGGCTGGCCGACGCGGCCCGCATCGCCGACGAGGCCCTGGACCGGGTCCGGCCCCAACTGGCGACCGGGCTGACGGAGGAGGCCTTCGGCCGCAGCCTGGACTTCGAGATGCGCCGCCTGGGTGCCAGCGGCCCGTCCTTTGAGACCATTGTCGCCAGCGGCCCCAACGCCGCCATGCCCCACCACCGGCCCGGCACCCGGCTCATCCAGGCGGGCGAACCGGTCGTGCTCGACTTCGGCGCCCGGTTCGACGGGTACTGCTCGGACATGACGCGCACGGTGTGGGTCGGCGCCCTCGCCGATGCGGAGCTGCGACGGGCGGTCGACGTGGTGCTGGCCAGCCAGGCCGCGGGGGTGGCCGCGGTGGGCCCGGGCGTGGCCTGCGCCGAGGTCGACAAGGTGTGCCGGGAGGTGATCGCCGCCGCCGGCTGGGCGGATGCGTTCGTGCACGGGACCGGGCACGGGGTGGGCCTCGACATCCACGAGGCGCCATCGGTGGCGGCCACGTCCACCGATACACTGGAGGTCGGCCATGTTGTCACCGTCGAACCGGGTGTGTACCTGCCCGGGCTCGGAGGGGTCCGCATCGAGGACACCGTGGTGGTGACAGCGGATGGCTGTCGACCTCTGACCAGTACACCGAAGGACTCGCCCTGATGCCTGCCGTCTCCACCAACGATCTCAAGAACGGGATGTCCCTCAACCTTTCCGAGGGCTTGTTCTCGGTGGTCGAGTTCCAGCATGTCAAGCCGGGCAAGGGCGGCGCCTTCGTGCGCACCAAGCTGAAGAATGTGCGGACCGGCGCGGTCATCGAGCGCACCTACCGAGCAGACGAGAAGCTGGATCAGGCCCTGATCGACAAGCGCGAGATGCAGTTCCTGTACCTCGACGGCGACGACTACGTGTTCATGGACAACACCGACTACGAGCAGATGCAGGCCCCCCGGGCCAGCCTGGGATCGTCCGCCCAGTACCTCAAGGAAGGCGACTCGGCGGTGCTGCAGATGTACGACGGTGAGATCGTCGGGGTGGATCTGCCGGCGGCGGTGGAGCTGACGGTCACCGAGACCGAACCGGGGCTGCAGGGCGACCGGGTCTCCGGCGCCCGCAAGCTGGCCCTGCTGGAGACCGGCCTGTCGGTGCAGGTCCCGCTGTTCGTGAACACCGGCGACCGGGTGAAGGTCGACACCCGGACGGGGGAATACCTGACCCGAGCCGCGAGCTGAGCGAGCCAGAAATAGAGTGAAGGCGGTGTCCGCGCTCGCCAGCGACGCGCCGAGAAGCCCGAGAGCGGGCCCTGTCGCTGCTGTACGAGGCGGAGTCCAAGCAGATCGAGCCTTCGGTGGTCCTCGCGGAGCTGCCGGTGACGCCCGACCAGTTCGTGCTCGAGGTGGTGCGCGGCGTCGAGGCCGAACAGGCTCGGATCGACGAGCTCATCGCCGCCCACGCCATCGGCTGGACGATGGACCGCATGCCGGCGGTGGACCGGGCCTTGCTCCGCATGGCCACCTACGAGCTGATCGCCCGCCCGGACGTGCCGACCGGCGCGGTGATCTCCGAGGCCGTCGAGTTGGCGACCGAGTACTCCACCGAGGAGTCGGGCCGCTTCGTCAACGGCGTGCTGGCCACCATCGCCGCCATCACCCGCCCCTCCTGACACCCGCGCCATGGTGGCCGTTCGGGCCCGCAGCGCAAACCGTGTCGCGACGGCTGGGAACATCTCGGCGTAAATGATGGATCTCGGCGTGACATAGCGCTCAGAAAGCCGGATCTCACGCCGAGATCTGCGAGTTACGCCGAGATCCACCGACCACGGCGCCCGCGCCGCGCCAAAGCGGCTGCGCCGCGTCGACGACAACTGGCTGCCGCCGCCTGACGACCTACCACCCGTCTGCGCCACTGCCGGCGGCGCGTGCGCTACCATGCTTCTCTAGGCCGTGAAGCCGGTCCTGTGAGGCCGGGACGGATCTAGGAGGTTTGGTTTGGCCGAACGCGAGCGTGCCCTGGCGCCCCCATATGGGGGCGTTTTTGTTGCCCGGACGACGGTCATGGAGGCCGAGGACGTGCGTCGGGCGACCTGGCGCATGGCCCACGAGATCATCGAGCGCAACCACGCGCTGGGGGAGCTGGTGCTCGTCGGCCTGCAGACCGGAGGGGTGTGGATCGCCAACCGGTTGGCGCAGGTCATCGGCGAGGTGACCAGCGAGGAGGTGGTGGTCGGCACCCTCGACGTGGCCTTCTACCGCGATGACTACGGGTTGCGCCCGGTGCTGCCCGAAGCGACGACCGAGATCCCGGTCGACCTCAGTGGTCGCACCGTCGTGCTGGTGGACGACGTCCTCTTCACCGGCCGGACCATCCGGGCCGCCCTCGGCGCCCTGGGCGACTACGGCCGGGCCCGGGCGGTGCAGCTGGCGGTCATGGTCGACCGCGGACATCGGGAGCTGCCGATCCGGCCCGACTACGTGGGCCGCAACCTCCCGACCCGGCGTGACGAGATGGTCGACGTCAGCGAAGAGGGCGTCCTCATCGGGGACGTGAAGCCCAAATGACCCGCCATCTGCTCTCGATCGAGGACCTGGGAGAGGCGGGCATCGAGGAGATCCTGGCCCTGACGGACAGCTTCGTGGAGGTCAGCTCCCGCGCCATCCCGAGGGTGCCGGCGCTGCGGGGCAAGACGGTGGTGTCACTGTTCTTCGAGGACTCCACCCGGACCCGGCTCAGCTTCGAGACGGCCGCCCGCCGGCTGTCCGCGGACGTCATGACGTTCTCCGCCTCCAGCTCGTCGGTCAACAAGGGCGAGTCCCTGCGCGACACGGTGGAGACCATCGAAGCCATGGGCATCGACGCCGTGGTCGTCCGCCACGCCGGCTCGGGCGTGCCCTGGCAGATGGCCCGCTGGCTGCACGGCCCAGCGGTGATCAACGCCGGCGACGGCTGGCACGAGCACCCCACCCAGGCCCTGCTCGACTGCTACACCATCCGCCAGGAGCGCCAGCGGCGCGGGGCCGGCGCGCCCATCCCCGGGTCGACCCGCGCTGGACGGGTTGCGCATCGCCATCGTCGGCGACATCCGCCACAGCCGGGTGGCCCGCTCCGACGTGCTGGCCTTCACCAGCCTCGGCGCCCAGGTCACCCTGGTGGCGCCGCCCACCCTCCTCCCGCCGTCGCTCGCCGGCTGGCCGGTCGAGGTGTCCCACGACCTGGACGCCGTCCTCCCGAAGCTCGACGTGGTGTACCTCCTGCGCCTCCAGAACGAACGCATGACCGAAGCGCTGCTCCCATCCCTCCGGGAGTACACCGCCACCTACGGGCTCACCCGGGACCGGGCCCGGCTGCTCGCCGAGGGCAGCCTGATCATGCATCCCGGTCCGGTCAACCGCGGCGTCGAGGTCGCCGCCGAGGTCGCCGACCAGCCGTCCTCGGTGATCACCCGCCAGGTCGCTAACGGGGTCGCAGTCCGCATGGCCGTGCTGTACCTGCTGCTGGGCGCGGGGGTGGACCTTGTTGCCGCGTAACCAGGGGCGCCGTCGTCATCCGGGCGGCACGCGTCGTGGACGCAACCGGCATCGCGCCGTGCCGACCTGTTGATCCAGGAGGGGGTGGTGGCGACCATCGGCTCCAAGGTCAGCTCGGTGCCGGCGGGGACGGTCGTGCTCGACGCCTCCGGGCTGCCTGGTCGGGCCCGGGTCTGGTCGACCTCCACAGCCACCTGCGCCAGCCGGGCCGCGAGGAAGCCGAGACCGTCGCCACCGGGGCGCGGGCCGCGGCCCTGGGCGGCTACACCGCCGTGGTGGCCATGCCCAACACCGAACCGGCCATCGACAGCGCCGCGGTGGTCCGGGAGGTCCTGGAGCTCGGCGCCAGCGCCTGCTGCGACGTCCGGGTGGCGGGCGCCATCACCGTCGGGCGGCAGGGCCGGCAGCTGGCCCCGATGGCGGAGATGGCCGCCCTGGGGGTGCGGATCTTCACCGACGACGGCAGCGGGGTCCAGGACGCCCGGTTGATGCGGCGGGCCATGGAGTACGGCTCGGCCCTGGGTGTCACCCTGGCCCAGCACTGCGAGGACGCCTCGCTCGCCGGCGGCGGCCACATGCACGAAGGGGAGTGGTCGAGCCGGCTCGGCATCCCCGGCCAGCCGGCCGAGGCCGAAGAGCTCATGGTCATGCGGGACCTGGCCCTGGCCCGCCTGACCGGGGCCGCCGTCCACTTCCTGCACCTGTCGACGGCGGGCTCCCTGGCCATGATCCGGGGCGCCAAGGGCTCGGGCCTGGTGGTGACGGCGGAGGTCGCCCCCCACCATTTCACCCTGACCGACGCCGAGGTCGCCTCCTTCGACCCGGTGTTCAAGGTCAACCCGCCCCTGCGCAGCCCGGCGGACGTCGCCGCGGTCAAGGCCGCCCTGGCCGCCGGCATCGTCGACGCCATCGCCACTGACCACGCCCCCCATGCCCAGGAGACCAAAGAGGTGCCGTTCGACCAGGCCCCCCCGGGGATGTTGGGCCTGGAGACCGCCCTGGGGCTGGCGTTGACCGAGCTCGACCTCCCGGTCGAGCAGATCCTGGCCCTCATGTCCTGGCAGCCGGCGGCCATCGCCGGTCTGACCGCTGACCATGGCGGGCCCATCGGGGTGGGCCGCCCCGCCAACCTGTGCGTCATCGACCCGGCAGCCAAATGGGTGGTCGACCCCACCGCCCTGGCCAGCCGCAGCCGCAACACCCCCTACGCGGGGCGGGCCCTGGTCGGCCGGGCCCGCCACACCATCTTCCGCGGCGAGCCGGTGGTCATCGACGGCGACGCCCAGCGATGAACCCCGCCGCGCTCCTCGTGCTCGCCGACGGCACCACCTTTGAAGGCGAGGCCATTGGTTGGTGGGACCCCGAGCGGCCGGTGCCGGCGCACGGGGGAGGTGGTCTTCAACACCACCCTGACCGGCTACCAGGAGGTCCTCACCGACCCGTCCTACGCGGGCCAGATCGTCTGCTTTACCTACCCCCACATCGGCAACTACGGGATCACCGCGGCCGACAACGAGAGCCGCCGGGCCTTCTGCCGGGGGCTGATCGTGCGGGAACTGGCGCCCCGGCCGAGCAGCTGGCGGTCGCAGCGAAGCCTGGGCGACTTCCTCGTCGAGCAGCGGCTGCCCGGTCTGGCCGGGATCGACACCCGGCGCCTGACCCGGCACATCCGCGACGCCGGATCCATGCCAGGTGCCTTCGGGCCCGTCAGCG
>CAVPBX010000020.1:0-210799 GCA_963702305.1 uncultured Acidimicrobiaceae bacterium | reverse complement strand
AGCAGGGCGTCGAGGTCGGCGGCGGCGGTGGCCCGGCCGTCGAGCACCGCGGTCACGTGCGGCTCGTCGCGCAAGGCGGCCAACGGCGAGGGTCGGGCGGTGACCACCACCAGGGTGCACCCCCGCCGGGCCAGGGTGCGGGCCATGACGACGAGGGTGTTGCTCCGGCCCGATCGGGGCGGTCCCGCCACCACGAACCCGGGACCGACGGTCGTCAGGTCGACCCACTGCGGGGTCATCCGGTCGCCGCCCACGCCGACCAGCGCCGCGGCCGCCGCCCCGCCTCTCGCCGGCCCCCTGCCTTCGGCCGCCAGCACCGCCGCCAACCCCACGTGCGCCGGCAGGACCGCGACCGGCTCGGGGCGAGCCGCCTCGGGCAGCAGGGCGTCGCGCTCGTGCGCCCGTTTGGCCAGCTGGCGCAGGGCGCCGACCTGGGCCGGGCCGGCGGGATCGTCGTGGAGCAGGGCGATCTGCAGCTCCACGCCCGAGCGGGCGTCGAAGGCCCGACCGGTCGGGACCAGCTCGGGCAGGTGGCGGGGGTTGAGGCCGACCATGGAGTAAGTGGTGCGGTCGTTGCAGCGCAGCATCAGGATGCGATCGATCAACGACGAGAACCGGGCGGACGTCGCACTCCTGTCCCCGGTCACCACCACCCGCAGCCCCACCCCCGGGCCTTCCCGCATCAGGTGCAGGAAGGTGGACACCAGCCGCCCGTTGTCGATGGTCTCGAACTCGGCGTTGTAGCCCTCCCAGCGGTCCAGCAGGATGACCACGTAGGGCAGCCGCTCCTCGGCGCCGGTCACCGCCCGCTGGTCGGCGATGGTGGCGAACCCGCCTTGGGCCAGGATCTGCTGGCGGCGGGTCACGTCCGCCATCAGCTTCGTCAGCAGCCGGTCCACCCGATCCGGTTCGCGGCGGCTGACGACGGCGCCGCAGTTCGGCAGGTCGGCGATCGGGACCAGGCCCCCGTTGCCGCAGTCGATGGCAAACAGGTGCAGGTCACGGGTGCTCGCCTGGGCGCAGAGCGATCCGGCCAGGGTGCGCAGCCAGGTCGTCCGACCGGAGCCCGGGTCGCCCACGGCCAGCAGGTGGCCGTCGCGCTCGACGTCGAAGAACGCCGGCCGTCGAGCCTGCTCGCCCGGCCGGTCCTCGGTGCCAAAGGCGGCGCCGAGCCGCGAGCCCCCACCGCCGCCGGCCACCAGGTCGAGGACCAGCTTCTCCGGCAGGGGTTCCAGCCAGGGGCTCACCGGCGGGGCCAGGTCCAGCGCGTCGTTGGCTGCGCAGATGGCGGTCACCAGCTCCGACAGGTCGGTGGCGTCCTCGGCCAACGCGGGCCGCTCCGGCTCGGGGAGGGCCACGCCCAGGTCGGCCCAGCCCACGTCGTGCACCACCAACCCGGCGGCGCCGGTGAGGGCGCGCCGACCGCCGATCCGGGCGGCCTGGAACTCGCTCAGCTCCTCGTGGCCGACCCGCACGTAGCCCCGGCCCGGGATGCCCTTGGAGATCCGCGCCGACAGCGGCGAGTCGATCACGTCGACGCTGTCGGCCGCGTCGGTGACCCGCATGGCGATCCGCAGGTTGGTGTTGGTCTTGATGGCCGCCGACACCACCCCGGACGGGCGTTGGGTGGCGAGGATCAGGTGGATCCCGAGCGACCGGCCCCGGCGGGCCAGGTCGACCAGGCCGTCGACGAAGTTCGGCAGCTCCTCCAGCAGGGTGGCGAACTCGTCGATGACGATCAGCAGGCGGGACAGCCGCGGCAAACCCTCCCGATCGGCCCGCCAGTACCCCTCGATGTCCTTGACCCCGGCCTGGGCCAGCAGGCGTTCCCGGCGGTGCAGCTCGGCGGCGAGCGAGGCCAGCGCTCGTTCGGTGAGGTGACCGTCGAGATCGGTGACCATGCCGACGGTGTGGGGCAGGCGGGCGCAGTCCTTGAAGGCGCTGCCGCCCTTGTAGTCGATGAGCACGAAGTTCATCAGGTCCGGTCGGTTGGCCACCGCCAGGCTGGCGATGAGAGTCTGGAGCAACTCGCTCTTGCCAGACCCGGTGGTCCCGGCCACCAGTCCGTGCGGGCCGTCGCGGGCCAGATCCACCGTGAGAGGTCCGGCGTCGCCCTCGCCGATCACGGCCCGGGTCGACCGGTCGTCGCACTCCCACCGGGCCGCGATCGTCGCCGGGACCGGCGGCTCCAGGTCGAGGAGGTCGAGCAGGCGCAGCGAGGTGGGGATGGCGGCCCCCGCCTCGAAGCGCCGGTTGAGCCGGAAGGGGGCCAGCGACCGGGCCACCTCCTCCGCCCAACCGGCGTCGACCAGATCCGCCAGCACCGACGTGACCCGGTTGCTGCGCCGGGTCCGGAGACCCATCCGCGTCGGCCGGTCCGGGTCCAGGACGGCCAGGGCGTGGCACTCCTCCGGCAGCAGCCGCTCGGCGTCGTCGACGCAGATGCAGTAGATGCCGACCTGCGGGCCTTGGCGCAGCACCTTGGTGACGGCCGGGGTGGCGCCCAATCGGTGGGAGCCGTCGATCACCAGCAGGTGGGCCCGCGGCGGCAGCTCCTGGCCGCCCGCGCCGGCCCCGGCCAGGGACGTCCGGCTGGTGGCCAGCCGCTCGTCGACCAGGCTGGACAGCTCGCCGGCGAGGCGGGCTACCCCGGCGTCGCTGCTGCCGACCCGGGCCACGCAGCGGCTGTCGCGGTCGCGGGCGTGGGGCAGCCACCGGGCCCAGCCCCAGGCGTCACGCTGGTGCGGCCCGGTGAGGACGGTGACGGCCAGATCGTCAGGGGCGTGCAGCACGGCAGCCTGGACGACGACGGCGCGGGCCAAGGCCTCGCAGGCCTTCCTTTCACCGGCGATTCCGAACACCCCGTCGCCGGCCAAGTGGACCACGGCGGGCACCTGGCGGAGGCGGGGACGGTCGTCGGCGGGCTCGGTGACGTCGGCCGGCGGGGGGCGACCCTCGACCGAGATCAGGGCCGGCAGGTCGGCCAGACCGACCCGCACCTGCAGGAAGTCCTCGTCGGTCCGCCGCCGCTCCCACAGCGTCGAGCGGGGGCCGGCGGCGACGGCGCTCAGGGCGGCCGGGTCGGGGAAGGCCTGCCGGCGCTCGGCGGTCTCGGCGGCCGCCGCCGCGGCCAGGTCGTGCTCGGCCCGGTCGACCGTCTGGCGGTACACCCGGGACCGCTCCTTGTGGGTCTTGGCCCCGCCCCGCCGCTGGGAGAAGTAGTTGGAGATGGCGAACACCGGGCTGAGCAAGGTGAAGAGCAGATACATCGGGTTGTGCAGGGCCCAGGCCATCACCACGCCGAGCACCACCGGGGCAATCGACGCCACCAGGGGGAAATTGACGCCCGGGCGCACCGGGGCCAGGCCCGGGAAGCGGACCGTCACCGCGCCCACCCCTGCCAGCATGCGGGGCGGACGGTTGAAGAGCAGCCCGCCTTCGCCGTCGGGCACCAGCACCGCCCGCTCCTCGTCGGCGCCGCACCAGCTCAGGACCGAATCACCGACCTGCAGCAGCGACCCCGGAGCCAGATCCGCTTCGGTGACGGGGGCGCCGTCGAGTTGCAACCCGTGGGCGGAGCCCTCGTCGCGGACGGTGATCCCGCCCGGCGCCACCGCCAGATCGGCGTGGTGGCGGGACACCCGCGGGTCGTGGACCAGGTTGACCGCGGCGTCGTCCGCCCGGCCGATGCGGTGGTGGCCCATCGCCAGCGGCCACCGGCTGCCGGCGTGCGGGCCGGCGACCGCCCGCAGCTCGCCCACCGGGCGGCCCCGATCGCCGTTGACCGGCGGCGGCCGGCGGGCCAGGGTGGCGCCGTCGCGGATCTCCATCCCGATGGGGTTGCCGGGGGTCAGGAGCCGGTCCCCCTCCCACCAGGGCTGGTGTTCGCCATCGTCGTCGAGGGCCGCGGTCAGCGCCTCCAGCGACGCGTCGGGTTCGCCTTCGAGCCACAGATCCCGGCGCTGTCCCCGCCAGTCGTCGATGATGGTGAAGAAGATCCGCATGGTGTCTTCCGTCCGGCCGCGCTTGGCAATCTACGCGCGCCCGGGACGAACGAGACGCTCAGCGGGGGCGGGCGGCGGGCCGGGCCAGGGCGGCCTCGAAGACGGCCACGATGTCGTTGCCGTACAGGGCGGCGGCTTTGCCCCCGAACTGGACCACCGACATGAGCAGCGACAGCATGATGGCCACCACCCCGTTGGCGATGGCGACCGGGTCGATGTCCGACCGGACGGAGCCGTGGAACTGCTCGACGCGGAGACGTTCGGCGTAGGTCTTGCGGAGCTCCTCCAGGGCCGGGATCTCCAGCACCCGATCGGTCACCTCCGGCTCGAGCCCGGCGAGCAGGCGGCGGGCCAGCGGGTGGCGGTCGAGGGCGTCGATGAGGGTCACCACCAGCATCTGCTGCCAGTCGGCGACGTTGGCCGCGCCGACCGTGTTGGACAACCCCTCGTGGATGACCCCGGAGGCGTCCTCGTCGACGGCCGCCAGGAACAAGGCCTCCTTGCCGGGGAAATAGGCGTAGGGCACGGTGCCGCCGACCCCGGCGTCCCGGGCGATGTCCGCGACCGACGTCGAGCGGTACCCCTCGCGACCGAACCGGGCGATGGCGGCGGCCAGGATGGCGCGCCGCGTCTGCTCGCCCTTGGTCGCCGCCACCGCGGCAGGGACGTGGGACCGGGGCGCCATCAGTGACAAGAGTAACAAAATTGAGGAGTTGAGTAAAACACTCTAATCCTCTAGAGTGGGGGGACAACCCACATCGTGTGCGCTGGGAGACGATGCCGATGACCCAAGCCCGAAACCCCGAACGCAAAGTTCCCACCCGCCGCATGGCCTTCGAGGAGTCCTTTGAGACCGTGCCCCGGCATTTCGCCGAGGACGGTGACCTGATCCTTAGCCACGTGACCGCGGCGCTGTCCTCGGTCTTCCCGGACGGGGAGGACTTCTTCGTCCGCTCGGTCCGGCGGTTCCGCGACCAGATCACCGATCCCGAGTTGAAGCGCCAGGTCAACGGTTTCATCGGCCAGGAGGCCATGCACGGGCGCGAGCACCGGGCCTTCAACGACCACCTGGCACAGCTCGGCTACCCGACCAAACAGGTGGAGCGGTTCGTCAAGCGGGCCTTGGGCCTGCGCGAGCGGGTGTTGTCGGCGAAGTCCAACCTGGCGGTGACCGCGGCCCTCGAGCACTTCACCGCCACCCTGGCCGAACTGGTGCTCACCAGTGAGGAGACCCGGCGGCAGTTCGGTCACGAAGCCGTGCAGGACCTCTTCGTCTGGCACGCCTTGGAGGAGTCCGAACACAAGGCGGTGGCCTTCGACGTGTACCAGGCGGTCGGCGGCACCGAGCGCATGCGGGTGTGGACGATGAACGTCTTCCGCTTCGGCTTCGTGGCCGGCATGTCCACGATCGTCGCCCTGTCCCTGCTCGGCGACCGCGACGCCTACCGACCCCGCCGGCTCTGGGCGAGTTGGCGCACGGTGCGACGCTCGCCGTTCCTCAGCCGGGACATCTGGCTGCAACTCAAGGACTACAACCGCCCCGACTTCCACCCCGACGACCGCGACACCACCGGGCTGGTCGAAACGTGGCGGGCCACCCTGTTCGGGGAGCACGGCACCCTCAACGACAAACTGGCCACCTCCGCGGCGTGACCACCCCGGTGGAGCAGCTCGATGTCCTGATCGTCGGCGCCGGCCTCTCCGGCGTCGGGGCCGGCTCCTACCTGCAGACCGAGTGCCCCTGGGCGTCCTACGCCATCTTCGAGGCCAGGGACGCCATCGGCGGCACGTGGGACCTGTTCCGCTACCCGGGGATCCGGTCCGACTCCGACATGTTCACCCTGGGCTACTCGTTTCGCCCCTGGGACGGCGAGAAGTCGATCGCCGACGGCGACTCCATCCTGCAGTACATCCGGGACACCGCGGTCGACGCCGGCATCGACCAGCACATCCGCTTCCACCACCGGATCGTCCGGGCCGACTGGTCCAGCCGCGACGCGGCCTGGCACGTGACCGCCGAGCGGACGGACACGGGCGAGACGGTCGAGGTCCGCTGCGGCTTCATCTTCTCGTGCACCGGCTACTACCGCTACGACCACGGCTACCTCCCCGACTTCGCGGGGATGGACCGCTTCCAGGGCACCATCGTGCACCCCCAGGCCTGGCCCGACGACTTCGACTACGCCGGCAAACGGGTAGTGGTCATCGGCAGCGGGGCGACCGCCGTCACGCTCATCCCCGCCCTGGCCGCCACCGCCGCGCACGTGACGATGCTGCAGCGCTCGCCGACGTACATCGCCTCCTTGCCGGCCAAGGATCCGGTCGCCGATCTCTTCCGCCAGGTGCTGCCGCACCGGGCGTCGGGCCTGGCCATCCGGTGGTTCAAGGCCCTCTCCACCCAGGCCTTCTTCCAGCTGAGCCAGCGGCGGCCCGAGCTCGTCAAACGCATGGTCCGCAAGCAACTCGAGCGCCAGCTGCCCCCGGGTTACGACATCGACACCCACTTCACCCCCCGGTACAACCCGTGGGATCAGCGCTTCTGCGTGGTGCCCGACGGCGACCTGTTCGCGGCGATCAAGGCGGGCACGGCGTCGGTGGTGACCGACCGCATCGACACCTTCACCGAGCAGGGCCTGCGGCTCGAGTCCGGCGCCGAGCTGGAAGCCGACATCATCATCACCGCCACCGGGCTCGAGCTGCTCTTCATCGGCGGCGTCCAGCTGTCCGTCGACGGCGAGGCCGTGGACATCGCCAGCAAGCTGACCTACAAGGGCATGATGCTCGAGGGGGTGCCCAACCTGGCCGTCGCGGTCGGCTACACCAACGCCTCGTGGACGCTCAAGTGCGACCTCACGTGCGACTACGTGTGCCGGATGCTCAATTACATGCGAGCCTCCGACGTCCGCCAGTGCACGCCGGTCAACCGGGACGCCACGGTGGTCCCGAGCCCGCTCCTGGGTCTCTCCTCGGGCTACGTGCAGCGGTCGGCGGACCGGTTCCCGAAGCAGGGCTCCAAGTTTCCCTGGCAGGTGCACCAGAGCTACCTGCGGGACTACCGGTACCTGAAGCTGAGCGGCGTCGAAGACGCGGCCATGGAGTTCTCCAACCCGCTGCCCGTCGAGGTCGTCGCCGTCGCCTCCTGAGACCGGGCCGGGCGCGGTAGGTTTCCCTCTCCGTGCCGCGTCACTTGTTCGGTAAAAAAGGACGACGCCTGGCCGCCGGGCGGCCTCGTTGAGCTCGAGCCCGGGTGCCGGCGCGGGGTACCTCGCCGGCAGAGGCATCGGGGACATCACCGGGGAGTCCGCCGAGTGCGGGATGCTCGGTTACGGCAAGGCCTCCCAGCGCACCGCGGGGATCCACACCCGGCTGCGGTCGCGCGCCTTCGTCATCGTCGATCGGCAGTCGTCCGTCCGGGTGCTGATCTCCGTCAACGAGCTCCCCATGATCTTCGACAGCGTCCACCGGGAGGTGCTTCGCCGGCTGGGCGATCGCTTCGGTGGCCTGTACCACGAGCAGAACGTCATGCTCACCGCCACCCACACCCATTGCGGCCCGGGCGGCTACTCGCACCACCGGCTCTACAACTCCAACACGGGTGGCTTCCGGCCGCTCACCTTCGCGGCCATCGTGGACGGCATCGTCGAGGCCGCGGCGCGGGCCCACGCCGACCTGGGACCGGCCGGTGTGACCCTGGGGCACAGCGAATTGCACGACGCCAGCACCAACCGCTCCCGGGTGGCGTTCGACCGCAACCCTGCGCGGGACCGGGCGTTCTTTCCCGAGGCCGTCGATCCCCAGACGACGGTGGTGGGCTTCTCCCGCGACGGTCGCCTGGTCGGCGCGGTGAACTGGTTCGCCACCCACGGGACCAGCATGACCAACCGCAACCGGCTGATCAGCTCCGACAACAAGGGCTACGCGGCCTATCACCTCGAACGGCTGACGTGGGGCGTGGACTACCTGGCCGCGGAGGCGCCGTCTTTTATCGGGGCCTTCGCCCAGACCAACGCCGGCGACATGTCACCGAACCTCGATCTCCGGCCCGGCAGCGGCCCGACCGACGACCAGTTCGAGAACACCCGGATCATCGGCGAACGCCAATCGGCGGCGGCGGCCGCGGCGTTGCGGGCCGCCCGGCCGCTCGAAGGCCCGATCGACGCTCGCCTCACTTACATCGATCTGTCCGGCACGGCGGTCGCCGAGGCGTTCACCGGCGACGGGCGGACCCACCGCACCACCCCCGGGTTCGGCGGGGCCGCCGCCCTGGCGGGGACCGACGAAGGACCCGCCTTCCGCCTGTTCCGGCAGGGCCGCAACCCGGGGTGGGACTGGCTGTCCCGCCGGCTCTTCTACCGGCTGTCGCCCGGCCTCCAGGACGCCCAGGCCCCCAAGGCGCTGGTGGTGCCGGGCGGCTGGCTCAACCGGGTGGTGCCGCTGGCCCAGGAACGGGTGCCCGTGCAGCTGGTCCGCCTCGGTTCGCTCTATCTCATCGGCATCCCGGCCGAGGCCACCATCGTCGCCGGCCTCCGCCTGCGCCGGACCGTCGCCGCCATCGTGGGAGCCGAGGTCCGCGACGTCCTCGTCGCCGGCTACGCCAACGCCTACGTGCACTACGTGACCACCCCGGAGGAGTACGGCGCCCAACGCTACGAGGGCGGCAGCACCCTGTTCGGACGATGGGAGCTGGCCGCCCTGCAGCAGACCGTCGCCGACCTGGCCACCGCCATGCGCGACGGGCGGCCGTCACCCCGAGGCGAGGCGCCGCCGCCCCTGTCGACGCCGCGCGCCGCCCGCACCCGGGCGGCGGCCGATCAACCGCCGCCCGGGCGCCGGCTGGGCGACGTGCTCACCGGGCCCCGCCCCTCCTACCGGCCCGGCGACGTGGCGCGGCGCCGTCTTTGCCGGCGCCTACCCCAACAACGACCTCCGCCGGGGCCGCACCTACCTCGAGGTCCAGCACCACGCGGATGGGGGCGGGGCCTGGCTGCGAGTCGCCGACGACGGGGACTGGTCGACCAAGCTGCGCTGGTCGCGCGTCGGGCGGGCCACCTCCGAGATCGCCGTCACCTGGGCCATTCCCCCTGACACCCCGCCCGGCCGGTACCGCATCTGCTACCACGGCGACCGGCGAGACCCGGCGGGCCGGCTGCTGCCCGTCGACGGGGTTACCGACGAGTTCGTGGTGGAGCCGGCCGATATCACCTGAGCGCCGACGCCGGCACCGGCGGGGCCGAGGGTCAGCCGCGCCCGTGCACGTACCGGGCCCACCACGGGCCGATGTCCGCCCCCGACCAGGCACCCAGATGGGCCGCCAGCCCGTCGGTGGTCGCGGCCCGTCCGGCGTAGACCTGATACCACTCGGCCATCGCTGTGCGCAGCCGGTCGGCCCCCCCGAAGAGGAAGGCCAGGCCGGCGAAGAGCCGGGCGCCGTCGGTGTAGGCCGCGACGGGGTGTGCCGGGCCCAGGGATGCGGCGGGTACAGCACCACCGGTGGCTCGTCGAGCGGCAGGTCCTCTACCGCGAAGCGGGGGAGCTCGGCCCGGCGCGACGTGGTCGCCCAGGTGGTCCACGCCTCGTCGATCCAACCGTCCGCGGCGCGGGCGGGCTTCACCCCTCGCCCGAACCAGCTGTGGAACACCTCGTGCTCCAGGGCCGCGACCGAGGCGGTGGTGGCGCCGTCGTACTCCATGCCCCGGCCCGGACCCCACACGAAGGCCCAGAAGGTGTCGCCGTGCACCCACGGCCCGTAGCGCGCCGTCATGTACACCAGCCAGGATTTGATGTCCGCCTCCACCGCGCCCAGGTCGGCGTCGACCTCGAGGTGCCGGGCGCACACCAGGCCCAGCGACCGTTCCTGGCCGGGGAGGCCGAGGGCGCTGCGGCGCAGCTCGATGCCGTCGCTGGGTGCGATGACGAGCATGGGCGACAGGGCGGTGAAGTGGGGTGGGTAGCACAGGGTCCACCGTTGGCCGGCGCGGGAGTACGCGGCCGCGTCCACCCCGGCCGTGTTGGCGACCAGGGTGTGGGGCCGGTCGTGGCCGGTCAGCTCGACGGTCACGTTGCACCCGAACTGGTCGTGGATCAGCGGGGCGGGCATCCACATCTCCAGGTACCGGCCCGGCTCCAAGTCCGACATCCACAGGTCGAAGCGGAGCGATCCGTCCTGCCAGCCGATGGGCTCGGCCCCTTGCGCCTGCGGGGTGTCGAGGCGGTACCCGATCTCGAGGCGGTGGGCGCTGCCCGCCTCGACGCTGACATCCAGGACGCGCATCTCGGAGCCGGGCCCGGCGCCCAGGTCGAGCGGGGCGAAGGCGTCGGGGCTCAGGTCGTCGCCGTCGAGCCGGAGCCACTCGATGGGCTGGCGCAGATCGAGGGCGGGGTGGCCGTCGACGGGGCCACCGTGGAAGTCGACAGAGGCCGTGCCGGTGGCCTCCCGCGCCTGCACGTCGAAGTGCAGCACGGCGTCGACCCGTTCGACGTCGGGGGCGACGATCCGCCGGTCGTCGATTACGGTCGGCGGGGGAGCGAGGGTCCAGGGCACCCGGTCAGTTTGTCCGATGGCGGCGGCCCCCCGGCCGGCCCGACGAGGTCCCGGGGCGGCTGGCGACCTCGGGCGCTGGGGTGGCTATACTGGCGAGCCGTCGTCTGAACTGATGTCCGCGAGTGTCCGGACAGCGTCGCCTCGCCGAGGTGGGCTGGAAGGAGACCCCGTGGCAGAACCAATCGAGCGCTCCGCTCGGGCTGACCGAGCGGAGCGTCCGCGTGTGAGGCGGCCGATCCTCCTAGTGGCGGTCGGTCCCCTCCGCCACGAACCCCAAGAAAGAGCCCAGCTGTGCCATCCAAAGCGATCGTCGGCGAGAAAGTCGGCATGACCCAGGTCTGGGACGACCAGAACCGCGCCGTCGCGGTCACGGTCGTCCGGGTCACACCTGTGCGCGTCGTGCAACTCAAGACGCCAGACCGTGACGGCTACTCCGCGCTGCAGGTGACCTACGGCATCCGCAAGGCCCGGTCCCTGACCAAGCCCGAAGCCGGCCACTTCGCGGCGGCGGGCGACGGCGTCGACCCCGGCAAGGTCCTCGTCGAGCTGCGGGTGGCGGACACCGCCGACTACCAGGTCGGCCAGGAGCTGACGGTCGACGTGCTGAGCGCCGGCGACAAGGTCGACGTCACCGCGGTCAGCAAGGGCAAGGGATTCGCCGGCGCCATGAAGCGCCACAACTTCAAGGGCCAGGGCGCCAGCCACGGCAACCACAAGCATCATCGGGCGCCCGGCTCGGTGGGGGCGTGTGCCACCCCGGCCCGGGTGTTCAAGGGCACCCGGATGGCCGGCCAGATGGGGTCGGCGAAGGTCACCACCCTCAACCTGGAGGTGGTGCAGGCGGACGGCGAGCGCAACCTGCTGCTGCTGAAGGGGGCCGTGCCCGGCCCGCGCGGCGGGCTGATCCTCATCCGCGGCGCGATCAAGGGAGGCAAGTGATGGCCCTCTCCGTCGAGGTGCGAGACGTGCAGGGAACGGTCGCCGGCTCGGTCGAGCTCGACGAGGCCATCTTCGGCATCCAGCCCCACGTGCCGGTCCTGCACCAGGTCGTGACGGCCCAGCTGGCCGCGGCCCGGGCCGGCACCCAGAGCACCAAGACCCGGGCCGAGGTGTCCGGCGGCGGGCGGAAGCCGTTCAAGCAGAAGGGCACCGGCCGGGCCCGGCAGGGGTCCGAACGGGCGCCGCAATTTACCGGCGGCGGCATCGCCTTGGGGCCCAAGCCCCGCAGCTATCGGCAGCGCACGCCCCGCAAGATGATCCAGCTGGCGCTGCGGTCCGCCCTGTCGGATCGGGCGGCCGACGGCAAGATCGTCGTCGTCAGCTCCTGGCCATGGGAGACTCCGAGCACCAAGGAAGCCCGAGGCGCCCTCGACGCGCTCGGGCTGACCGGCAAGGTGCTGATCGTCCTCGACCGCGACGACGAGGAGGCCTACAAGTCCTTCCGCAACCTGCCGGCGATCCAGCTGATGGTGGTCGGCGAGCTCAACGCCTACGACATCCTGTGCAACGACTGGATCGTCTTCACCCGCCGCACCCTGCCCGGCGCCGGCGAAATCACCGAGGTGGTCGAGGCGGCGGCGGCGCCCGCGCCCGAACCGCCAGCGCCCGAACCGCCAGCGCCCGAACCGGCGGCGGTGGCGGCGGCCGACGAGTCGGAGGAGGCCGAGGCCGAAGTGGAGGAGCCCGAAGTGGAGGTCGGTGATGAGTGATCCCCGGGACGTGATCCTGCGGCCGGTGGTGTCCGAGAAGTCCTACGGCCTGCTCGACCAGGGGGTGTACACCTTCGTGGTGGCGCCCGGCGCCAACAAGATCGAGATCCGCCACGCGGTGGAGGCCATCTTCGGGGTCAACGTGGTCAACGTCAACACGCTCAACCGGCCCGGCAAGCGCAAGCGCAACCGCAAGCAGCAGACCTTCGGCAAGCGGGCCGACACCAAGCGGGCGATCGTGACCCTGGCCCCCGGTCAGAGCATCCCGATCTTCGAGGGGAACTGAGATGGTGCTCCGCAAACGTAAGCCGACCAGTGCCGGCCGCCGCTTTCAGTCGGTCTCCGACTTCAGCGAGATCACCAAGACGCGGCCCGAGAAGAGCCTGCTGGCCCCCAAGCCGGGGACCGGGGGGCGCAACGCCTACGGCCGCAAGACCGCCCGGCACAAGGGCGGCGGCCACAAGCAGCAGTACCGGATCGTCGACTTCAAGCGCACCAAGGACGGCGTCCCGGCCACGGTGGCGGCCATCGAGTACGACCCCAACCGCAACGCCCGCATCGCCTTGCTGCACTACCACGACGGCGAGAAGCGCTACATCCTGGCCCCGTCCCGGGTGGGCGTCGGCGACGTGGTGCAGAGCGGTCAGGGCTCGGACATCCGGCCGGGCAACGCCCTGCCGATGCGCTACATCCCGGTGGGCTCGGTCGTGCACAACGTGGAGCTCAAGCCGGGCGGCGGCGGCAAGATCGCCCGTGGCGCCGGTATGAGCGTGCAGCTGGTCGCCAAGGAAGGCGACTACGCCACCCTGCGTCTGCCGTCCACCGAGATGCGCCGGGTGCCGATCGACTGCCGGGCCACCCTCGGCGAGGTCGGCAACGCCGAGGCCGAGCTGATCAGCATCGGCAAGGCCGGCCGCAACCGGTGGAAGGGCGTCCGCCCCCAGACCCGCGGCGTGGCCATGAACCCGGTCGACCACCCCCTGGGCGGCGGCGAAGGCAAGACTTCTGGCGGGCGCCATCCGGTGTCGCCGTGGGGTAAGCCCGAAGGCCGGACCCGCGACCGCACCAAACCATCCGAGAAGCTCATCGTCCGCCGCCGGCGCACCCGCGGCGCCCGGAGGTAGTACGCATGCCCCGTAGTCTCAAGAAGGGTCCTTTCGTCGACGACCACCTGCTCAAGAAGGTGGACGACCTCAACTCGCGCAACGAGAAGCGGGTCATCAAGACCTGGTCGCGTCGTTCGACGATCATCCCCGACATGGTCGGTCACACCGTGGCGGTCCACGACGGCCGCAAGCACGTCCCGGTGTACATCACCGAGTCGATGGTGGGTCACAAGCTGGGCGAGTTCGCCCCGACCCGCACCTTCCGGTATCACGCCGGCCAGGAACGAGCGGGGAGAAGGTAGTGTCCGGCCTCAAGACCAACGAGCGGGAAGGGACCCGGGCCGTGCTGCGCCACGCCCGGCTGTCGCCCTACAAGGTCCGCGAGGTCCTCGACCTGGTGCGCGGCAAACCGGTGCACGAGGCGGAGGACATCCTGCGCTTCTCCGAACGCGACGCCGCCATGGTCGTCTACAAGGTGCTGCGCTCGGCGGTGGCCAACGCCGAGAACAACGACGAGCTGGATCCCGAAGAGCTGTTCGTGTCGGCCTGTTTCGCCGACGAGGGCACCACCATCAAGCGCTGGCGGCCCCGGGCCCGCGGCCGGGCCACCCGCATCCGCAAGCGCACCAGCCACATCACCGTGATCGTCAGCCGCATGCCCGAGGTGCAGTTGCAGCGCATGCAGGCCCGCCGCCGCGCCGAGCAGCTGGCGCAGCGGGCCCGCCGGGTGGCCGGCGCCCGCCGGGCCGAGGGCGACCAGCGCTCCCGGGCGGAGCGCCGTCACGGCTCCGCACAGGAGGAGTTGGACGAGTTGGAGGTGGCCGCGGCCGAGGAGGCGGACACGGCCGAGGCGACCGATGCGACCGAGGGGGCCGACACCGCCGAGGCCGGCGAGACGGCCGAGGTGACCGACGGGGCCGAGACGACCGAAGCGGCCGAAGCCGACACCACCGAGGCGGCCGACACGACCGAAGCGGCCGAAGCGGCCGACGACGAGACGGCCAGCGCCGAGGTCGAGGAACCGAGCCAGGACGCGGCACCCCGCAAGGACGCCCCGGCCGACGACGAGAAAGACGAGCACTAGATGGGCCAGAAGGTCAACCCGTACGGGTTCCGCCTGGGCGTGACCACCGACTGGAAATCGCGGTGGTTTACCGACCGGGACTACCAGGACTATCTCATCGAGGACTGGAAGGTCCGCGACTATCTGATGGGCCAGCTGGAGCGGGCCGCGGTGAGCCGCATCGAGATCGAGCGCACCCGGGACCGGCTGCGCATCGACGTCCACACCGCCCGGCCGGGCATCGTCATCGGCCGACGGGGAGCCGAAGCGGACCGGCTGCGCACCAAGCTGGCCGAGATGACCAAGAACCCCAAGGTGCAGCTCAACATCCAGGAGATCAAGCAGCCCGAGCTCGACGCCGCCCTGATGGCCCAGGGGATCGCCGACCAGCTGGCCGGCCGGGTGAGCTTCCGCCGGGCCATGAAGCGCACGGTGCAGACCGTGCAGAAGGCCGGCGCCCTCGGCATCCGGGTCCAGTGCGCGGGCCGCCTGGGCGGCTCGGAGATGTCCCGCCGGGAGTTCTACCGGGAAGGCCGGGTGCCGCTGCACACCTTGCGGGCCGACATCGACTACGGCTTCCGCGAGGCCAAGACCACCTACGGGCGCATCGGCGTCAAGGTCTGGATCTACAAGGGCAACATCCTCCCCTACAAGGTCTCCGCGGAGGAGAAGATCAGCCGCGAGGCGGCCATGGCCGTGGGTGAGACGTCCGGCCAGAACCGGCCCCGGCGGGTCATCTCCGCCGGCGGTGGCCGGCGCCGGCCCGACCTGGGCGAGCCCGGTTCGGTCCCGGCCGCGCCCGCCGCCGATGCCCCCGCCGAGGTGGCGGTGGACGCCCCCGCCGACGAGGAACGCCCCATCGTCGAGGTCGACCCGGAGCTGGAGCGCCTGCTGGCCGAAGAGGAAGACATCGAACGCCGGACCCGGGGCGACCATCACGAGACCCCGCACTTCCCCAAGGACGCGTGATCAGCCATGTTGATGCCGCGCAAGGTCAAGCACCGCAAACAGCAACGGGGCCGGCTCACCGGCCAGGCCAAAGGCGGGACCACCGTCACCTTCGGCGACTACGGGATCCAGGCCCTGGAGCCGGGCTGGATCACCGCCCGCCAGATCGAAGCGGCCCGTATCGCCATGACCCGCCACGTCAAGCGCGGCGGGAAGGTGTGGATCCGGGTCTTCCCGGACAAGCCGGTGACCGCCAAGCCGGCCGAGACCCGCATGGGTTCCGGCAAGGGCAACCCGGAGTTCTGGGTGGCCGTGGTCAAGCCGGGCCGGATCCTGTTCGAGCTGGGCGGGGTCAGCGAGGCCCTGGGTCGGAGCGCCCTGGAGCGAGCTATCCAGAAGCTGCCGATCAAGGCCCGGGTCGTCGTGCGGGCCCAGCAGGAAGAGGTGGAGGTGGGATGACCAAGATCAAGGATCTCCGGGAGCTCAACCTCGAGGAGCTGGACCAGAAGCTGGTCGAGTCGAAGCACGAGCTTTTCAACCTGCGCTTCCAGATGGCGACGGGCAAGCAGGACAACTCCTCTCGCCTGGGCCACGTGCGCAAAGAAATCGCCCGCATCGCCACCCTGTTGCGAGAGCGGGAGATCGCGGCCGCCGAGGCGGCGGCAGAAGAGGTGACGCCCTGATGGCCCCTGATACAACCCCCGATAGCGAAGCAACCACAACCGAGAACGCCGAGGACCGGCCCAACCGGCGCAAGATCCGCGAGGGTCTGGTGCTGTCGGTCGCCATGGACAAGACCGCCGTGATCGGCGTCATCGAGCGCGTCCGCCACCCCCGCTACGCCAAGACCGTGCAGCGGACCAAGGCCTTCTACGCCCACGACCCCAACAACGACGTCCAGGTCGGCGACCGGGTCCGCATCGCCGAGACCCGCCCCATGTCCAAGCTCAAGCGTTGGCGGATCATCGACGTGCTCGAGCGGGCGAAGTAAGGGGCAACGGCGATGATCCAGCAGGAGAGCCGACTCCGGGTGGCCGACAATTCCGGCGCCAAGGAAGTGCTGTGCATCAAGGTGCTCGGCGGCAGCCGCCGGCGGTACGCGTCGATCGGTGACGTGTTCGTGGCGGCCGTCAAGGACGCCATCCCGGGCGCCAACGTCAAGAAGGGCGACGTCGTCAAGTGCGTGGTGGTGCGCACCAAGAAGGAAAAGCGCCGGCCCGACGGCAGCTACATCCGCTTCGACGAGAACGCCGCCGTGCTCATCAACGATCAGCAGCAACCGCGCGGCACCCGCATCTTCGGGCCCGTCGGGCGTGAGCTGCGGGACAAGCGCTTCATGCGAATCATCTCGCTGGCGCCGGAGGTGTTGTAAATGCGAGTGAAAAAGGGTGACGAGGTCGAGGTGCTGTCCGGCAAGGACCGGTCCAAGCGCGGCGTCATCATGCGCGTCCTGCCCAAGGACGACAAGGTGATCGTCGAGGGCATCAACGTGGCCAAGAAGCACCAGCGCCAGACCAAGGCCCGGGTCAAGGGCGGCATCATCGACAAGGACATGCCCGTCCCGGCGTCGGCGGTGGCCTTGGTGTGCCCCAAGGACGGGGCGGTGCGCATCGGCTACCAGATCAAGGCCGACGGCACCAAGGTGCGCGTCTGCAAGCGCTGCGGCCGGGAGCTGTGATGGCTGCCGCCTCGACCACCAAGGAGCGGCCGCGGCTCAAGACCCGCTACGACCAGGAGCTGCGGGGCCAGCTCAAGGACAGCCTCGGGCTGCCCAACATCATGCTGGTCCCCCGCATGGAGAAGGTCGTCATCAACATGGGCGTGGGCCGGGCCACCCAGCAGCCGTCGCTGCTCGAGGGGGCGGTGCGTGACCTGACCGCCATCACCGGCCAGAAGCCCCTCGTGACCCGGGCCAAGCAGTCGATCGCCGGCTTCAAGCTCCGGGAGGGCAACCCCATCGGGGCCAAGGTCACGCTACGCGGCGACCGCATGTGGGAGTTCTTCGACCGGCTGGTATCCCTGGCGATCCCCCGGATCCGCGACTTTCGGGGTCTTTCACCAAAAGGTTTCGACGGGCGCGGCAACTACACGTTCGGCGTCACCGAGCAGCTCATCTTCCCGGAGATCGATTACGACAAGATCGACGCCCCCCGGGGAATGGACATCACCATCGTCACCACGGCTCGCAACAACGCAGAAGGTCGAGCGCTGCTCGACGCGTTCGGCTTCCCGTTCCGCCGAGATGGCAACTAGCAGAGAAGGCAACTAGACATCCATGGCCAAGAAGGCGCTCATCATCAAGTCTCAGCGCAAGCCGAAGTACAAGGTGCGGGCCTACACCCGTTGCCGGCGGTGCGGTCGGCCTCATTCGGTGTTCCGGAAGTTCGGCCTGTGCCGCATCTGTCTGCGCGAGCTGGTGCACGCCGGCGAGGTGCCCGGCGTGACCAAGGCGAGCTGGTAAGGGGGCCCGCGGCATGACCATGACGGACCCCATCGCCGACATGTTGACGCGCATCCGCAACGCCAACGTCGCCATGCACGACACCGTGCGGATGCCCTCGTCGAAGCTCAAGGAGGCCTTGGCCGCGGTACTGACCAAGGAGGGCTACATCGTCGGTTTCGACGTCAGCCAGGCATCCGAGCGGCCCGGGCGGACCCTCGAGATCACCATGAAGTACACCAAGGACCGCAGCCGGACCATCTCCGGGGTGCGCCGCATCTCCAAGCCCGGCCTGCGGGTCTACACCGCGGCCGACAAGCTGCCGAGGGTGCTCGGCGGGCTGGGGGTGGCGGTCCTTTCGACCAGTCAGGGGCTCATGACCGACCGAGAGGCGCGCCAGCGCCGCGTCGGCGGCGAGATCCTCTGCTACGTATGGTGAGGAAGAGGACGTAGCCATGTCGCGAATTGGACGATCCCCGATCGCGGTGCCCTCGGGCGTCGAGGTGACCCTCGCCGACCGCCTGGTCACCGTCAAAGGCCCCAAGGGCACCCTGGCGCGCTCGGTGCCCGGTGAGATCACCGTGCGCCAGGAGGACTCCACCCTGCTGGTGGAGCGCCCCAACGACGAACGCCAGAACCGGGCCCTCCACGGCCTGACCCGCAGCCTGGTCAACAACATGGTCGTCGGGGTCACCGACGGCTTCAACAAGGACCTGGAGATCGTCGGGGTCGGCTACCGGGCCATCGCCCGGGGCGCCAACCAGCTCGAACTGGCCCTGGGTTTCAGCCACCCTGTGTTCATCGACGCCCCAGAGGGCGTCACCTTCGAGGTGCCGCTGCCGACCCGTATCACGGTGCGGGGCATCGACAAGGAGCTGGTGGGCCAGGTCGCCGCCAACATCCGCAAGGTCCGCAAGCCCGAGCCCTACAAGGGAAAAGGTGTCCGTTACGCGGGCGAGCGTGTCATCCGCAAGGCCGGCAAGGCCGCAAAGTAAGCCACGAGTTAGGTCGCTGATATGAGCACGTCAACCAAAGACAAGCAGGTCGCCCGGGCCCGCCGGCATTACCGGGTCCGCAAGAAGGTGGCCGGCACCGCGGACCGGCCGCGCCTGGCGGTGTTCCGCAGCAACAAGCACATCACCGCCCAGGTGATCGACGATCGCACCGGGCGCACGGTGGCCGCGGCGTCGTCGGTGGAGAAGGACCTCCGGGGCGCGGGCGCCACGGGTAACAAGGCCGCGGCCACGACCGTCGGCCGCTTGGTCGCGACGCGGGCCAAGGCCGCCGGCGTGGACAAGGTGGTCTTCGACCGGGGCGGTTTCCTGTATCACGGCCGGGTGGCCGCTGTCGCTGAGGCGGCCCGCGAGGCCGGACTGGAGTTTTAGAGCAAATGGCTGATCAGCAGTACGAAGACCGGACCATCAAGGTCAACCGGGTCGCCAAGGTCGTCAAGGGCGGGCGGCGCTTCTCGTTCGCCGCGCTCATGGTGATCGGCGACGGGCAGGGCACCGTCGGCCTCGGCTACGGCAAGGCCAAGGAAGCCGGCCTGGCGGTCCAGAAGGGGATCGAGGAGGCCAAGAAAAATATGTTCACGGTCCCCCTGGCCGGCTCTACCATCACCCACCCCATCCTCGGTGAGGCCGGCGCCGGGCGGGTGCTCCTCAAGCCGGCCGCCCCCGGTACCGGCGTGATCGCCGGCGGGGCGGCCCGGGCCATCCTGGAGATGGCCGGCATCCACGACATCCTGGCCAAGTCGCTGGGGTCGTCCAACAGCATCAACGTGGCCCAGGCCACCGTCGCCGGCCTCCGCGGCCTGAAGCGGCCGGACGAGATCGCCCGCCTGCGGGGTAAGTCCCCCGAGGAGGTCACCCCGGCCGGCGTGTGGCGGGCGTACAGCGAGACCCAGCGCGGCGGCCGGGTGCCGCGCGAGGTGGCGTGATGGCCGACGGGAGTTTGACGGTCACCCAGGTCAAGTCCGGCATCGGCACCAAGCCCAAGCACCGGGGCACCCTGCGGGCCCTCGGGCTGCACGGGATCGGCACCACCAACACCTTGCCGGACCGGCCGGAGATCCGGGGCATGATCGCCCGGGTGCCGCACCTGATCAAAGTGGAGGAGAGCGTCCGATGAGAGTCCACGACCTCAAGCCGGCGCCGGGGTCCACCCGGGCCCGGCGCCGCGTCGGCCGCGGCATCGCCGGCAAGGGCGGCAAGACCGCGGGCCGGGGCACCAAGGGCCAGGGCGCCCGCGACAACATCAAGCCGGGGTTTGAGGGCGGGCAGCTCCCGCTGAAGCAACGCATCCCGAAGCTCAAGGGCTTCAAGAACCCGTTTCGGGTGGAATACAACGTGATCAATCTGGACACCTTGGAAGGCTTCGAAGGTGACGTCGTCAGCCCCGACACCCTGCGGGCGGCCGGGCTGGTGCACAAGCACGGCCTGGTCAAGGTGCTGGGCCGGGGCGAGCTCACCCGGCGGGTCAACGTGTCGGCCCACGGCTTCTCCCGCTCGGCGGTCGCCGCCATCGAAGCGGCTGGCGGCCGGACCGAGATCCTGCCGCTCCCGTTCGGCCACGGCCGGCCGCCGGCGAAGGGCAACGCCCTCACCAACCGGTAATTCCAGGGCCGGACGGCCGAAATTTCCGGCGAGCCGACTAGGTCGACTCGCCGGGCGCGGTAGCCTTCCTTCGGTCCCGGCCGCCTTGGCCGGCTCGGCAGTCGTCCCAGTTGTCGCAGTCGTCGCAGGCCCCGGCAGTCTTGGCCGGTCCGGCAGGAGAAGATCGCTGATGCGGAGCACCCTCACCAACCTGGCGAACATGTTCCGGGTCCCGGACCTGCGCAACAAGGTGATCTTTACCTTGCTGATCATCGCGGTCTACCGCCTGGGCGCCAACATCCCCTGCCCGGGCATCGACTTCAACGCCGTCCAGTCGTTGGTGGCCTCCTCGCAGCACGCCGGGGTGGTCAGCTTCCTCAACTTGTTCTCGGGCGGGGCCCTCACCCGTTTCGCGGTGTTCGGGTTGGGCATCATGCCTTACATCACCAGCTCCATCATCATCCAGCTGCTCATGGTGGTCATCCCCAAGTTCGAGCAGTGGCGCGAGGAGGGGGCGGTCGGCCAGAAGAAGCTGACGCAGGTCACCCGCTACCTGACCATCGCCCTGGCCGTGCTGCAATCGACCGGCCTGGCCTACGTGTTCCACAACGGCGGCGGCGGCCTTCTCGGGGGAGGGTCGGGGCTCAACGTCGACCTGATCCCGAAGTTCACCGTGCCGCGCGGTCCTGTTGATCGTGCTGACGATGACCGCCGGCACCGTCGTGGTCATGTGGCTCGGCGAGCTGATCACCCAGCGCGGCGTCGGCCAGGGCATGTCGGTCCTCATTTTCACCAATGTGGTGTCGACCATGCCGTCCGGGGGCGCGGCCGTCAAGGTCGAGGCCGGCGTGTTCAAGTTCGCCATCATCATCGCCCTGTCGATCGCCCTGCTGGTGGCCATCGTGTTCATAGAGCAGGGCCAGCGGCGCATACCGGTCACCTTCGCCAAACGGGTGGTGGGCCGGCGCATGTACGGCGGCCAGAGCACCTACATCCCGATGAAGGTCAACACCGGCGGCGTGGTCCCGATCATCTTCGCCAGCTCGGTGCTGTACTTCCCGATCCTCATCTCCAACGTGCTGCCGAGCCACGGCTTCTGGAAGCAGGTCCAGCACTGGATCAGCGTCCACCTGGCCCAGCCCAACGACCTCTGGTACATCGTCCTGTACGGCGTCATGATCCTTGGGTTCGCCTACTTCTACGCCGCCATCACCTTCGACCCGCATCAGCAGGCGGACGTGATCCGCAAACAGGGCGGGTACATCCCCGGGATCCGACCCGGACCGCCGACGGAGCGCCACCTGCAGAACATCCTCAACCGGGTGACCCTGCCCGGCGCCCTGTGGCTGGCGGTGATCGCCTTGCTGCCATCCATCATGCTGGCGTTCTGGAACATCCAGAACTACCCGTTCGCCGGGACCACCCTGCTGATCGCCGTCGGTGTCGCCCTCGAGACCATGAAGCAGGTCGACAGCCAGCTGATGCTCCGCAACTACGAGGGCTTCCTGAAATAGTGATGGCCCGGTCGCGGAGAGCGCGGTAGGTGAACCCCGGCGCCCGATTGGTAATCCTCGGGAAGCAAGGGGCCGGCAAGGGGACACAGGCGATCCGTTTGTCGCGTCATTACGTGGTGCCGCACGTGTCGACCGGCGACACCTTCCGGGCCGCGATCCGCTCCGGCTCCGAGTTCGGGCAGAAGGCCCGGAAGTATCTCGACGCCGGCGAACTGGTGCCGGACGACATCGTCATCGGGATCGTCAAAGAAGCCCTGACCCACGACGACACGACCCACCGCGGGTTCATCCTGGACGGTTTTCCCCGCACCGTGTTCCAGGCCGAGGCCCTGTTGGAGCTCATCGAGCCCCGGGGCGGACTCGACCTGGCCATCAACCTGAAGATCGACACCGACCACGTCCTGCGTCGGCTGGCCAGCCGGCGGGTGTGCTCGGACTGCGGCGCCAACTACAGCGTCATCGACAACCCGCCTCGGGTGCGGGCGATCTGCGACGTATGTGGCGGCGAGGTGGTGCAGCGCGACGACGACACCGAGTCGGCCATCCGCCGGCGCCTGCAGCTGTACGAGCGGGAGACGGCGCCGTTGATCGACTGGTTCGCGGAGCGGCAGCTGCTGGCCAACATGGAAGCCCTCGGCACCCCCGACGAGGTCACCGACCGCTTGGTGACCGAGGTCGACCGCCGCAAGCTGTACCCGCAGGCGGGCTAGCTCGCCGGGTGCGTTGGACCGTGCATGGCGAACGGAGCCTCTACGACAGCGAATGGGTCAGCCTGCGCCTGGTGGACGTGGAGGTCCCCGGCCAGGAGCGCTTCGAGCACCACGTGGTGCGGGTGTCGAAGGAGGCGGCCGGCACCGTGGTCCACGACCCCGATCGGGGCGTGCTGCTGTTGTGGCGCCACCGCTTCATCACCGACACGTGGGGGTGGGAGATCCCGGCGGGGCGGATCGAGGCCGGCGAGAGCCCCGAGCAGGCGGCGGTGCGGGAGACCCTCGAGGAGACCGGCTGGCAGCTGCGGACGATCCGCCACCTGGTGACCTACCAGCCGACGAACGGGTTGTCGGACCAGCGCTTCCATCTCTTCTTCGCCGACGGCGCGGACCGGGTGTCGGACCCCACCGACCCGGGGGAGTCGGAGCGAATCGAGTGGGTCCCCCTGGCGCGGGTGGTGCAGTTCGCCAAGACCGGCGAGATGGCGGACGGGTTGTCGTTGACGGCCGTGCTCTACAGCCTGGCGTTCGCCGGCATCGCCTGATCCGCTGGGGGCGGGGCGGGGGGCCGTCCCTGGCCGCATCGGCGGTTTCAGGTGGTTCACTGGAGGGGTGCGACGCAGTACGGAGGAGATCGCCAAGATGCGAAAGGCGGGCCGGGTGGTGGCGGAGATGCACGCCGCCACCCGGGCCGCAGCCAAGCCCGGAGTGACCACGGCTGAGCTGGATCGGATCGCCCGGGAGGTCCTCGACCGGCGGGGGGCGCGGTCCAACTTCCTCAACTACCACGGTTTCCCGGCGGTCATCTGCACCTCCCCCAACGACATGATCGTGCACGGCATACCGGGCGACTACCGGCTGGCCGAAGGCGACATCCTGTCCATCGACTGCGGGGCGATCGTGGAGGGCTACCACGGTGACGCCGCCTTCACCATGGGCATCGGCGCCATCGACTCCAAGGCGGAGAAGCTGATCAAGGTGACCGAGGAGAGCCTGTGGGCGGGCATCGAGCAGATCCGCCCGGACAACCGGCTGCACGACATCGGCCTGGCCGTGCAGACCGTCGCCGAGGGCGCCGGGTTCTCGGTGGTCCGCGAGTACGTGGGTCACGCCATCGGGACGGCCATGCACGAGGACCCGCAGGTCCCCAACTACTGGCCGGGGCGGCGGGGTCCGCTGCTCAAGACGGGCATGGTCTTCGCGGTAGAGCCCATGGTCAATGCCGGCGGTCCCGAGACGGTCCAGCTGGACGACGGCTGGAGCGTGGTGACCGCCGATGGCAGCCTGTCCGCCCACTTCGAGCACACCATCGCCGTCACCGACGACGGCCCGGAAGTGCTCACCCTGCCCTGATGGGCCCGGTGGACGCTAGGGCCCGGCGCGTAGTACCATATTCAGTCGGCCAGCCGCGCTTCGGCGCGGGTTGGCGCCCCGCCGTCCAGGTCCCGTAGGAAAGTGTCGCCGTGAAAGTTCGCCCCAGCGTCAAAGCCATCTGTGAACACTGCAAGGTCATCCGCCGGCACGGCCGCGTCATGGTGATTTGTACTAATCCGCGCCACAAGCAGCGCCAAGGCTAGAGGGAAGCAAGGTACATGGCACGTATTGCCGGGGTGGACATCCCTCGAGAGAAGCGCCTGGGGACATCCCTCACCTATATCTACGGGATCGGCGAGACGGCGGCGACCCAGGTGTGCGAGGGCACGGGCATCGACCCGGCCACGCGGGTGCGCGATCTCACCGACGAGGAAGTCACCCGGCTACGCAACTGGATCGACGCCAACCTCAAAGTGGAAGGCGACCTCCGCCGGGACGTCTCCCAGGACATCAAGCGCAAGATGGAGATCGGCTCCTACCAGGGGATCCGCCACCGTCGGGGGCTCCCGGTGCACGGGCAGCGCACCCACACCAACGCCCGGACCCGCAAGGGCCCCAAGAAGACTGTCGCCGGCAAGAAGAAGGTCAGGAAGCACTAGCAGAGAGCACCGCCCCACGGCGGACGGCGGGCAGGTTCGCTGCCACCACCGGGGTGCCAACACTCGACAAAGGGATCATGAAGAACACCACGCACCCGCCCGCCGCCGCCTCTGGCGTGCCCAGCCCGTCCGGACGCCGCTGATGGCCAAGCCGAAGCCGGGCGGCCGCCGCCCCCGTCGCCGCGAGCGCAAGAACGTCACCTACGGGGTGGCCCACATCAAGAGCTCGTTCAACAACACCATCGTTTCCATCAGCGACCCTGAAGGCAACGTCCTGGCCTGGGCGTCCGCCGGCAACGTCGGCTTCAAGGGCTCACGCAAGTCCACCCCGTTCGCGGCCCAGCTGGCTGCCGAGCAGTGCGCCCGGCGGGCCATGGAGCACGGCGTGCGCAAGGTCGAGGTGCTGGTCAAGGGCCCGGGTTCGGGTCGCGAGACCGCCATTCGTTCGTTGATGAACACCGGCATCGAGGTCGCCGGCATCAAGGACGTCACCCCCATCCCCCACAACGGCTGCCGCCCCAAGAAGCGGCGCCGGGTCTGAGGGGCGGGTCATGGCTCGATATACCGGTCCGGTGTGCCGCCTTTGCCGCCGGGAGAAGATGAAGCTGTTCCTCAAGGGACCCAAGTGCGACTCGATGAAGTGCCCGATCGAGCGCCGGCCCTACCCCCCCGGTGAGCACGGCCGGGATCGGATGCGCCAGGGGTCCGAGTACCTCACCCAGCTGCGGGAGAAGCAGAAGGCCCGCCGCATCTACGGGGTGTTGGAAAAGCAGTTCCACAACCTCTACGAGGAGGCCAACCGCCAGGCGGGCATCACCGGCGAGAACCTCCTCCGCATGCTCGAGCTGCGCGCCGACAACGTGGTCTTCCGGGCCGGTTGGGGCGCCAGCCGGGCCCAGGCCCGCCAGCTGGTCCGCCACGGCCATGTCCTCGTCAACGGCAAGCGGGTCACCATTCCCAGCTACCGGGTCCGCAAGGGCGACACCGTGGCCCTCAAGGAAAAGTCCCGGGGCATGATCGTCGTCCGTCACAACCTCGACACCCTCGACCGCCAGGTGCCGCCGTGGCTGGAGGTCAGCGCCGAAGGGCAGCAGGTCACCGTCCTGGACGTCCCGCAGCGCGAGCACATCGACGTGCCCGTACGCGAATCCCTGATCGTCGAGCTCTACTCCAAGTAACCAGCACCACCGTAAAGGCCCCCACATGCTGATCATCCAACGACCCACCGTCGAGCCTCTGAGCGAGCAGGAAGGCAACCGGCAGCGTTTCGCCGTCGGCCCCCTCGAGCCCGGCTTCGGCCACACCCTCGGGGTGGCGCTGCGGCGCACCCTGCTGTCCTCCATCCCCGGAGCGGCCGTCACCCAGGTGCGCTTCGACGAGGCCCTGCACGAGTTCACCACCCTGCCGGGCGTCAAGGAAGATGTCACCGACATCATCCTCAACATCAAGGACATCGTGCTCACCACCCAGAGCGACGATCCGGTGACACTGCGCCTCGACGTGCGCGGCCCCGCCACCGTCACCGCCGGCGACCTGGTCCTCACCAGCGACGTCGAGGTGCTCAACCCCGAGCTGGCCATCGCCACGGTCACCAAGGGCCGACTGGCCGCCGACCTGACCGTCGAGCGCGGCCGCGGCTACGTGTCCGCCGACCGCAACAAGAAGTCGTCGACCATCGGGGTCATCCCGGTCGACTCCATCTTCTCGCCGATCCGGGTGGCGGCCTTTACGGTCGAGCCGACCCGGGTGGAGCAGTCGACCAACTACGACCGCCTGGTGCTCGACATCACGACCGACGGCTCCATCTCGCCCCGCGAGGCGCTGGCGTCCGCCGGCGACACCCTGCGCTCGCTGGTGGGCCTGGTCGCGGACATGAGCGACAGCCCCCAGGGCCTCGAGCTCGGCGACGTCGGGGCGGCCACCAGCGGATCGCCCGACCTGGACCTGCCGATCGAGGACCTGGACTTATCCGAACGGCCCCGCAACTGCCTCAAGCGGGCTCAGGTCAACACCGTTGGCGAGTTGGTGCAGAAGACCGAGGACGACCTGTTGGCGATCACCAACTTCGGCCAGAAGTCCCTCGACGAGGTGCTGCAGAAGCTGGACGAGCGCGGCCTGTCGCTGCGCACCAAGGAAGGCTGACGCCATGTCCTCCATCCCGGGCCGTCCCGCGCAAGGGCCGGCGCTTCGGCGGCGACGCCGAGCATCAGAAGGCCATGTTCGGCAACCTGGTGGCGTCGCTGATTGCAGCCGAGGCCATCGTGACCACCGAAGCCAAGGCGAAAGCCATCCGGCCGGTGGTGGAGAAGTGCGTGACCAAGGCCAAGAAGGCCCATGTCGACGCCGATCGCAGCGTGCTACCTGCAGCGCCAGGTGGTGTCCTTTATCCGGGACAAGGACATGGCCCACAAGTTGTTCGCCGAGATCGGACCCCGCTATGCCGACCGCGCCGGTGGGTACACCCGCATTCTCAAGCTCGGGCCGCGCCACGGCGACAATGCGCCGATGGCGCGCATCGAGTTCGTCTGACGCTGCCCCGAGGGGCGACGCGCTGACTCTTTTTTCCGAAGATGCCGGGCCCGCGGCGCCGGCCGCGGTGACCGCCGGCCCCACCGTCCGGCTGCGGTTGCTGGTCGCCTACGACGGCTTGGGGTACCACGGCTTCGCCCTGCAGCCGGGGGTGGCGACCGTCGGCGGGGCGTTGGCCGGCGCCTTGGAGCGGTACCTGCGCCACACCGTCGAGCTGACCTGCGCGGGGCGGACCGACGCCGGCGTGCACGCCTGGGGGCAGGTCGTCAGCCTCGACGTGCGGGCCGGGGTGGACCCGGTGGCCTTGCAGCGGGCCCTCAACCGCACGCTGCGCCCCCACGTGGTCGTCCGGGAGACCGAGGTGGCGCCCGACGGGTTCGACGCCCGCCGGTGGGCGACCGGCCGGCGCTACCGCTACACGATTCGCAACCATCCGGTGGCGGACCCCTTCACGGCCGGGACGGCGTGGCACGTGGAGCGGCCGTTGGACCTGGCGGCCATGCGGCTGGCGTGCGATCCGCTGATCGGGGCGCACGACTTCTCGTCGTTTTGCCGGCGGCCGCCGGTGGAGGGGGCCTCGCTGGTGCGGGTGGTCCGCGACGCCCGCTGGGCGGACCTGGGCGAGGGGATGCTGCGGTTCGAGATCGAGGCTTCGTCGTTTTGCCAGCAGATGGTGCGATCGGTCGTCGGCACGCTCGTCGACGTGGGCCTGGGCAAACGCAAGGCCGGTGAAATGGCGGCCGTCCTGCGAGCGGCTTCCCGCGCCGCTGCCGCCCAGCCGGCGCCGCCCCACGGGTTGTGCCTGTGGGAGGTCAGCTACTCCTAAGGGCCGACGTCTCCGCCCGGCCCGACCCAGACGACGGCGCCCGCCGATCGGTCGGCGGTCAGGCGGAGTTCGACCACGTCGCCGGGGTGGAAGTCCCGCGCGACTGCTCGGGGCAGGGACTGCACCACTTCCAGATCGAACGGGCCGTCGCTGCCGACATGCACGCGCAGCGCGAAGCGCACCATCGGGCGCATGTCGAGAAAGGTGCCGAGCAACTTGACGGAGACGACCTCGCCTTCCGCGGGGTCGCCCTCCGCCAGGATCGTCGAGGTGCGCACCGGCGGCGGAGTGCCGGACGACCGCCAGGACACGAAGGCGATCACCGGCCCGGCCACCACGAACGGGAGCACCACGAAAATCAGCAGCAGGGCCTGCCCGGAGCTGAGGCCGAACAGCGTGGCGAGCGTGGGGGCGACGGTGAGAGTTGCGGCGATGTGATCGAGCGTAGGCCGGGCCCGACGGCTGAATGGGGCGGCTTTGCCGCTGCGCTCGCTAGGTGACCGGCTCGGCTCGGTAGCCGGCGGCCGTCAGGCTGTCGACCACCTCGGCGTGATGCGCCACATCCCGGGTCTCGACGGTGACCTGCACCTCGACCTCGGAGATGGCCAGGTCCCGGCCGCTGCGGTGGTGCTCGACGTCGAGCACGTTGAGCCCGAGCCGGGCCAACTCGCCGGTCAGGGCGGCCAGGGCGCCGACCCGGTCGGCCATGACGATGCGCAAGGTCAGGTACCGGCCGGCCGCGGACAGCCCGTGCTCGATCAGCTTGGTGAGCAGGAGGGGGTCGATGTTGCCGCCGGAGAGGAGGGCCACCGCGGGGCCGTGGCCCGGCACCCGGCCGGCGAGGATGGCGGCCAGGGGCGCGGCGCCGGACGGCTCGACCACGGCCTTGGCCCGTTCGACCAGCAGCAGCATCGCTTGGCTGATCTCCTCCTCGTCGACGGTGACCATCTCGTCGACGTAGGCCTGGGCATGGGCGAGGGTCAGCGGGCTGCAGGTGGCGACGGCGATCCCGTCGGCCATGGTGGCCACCCGCTCCAGGGTGACCGGCCGGCCCTCGCGCAGGGCCCGGGTGAGGGTGGGGGCGCCGGCGGCCTCGACTCCGACGACGCGGATCTGTCGCCGGGGCCCGGACAGGCCGCCGCCGGGCCCGACCCGGACGGGCCCGTTGCTGAGCGTCAGGGCCGCGGCCACGCCTGCCAGCAGCCCGCCACCACCAACGGGCACCACCACCACTTCGGCGTCGGGCGCCTCCTCGGCCAACTCCAACCCGATGGTGCCCTGGCCGGCGATCACGGCCTCGTCGTCGAAGGGCGGCACGTACCGGGCGCCGGTGTCGGCCGCGAACGCCTGGGCCAGGGCGATGCAGTCGTCGACGCCCTCACCTTCGAGGCGAACCTCCGCCCCGTAGGTGCGGGTGGCGGCCACCTTCGGCAGGGCGGCGCCGCGGGGCATGAAGATGGTGGCAGTCCGGCCGGTGAGCGACGCGGCCAGGGCCACGCCCTGCGCGTGGTTGCCCGCCGACGCGGCCACCACCGCGACGCCGGCCGGCAGCTGGGCGATGTGATTGAAGGCGCCCCGAATCTTGAACGAGCCGGTCCGTTGCCGGTGCTCCGGTTTGAGCAGCACCCGGCGGCCGGCCAGACCGGACAAGGAGTCGGATCGGTCGACCGGAGTGGCCCGGATGACGGGCTTGACCCGGTCCCGGGCGGCGAGCAGATCGTCGAGCGAGATCAATGCGACGTCAACGGTTGACCGCCCGCGCCGCGGCATCCCGGGTGGCCCGCCAGTGGGCGAGCTGGACGGCGTGGGCGGCCTCGCCGGCGCGGTCGGCTCGCTTGGCCGCTCGCTCGTCGGTACGCAGCCAGCTCACGAAGATGGCCAGGGTGCACAGCAGCCCGGTGGCCTCGCCGGCGACCCACATCAGGCCCCCGCCGGTGTGGAGGTCGGTGAGGGAGATCCCCGGGGCGATGGCGGTGGTCTGGCTTTCCAGGGCCATGCCGAGGATGGTGTGGAAGGGCAGGCTGAGCATCAGGTAGAGCATGCGGAGCCCGTGGGGGAGGCGGCGGGGGAGGGGATCGATGCCGATCGCCGGCCAGAAGAACAGGCACCCGACGACCAGCAGGTGCAGATGGATGAGCTGGTGCACGAAGGGGTGATCGAGGCTGTAGGCGTAGAGGCCGGTGAAGTACAGGGTGAACAGGGAGATGCCGTACAGCGGCCAGGTCACGCCGGGGTGGGTGAGGACGCCGGCGGCTCGACTGTGCACCACTTTGAGGAGGGTGGTCTGCACCTGGCGGTTGCTGGCCTGCAGGGCCAGGGTGACCGGGGCCGAGAGGGCCAGGAAGATGGGGGCCAGCATGCCGATGAGGATGTGCTGGATGGTGTGGATGGTGAAGTTGGTGTCGTCGTAGGAAGCCAGCCCGGAGATGACCGCTACCGCCAGCAGCAGCTGGGCGAACACGAAGGACGCGGTCCGGCTGATCGGCCACGCCCGGCCCCGGGCCGCCAGCCGGCGCACCGACCACAGGTACCAGGCCACGCTGACGGTGATCAGGATCACCGGAGCCGGGTCGAAGCTGGCCTTGCTGAGGAGGTCCAGAGGAGTGATGTTGACGGCGGGGACCATCAGGACCCAAGGCTACCGCCGGCGGCGCGACGGAGCCCACCCGAGCGGGCCCTGGCGGCCCGCACGCTCTCGGGTTGGGCTCGCGCCGCCCGGTTGTGTAGAAATAGGGACCAGTGACTGTGATCTCGACATCCAGCCCCGCGGTCGCCGTGCCCTCGCCGACGATCAAACCGGTCGATCCGTCTCGCTACCGGCCCCACTTGCTGCAGGTGGGCGTGATCGTGTGGCTGGCATCCGAGCTGATGTTCTTCTCCGGCCTGTTCGCGGCGTACTTCAGCTTGCGGGCCGACACCCCCGTGTGGCCGCCCAAGGGTGACATCCTCGACGTGCCGCCGGTACTGGTTGCCACCATCCTGCTGGTGCTGTCGTCTTTTACCATGCAGTACGGGGTCCACCGGGCCATCCAGGGCAGCAAGGCCGGCTTCCTGGGTTGGCTGGCGCTGACGTTCGCCCTGGGCGGACTCTTCGAGGGCATGCAGATCTCCGACTACGTGGGCCGGCCGTTCGGGATCGACACCAATGCCTACGGCTCGGCCTTCTACACCCTGACCGGCTTCCACTTCCTCCACGTGCTCGGAGGTCTGGTCGGCATGATCCTCATCGGGATCCGGGCCTACAAGACCCGCCGCTTCGGTCATCGCACCTTGCCGTCGATCGAGTTCCTCTCGTACTACTGGCACTTCGTGGACATCGTCTGGGTGGCCCTGTTCCTGGCCATCTTCGTGCTCAAATGACCCGCGTGACGGCCCGCTTCCGGGCCCTCCGCCGGGCCCGGCCCCGCTTGCTGGCCGGACCGATGGGGCTCGTCGCCTTGGCGGTGATCGCTGGGTCGCTGTTCTTCATGACCGGCGGTCAAGCCCACGGTCAAGGCACCCTGGTGAGCACCAGCCCGGCGGACATCATGGCCGGCCAGCAGCTCTTCCAGGCCCACTGCCAGAGCTGCCACGGCTTCCAGGGCCAAGGCGGGCAGACGAACGCCCCGGCGCTCGTCAACGTGGGGGCGGCGGCCGCGGACTTCTACCTGACGACCGGCCGCATGCCGCTCAACAGTCCCAGCAACCAACCCCTGCGCCACCGCCCCTATTTCGACAGCACCCAGATCCGCCAGCTGGTCGCCTACGTCAACGCCCTGCCCGCCATCACCGGCTCCAACCAGTCCGGGCCGACCATCCCGACCGTGGCGCCCCTGTGCGCCACCGCCACTCCGGACCCCAACAACCCGGGCTGCGTGACCCTCTCCGACGGCCAGCGGGCCTTCGCCCTCAACTGCGCCCAGTGCCACCAGGCCGCGGGCTCGGGCGGCATGCTGTCGAAGGGCAACGTGGTGCCGGGACTGCACAACGCCAACCTCACCCAGGTCGCCGAGGCCATCCGGGTCGGCCCCAAGCCCATGCCGGTATTCGGGACCGCCCAGATGAGCGACCAGCAGATGTCGGCCATCGCCCAGTACGTGCAGTACCTGCACCACCCATCCGACCCGGGCGGCCTCGGGATCTCGCATTTCGGCCCCGTCGCGGAGGGTTTCGTCGGGGTGATCTTCGGATTTGGACTGCTGTGGTTCGCGACACGCATGATTGGGACCAGAGGATGACCACCACAGAACGCCCCGACGAGGCTGCCGGCCAGCTGGATGGCGGCCAGCTCGACCCCCGTTTCGACCCCCGCCATTTCGGGATCGACCCTGACGAGCCCTGGCCGGACGACGTCCCGCGGGGCCAGGACGACAGCCACTGGCGCTACGAGAACGATCCGAAGGCGGCGCGCCGAGCCGAGTTGCGGGTCGCCTTCTGCTGGAGCTTGACGGTCCTGGCGTCCATCGGGCTGGCGTGGGTGTACGTCGATGGTGGCCAGACCCAGGTCGAGGGCACCCTGTGGGGGGTGGCGTTCCTCGGCCTGGGGATCGGCTTTATCCTGTGGGCCCGGGACCTCCTGCCCGGCAACGACGTCACGGCCAGCCGGGGGCACCACCACGTGTCGACCGAGCCGGACCGCCACGCCGTCGCCGAGTCGCTGACCCGCGGCATCGAGCCCATGGCCCGCCGTCCCTTCCTCTTCAAGCTGCTCGGCGCCGTTGGTGGCGTGTTCGGGTTGGCGGCCATCTTCCCGCTGGCGTCCCTCGGGCCCCGGCCCCACCAGGATCTGTTGCACACCAAGTGGGGGCCGCTCACCAGGGCCGTCACCGAGGACGGCACCCCCATCAAGCCCACCGACATCGCCGTCAACGGCATTCTGACCGTGTTCCCCGAAGGTCACGTGGACGACGCCTTGAGCCCGACGCTGCTGATCAACGTCGGCGACCTGCCGTTCGAGGTCCAGAAGGGCCGGGAAAACTGGACCCTCGGTGGGCTGGTGGCCTTCTCCAAGATCTGCACCCACGCTGGCTGCCCGGCGAGCCTGTACAACGTGGAGACCCACCAGCTGATCTGCCCGTGCCACCAGTCGACGTTCGATGTGTTGGCAGACTGTAGGCCAGTGTTCGGACCCGCGTCCCGTTCCCTGCCGCAGTTGCCGTTGACCACCGACGCCAGCGGCTACGTGGTGTCGCAGTCCGACTACCACGAGCCGGTCGGGCCCGGATTCTGGAACCGCGGCTGATGTCGACCACCCAGGAGCGGGCCGCCGCCCGGAAGCGGTACGGCGTGGGCAAGTCGGTCCTGGACACGGTCGACGATCGTTTCGCCTCGTCGAAGTGGCTGACTTCGGCGCTCGACAAGATCTTCCCGGACCACTGGTCGTTCATGGTCGGCGAGATCGCCATGGACTCGCTCATCGTCCTGATCATCACCGGTATCTACCTGGCCCTGTTCTACGTGCCGTCGTCCACCGACGTGATCTACGCCCCGACCAGCGGCCACGTGTACGCCCCGCTCGTCGGCCAGCACATGACCGAGGCCTATCAGTCGGTCATCAACCTGTCGTTTAACGTGCGAGCCGGGCTGGTGATGCGCCAGGCCCACCACTGGGCTGCCCTCATCTTCTTGGCCGCGGTGCTGTTCCACATGTGCCGGATCTTCTTCACCGGCGCCTTCCGCAAGCCCCGCGAGGTCAATTGGATCATCGGCCTGACCCTGTGGATCGTCGTCATGTTGGAGGGCTTCACCGGCTACTCCCTGCCGGACGACCTCCTCTCGGGAACCGGCCTTCGGGTCATCTACTCGATCGTCGAGGGCATCCCCCTCGTCGGCACCTGGGTGGCCTACAACGTGTGGGGGGGTGCCTACCCGGGCACCACCTTCATCCCCCGGCTGTTCGTGATCCACGAGTTCCTGTTCCCGCTGATCATCATCGGGTTGCTCACCGCCCACCTGGTGATCCTGTGGCACCAGAAGCACACCGACTTCCCGGGTCCGGGCAAGACCGAGACCAACATCCGGGGTAGCCGGGTGTGGCCGCAGTATGCCCTCAAGGCCGGTGGGCTCTTCATGATGGTGTCGGGAGTCACCTTCCTCCTGGGCGGGTTGTTCCAGATCAACCCGGTGTGGCTGTACGGCCCGTACAACCCGTTCACCGTGTCCGCCGGCTCCCAATCGGACTGGTACCTGGCCTGGGTCGACGGCGCCCTCCGCTTGTGGCCGCACTGGGAGTTCCGATCCTTCGGCCACGAGATCGCCAATCCGGTCTTCCCCGGGTTGCTCATCCCGGGGCTGGTCATCACGATCATGTACGCCTGGCCGTGGATCGACAAAAGGGTCTACCACGACCACGTCGCCCACAACCTCCTCGACCGGCCACGCGACAAGCCGTTCCGGACGGGCGTCGGGGTGGCGGCCATCGTCTTCTTCACCGACCTTACCTTCGCCACCGCGACCGACCTGCTGGCCAACAACTTGCACATCGGGTTCGAGCGCCTGATCGAGATCCTCCAGATCGGCGCCCTCGTCGGGCCCGTCATCGGCTTCCTGATCGCCTACAAGGCCTGCGAGGCGCTGCAGCGGGGCCATTCCCACCCGATCCAACGACCGGTCGGTGGCATCATCATCCGCACCGCGGACGGCGCCTATCACACCCTGGCCGAGCACCACGGCAACGGCCACGGCGAGGACGGCCACCCCGCCGAGGGCAACGGTCACGCCCCGGCCGAGGACACCCCGGCGCCGGTCGGCGCCGACGGCGCGCCGAGCGCACCCGAATAACCCGGCTGCCGCGGCGCGTGCGCCGGCGATCCGGGTGCACCAAGCTGTCGCAGTGGCCGACATCGCGTCTCTGCTGGCTGAGGTGGTGGGCGGCGCCCACGTGGTGGCGGGAGCCGACATCAGCGACGACTTCGGCCACGACGAAGCCCTGACCGTGCCCGGCCGGCTGCCCGCCGCCGTGGCGTTCCCGGCGACCACTGCGGAGGTGGCCGAGCTGGTCGGGCGGGCAGCCGAACACGGCATCCCCCTCACCGCCCGCGGGTCGGGCACCGGCCTGTCCGGGGCGTGTGTCCCGCTCCCCGGCGGGGTGGTCGTCTCCTTCGAGCGGATGAACACCGTCATGGAGATCGACGCCGACAACCACGTCGCCGTCGTCCAGCCGGGCGTCACCCTCCAACAGCTCGATGCCGCCACCGCCCCGGTCGGCCTCGTCTACCCGGTCGCCCCGGGGGAGAGTGCCGCCAGCCTCGGCGGCAACGTGGCCACCAACGCCGGCGGGATGCGGGCGGTCAAGTACGGCGTCACCCGCCACCAGGTCCTGGGCCTCGAAGCGGTGCTCGGCACCGGCGAGACGATCCGCACCGGCGGCCGCTTCGTGAAGGCGACGACCGGCTACGACCTGACCCAGCTCATCGTCGGGTCCGAGGGCACCTTGGCCCTGGTCACCGAAGCGACCGTCAGGCTGTACCCGCGGCTCGCCCACCACGCCACCCTGCTGGCTCCCTTCGCCACCCTGGACGGCGTCACCGCGGCCGTGCCCCCCATCGTGGCCAGCGGCCTCGGTCCGCTCATGGTCGAATACCTGGACCTGGTGACCATGGCGGCCATCGTCGAGACCGGCCAGCTCGACTTGGGCATCCCCACGGAGGTGAAAGACCGAGCCCTCGCCTACCTGGTCCTCGTCCTCGAGCAACGCCGCGACGACCGACTCGACGAGGACGTGGAGGAGCTCGCCACCATGGTCGCCGACCTCGGCGCCCTCGACGTGTACGTCCTACCGCCGCAGGCGGGCGGCCAACTGATCGAGGCGCGCGAGAACGCCTTCTGGACGGCGAAGGCTGCCGGCGCCGACGACATCATCGACATGGTCGTCCCCCGGGCGTCGATGCCCACCTACATGCGCCGGGTGTCGGAGCTGGCCCAAGCCTCCGGGTCCTGGGTGGCCGGGTGCGGGCACGCCGGCGACGGCAACGTCCACCTGTCGGTGTTCCAGGCCGATCCCGAGGTCCGCCACCAGCTCATCCACGACCTGTTCGCGGCGGGGATGGCCCTGGGCGGGGCCATCTCCGGCGAGCACGGTATCGGCTGGGCCAAGAAGACCTACGTGGCCGAACTCGAGGACCCGGCCAAGCTGGCCCTGTGGCGGCGGATCAAGACCGCGTTCGATCCGGCCGGGATCCTCAACCCCGGCGCCATCTTCGACCTGGAGCCGGCGTCATGAATGGCGCCCGGGGCCTCCTGCGCACCCTCGTCGACGCCGGGGTGACCACCTGCTTTATGAACCCGGGCACCTCCGAGATGCACTTCGTGGCCGCCCTCGACTCGGTCCCGGAGATGCGCAGCGTGCTGGCCCTCTTCGAGGGCGTCGCCACCGGCGCGGCCGACGGCTACGGCCGGATGGCCGGCCACCCCGCGGCAGTCCTGCTGCACCTGGGCCCCGGCCTCGGCAACGGCCTGGCCAACCTCCACAACGCTCGCCGGGCCCGCACCCCGGTCGTCAACATCGTCGGCGACCACGCCACCTACCACAAGCGCTACGACGCCCAGCTGGACTCGGACATCGAGACCGTCGCCCGCAACGTGTCGACCTTCATCCGCCGGTCGACCAGCACCGAGGAGGTGCGCGCCGACGCGGCCGACACCGTGGCCGCGGCGCTGGGCCCGCCCGGGCAGGTGGCCACCCTCATCCTGCCCGCCGACGTGTCCTGGACCGAGGCGGACATGAAGCCCGCGGGCGCGGTCCCGCCGGCGGTGGCCGCCGACCCCGAGCCGGACCAGGTGGCCGCGGTGGTGGCGGCCCTCCGCTCCGGTCAGCCGGCCGCCTTGCTCGTCGGTGGGCGGGCGTGCCGGGCGGCCCCGCTGGCGGCGGCGGGGGCGATCGCTGGGGCCACCGGGGCGAAGCTGCTCTGCGAGACCTTCCCGGCCCGACTGGAACGGGGGGCCGGCCGGGTGGCGGTGGCGCGGCTGGCCTACCTGGCGGAGTTCGCGGCCATGCAGCTGGACGGGCTGCGCCATCTGGTGCTGGTGGACGCCCGGGCGCCGGTGTCCTTTTTCGCCTACCCGGGCAAGGCCAGTGATCTGGTGCCGGCTGGCTGCCAGGTGCACACGCTGGCCGGCCCGACCTACGACGTGGTCGCCGCCCTCGAGGCGGTCCGCGAGGGCCTGGGGGGCCGGGACGTCCCGGCCGCGCCCACGACGCCTCCGGGGCTGGGGCGCCAGGCGGTCCAGGCGGTCCAGGAGGGGGGCGGGGCCCTCACGGCCGAGTCCGCGGCGGCGGTGATCGGCGCCCTCCTGCCGGACGGGGCGATCGTGGTGGACGAGGCCAACACCTCCGGCCTGTTTCTCGACGCGGCCACCGCCGGCGCCCCACCGCACGACTGGTTGTGCCTGACCGGCGGCGCCATCGGCATGGGGCCGCCGGTTGCGGTCGGCGCCGCGGTGGCCTGCCCGGGCCGGCGGGTGGTCTCCCTCCAGGCCGACGGTTCCGCCATGTACACCCTCCAGGCCTGGTGGACGATGGCCCGCGAGGGGTTGGACGTCACCACCGTGGTGTTCGCCAACCGCGCCTACGCGGTGCTCAACATGGAGCTGGGCCGGGTCGGAGCCCAACCGGGCGGCCCCCGGGCCAAGGACATGCTGGACCTGCGCCGCCCCGACCTCGACCTGGTCGCCGTGGCCCGCGGGCTGGGCGTGCCGGCCACCCGGGCCGAGACCACCACGGAGCTGGCTGACGAGTTGGGCCGCTCCTTGGCCACGCCCGGGCCCTCCCTGATCGAGGCGGTCCTGCCGGCGCTGTTCTGACCGTCAGTCGAGGTGCGGGCCGTGCGGGTCCAGGTGGCCCGGGTGGCCGGCGGCCAGGGCCGCCTCCTCTTCCTCCTCGGAGTCGGGAACCTCGACCTCGAACTCGGACTCCACCGTCCAGCCGATCACCGCCCCGAAGAACAAGAGGGCGCCGATGATCAGGTACCACAACCCGTAGATCAGCCCGACCATCCCGAAGATCAGGCCCAGGCCCATGCCCGCCGGCCACATCGACGCCGACGGGAAGTAACCCACCTCGCCCTCGCCGTCGGACTGGACCGCGTCGAAGCGATCTTCCGGGCGAGGGATCCGATCCCGCCGCACGTACTGCAGCAGCAGGTAGGCGAACAGCATGAAGTAGGCGGCAAACCCGAATATCAGCATGACGACGCCGGCCGTCTCAGTGGGATGGTTTTTCAGCGCCACGTAGACGACGCCGGTCGCCCCCAGGAAGATCGAAGCGCCGAGGATGGTCCTCCATTCGACCTTCATGGCTTTAGTGTCCCACCCTCGTCAGCTCGTCGGGATGGTTGGCGTCCCACACCGGGCGCTCCGAGCGGATCGGCGGGAGCGACTCGAAGTTGTGGTCCGGCGGCGGCGACGAGCACGCCCACTCCAGGGTCTGCCCGTCCCACGGGTTGTCCCCGGCGATCTCGCCCCGGCGGTAGGAGCGGAACAGGTTGATCACCGTGAGCAGCACCCCGACGCCGGCGATGTAGGCGCCGATCGACGAGAGCATGTTCAGGAAGTTCCAGCCCAGGCCGGCGTTGTAGGTCTCGATGCGCCGGGGCATGCCCCGCAGCCCGAGGGTGTGCTGGGGGAAGAAGCACAGGTTGAAGCCGATGAACATGACCAGGAAGCTGAGCTTGCCCAGCGTCTCGTTGAGCTTGCGGCCGGTCATCTTCGGATACCAGTAGTAGATCCCCGCGAACGCCGCGAAGGCCGAACCACCGAACATCACGTAGTGGAAGTGGGCCACGATGAAGTAGGTGTTGTGGAGCTGGAAGTCCAGCACCGGCTGGGCCAGGATGACGCCGGTGATGCCGCCGAACAGGAACATCACCAGGAAGCCCAGACAGAACAGCACCGCGGTGTTGAGGGTGATCGTCCCCCGCCACATGGTGCCGATCCAGTTGAAGAACTTGATGCCGGTCGGCACCGCGATCAACAGCGACAGGGCGGCGAAGAACGGCAGCAGCACCGCCCCGGTCGTGTACATGTGGTGGGCCCACACGCCCATGGACAGGGCGCCGATGGACAAGGTGGCGCCGATCATGCCCTTGTAGCCGAAGACCGGTTTCTTGGACATGGTGGCCAGCACCTCGGTCACGATCCCGAAATACGGTAAGGCCAGGATGTACACCTCGGGGTGCCCGAAGAACCAGAACAGGTTCTGCCACAGGATCGGTTGGCCGCCGTTGTTGGCGTCGTAGAAATGGGCACCCAGGTGCCGGTCCAGCCACAGCAGGGCGAAGGCCGCGGTGAGGACCGGGAAGGCCAGCAGGATGAGGAACATCGTCACCAGCTGGTTCCACACGAAGATGGGCATCCGGAACATCACCATGCCCGGGGCGCGGAAGGTGAAGATGGTGGTGATGATGTTGACCGCGGTGAAGATGCCCGAGAAGCCGGTCAAACCGACGCCGAGTATCCACATGTCCGCCCCCGGCCCAGGGGAGTGGATGGCTTCGGTGATGGGGGCGTAGCCGAACCACCCGAAGCTGGCGGCCCCGTTGTTGGTCAGGAACCCGGCGGACATGAGCAGGAAGCCGCCCAGGTACAGCCAGTAGGAGAGGTTGTTGAACCGGGGGAAGGCCATGTCCGGCGCCCCGATCATCAACGGGATCAGGTAGTTGCCCAGGCCGGCGAATCCGAACGGCCCGAGGAACACGAACAGCATGATCGTGCCGTGCATGGTGAACAGCTGGTTGTAGACGCTCGTGGACACGAAGGTGTTGTTGGGGACGATCAGCTGGGTCCGGATCCCCTCCGCCAACAGCCCGGCGAACAGAAAACCGATGAACGACGTGACCAGGTAGTTGAGACCGATCTGCTTGTGGTCGGTGCTGGTGATGAACTTGACCAGCCCCCGGGGCCGCGGCCCGGGGACGATCTCCATCAGCGCCGGCTCGAGGTGGACCAGCTGCTCTTCGGGGCGACCCTGGATGAGCGTCATGACTTGGCTGTTACCCCCGCGGTCGTGATCGAGTTAGGGGCCTGATTGGCGTACCAGGTGCCGTAGTCCGTCGGTGACATCACCTGGACGAGGAAGCGCATGTAGGCGTGGTACTGGCCGCAGATGTTGTTGCACTGCCCTTCGAAGATGCCGGTCTTGGTGACATTGAAGTCGACCACGTTGTTGATGCCGGGGATGAGGTCCCGGTTGAACAGGAATTCCTTGACGTAGAAGGTGTGCACCACGTCGTCGGACACCAGGTGCAGCTGCACGGTCTCGTTGGACGGCATGTAGAGGACGGGGAGGTTGAGGTTGGAGTTGATGTTCAACTCGTTGGCGACCGTGCCCACCTCCTCGTGCCCGTTCGGGTAGGTGAAGCGCCAGCCCCACTGGAACCCCTCGACCGTGATCTTGACGGCCGGCGTCTTCGAGATCTTGTTGACGTTGTTCTCGGCGCTGTACATGAACCCGAAGACCACCGCCACGATGACCAGCGGGATGATGGTGTAGGCCGCCTCGATGGGGATGTGGTACTGGAATTGGGCCGCCTTGCGCTCGCTCCCCGGCTTGTGGCGGTAGCGGAACACGCACCACAGGATCCCGCCGAGGACGATCACCCCGATGGGCACGGCGAAGAGGTAGGTGATGTGCCAGAGCTGGCGCACCCAGTGGTCCTGGGTCGTCACGCCATGGGGCGAGCCGAGGTCGGTACCCAGCAGCTTCGTCGCGACGTCCCTCACTGGCCCCACAATAAGCATGGCGGGCGGAGGGCACCAAACCCTCGGCGCCAGGCGGCCGAGCGGTCGTTCCCCGGCCCGATTGCCACAGGCCGGGGCGAGCATCTATCCTGGTGAGTCGGCTCATCGTCGCTTCGGCGCGTCCGGGCCCCTCTTTCCCACCGGCATCATCTCGAGGACATCACGTGCGCACCTTCACCCCCAAGCCTGCCGACATCCAGCGTGTCTGGTACGAGGTCGACGCGGACGGCGCCGTGCTCGGCCGGCTCGCCACCGAGGTCGCCCGGGTCCTGCGGGGCAAGCACAAGGTCATCTTCGCCCCCCACGTCGACACCGGCGACCACGTCATCGTCGTCAACGCCGCCAAGCTGGTGATGACGGCCGGCAAGGCGGAAAAGAAGTTCCACTACCGCCACTCCGGCTATCCCGGCGGGCTGACCGCCCGGGCCTTCAGCGACCTGCTCGTCAAGGAACCCGAGGAGACCTTCCGGCGGGCGGTCAAGGGGATGCTGCCGAAGGGCTCCCTGGGCCGCAGCATGCTGCACAAGCTCAAGATCTACGCCGGCCCCACCCACCCCCACTCGGCCCAATCCCCCACCCCCCTGCCGGTCGACCCCCGCGTCCACCGGGCCTCCTGAGGAGCTTCGCGTACCCGTGCCCAAGCCGTTGATCCAAACCACCGGTCGCCGCAAGGCGGCTGTCGCCCGCGTCCGGTTACGGCCCGGCACCGGCGTCGTCACCGTCAACAAGCGGCCCATCGACGATTACTTCCCGTCCGCGACGCACCGCATGATCATCACCGAGCCGTTGCGCCTGGTGGAGAAGAGCGACGTCTACGACGTCGACACCACCATGGACGGCGGCGGGATCTCCGGGCAGGCCGGGGCCCTGCGCCTGGGTATCTCCCGGGCCCTGGCCGACCTGGAGCCGGAGTTGCGCCTCGCCCTCAAGCGGGCCGGGTTCCTCACCCGTGACTCCCGCGAGAAGGAATCCAAGAAGTACGGGCTCAAGAAGGCCCGCAAGGCGCCGCAGTACTCCAAGCGCTAGCGGCGGCGCCGACTGGTGTCGTTGCGGTTCGGCACCGATGGGGTGCGAGGGGTGGCCGGCAGCGAGCTGACCCCGGAACTGGTCGTGGGTCTGGGGCGGGCCGCGGCGCGGGTCTTGGCGACGCCGGTCGGGGCCGCCCGGCCGGCGCTGGTGATCGGGCGGGACACCCGGTGGTCCGGTCCGTGGTTGCAGGCGGCGCTGGCGGCCGGGCTGGCCGCCGAAGGCGTGGACGTCATCGACCTGGGGGTGTTGCCCACGCCCGGCGTGGCCGCGGTGGCCGCGGCCCGGGGGGTCCCCGCCGCGGTGATCTCCGCGTCCCACAACCCCTACCCGGACAACGGGATCAAGTTGTTCGGCGCCGGCGGGCGCAAGCTGTCGGTGGCCGCCGAGCAGCAGGTGGAGGCGGAACTGGCCGCGCTGGTCGGGGCGCGGCCGGCGCCGGCGCCGGTTGTGGGCGACCGGCTGGGGCGGCTCGAGGTGGACCCCGACGCCCGGGCCTGGTACTGCGCCCAGGTCGTCGACGCCTTGGAGGGCCGGCGGTTGGACGGGACCCGGGTGGTGGTCGACTGTGCCAACGGGGCGGCGGTGTCCACCGCTCGCGAGATCCTGGCCGCGGCGGGCGCGGCCGTGGTGGAGGCCCTCGGAGTGACGCCCGACGGTCGCAACATCAACGCCGCGTCAGGTTCGACCGACCCATCGGCACTGGCCGAGTCGGTCGTCGGCCACGGCGCGGACGCGGGCTTGGCCTTTGACGGGGACGCCGACCGCATGATTGCCGTTGACGGCAACGGGTCGATCGTCGACGGGGACCGGTTGCTGGCGTTGTTCGCCACCGACCTCCGCCGGCGAGGCCGGCTCGCCGGCGACACCGCGGTGGTCACGGTCATGACCAACCTGGGTTTCCATCTGGCCATGGCCGAGGCCGGCGTGGCCGTGCACCAGACCCCGGTCGGCGACCGGAACGTGCTGGAGGCCCTGGAAGGGCACGGCTGGTCGCTGGGCGGCGAGCAGTCCGGACATTTGATCTTCCGGGACCTGGCCACCACCGGCGACGGGGTGTTGTCCGGGTTGTTGCTCCTCGACCTCATGGTGCGGGCCGGGCGGCCGCTGGCGGACCTGGCGGCGGCGGTGATGGACCGACTCCCGCAGGTGCTGCGCAACGTGGCCGTCGCCGACCGGGACGCGCTCGCGCGGCGCGGAGCCGGTGTGGGCCGAGGTGCGGGCGGTCGAAGCCGAGCTGGGGGATCATGGCCGGGTGCTGTTGCGTCAGAGCGGCACCGAGCCGTTGGTGCGGGTGATGGTGGAGGCGCCGACGGAGTCGGCCGCGCTGGCTGCGGCCGACCGGTTGGTGAGCGTGGTGACCGCCACCCTCGGTTGAGGGGGTGGTCGCCGGGCCGGGCGCGGATTCCTGGTGCGTTTTGTATCTATGGTGCACTTATGTATATCTCATAGACATAAGTGCACCATAGATACAAAACGCACCAGGTCCCGCAGGAGGCACGGCTGCCGTAGCCGGCCCCGCCCGCCGGCCGTTACGCCAGCGGCGGGTCGATGACCGGTCCCACCGCGGCCCGGTCAGCCGGCTCGGCCGAGCCGTTGGCGCCGGCGCCCGCCGGCTGCGGGCCCGGGCCGCCGGTGGCGTTGCGCAGTCGCACTTCACGCAGGAGGAACGACAACAGGAAGGCGAGCACCGCCACCGGCACGGCGTACAGGAAGGCGCGGTCCATGCCGTGGGTGAAGGCCTGCAGCGGGCCGACGACCGCCCCGTACTGGTGGACGTAGTGGGCCCCGGTGGTCTTCTCCTGTTGCAGCAGGATGGCGCCCAGCACCGCGGCCCCGATGGCGCCGCCGAGGGTCCGGAAGAACGTCACCGCCGCGGTGCCGGTCCCCATGTACGCGTACGGGATGGAGTTTTGCACGGCCAGGATCAGCGTCTGCATGAACAGACCGAGGCCGGCGCCGACCACGAACAGCATCCCGGCCAGCGTCCACGAGCTGGTGCTGATGCTGATGGTGGTCATCCAGGCCACGCCCGCGGCGAGCACCGCGGTGCCGGCCACCACGAAGGCCTTGTAGCGCCCGATCCTGGAGATGAGCCGGCCCGAGCTGATGGACATGAGGAGCATGCCGGCGAGCATCGGCAACAGGCGCAGGCCGGATTGGGTCGGGCTGATCCCCCGGACCCGCTGGAAGTACTGGGGCAGGAAGATGAGGGCGCCGAACATCACCATGCCGGTGATGAATCCCAGCACGTTGGCCACGCTGAACACCCGGTTGCTGAACAGCTTGAGCGGGATGATGGGTTCGGCCGCCCGGCTTTCCCACCACCCGAAGGCGACGATCAGGATGATCCCCGGGATCCCGAAGGCCCAGGCGGTGGCGGTGATCTTGGCCGCGCTACCGGCGTCCTGCACCGCGATCAGGAACATCGACACCCCCGCCACGATCAGCAACGACCCCAGAATGTCGATCTTCGTCCGCCGGGGCACATCGTCGAGATGCAGGACCCGATTGATCACCACCAGGGCCACGATGCCGACCGGGATGTTGACGTAGAACACCCACCGCCACGAGGCCTGGTCCACCAGGAAGCCACCGACGAGCGGGCCGATCACGCTGGCCAGGCCGAACACGGCCCCGAAGTACCCCTGGTAGCGGCCCCGCTCGCGGGGCGGGATGACGTCGCCGACGATGGCCAGGGCCAGGGTCATCAGGCCGCCGGCCCCTAAGCCCTGGACGCCTCGGAAGATGATCAGCTGGTACATGTTCTGGCTGATGCCGGACAGGACGCTGCCGATCAGGAAGATGACGATGGCGGCCTGGAAGATGCGTTTGCGCCCGAACTGGTCGCTGATCTTGCCGTACAGGGGGGTGCTCGCGGTCGAGGTCAGCAGGTAGGCGGTGACCACCCAGCTGTAGAGGTCGAGCCGGTTGAAGTCCCGGCTGATGGTGGTGAGGGCGGTGGAGACGATGGTCTGGTCGAGGGCGGCCAGCAGCATGCCCAGCATCAGCCCGGACATGATCACGTTGATCTGGCGGTGGCTGTAGGCGGTGGACGGTGCCGGCGGGGCTTCGGGGGCGATGGTCATCGTGAGTGTCTTTCGTGCGTCGAGCGGCGGGGGGTGGGCGGCGGGGCCAGGCCGCGGGCCAGGGTGTCGAAGGCGGACGCCAGCAGGGACTCGAACGAGACCCGGCCGTCGAGGTCGCTCCAGCGAAGGTGGGCCACCTTGAACGCCCCCCACACCGCGCTCACCACCAGGGCGGGATAGATGTCCTCGGCGGCGTCCTGACCGGTCCGCACCGCGATGCCGGCGACCAGGGCCTCCTCGATCTCCTCCGAGATGCCGGCCATGGCGGCTCGCAACTGCGGCTCCATCTGGATGAGGCGCATCCGGCGCACCACGCGCTCGGTGTCGAGGACCCGGCGGGCCACCTCGCCCTCCATGACATGGCGCAGGGCGGTGAGGGCGTCCTCGCCGGAGGGACGTCCCAGCAAGGCCAGTCGCAGCTCGTCCGGCCGGTCGGGATCCCGGTCGAGGATGGCGTCCTCCTTGCACGCGAAATAGTTGAAGAAGGTGCGGGGGGCCACGTCGGCCCGCGCCGCGATGGCCTCGACGGTCACGCCGGCCACCCCGAACTCCTCGGCCAGGCCGAACGCCGCCTCGTGCAGGGCCTGGCGGGTGGCCTGCTTCTTGCGTTCCCGGCGGGACGGGACCAGGTCGACGGACATCACCCACCATCCTAGGAGAAAGATTGCGCATTGTGCAAACACGCACAGTGTGCACATGTGGCCGGGATGCCGAGCCGGAGGGCGGTCCCCGGGGCGATCCCGGCCACCGGGACCGCCCACACCGGTCAACCGGGGAGCGGTTGGTACGGTCCCGGCCCGTGGACTGGGACCAGCAGTGTGACGTGCTCGTGGTGGGGTCCGGCGGCGGCGCCCTGGCCGGCGCGCTCGCCGCCGCCTCGGCGGGCTTGCGGGTGGTGGTGATCGAGAAGACCGAGCTGTTCGGGGGGACCACCGCCTACTCCGGCGGCGGCCTGTGGATACCGCTCAACCCCGCCAACGAGCGGGCGGGGGTGGAGGACTCCCCCGGTCAGGTGGAGCGCTACCTGGATGCCACCGTGGGGCTGGAGCGCCGGGAGCTGCGTGACGCCTACCTGGCGGCCGGTCCGGGCGTCATCGCCGAGTTGGAGCGCAGCCCGTGGTTGGAGTTCGAGTGGCGGCCCTTCCCGGACTACTTCTGCGAGGCGCCCGGTGCCCTGCCCGCCGGCCGGTCGATCTACGCCCTGGACTTCGACGGCACCGGCCACGAAAAGATCCTGGAGCACCTGCGCCAACCGCTGACCCCGGAGCGGGGGGGCTGGCGGGAGCCCGCGCCCACCGTCATCGGCGGGCGGGCCCTGCTGGCCCGGCTCCTGGTCGCCCTGGCCGAGACCGACGCGGTGCTGCACCGCCAGACCGCGCTGGAGTCGCTGGTGGTCGAGGACGGCCGGGTGGTCGGGGCCGAGGCGCGCGCCGGCGGCGAACTGGTACGCATCCGCGCCGAGCGCGGCGTGCTGCTGGCGGCCGGCGGGTTCGAGCAGAACGCCGAGCTGCGCCGGCGCTACCAGGCCCCGTTGGCCGCCGACTGGACGCTCGGCGCGCCCGGCAACACCGGCGCCCCCCTCCGGGCCGCCATGGCGGCCGGCGCCGCCACCGAGCTGCTGGAGGAGTGCTGGTGGGCGCCCGGGCTGGTGCTGCCCGACCAGTCCGTGTCGTTTCGGCTGTTCGAGCGGGGCCAGCCCGGTGGGCTCATGGTCAACGGGGCCGGGCTGCGCTTCGCGGACGAATCGTGGCCGTACGACCGGCTGGGGCGGGCCATGGTGGAGGGGCACGCCGGCGGCATCTCGCACATCCCGTGCTGGTTTGTCGTCGACCAGGCCCACGTGGACCGCTACGGGTTCGCCACCACCCGGGCCGGCCGGGACATCAAGCCGGAGTGGTTCGAGAGCGGCGCGGTGGTCACGGCCGGGTCGCTCGGCGAGCTGGCCGGCGCCATCGGTGTCCCCGGCGCGGCGTTGGGCGCGACCGTGGAGGAGTTCAACCAGTTCGCCCTCACCGGCGTGGACGAGCAGTTCCATCGGGGCGAGTCCGACTTCGACCGCTTCTTCGGCGACCCCACCCACCAGCCGAACCCGAACCTGGGCCCGGTGGAAACGGCCCCCTTCTACGCCTGGAAGGTCATGCCCGCGGACCTGGGCACCAAGGGCGGGGTCCGCTGCGACGGCTCTGCCCGGGCCCTGCGGGCGGACGGCTCCGTCCTCCCCGGGCTGTACGCGGCGGGGAACACCATGGCGTCGTGGACCAACCACTGCTACCCGGGTCCCGGTTCGCCGATCGGATCCGGCCTGGTGTTCGCGGTGCTGGCCGTGCGGGACATGCTCGGCGCGTAACCAGCTGTTCATCCGGGTGGCAACCAAGCGTCGCCTGGCCCTTACCCGGCCGACATACCCGTTCGCGAGCCTCTGGGAATGCGCACTGCACTACGCAAAGGACGGAAGCCCGCTGCCGTACTGATGGGGCTGGCGGCAGCCCTCGCCTTTCCAGGAGTGGGGTCGGGGATCGCCCACGCCAGCGCCCCCGCGCCGGGCGTCCTCGCCCCCACGACCCCGATCAAGCACGTGGTGGTGATCTTCCAGGAGAACGTGTCCTTCGACCACTACTTCGGCACCTACCCGCAGGCGGCCAACACCAGCGGGCAGCCCTTCGACGCCCGGGGGCACACGCCCACGGTCAACGGGCTCAACACCCCGGCGCCGGGCGGCGGGACGCTGCTCACCAACAACCCCAACGGCGCCAACCCCCGCCGGCTCGACCCCGCCAACGTCAACGACGTCCTGACCTGCGACCAGGACCACAACTACACGGACGAGCAGAAGGCGTTCGACGCCGGACTGATGGACAAGTTCGTGTCGACGCTGGGCACCTCGGGCGGCAAGAGCGCCACCGGGCAGCCGTGTCAGGGCACCGACGTCCTCAACTACTACGACGGCAACACCGTCACGGCCCTGTGGAACTACGCCCAGCACTTCGCCATGAGCGACAACTCCTTCGGAACGACGTTCGGACCGTCCGCCCCGGGTGCCATCAACCTGGTGTCCGGTGACACCGGCGGCGTCGATCCGACCAAGGAGATCCGGGGCGTCAGCAAGAACACCCCCAACGCGGACGTCGTCTCCGCCGGCGACGGCACCGACAGCCTGACCAGCGACGCCCAGCCCTACTACGACGACTGCTCCAGCCGGGACTCGGTGGCCCTCACCGGCCAGAACGTCGGGGACCTCCTCAACGCCAAGGGTCTCTCGTGGGGCTGGTTCGAGGGCGGCTTGACCCCGACCACGCCGTATACCGGCGCGCTGGGCGGCCCCTACAACCCGCTGTCCACGACCCGGGCCGCCTGCGGGGCCAGCCACCCGGTCGGGGTCGCCCTCGGCGGCACCGGGCAGTGGGGGTCCAAGGCCGACTACATCCCGCATCACGAGCCGTTCCAGTACTACGCCTCGACCGCCAACCCCCACCACCTGGCGCCGGCGTCGCTGGCGGTGGTCGGCACCGACACCCAGACCTACACCGCCGGCCAGCCCAACTTCGACACCGCCAACCACAACTACGACACGAGCGTGTTCGACCAGCTGGTCGCCAACATCGGGTCGGGTCGGCTCAGCCCCGATCACCTGCCGGCGGTCAGCTTCCTGAAGGCCCCGGGCTATCAGGACGGCCACGCCGGCTACTCCGACCCGCTGGACGAGCAGAAGTTCGTGACGCAGGAGATCAACGCGCTCCAGCAGACCCCGGATTGGGGTTCCACCGCAGTGGTCGTCGCCTACGACGACTCGGACGGCTTCTACGACCATGTGTACAGCGGCGTCACCAACCCGTCCCAGGGACCGGCGGACGCCCTCACCGGCGCCGGGGTGTGCGGCACCGGAACTCCCCTGGCCGGCCAGAACGGTCGCTGCGGCTACGGGCCCCGCATGCCGCTGCTGGTCATCTCCCCGTGGGCTCGCTCCAACTACGTGGATCACACCCTCACCAACCAGACGTCCATCCTGCGGTTCATCGAGGACAACTGGGGTTTGGGCCGCATCACCGGATCGGCTGACGCCACCTCCGGCACCCTCAACTCCATGTTCGACTTCAAGGGCCGGCACGAGGACCCCCGGACGCTGTTCCTCAATACCAACACTGGGCAGCCGAGCCGAGAAGCCGCGTTCGGGTAAGGGCGGGCCCGCGGGCCGGGGGCGGCGGTCCCCGGCCCGGTAGCCTTGGCGCCCATGTGTGGGATCGTCGCCGTCCTCCGCCAGCCGTCGACCCGGCCGGCGCCCGACCCCGTCGCGATCCTGGCCGGGCTCGACCAGGCCGCCGACCTGCTGGCCGCGGACGACCTGTCCGGCCTGACGCCAGCCCTCCTCATGCTGCAGGGCATCGACCGGTCCCTACGGGGGACTCCCGGTTTGCGCAGCCTCCTGGGCTGGCCGGACACCGTCGACCAGGTGGCGGCCCGCACCGCGTGCATCGGAGCCGACCTGGTCCGGCTGGAGGACCAGCTGGACAGCGGGGTGCTGGACCTGCCCCCGAGCCGCCAGGAGGAAGTCAACGCCACCCTGGTGGCGCTCAAGGACGCCTGGTGGGCGATCGACCGCGACCGGCTGGGCATGGCCCGGGCGGTGCGGGACCTCATCCCTGATGGAACGCCAGCGGAGGCGCTGGACGGCTGGTGGGCCATCCAGGTGGCGCTGGGCTCGGTCGACCGCCTCGAGGTTCGGGGCCGCGACTCGGCCGGGCTTCACGTGCTGATCGCCGGATCCGGCCTCGAGGCGGACGACGGGCGGGCAGAGGACCCGCTCTTCACTTCGGGCGCGGTCCGGGCCCCCGAGGGGTGCCTGAGCCTGGTGTACAAGGCCGCGGCCGAGATCGGCGAGCTGGGCGACAACGTGAAGGCCCTGCGCGCCGCCATCCGCGCCGACGGCCTGCTGGCCCGGGCCCTGGCCGTCCCAGGGGCCCGCACCACCGTGATCGCCCACACCCGGTGGGCCAGCGTCGGCATCATCTCCGAGGCCAACGCCCACCCCCTCAACTCCGAAGAGGAGGGGGGCGCCCCGACCCCCTACGTGGTGGCCGCCCTCAACGGCGACGTCGACAACCACGCCGAGCTGCGCCAGGCCGAGGGCCTCCGCCTCCCCCCGGAGATCACCACCGACGCCAAGGTGATCCCCACCATCGTGTCCCGGCGGCTCGGCGAGGGGGCCGCCCTGGCCGACGCCTTCCGGGCCACGGCCGCCCGCTTCGAGGGGTCGGTGGCCATCGCCGCCGCCAGCGCCGCGGCCCCCGACGAGGTGCAGCTGGCCCTGTGCGGGTCGGGCCAGTCCCTGTACATCGGGCTGGCCGAGGACGCCTTCGTGGTGGCCAGTGAGCCGTACGGGCTGGTGGAGGAGACGGCGCAGTACGTGCGCATGGACGGCGAGGCCACCCAGGGCCAGGTGGTCTGCTTGCGCCGGGCCGGCGCCGGCACCGTGGGGGGGATGACCCGGGCTCGCTACGACGGCGGTCCGCTCCCGCTGGAGGAGCGCGAGGTGATCACCGCCGAGATCACCACCCGAGACATCGACCGGGCCGGCTTTCACCATTTTCTGTTGAAAGAGTTGACCGAAGCGCCGACCTCGTTCCGCAAGACGTTGCGAGGGCGGATTGTCGCCGGTGCGGACGGCCGGTTGGCGGTGCGGGTCGGTGAGGACACCGTCCCGCCGGCGCTGGCGGAGGCCCTCCGGGAAGGGCGGGTGCGGCGGGTCCTGGTAGTGGGGCAGGGGACCGCCGCCGTCGCCGGGCAGGCCGTCGCGGCCGCCATCGCCCGCTGCCTGCCGGGGCTCTCGGTCGCCGCCCTGCCCGCCACTGAGCTGTCCGGGTTCGGGCTGTCCGACGACATGAGCGACACCCTGGTGGTGGCCATCAGCCAGTCCGGCACCACCACCGACACCAACCGCACCGTCGATCTGGTCCGCACCCGGGGCGCCCACGTGCTGGCCGTCGTCAACCGGCGCAACAGCGATCTGGCCGCCAAGGCCCACGGCGTGCTGCACACGTCTGACGGCCGGGACGTGGAGATGAGCGTGGCCTCCACCAAGGCCTTCTACGCCCAGGTGGCCGCGGGCTGGCTGCTGGCCGGGGCGCTCGCCCAGGCGGCCGGGGACGGCGGCAGCCACCCCACCGCGGCCGGCGTCGACGGGGTGCTCCGGGCCCTGCGGGAGCTGCCGGCGGCGATGGAGCAGATCCTGCTCCGGCGGGACGAGATCGGTCGCATCGCGGCGTCGGTGGCGCCCCCCCGGCGGTACTGGGCCGTCGTCGGCAGCGGTCCGGACCGCATCGCGGCGGCCGAGGTGCGGATCAAGCTCTCGGAGCTGTGCTACCGGTCGATCTCCAGCGACGCCACCGAGGACAAGAAGCACATCGACCTGTCGTGCGAGCCGCTGATCCTGGTGTGCGCGTCCGGCCTGCGGGGGCCCAACGCCGATGATGTGGCCAAGGAGATCGCCATCTACCGGGCCCACAAGGCCGCGCCGGTCGTGGTGGCGACCGAGGGGGAGGCCGAACGGTTCCGGGCCTCGGCCCGCGACGTCATCACCGTGCCGGTCACCGATCCCAGCCTGGCGTTCGTGCTGTCGGCCATGGTGGGCCACCTGTTCGGCTACGAGGCCGCGCTGTCGATCGACGCGCAGGCCCGGCCCCTGCGGGAGGCCCGGGCGGTCATCGAGGCCGCGGTCAGCGCCGGCCCCGACGACCTGATCGAGCGGCTGCAGCCGGACCTGCACCAGGTCATCCAGCCGTTCCTGCAGGGGCTGCGGGCCGGCGGCTACAACGGCAACCTGGAGGCGGCGACGGCCGTGGGGCTGGTGTCGTTGTTGCGGTATGCGACGGGGGTGCTGCCCCTCGAGGGGTACGAGCTGGAGTCGGGCAAGATCGGGGTGCCCAGCGCGCTGGTCGAGGACCTGCTGGAGGCCCTCAACGCCGGCATCGACGAGCTGACCCGGCCGGTGGACGCCATCAAGCACCAGGCCAAGACGGTCACCGTCGGGATCTCCCGCAGCGAGGACGCCCTCTTCGGGGTCCCGCTGGTCAAGGCCACCCTCGGCGCCGGCGCCGCCCCCGACACCCTCGGCTACCGGGCCCTGCGCACCCTCGGCGCCCTCGACGAATCGGTGGCCGAGGTGGCCGGGTTCACCCGTTACCGCATCGACTGGCCGCCGGCGGGGACGCCCACCATCGGGGTGGTCGATCAGGGCGGCGTGGCCCGGTCGTTGTCGTCGCGGACGGTCACCGACCCTCGCCTGCTGGGCACCAAGCACCGGGCGGCGGAGGAGCGGGAGGTCACCGTGGCACGTGGCGCCCGCGACGGGCGGACCCTGATCCTGGTGCCGGAGGCCAAGGGCACCCAGGTGACGGGGATGACGCTGCTGCACGTGCGCTTCTACGACCAGCTGTCATGGGAGGCGGCCAAGCGGGTGCTCAGCGGCTACCGCACCCGCTACTCGGCCCTGGCCGACGCGGTCACCGAGACCGAGGCCACCTTCGACGACGAGCGCCTCGGCGTCGAGCCCATCGTCGACCTGCTCACCACGCCGGTATACGAGCTGGCCACCCGCTGGCGCGCCGCCCCCCGGTGAACGGCGCGCTCCTCGGGCTCGGGATCGACTCCGTGGACGTCCCCCGGTTCGCCCAGGTCCTGGAGCGCCGGCCGGCGCTCGCCGACCGGCTGTTCACCGCCGGAGAGCAGCAGTACGCGGCCGGCCTGGCCAATCCGGTCCCCACCCTGGCCGCCCGGTTCGCGGCCAAGGAGGCCGTGATGAAAGCGCTAGGCGTGGGGTTGGGCGCCTTTGCGTTCGGGGACGTCGAGGTGGTCCGCCGGGACGGCGGGGCGCCGGTGCTGGTGGTGACCGGGCGGGCCGCGGCGCTGGCGGCTGAGCAGCGGGTCGGGGCCTGGCATCTGTCGCTCACCCACACCGCCACGGTGGCGTCCGCGGTGGTGGCCGCGGTGACGTGATCCCCGTCCTCACCCCGGAGGAGATGGCTGGGGTGGACCGCCAGGCGAGCGAACCCGTCGAGGAGCTGATCCAACGGGCCGGGTTCGCGGTGGCCCGGGCCGCCCGGCAGGTGCTGGGCGGCTCCTACGGCAAGCGGGTGGTGGTGGTCGCCGGCCGGGGCAACAACGGCGGCGACGGGCGGGCCGCGGCGCGGATCCTGTCCGGGCAAGGCGCGTCGGTGTCGGTCGTCGAGGCGGCCAGCCTGGCCGGCGGGCAGCCCGTCGGACCCGCGGACCTGGTGATCGACGCCGCCTACGGCACCGGCCTGAGCCGGCCGTACGCCCCGCCCGACCCGGGGCGGGCGCCGGTGCTGGCCGTCGACATCCCTTCGGGGTTGTCCGGCTTGACCGGCCGGCCCGTCGCCGACGGGGAGGGCGCAGCGGTCCGGGCGGTCCGGACGGTCACGTTCGCGGCCTACAAGCCGGGGCTGCTGCTGGGCGACGGCCCGGAGCACAGCGGCCAGGTGGACCTGGTCGACATCGGGCTCGGAGGGCTGGCCGAGGACGCCGCGTCGACCTGGCTGGTCACCGACGCGGACGTCGCCGGGCGGTGGCCGCGCCGCCCGCGGGCGGGTCACAAGTGGCAGAGCGCGGTGCAGGTGGTGGCCGGCTCGCCCGACATGCCCGGGGCGGCCTGGATGGTGAGCCGGGGCGCCTTCCGGGCGGGCGCCGGGTACGTGCTGGTATCGGTGCCGGGCGCGTCACCCGGGGGCGGACTGCCGGTCGGCGAGCAGGTCGCCCATCAGGTCCCGGCCCAGGGCTGGGACCGGGAAGTGGCGGAGGGGCTGGAGCGGGTGCGGGCCCTGGTGGTCGGACCCGGCCTGGGCCCGCTCGGCGGGTCGGGCCCGGAGTCGCCCGTCGCCCGCCTGCTGGGCGCGGCCGCGGTGCCGGCCGTGGTCGACGCGGACGGCCTGCGGGCGCTCGGCGACTTGGACGCGGCCGCCGCGGTCATCACCCCCCGGGCGGCGGCGACGGTGCTGACCCCCCACGAGGGGGAGTACGCCCGCCTGGTGGGCCGCCCGCCGGGGGCGGACCGGGTGGGCGACGTGCGGGCGGTGGCCGCCCGGACCGGCGCTATCGTCCTGCTCAAGGGGTCGCCGACCATCGTGGCCGCCCCCGACGGGCGGGTCCTGGTGGCCAACGCCGGCACGGCCCGGCTGGCCACTGCCGGCACCGGCGACGTCCTCTCCGGGGTGATCGGGGCGTTCCTGGCCCGGGGTCTGCCGCCCTTGGAAGCGGCGGCGTTCGCGGCCCACGCCCACGGCCGGGCCGCGGCGCTGGGCCCGGCGGAGGGTCTGGTGGCATCGGACCTGCCGGACCTGGTGGCGCGGTGGCTGTCCGGGGTGGTCGGGGCGGTCGGGGTGGTCGGGGTGGTCGGTTGATCGAGGCCGACGCCCAGGCCGGGCTGGCCGCCGGCCGGCTCCGCCCGGCCTGGGCGGAGATCGACCTGGACGCCATCCGCCACAACGCCGCGGTGCTGGCCGAGGTAGCCGCCCCGGCCGCCCTGTGCGCGGTGGTCAAGGCCGGCGGGTACGGCCACGGCCCGGTGGAGGTGGCCCGGGCTGCACTGGCCGGCGGCGCGACGTCGCTGGCGGTGGCGCTCGTCGAGGAGGGCTTGGAGCTGCGCGCCGGGGGCCTGTCGGCGCCGATCCTGCTGCTCAGCCAGCCCGCCCCCGCGGCCATGGGCGAAGTGGTGGCGGCGGCGCTGACGCCGACGGTGTACAGCGAGGCCGGGCTGCAGGCGTTGGTGGCCGCGGTGCGGGCAGCCGCGCCGGCCACGTCTTTCCCCGTCCAGGTGAAGGTCGACACGGGCATGCACCGCGTCGGGGCCGCGCCCGCGGAGGCCGTGGCCCTGGCGGCGGCCGTCGACCGCGACCCTGCCCTGGATCTCGCCGGCTTCTGGACCCACCTGGCCGTCGCCGACGAGATCGACGATCCCTATACCGCGGGGCAGTTGGCGCAGTTCGAGGCGGCCCTGGCGGAGCTGGATCGGGCCGGGGTGCGGCCGCCTCTGCGCCACGCGGCCAACTCCGCCGGCGCCATGTGGCACCCGGCCAGCCGCTACGACGTGGTGCGGTGCGGCATCGCCCTCTACGGGCTGGCCCCCGCCGCCGCCGGCCTCGAGCGCGAGCCCGTGCCCCGCCTGCGCCCGGCGTTGGCGTTGAAGGCCCGGGTGTCGCACGTCAAGCGGCTGGCGGCCGGGGAGCGGCTGTCCTACGGGCTGCGCTACCGGCTGCCGTGTCCGTCGGTGGTGGCCACCGTGCCCCTCGGCTATGCCGACGGGGTGACGAGGGGGTTGTCGGCGGCGGGGGGCGAAGTGTTGATCGGCGGCTGGCGGCGGCCGATCGCCGGCACGGTGACGATGGACCAGATCCTGGTGGACTGCGGTCCCGACGCCGAGGTGGCCGTCGGCGACGAGGCGGTGCTGCTCGGCCGGCAAGGTGACGAGGTCATCACCGCCTGGGACTGGGCGCTGCGGACGGGGACGATCGCCTACGAGGTGGTCTGCGGCGTGAGCGGCCGGGTGCCCCGCACCCACCTGGGCGGCTGACCGCGGTGGCGCCGGCGTCCAAGCGGGGGTTGAAGCGGGCGGGCCTCGCCGGGGCCGGACTCGCCGGCGGTCTCGCCGGCGGGGTGGCCGTCCAGCACGCGATCGCCCGTCGCCTGCAGAAGGGCCCGGAGCGGGCGTCGCTGGCGGAGTTGGCGGCGCCGGCCGGCGCCCGGGAACACCAGATCGCCATGTCGGACGGCGGCTCGGTGTACGTGGTCGAACACGGGCCGGCGGCGGGCGTGGCGGGGTCGGGGGGTCGGGGTCGGGTGCGGCGGGGTCGGGGGGGATGGGTGGCGGTCGCCCGCTGCTGCTGCTGCACGGGATCACCTTGTCGTCGGCGGTCTGGCACTACCAGCTGCGCGACCTGGCCGCCGCCGGCCACCGGGTGGCAGCCCTGGACTTTCGGGGCCACGGCCGGTCCCAGGCCGGCACCGAGGGGTACACCATCGATCGCCTGGCTGCCGACGTGGAGGAGGTCAGCGTCGCCCTCGGCCTGGAGGGCCTGGTGCTCGCCGGACACTCGATGGGCGGGATGGTGGCGTTGCGGATGCTGGCCCGGGACCCGGCCCTGGCGGCGGGCGGCGGGCGGGTCGCGGCCCTGATGCTGGCGGCCACCTCGGCCAGCCCGGTGCGGCGCCGGGGGGTCCCGCTGGCGCGGAACCTGGTGGCCGCGGCCCGTCCGTTGTTGATGCGCAGCGCGGCCCTGACGTCCCGGCTGCCCGGCCCCACCCTCCCCGCCAACGACCTGGCCTTCCTGCTGGCCCGCATCACCTTCGGGGGCGAGGCCTCGCCGGGGGAGGTGTCCTTTACCGGGTCGTTGACGTCGGAGGTGGCGGCCCGGGTGTCGGCGGCGTTGCTGCTGGAGATCCTGCGTTTCGACGAGGATGCCGTACTGGGCTCGATCCGCCTGCCCACCACCGTGGTCGTCGGCGACCACGACCTGATGACCCCCGTCCGGCACGCCGAGGCCATGGCGGCAGCCATCCCCGGGGCCTCGCTCGAGGTCCTCGCCGGCTGCGGTCACATGGTGATGCTCGAGCGCCGGCAGGAGGTGGACCGGCTGCTGGCGAGGCTGGCCGGGGTGGGGGTGGGGGCGGGGGTGGCGGGGGCCGGGCCAGCGCCGGCGCCGGCGCCGTCGCAGGTGCCGGCATCGTCGCAAGCGCCGGCGGACGGCCGTCGCTCGGCTGGTGGGGCGGGCGGCGGTGGGTGAGCGGCCCACATCCGACGTCGTGGCGACGACGGGCACCGACAGCGCGGCTGCGACCACTCGGTGCACAACAGTCTTTGGAGAATTCTGCGTCTTCGGAGCAGGCGCGACAACCTGTGTCGCAGATGTCCCGAAGACTGCAGATGCACTGAAGAGTTCGGACGCTGCGATCGGGCCGGCGGCGGCAGTCCGCCGGCGGTCGCCGTGATCACCGAGATCGCCGGCGTCCGGGTCGGCCACTGGACCCATGTGGAGGCCCGGACCGGCTGCACGGTGGTGATCCTGCCGGCGGGAGCGGTGGCGTCCGGCGAGGTGCGAGGCGGGGCGCCCGGCACGCGGGAGTGGGCCCTCCTGGATCCGGGCCGCACGGTGGATCGGGTGAACGCCGTCGTGCTCACCGGCGGATCGGCGTTCGGCCTGGCCGCGTGCGACGGGGTGGTGCGCTGGTGCGAGGAGCGGGGGATCGGGTTCCCGACCGCCGCGGGCCCAGTCCCCATCGTGGTGGGGATGGTCTTGTACGACCTGGGCGTCGGCGACCCGGCCGTGCGCCCCGGCGCCAGCGAGGGGTACGCGGCATGCGTCGGGGCGGCCGCCGGCGCCGATGCGGTCGGGACCGGATTGGTCGGGGCCGGGACGGGCGCCACCGTGGGCAAGTGGCGGGGGCCTGAGGGGGTGCGCCCCGGCGGCCTCGGTTCGTCCGTGGTTCGCCACGGGGATCTGGTAGTGGCGGCCCTGCTGGCGGTCAACGCCATCGGTGAGCCTCGACCCGGCGGCCCACCCTTGTCGGAGCCCCGCGTCCCGATCGTGCCGGCGGTGCTCGGGTCCCCCCAACCCGCCCCCCAAGCCGCGGAGGAGTTGCAGGCCACCACCATCGGGATGGTGGTGACGAACGCCACCCTGGACAAGCGGGGCTGCCGGCGCGCCGCGGAGGCCGGCCACGACGGGCTGGCCCGGGCCCTGGACCCGGTGCACACGGGTGCTGACGGTGACGCCCTGGTCGCGGCCGCGACCGGCGAGGTCGACGCGCCGTTGGAGACGGTCCGCGCCCTGGCCGCATGGGTGGTCGAGCAGGCGGTCGCCGACGCCGTTCCACCGCCGCGCTAAGGGAGCGCCGGGTCGCTAGCCGAGCATGTCGGTGCGCAGGACCACGGTGCCGGCGGCCTTGTCGTGGAGCGTCTGGTTCTGCGGATCCCACAGGGGCCAGAGGACGTCCAGGATCCCGCCGATGATGGTGAACGGGAGCACCGCCCCGACCAGCACCCGGATCACGGCCTTGTCGTAGCCCGGCGGGGCGCCGGTGCCGGCATCGACGACTCGGGTGCTGGCGGCCAAGTTGCCGACGGTGCGCCCTCCGTTGCCGCCGAGCATGAAGGTCTGGTAGGCGACCTGGACCAGCACCTCGATGAAGGTGCGGGCCACGGGCGACACTCCGGCGGCGGTCAGCACGACCGCGCTGACGACGCCGATCAGCAGGCCGTCGACGAGGGAGGCGCCGACCCGCCGCCACCAACCGGCCAGGTACCCGGCTGGTTGGCTGCTGCCGCCGGACCACCCCCCGCCCGGCTGCTGGGGCTGCTGCCAGGAGCCGGGTGGCGGCGGGTAGCCGCCGGCGGGTGGCGGCGGCGGGTAACCGCTGGGTTGCTGCCAGGAGCCGGGTGGGGGCGGGTAGCCGCCCGGTGTCGGCGGCGGCGGTGGGTAGTTGCCCGGCGGCGGCGGTGGGTAGTTGCCCGGCGGCGGCGGTGGGTAGTTGCCGGCGGCGGCGGCGGGTAGTTGCCTGGCGGCGGCGGCGGGTAGTTGCCGGCGGCGGCGGTGGGTAGTCGGTTGGCGGCGGTGGGTAGTTGGTTGGCGCCGGCGGCGTTTGGTAGCCGGGCGGGGGTTGGTAGGTGCCGGGCGGGGGCGGTGCCGGGTGGTCGGGCGGCGGTCCGGGGGTGCCGTCGGGCGGCGAGTCCTCGGCCGGGTGTTCCCCCCAGGGCTCCTGCGGCGGAGTCGTGCTCACGGCCTCACCCCCTTCGTCAGCGAAACAGCGTCGCAGTGATCGCCGCCATGACGGTAGCAACCCGCCGCCTCCCGGTCGGTGGAAGGCGGTCCGGCCGGTACGATGGGTCGCCGTGCCAGGGCTCGCCGATGTCCAACGGATCGCCTTGGAGTGCACCCGCTGCCCCCTCGCCGCCGGCCGCACGACGGTGGTGTTCGGGGAAGGCGACCCGGACGCCGACCTCATGGTGGTCGGCGAAGGACCGGGCCGCGACGAGGACCTCCAGGGCCGCCCGTTCGTGGGCCGCTCCGGCCAGCTCCTGGACCGCCTGCTCGCCGAGGAGGCCGGTCTCCGCCGCGAGCAGGTGTACATCGCCAATGTCGTCAAATGCCGGCCGCCCGGCAACCGGGACCCATTGCCGGAGGAGATCGAGGCGTGCCGTCCTTTCCTCGATCAACAGGTGGCCCTGATCGCCCCCAAGGTCGTCGTCACCCTCGGCAACTTCTCCACCCGCCTCCTGCTCGACACCGGCGAGGGCATCACCCGGCTGCGCGGGCGGTCCTACCCGTTCGGGCCGGACGGGGCGGTCCTCCTGCCGACCTATCACCCCGCCGCCGCGCTGCGGGGTGGCGGCGAGGTCCTGGCCAAGATGCGGGCCGACTTCGTGCGGGCCCGCGCCGCCCTGGATGCGGCGCGCGCCGCGCCGGCGAGCCCGGCGGCCGGCCGGTGACGTCGGCGCTGGAGATCTTCTGCGACGACCCCGCCGCCACCCAGGCGGTGGCGGCCGCCATCGCCCGGATCCTGCTTCCGGGCGACGTGCTCTTCCTCGACGGTGATCTCGGCGCCGGCAAGACCACCTTCACCCAGGGTCTGGCCCGGGCCATGGGGGTCGAGGAGGGCGTGACCAGCCCGACCTTCGCCCTGGTGCGCAGCTACCCGACCGCGTTCGGGATCGAGCTCATCCACGCCGACGTGTACCGGCTCGACGACCTGGCGGAGATCGTGGCCCTCGGCCTCCCGGAGATGATCGACGACGGCGCGGTGGCCGTCATCGAGTGGGGCGAGCGGGCCGGTCCGGCCCTCGGGGCCGAACGACTCCACGTGCGCCTGGACCTCACCGACATCGAAGGCGAGCGCCGGCTCACCCTCGCCCCGGAAGGGTCGCGTTGGCTAGCCCGGTGGGACGACCTGTCCGCCAGCCTGGCCCAGGACGGGGCCGGACGGCGATGACCATCCTGCTCGGAATCGCCACCGCCACCTCGCAGGTGAGCGTCGCCCTGGCCGGGCCCGACGGGCCCCTGGCGTCCCTGCAGGTCCGGCAGGGACGCCGGCACGCCGAGCTGCTGGCGCCCGCCATCGAGACGGTGACCGGCTTGGCGGGCATCGGCACCCGGCAGATCGACCGCATCGCCGTGGACATCGGCCCGGGGCTCTTCACCGGCCTGCGGGTCGGGGTGGCCACGGCCAAGGCGCTGGCCGACGCCCTCAACATCCCCATCGTGGGCTGCTCGTCGCTCGACATCCTCGCCCACCCGCACCGCCGCGAGGGCGGGACGGTCGCGGCCGTGGTCGACGCCAAACGAGGCGAGATCTTCTGGGCTCTCTACCGGCCGAGCCGGCATGGGATGGAGGCCTTGACCGAGGCCACCGTGAGCGCACCGGAAGTGCTGGTGACGGCCCTCGCCCGCGCCACCGCGCTGCCCCGCGCCCCCCGTGCTGGCCGTCGGCGACGGGGCCCGCCGCTACGCCGAGGTCTTTACCAGCCTGCCCCACGTGGAGCTCGCCGGTCCCGCCGACGACCACCCCAGCGCCGCTGTCCTGGTCGAGCTGGCCGGGAACCGTCCGTCGGTCCCCCTCGCCGAGATCACCCCGAAGTATCTGCGGGGCGCCGATGTCCGCATCGGCTGGGCCGAGCGCAGCGACGTGGTGGCCCGTCATGGGTGAGGTGACCCGCCCGGAGGCGCCGCCCCGGCCAGAAGGTCCGGAGGCCCTGACCGTGCACTTGGTGCCGTTGCGCCGCCGGCACCTCCGCTCGGTGCTGCGAATCGAGGCCCAGGTGTACCCGCGGCCGTGGTCGTTGCCGTTGTTCATGAGCGAGCTCAACCTGCGGAACACCCGGCACTACGTGGCGGCCCGCGTCGACGGCGTGGTGGTGGGCTACGGGGGCCTGATGTTCAGCGCCGACGAGGCCCACGTCACGACGATCGCGGTCGATCCGGCTTGGCACCGCCATCAGGTGGGGAGCCGCCTGCTGCTCAATCTGGCCCACGCGGCCCTGCGGCACGAGGCCCGCCATCTCACCCTGGAGGTCCGGGTGTCGAACGCCGCGGCCCAGGCCATGTACCGGCGCTTCGGCTTCGAGACCGCCGGCGTCCGCAAGAACTACTACGCCGAAACCAACGAGGACGCGCTCATCATGTGGGCCTACAACATCGACACGCCCGAGTACGCCGAACGACTGGCCACCATCGCCGCGGGCATCACGGGGACCACCATCGACGAGACCCTGTCCCCGTCCCGCCCATGAGGATCCTGGCCATCGAGACGTCCTGCGACGAGACCGCGGCGGCCGTGGTCGAGGACGGCCGCGTCGTGAGGAGCTCGGTGGTGTCCAGCCAGGTGGACCTGCACGCCCGCTTCGGCGGCGTGGTGCCCGAGGTGGCGGGTCGGGCCCACGTCGACCTGCTCACCCCGGTGGTGGCCGAAGCCATGGACCGGGCGGACGCCACCCCCGGCGATCTGGACGCGGTGGCCGCCACCATCGGCCCCGGGCTGATCGGCTCGCTGCTCGTCGGGGTGAGCGCGGCGAAGGCCTACTCGTGGGCGTGGGGGGTGCCGTTCGTCGGGGTCAACCACCTGGAGGGGCATCTGCACGCGGCGTTCCTCGAGGAGCCGGACATCGCCCTGCCGGCGGTGGTGCTGCTGGTGTCGGGCGGCCACACCATGCTGATCCACATGCGGGCGCCCGGCCGTTACCGCCTGCTGGGGCAGACCATCGACGACGCCGCGGGCGAGGCCTTTGACAAGGTGGCGCGGTTCCTGGGTCTCGGGTACCCGGGGGGACCGGCCATCGAGCGGGAAGCGGCGGCCGGCGACCCGGAGGCGATCGCATTCCCGAGGGGTCTGCGCCACGACGGATACTCTTTTTCCTTCAGTGGTTTGAAGACGGCGGTGATCACCCACGTCCGCAAACACCCGGAGGCGGCCACGGCGGACGTGGCGGCGTCCTTCCAGGAGGCGGTCGTCGACGTACTGGTGGAAAAGACGATGCGGGCCGCGGCCGAGACCGGAGCCCGGTCGGTGTGCATCGGTGGCGGGGTAGCCGCCAACTCGGCCCTGCGGGAGCGGGTCGTCAACGCCGCTCAGGCGGCGGGGCGAGTGGCCCTGGTGCCCAGCCGGGCCATGTGCACCGACAACGCCGCCATGGTGGGGGCCACCGCCTGGTACCGGCTGCGGCTGGACGGGCCGACCCCGCTCGATGCGGGCGCCAATCCGAACCTGCGCCTGCCCCTGGAGGGGTGACGTGCGGATCGAGGTGTGCGTCGACTGTGCGGACCCGGTGGCGCTGGCGGCGTTTTGGGCCCGGGTGGTCGGGGGCGAGGTCCGCGGTTCCGGCCAGCCGTACTGCACCATCGCCGGTGCGCCCGAGCTGGTCTTCCAGCGGGTGCCCGAGGCCAAGGCGGGCAAGAACCGCTTGCACCTCGACCTGTACGTGGCCGACCAGGAGGCCGAGGTGGCCCGGGTCGAGGCCCTCGGCGCGACCCGGATCGGCGGGCGGGTGGAGGGCGGCGACGAGTGCGCGTTCTGGCAGGTCATGGCCGATCCGGAGGGCAACGAATTCTGTATCTGTGCCGGTCCCGCGACATCCGGTTGAACTAACGCCGAGAGATCGCTATCGTTAGCACTCGTCAGGTGAGAGTGCTAACTGCCAATGGAGGCGCACCAACATGAGTCTGCAGCCGCTCGACGATCGCATCGTCGTCCGTCCCAGCGAGGCCGAGGAGAAGACCGCATCCGGTCTGGTCATCCCCGACACCGCCAAAGAGAAGCCCCAGCAGGGCGAGGTCCTGGCCGTCGGCCCCGGCCGGCGCGCCGATAACACCGGCGAGCTGATCCCGCTCGACATCAAGGTGGGCGACAAGGTCGTCTACTCCAAGTACGGCGGGACCGAGATCACCATCGACGGTGAGGATCTCCTCATCCTCACCGGTCGCGACGTGCTGGCGAAGGTGAAGTAGGTGGCCAAGCAGCTCAAGTTCGACGAGGCCGCCCGCCGGGGCCTCGAGGCCGGCGTCAACAAGCTGGCCGACACCGTCAAGGTCACGCTCGGGCCCAAGGGCCGCAACGTGGTCATCGAGAAGAAGTTCGGTGCGCCGACGATCACCAACGACGGCGTGACGATCGCCCGAGAGGTCGAGCTGGAGGATCCCTTCGAGAACATGGGGGCCCAGCTGGTCAAGGAAGTGGCCACCAAGACGAATGACGTGGCCGGCGATGGCACCACCACCGCCACCGTCCTGGCCCAGGCGCTGGTCCACGAGGGCCTGCGCAACGTGGCCGCCGGGGCCAGCCCCACCTCCCTCAAGCGGGGCATGGACAAGGCCGTCAAGGCCGTGGTGGAGGCCATCAAGGCCCAGGCCAAGGAGATCGACGACAAGAGCGAGATCGCTCAGGTCGCCGCCATCTCGGCCGCCGACGCCTCCATCGGCGAGGTCCTGGCCGACGCCATCGACAAGGTCGGCAAGGACGGCGTGGTGACCGTCGAGGAGTCCAACACCTTCGGGTTGGAGCTGGAGTTCACGGAGGGCATGCAGTTCGACAAGGGCTACCTGTCCCCGTATTTCGTGACCGACCAGGACCGCCAGGAGGCGGTGCTGGAGGATCCGTACGTGCTGATCGCCAACTCCAAGATCAGCGCCGTGCACGATCTGGTGCCCGTGCTCGAGAAGGTCATGCAGGGCGGCAAGCCGCTGCTGATCATCGCCGAGGACGTCGAGGGCGAGGCCCTGGCGACGCTGGTGGTCAACAAGATCCGGGGGACGTTTACGTCCGTGGCCGTCAAGGCGCCCGGGTTCGGCGACCGCCGCAAGGCCATGCTCGCCGACATCGCCACCCTCACCGGTGGCCAGGTCATCTCGGAGGAGGTCGGGCTCAAGCTGGAGAACGCCACGCTCGACCTGCTCGGCCGGGCCCGCAAGATCGTGGTCGACAAGGACAACACGACCATCATCGAGGGTGCTGGTTCGGAAGCGGACGTCAAGGGTCGCATCGCCCAGATCAAGCGCGAGATCGACGACACCGACTCCGACTGGGACCGCGAGAAGCTGCAGGAGCGCCTGGCCAAGCTGTCCGGCGGCGTGGCCGTCGTCAAGGTCGGGGCCGCCACCGAGGTGGAGCTCAAGGAGAAGAAGCACCGCATCGAGGACGCCCTGTCCGCCACCCGGGCGGCCATCGAGGAGGGCATCGTCCCCGGCGGTGGCACTGCGCTGCTGCGCAGCCGGAGCGCCATCGACAAGGCCATCAAGAAGCTGAGCGGTGACGAGGTGACCGGAGCCAACATCGTCCGCAAGGCGCTGGAGGAGCCCCTCAAGTGGATCGCCTTCAACGCCGGCCTCGAGGGCTCGGTCATCATCCAGCAGGCGGAGCGTGAGACCGGCAACATCGGCCTCAACGCCCTGACCGGCGAGTTCGAGGACCTGCTCAAGGCGGGCGTCATCGATCCCGCCAAGGTGACCCGCTCGGCGCTGCAGAACGCGGCGTCGATCGCCGGCCTGCTCCTGACCACCGAAGCGCTGGTGGTCGACAAGCCGGAGAAGCCCAACCCGGCGGCTGCGGCCGCGGCTGCGGCTGCCATGGGCGGCGGCGGCGGGATGGGCGGCATGGGAGGCATGGGCTTCTAACGCCTTCCCCGTCCCCGATAGGGACCAGAACAACGACGAGTAGCCCGAGAGGGACCCAGAACACGACGAGTAGCCGGCCCCCGTTGAAAGGGCCGGCTACTCGCTGTTCTGGCTCCCTTTCATCTGGCTGGCGTCGCTGGCTGCCCCGTATCAAGAGCGCCTGGCTCCGTCGGCGGTGAAGGGGCGGGCGGATCGAGGGCTTGGTCTGTTCCCGGAGGGCAGACCAAGCCCTCGATGTTCGCCGGGCCCGTTGGGCCCACCGCAATCGAGTTCGGCCCCCGTTTCAGCAGCCGTCGCCGGGTGAGATCGCCACCAGGTCGATGATCCCGGTGTCGACGTTGCTGCGATCGAGGCTCGGAGAGCTGATGCCAACGGCGAGCGTGGACAGCTCGGCGCCTACCGTCCCCCGCGGATCGCCGATCGGTGGGGCCCCGAGGACCCGGCCCAAAGTGGCGCTCTGATAGTTCAAGAGCAGACACGAGCCGCCGCCGGCCGCCGGCCCGGTGAAGGTACTGGTCAGCTTGGCGTCAGCGGGGAGTTGAGCGGCCAGGAACTGCTCGGCCGCGGCCAGCGAGGTTCCCTCCGGCAGGGTGATGCCGTAGCTGGTCACCCGGCCGGCGGTGACCTGGACGCGTTGGTACTGGTCGCCGCTCAGGCCGGCCGGGCCGTTGACGTAGGGCAGGTAGGCGGTGCCGGGGGCCTTGGTGGGGTCGGCTTGGTGGTGGGCGGCCCACTCCGCCGCAGTGGCGCCGAAGCCGGTCAGACCGTCGGCGGACCCCGGGGTGGAGGTCGGGACGGCGGTCGGGGTTGGCGCGGTCGGGGCTGGCGCGGGCGACGGCGTCGTCGACGGGGACGACCCGCGGGTTGGTGGCGCGGCGGGGTGCGATCCCGACCCGCATGCCGCCAGCCCAACCCAGATGGCGAACATCAACCCGATCGTCCTCGGCCGCTGCACCAGTTGCGGTCCCCCTCTCGCGCTGGGACGCTACTCGCCCGATTGCGGGCCCTCCCGTACAGAAGTGCCGGCTCCGTCCCGTAGATTGGGGGGGTGGACCGACCTCTCCCTGACCCCGCCAAACTGCTCGAGGCCTGGATGGAATGGGAACGCGGCGACCTACCTCCGGGCCGGGTGATGGCCACCTTCAAGACCGGCGGCATCCGCGACCTGCTGGAGGCCCTGGCCGAAGCGGCGCAGGCCGCCAAGGCGGCGAATCCCGCCGCGCCGGCGGAGACGACCGAAGCGGAGACGGCTGCGCCGGCGACGGAGGTCTGGACCCCCGTTGTCTGAGGCCGCCGAGCCACTGTCTCGGCGGGGCGGATCGCAACTCATCCCCCGCCCGGCGCTGGTCCGGCCCGGCCCGCCGGCCCCGTGGACCCGAACTGGGGCAGGGGTCCCCCGAGTCGCGGTGGCAGACGTCCGCGCCGCCATCAGCCGCCGGGGCGATCCGCCGGCCGCGCCGGCCGAAGTGCCGAACGTGGCGCTGCCGGGCCGGGCCCGCCGCCCCGCCGCGGTGCTGTGCGCCCTGTTCGACGAGGCGGGGGAGGCCCACGTGGTGCTCACCCGGCGCTCGTCGCGGTTGCGATCGCACACCAGTCAGGTGTCGTTCCCCGGCGGCCGGCTGGATGCGGGGGAGACGGCCGTCCACGCGGCCCTGCGGGAGGCCCACGAGGAGGTCGGCCTGGATCCGGACACCATCGACGTGTTCGGCCGCCTGGCGACGATGCGGACGGTCATCAACCCGGCGCCGATCGTGCCCTTCGTCGGGGAACTGCCCGCCCGGCCGGCGCTGCGGCCCAACCCGGCCGAGGTGGAACGGGCCTTCACCGTGCCCCTGAGCGAGCTGACCGACCCCGACGTCTACCGGGAGGAGCTGTGGACCTTCCCGGACGGCGTCGAGCAAGGCATGTACTTCTTCGAGCTGATGGGTGACACGGTCTGGGGGGCGACGGCCCGCATGCTGCGGGAGCTGCTGGACCTCGTGATCCCCGGCGCCCAAGCCCTCACCGTCACCTGACCGGTCGACACTTACGGGCTCACGTTGTCCGGGCGATGCCCTTCGCCAGGTTTCAGGTGGCGGTTTGCCCCGTGACCCCCGGATGCCGGCCGCCAGCCGGTAGCCTGGGGTCCGAATGATCTGTCCCCGGTGCGGAACCGTCGCCGCTGGTCAGAGCACCAGTTGCGCCCGGTGTGGTGGGAAGTTGGGCCACCCCGCCAGTGCCGTCGCGACCACCGAACCGCCCGTGCCGCGGGCCCCGACCCACCGGGGGGAACTGGCCCAGCGGGCCGCCGGCATCGTCCCCCAGGTGCTGGCCCGGCCCAAGGCCCCCCCCGCCCCGCCCGTGGCTACGGCGCCCGATCCCGCGCCCCCGACCGGAGTGAGCGGCCCCACGCAGCCCGCGCCCCCGCACCCACCTGCCGGCTACCCGACGCCCACGACGCCGCCGATGCCCACCCCGGCGGCCCCGCCCGCGTCCGGCCCGGCCGCCTGGCCCCCGCCGCCGGCCAGCTGGGAACCCGCCGGCGCCACCGGCTGGGCACCGCCGCCGGCCCCCGCCTCACCTCCGACCCAGGCGCCCCGATGGGCCCCGTCCCCGCCCTCGAACTGGGCGCGTACCGCCGCCACCTGGAAGCAACGGATGGCCGGTCCGGTCGTCGCCGGCGCCAACCCCCCTTCCTACCTGTGGCAGTCGCTGGTGTGCCTCTTCCTGTTCCTGCCGTCGGCGGTGGTGGCCCTGGTGTACTCCACCCAGGTCAACCGGCGGGTCCAGGTCGGCGACATGACCGGGGCCGTGCGCGCCAGCCGGCTGGCCCGGACCTGGTGCTTCGTCACGCTGCTGTTTTTCTCCGTCCTCATGGTCTGGACCATCGCCACCGGAGGTCTGCCTTAACCACCCTCGACCACTAGGCTGGGCGCACCAAGGGACGCGCACAAATGAGGGAGAGCCGGTGGCCGAAGTAGAGATCGGGCGAGGGAAATCGGGCCGGCGGGCCTACGGATTCGACGACATCGCGGTCGTCCCCAGCCGGCGGACCCGTGACCCCGAGGATGTCGACATCTCCTGGGAGATCGACGCCTACCGCTTCGAGTTGCCGCTCATGGCGTCGGCCATGGACGGCGTCGTCAGCCCGGCCACGGCCATCGAGGTGGGCCGCCTCGGCGGCGTCGGGGTGCTCAACCTGGAAGGGGTCTGGACCCGCTACGAGGATCCCGACCCGCTGCTGGAGGAGATCTCCCATCTCGAGGTCGACAAGGCCACCGCCCGCATGCAGCAGATCTACAGCGAGCCCATTCAGCCGGAGTTGGTGACCCAGCGCATCCGGGAGATCAAAGAGGCGGGCGTCATCTCCTGCGCCTCGCTCACCCCGCAGCGGACCCAGCAGTTCGCCAAGGCCCTCCTCGACGCCGAGCTGGACCTGTTCGTCATCCAGGGCACGGTGGTGTCGGCCGAGCACGTGTCGAAGTCGAGCGAGCCCCTCAACCTCAAGCGCTTCATTCGGGAGTTCGACATCCCGGTGATCGTCGGCGGGTGCGCCTCCTACCAGGCCGCCCTCCACCTGATGCGCACCGGCGCCGTCGGCGTGCTGGTCGGCGTGGGCCCCGGTCACGCCTGCACCACCCGCGGCGTGCTCGGCATCGGCGTCCCGCAGGCCACCGCCATCGCCGACGCCCGGGCCGCCCGGGCCCAGCACCTCGACGAGACGGGCGTCTACGTGCACGTCATCGCCGACGGGGGCATGGGGACCGGCGGCGACATCGCCAAGGCCATCGTGTGCGGGGCCGACGCGGTGATGATCGGCTCGCCCCTGGCCGCGGCGCTCGAAGCGCCCGGGCGGGGCTACCACTGGGGGATGGCGACGTTTCACCCGACCCTTCCCCGCGGCGCGCGCGTGAAGACGTCCGTACGGGGCTCGCTCAAGGAGATCCTCGTCGGCCCAGCCCATGAAAATGACGGCCGTCTCAACCTGTTCGGGGCGCTGCGCACTTCCATGGCGACGTGCGGGTACGAATCGGTCAAGGAATTCCAGAAGGCCGAGGTCATGGTCGCTCCCGCCCTGCAGACCGAAGGCAAAGACCTGCAGCGGTCGCAGGGCATCGGCATGGGCCACTAGCACCGGCCGGGCCTTGCACTCACCCGAATCCCAGGGCCCGGTCCTCGTCGTCGACTTCGGGGCCCAGTACGCCCAGCTGATCGCCCGGCGGGTCCGGGAGGCGCACGTGTACAGCGAGATCGTCCCGCACACCATCCGGGCCGACGAGGTGGCCGCCCTCCGGCCGGCGGGCGTGATCCTGTCCGGCGGCCCCAAGTCCGTCAACGTCCCCGGCGCCCCGCTCCTCGATCCCGCCATCTACCAGACCGGGGTGCCGGTGCTCGGCATCTGCTACGGCGCCCAGCTGATCGCCTGCCAGCTCGGCGGCGTCGTCGACAACAGCGGGCGCGGCGAGTACGGGCGCACCGCCCTGACGCTCACGTCGAGCGGGCCCGCGCCGTCGGTGCTGTTCGGCTCGGTGCCGCCCGAGTTCGACGTGTGGATGAGCCATTTCGACGGGATCACCGTCGCCCCGCCCGGCTTCCGGGCCACCGCGTCGACCGCTGACGTGGCGGTCGCCGCCCTGGAGGACCCGGCCCGGGGAATCTACGGTGTGCAGTTCCACCCCGAGGTGGCCCACACCTACGGCGGGCAGGAGATCCTCAAGGCCTTCCTCTACGACGTGTGCGGGTGCCGGCCGGCCTGGACGATGACGTCGGTCATCGAAGCGTCGGTGGCGGCCATCCAGGCCCAGATCGGCGCGCGAGCGGGTGATCTGCGGCCTGTCCGGCGGGGTGGACTCCGCGGTGGCCGCGGCGTTGGTGCACAAGGCCGTGGGCGACCAGCTGACATGCGTCTTCGTCGACACCGGACTGCTGCGGGCCGGCGAGGCGGAGCAGGTAGAGACCACGTTCCGGGAGCAGTTCAACGTGGACCTGGTGCACGTCAAGGCTGCGGACCGTTTCCTCGGGGCCCTGGACGACATCGTGGACCCGGAGCGCAAGCGCAAGATCATCGGCGAGACCTTCATCCGAGTGTTCGAGGAGGCCGCCGCCGACCTCGGCGAGGCCCGGTTCCTGGTGCAGGGCACCCTGTACCCGGACATCATCGAGTCGGGGACGAAGGACGCGGCCGCGCATCAAGAGCCACCACAACGTCGGTGGCCTCCCCGACGACATGCAGTTCGAGTTGGTGGAGCCGCTGCGCAACCTGTTCAAGGACGAGGTCCGCGCCGTCGGCGAGGAGCTGGGCTTGCCGGAGGAGATCGTCTGGCGCCAGCCGTTCCCCGGCCCGGGGCTGGCGGTGCGCATCGTGGGCACCGTGACCGCGGAGCGGGTGTCGATCCTGCAGGCCGCCGACGCCATCGTCACCGAGGAGATCCGCCGGGCCGGCCTCTACCGGGAGCTGTGGCAGAGCTTCGCCGTCCTGCCGGTCGTGCGGACTGTCGGGGTCATGGGCGACGAGCGCACCTACGCCTACCCCATCGTCATCCGGGCCGTCACCTCCGACGACGCCATGACCGCGGACTGGGCCCGGTTGCCCTACGACGTGCTGGAGCGGTTGTCGAGCCGGATCATCAACGAGGTCCCCGGCGTCAACCGGGTCGCCTTCGACATCACCTCCAAGCCGCCCGGCACCATCGAATGGGAGTAGCCGCTCGCTAACGGGGCCGCCGGCGGGCGGACTAGGTCGCGGTGCGCTGGCCGCGCATGTCGGCGTTGGGCGCGGCCTTGGCCACCAGGTCGGGGATGACCCCGCCCAGATCGGCCGGGTCCCAGCGGTGATCCTGATCGACGCCCGGGCCCGCCACCCATCCTTCGGCGACGCTGATGCGGGCGCCGGCCACGTTAAACACCCGGCCCGTGATGCCGCTCGACTCGGCGCTGCCCAGCCACACGACCAGCGGGGCGATGTTGTCCGGGGCGGTGGGATCGAACTGCCCCGGCGGAACCTCGGCCGCCCGTTGGCCGAAGCCCAGGTTCTCGGTCATGCGCGTCAGGGCGGACGGGGCGATGGCGTTGACGGTGATCCCGTAGCGCCCCAGCTCCATGGCCGCGATCACGGTGAAGGCCGCGATCCCGGCCTTGGCCGCGCCGTAGTTGGTCTGGCCCACATTCCCGTAGATGCCGGACGGCGAGGACGTGTTGATGATCCGGGCGTCCACGTCGTCGCCGGCTTTCGAGCGATCCCGCCAGTACTGCACCGCGGCGTGGGTCGGGGCGTAGGTGCCACGCAGGTGGACCCGGATGACCGCGTCCCATTCCTCCGGGCTCATGTTGACGAGCATGCGGTCCCGGAGGATGCCGGCGTTGTTGACCAGGACGTCGATGCCGCCATACGTGTCGATGGCGGTCTGCACGATGCGGGCGGCCCCGTCGAGGTCCGATACGTCGTCACCGTTGGCGACCGCCTCGCCCCCCATGCCCCGGATGGCCTCCACCGTTTCTCCCGCCGGCCCCTCGGAGCTGCCGGAGCCGTCGACCTCGGCGCCCAGGTCGTTGACGACCAGCTTGGCGCCCTGGCGGGCGAACTCCAGGGCATGCTCGCGACCGATACCGCGACCCGCGCCGGTCACCACGACTATCCGTCCTTCACAGATGCCAACTGGCATGGCGTTGGGCTCCTTCCTGCTCGGTGTGGGTCTACCCCGTTGTCCGTCTGACACTTTGCCCGACGCCGGCGATCCGGCGCTCATCGCGAGTTGGGGGTGTGCCGGGGCCCATCGGTTTCACTCACTAGGACTCTGTTGGGGAACAAGGCTTGGGCGGCGTCTGGATGCCCGCGGCGCGGTCCCGGGATGTTCGACACCAACCCGCCGCTTGCGGCGGGGCGGTAGCCGCCGGCCGCCAGGCCGGCGGAAGGGGCTCTGGCGTGGTTGCCGGCGGCGCATCTCGGCGTAACTCGTGAATCTCGGCGTGGATTCCGAGCAGTTTCGGCTGATCTGACACCGAGATTCACCGATCACGCCGAGATCACGCCACTTCGGACCCGCGCCCGCCGGCCGGTGCCGCGGCCGCGTCGTACCCACCGGATACCCTGGATCGGGCCATGCCGCTGGAAGCCCCCCACCACACCGGAGCCGCAGTGGACGCGGCGCCCGACGCCCCCGACGAGGCGACAGCCGCCCCCCACCGCCGGCGCCCATCGACCGCCGACCTCCTGGCCGGCCTCAACCCGGTCCAGGCCCAGGCGGTGACGCACCCCGGCGGCCCCCTGCTCATCGTGGCCGGCGCCGGCTCCGGCAAAACCCGGGTCCTGACCCACCGCATCGCCTGGCTGATCGCGGAGCAGGGCATCTCCCCGTTCGAGATCCTGGCCATCACCTTCACCAACAAGGCCGCCCAGGAGATGCGGGACCGGGTCGAGGCCCTCGTCGGCCCGGTAGCCCGGCGCATGTGGGTGTCGACCTTCCACGCCGCGTGCGTCCGCATCCTGCGCCGGGACGCCGCCCGCCTCGGCTACAAGAGCAGCTTCACCATCTACGACCAGGCCGACGCGGTCCGGCTGACCGGCTACGTCATCCGGGACATGGGGCTGGATACCAAGAAGTTCCCGGCCCGGATCGATCCACGCCCTGATCTCCAACGCCAAAAACGAGCTGATCGACTTCGAGTCCTACTCGGCCAATACCCGCACCATCATCGAGCGGCGGGTGGCGGACGTCTACCGGGAGTACCAGCACCGCTTGCTGGCGGCCAACGCCATGGACTTCGACGACCTGTTGCTGGTGACGGTCAACCTGCTGCAGGCCTGCCCCGACGTGCTGGAGCATTACCAGCAGCGCTTCCGCCACGTCCTGGTCGACGAGTACCAGGACACCAACCGGGCCCAAAACCAGCTGGTCCTCCTGCTCGCCGGCGCCCACCACGAGGTGTCGGTGGTGGGTGACAGCGACCAGTCCGTGTACGGCTGGCGGGGCGCCGACATCCGCAACATCCTCCAGTTCGAGGACGCCTTCCCGGACGCCACCGTGGTGGTGCTCGAACAGAACTACCGGTCCACCCAGACGATCCTCGACGCCGCCAACGCGGTCATCGCCAACAACGCCATGCGCAAGCCCAAGGCCCTGTGGACCGAGCAGGGCGGCGGCGACCGTCCATCGTCCGCTTCCACGCCGAGGACGAGCACGACGAGGGCCGTTGGCTGGCGGCCGAGGTGCGGCGCCTGCACCGGGGTGACGGCGGGGACGGCACCAACCGCGGTGACCGCGCCGGCGACAGCCACAGCCGGGCCCACGAATGGGGTGACATCGCGGTCTTCTACCGGGCCAACGCCCAGAGCCGGGCGATAGAGGAGGAGCTGGTCCGGCGCGACATCCCCTACAAGGTGGTGGGCGGGGCCCGCTTCTACGACCGCATGGAGATCAAGGACCTGCTCGCCTATCTGCGGGCCATCGCCAACCCGGCCGACGAGGTGTCCCTCAAGCGGATCATCAACGTCCCCAAGCGCGGCGTCGGCGACACCAGCGTGGCCCGCCTTGACCGGTTCGCCCGCGACCGCAACATCGCCTTCTCGGCGGCCATGGCCGATCCGGACGCCGCCGGCGTCAGCGGCAAGGCCCTCAGGGGGATCGTCGACCTGCACCACTTCCTGGGCGAACTGCGGGCCGAGCGGGCCGCCGGCACCGGCCCCGGCACCCTGCTCGAGACGGTCGTCGACCGGACCGGCTACCTGGCCGCCTTGGAGGCCGAGCACACGGTCGAGTCCGCCGGCCGCATCGAGAACATCGAGGAGCTGATCGGCGCGGCCCGCGAAGCCGACGACCTGGACGCCTTCCTGGAGGAGGTCAGCCTGGTCGCCGACGCCGACGAGGTCGACGGCGACACCTCGAAGGTGACGTTGATGACCCTGCACACCGCGAAGGGTCTCGAGTACCCGGTCGTGTTCATCGTGGGGATGGAGGACGGGGTCTTCCCCCATCTGCGTTCCCTCGGCGAGCCCGATGAGATGGAAGAGGAACGCCGCCTCGCCTACGTGGGCATCACCCGGGCCCGGGAACGGCTGTACCTGTCGCACGCCTGGTGCCGGAACCTCTGGGGCCAGACCCAGTACAACCCACCCAGCCGCTTCCTCAAAGAGATCCCCGACTCGGTGATGCGCGCCGCGGAGGGCGGCCGGCGCCCCGCCTCCACGCGCGTCCGGCCGCAGCGGGCGGGACGCCATCGTGGAGTCGGCGATGCGGAGGGGAAAGGTCGGCCCGGTCCACGGGACCGGCGCCGAGCTCCTCGGCCTGCGCGCCGGCGAGACCGTCGTCCACGCCAAGTGGGGCGAGGGCGTGGTACTGGACGTCAACGGCGAAGGGGACCGGGCCGAAGCCCGGGTGCATTTCCCGGCGGTCGGCGAGAAGCATCTGGCCCTCTCGCTGGCCCCGATCAAGCGGGCCTGACCGGCGGCTACGGCCCGGCGGGGGTGCAGAGGGACCCGCACGGCACGGCGAAGGCGGCGGCCGGGGCGAGCGGCACGTTGAGGTACGACGCTGCCCCGGCGTGGCGCTGCACCTGATAGACGCCGCCGATCAGGTGGGGCAGCTGCACCGCGGTCGGGGCCAGGTGGGGGGTGTCGGAGGTGGTCAGGGTGACGCGCAGGCGCCAACCGGCCGGGATGGCCGCGAAGGTGGGGAACACCTCGATGTCGTAGCGGGTCACCTGCCCCGGCGCCACGGGCTGGGAGGAGGCCGCCGTCAGGGGGTGGACCGGCAACAGCCATTTGCCGTTGGCGCCGGCCCAGCTGCGGGCCGGGTCCACCTGGCGCAGCGACCCCAGTAGGGCCCCGGACGTCAGCGGGACGGACTGGCCCGACGGTGACACCTCCTCGACGGTGGCCACCAGCTCGGTGTCAGTGGTGGTGGCCGCGGCGTAGACGGTGGCGTCGATGGGGCCGCCCAGGACCTGGGCGGTGGGGAACGGGGAGGTGGTGTAGGTGAGGGCGCCGGGTCCGGCGCCGAGGGTGACGTCGTTGGTGTCGCAGGGGTTGGCGGCCTGCAGGGCGCCCAACGCCAGGGCGATCAGCCCCGCGCTCCATTGGTCGGTTTGCATGGTGCACGGGCTGGAGACGCCCGTCCAGAGCACCGGATCGGCCCCGCCGGTCCGGCCGGTGGGCGGGGCCGGGGTGAGGGTGCCGTCGTTGGTCGAGAGGGCCCCCGAGCCGGACCGTCCGGCCCCGAAGTACAGGGCGGTGGCGGCGGTGCCGGGGAGCGGCCAGGTCGGGCTGTCCACCCAGCGCCCGGACTGCAGCTGGTACAGGTGCAGCGGGGTGGTGGTGTGGGCCATGGGGGTGTTCTGGCCGAGCAGCCAGGTGTCAAACCACTCCAGTTCGATGGCCGGCAAGTTGACGCCCTGGCCGGTGGTGACGTGCTGCCACGGGCCCATCATCAGCTGATAGCGGGGCGTGACCGGCTGTCCCGGCACCATGGCGGCGTCCGGCGGCCGGCCGGCGTACAGGTTCTGCAACGCCGTGTAGTTGAGCGGCTCGCCGGCCTGGAACAGGTCGTTCCAGCCGCCGACGAGGAACGCCGGGATGTGATCGGCGACCACTTGACGGAGGTAGGAGGCCGGGCTGCGCGCCGCCCAGTAGGGACCGTCGAACGCGGCCGCCCCGCCGGTCTCGGTGCTGGCCAGCAGGGCCAGGTCAAACGAGGAGAGGGCGGCGTTGTGGGCCAGTTCGGTGCTCAACACCTCGCCCGGCGACAAGCCGGCGCCGCCCTCGGCCAGCGGTTCGAGCAGGGGGTTGCCGGCGTTGAGGCCGGCGAGCAGGGCCAGGTAGAAGGCGCTGAATTCGAGGTCGGTGAGGCCGCCCTGGGTCACGGTGTCGGAGAAGATGTCGTGGCCGGCGATGATCGGGAACATGGCCTTGACGGGCGAGTTGGCGCCCAGTCCGCCGATGGTCAGAAACTGGTTGATCCCCATGTAGGACTCGCCGAAGAGACCCACCTTGCCGTCGGAGTGCGGCAGGCGGGCGGCCCACCGCACCAAGGTGGCGCCGTCGCTGCCCTGGACGGCGTCGAAGAGGCCGAAGGTGCCGCCCGAGGTGCCGGTGCCGCGTACGTCGGAGATGACCACCTGGTAGCCCCGGTCGACCAGGTAGGCGATATCGGTGGCGGTGAGGGCGGAGGCCGCCCCGAACGCTTCCTTGCCGTACGGGGTCTGCTGGAGCAGCACCGGAAACGGCCCGGACGCGGCGGCGCCGGTGGCCGGATCGGTGGGGTAGTAGACGTCGGCGCGCAGCACCGTGCCGTCCGCGGCGGCCACCCCCACGTTGTACTGATGCCCGGTACCGAACTTCGCCGGCTGCGGCGACCACGGCGGGGTGGCGGCGTGGACGGCCGGTGCCACCAGCAGTCCCAGCAGGGCCACGGCCACCGCCACGCGGGCGCCACGTGCCATAGAGGGGTATTCGGCGCCGCCCGACCCACCTCCTCCACTACCGACCTGTCGGGCGTAGCCTCGTGGCCATGACCGAGGCCACCGCCATCAGCGACATCATCATCGGCCCGCCGGGCACCGAGCTGGGATCCGTGCTGCCGGGCGGGACCTTCCCGTGGTCGGGGGCGGCCACGGCCGAAGAGGAGCGATTGCACCGCAAGCAGCGGCTGGCCGCGGCGTTCCGTCTTTTTTCCAAGTACGGCTACGACGAGGGCGTGGCCGGGCACATCACGGCGCGCGACCCCGAGCGGCCCGATCACTTCTGGGTCAATCCGTTCGCCGTCCCGTTCGCCAAGATCCGGGTGTCGGACCTGCTCCTGGTCAACCACGAGGGGGAGGTGGTGGAGGGGGACCGGCCGGTCAACCGGGCCGCCTTCGCCATCCACTCCCAGGTGCACCGGGCTCGCCCCGACGTGGTCGCCGCGGCCCACTCGCACTCGCTGCACGGCAAGGCCTGGTCCTCGCTCGGCCGGCCGCTGGATCCGATCACCCAGGACGCGTGCGACTTCTACCAGGACCACGGCGTGTACGCCGGCTTCAACGGGGTGGTGGTCGACACCGAGGAGGGCGGTAACATCGCCGCCGCCCTGGGCGCCACCAAGGCCGTGATCCTGCGCAACCACGGGCTGCTGACGGTCGGGCAGTCGGTGGACGAGGCGGCCTGGTGGTTTGTCCGCATGGAGCGGTGCTGCCAGGTGCAGCTGCTGGCGGAGGCGGCGGGGAAGCCGACGTTGATCAGCGACGAGGCGGCCCAGCAGACCTACGCGATCCAGGGGACGCCGATCGCGGGGTGGTTTACCTTCCAGCCGCTCTACGACCTGATCGTCGAGGAGCAGCCGGACCTGCTCGCCTGATCAGCAGGCCGGGGTCGGCTGGCCGGCCGGCGATCCGGGCAGTTGATAGGTGCCGGCATTGGTCCCGGGCACGGTGGTCGCCGACGTGCTGGAGGTGGTGCTGCCGCTAGTGGTCGGGGTCGACCCGGTGAAGGTGGAGCCGGTGATGACCTCGAGGTTGTACGGCGTCGGGGTCAGGTCGGCGGCCGCCACCAGGGTGGCGCCACCGGGAATTTGCGCCGCCACCTGCTGGGCCGCGGTGAGCGAGTCGGGGGCGTAGCGGACCTCGGTGGTGGGGTGCCCGTAGCCGGGGGAGGTGGCCACCCCGGCGTGGTAGCCGAGCCCGGTGAGCAGGGTGACCACCTGGTTGGCCTGCCCGGCGGTGCCGGTCCCGTTGGCCACCTCGATGCTGACTTTGCCGGCCGCCACGGTGACGGGCGGCAAGGTATTGGCGGCGTGGCTCGCCGTGGGGTGGGTGGCAGCGGAGGTCTTGGCGGGGGCGACGGGGGCCGTGCCGAAGCTGTTGAAGGCGGCGATCGCCTGGGTCGCCTGGGGCTGCTGCAGGCCGAGGACGGCGGCCCCGCCGGCAGTGACGTAGCCGTAGGTGGGCAGGGTCAGGTTGGTGATGGTCGACACGTCCATGGCGCGGAAGTTGCTGGCCAGGCTGATCATGAGGCTGGAGGTGAAGCCGCTGTCCACGGTCAGGTTCTTGGTGACGCCGCCGATGATGGCGTTGAGGGCGAAGGGGTTGGTGAACTGCCCCGCGGCCTTCTTGATCATCTTCTTGATGAAGGCCTGCTGGCGCTGGATGCGGGCCAGGTCGCTCAGGCCTTCCTGGTGCCAGGAGCCATTGAGGTAGTACTCGTAGTGGCGGGACCGCACGAACTCCAGGGCCTGGTCGCCCTTGAGGTTGTAGCAGCCGGGGGCGGGAATGGACAGGTCGGAGTACAGGTCCCGGACTGGGGTGGGGAAGTAGAAGTTGACGCCGCCGACCGCGTTGCTGATGTCGCGGAAGGAGTTGAAGTTGACCTCGACGTAGTGGTTGACGGGCACGCTGAGGTCGGCCTCGATGGTCTGGATCAGCAGGTTGGGCCCGGTGTCGAACGCCGAGTTGATGCGGTCGCTGCCGTGACCGGGGATGGGGCCCCACAGGTCCCGCGGGATGGACAGGATCATCATCTGCCGGGTCTTCGGGACCACCCGGACCAGGATGATGGTGTCGGACCGCTGGCCCGGGGTCTGGCCCGCGGGGCCGCCGAGGAGCAGGGCGTCGGGACCGGACAGTCCGGCCCGGCTGTCGCTGCCGACCACCAGCAGGGTAAACGGCGACCCGCCGCCGCTCTTGCTGGTCAGGGCGCTCAGTTGGGTGGTGTGGATCTGCCCCAGCCGCCACTTGACGTACCCGTAGGAGCTGGCCGCGCCGACGATGAGCAGGGCCACCACGACGTTGGCGGTGATCAGGGTGCGCCGGGGCCAGCGCCGGCCGGGGATGGTGGCGTGCACCCCCGAGTGGGCGCCGCGCCGATGGCGCGGGCTGTCCGAGCCGCCGCTCGGGTCCGGGCGGCGATACGGGGTACCAGGCGGCGGCGCAGGAGGGCTCATAGGACCATGAGGCGAAACGGGGCGGGCACCGAGCCCGCTCCACGTCGACGAACGATCCCCACCACGCTGTTTCCCGCAGCGGGGCCGCCCGCAGGCCATGGTAGTGGGAGGGACCTCGCGGGTGGGGTCACCTGAGTTGGCCGGGCCGGGAAGCGACCTGCGAGGATCGGCAGGTGATGGAGACCGGGAACGGCGGTCGATCGATTGCGTCCCGCCTGCGCCGCCGTCGGCTGGCCCCGCCGGCCCGTTGGTTGGCCAAGCAGGCGCTGGTCCGCTGGGACGTGCTGCGCCATCACCGCGACCCGTCGGTCCGCCAGTGGGGCCCGGTCTTCGCCGGGGCCCGTTCGGGCCATGTCGTCGTCCCGTCCCGCGCCATCGCCGCCAGCCGCGGCCAGGCCGCCGACTTCGTGCGGCACCGGCTCGTCCTCCCCGGCGACCGGGTGCTCGACGTCGGCGCGGGCAACGGTCGCCAGGCCATCGGCCTGCTGGAGATCGGCATCGGCGGCTATGTCGGTCTCGAGGTCGTCAAGGGCAGCGTCGAGTACGGCAACCGGGCCTTCGCCGGTCACGGCGACGTCCGCTTCGACTGGCTCGACGTGGTCAACGCCATGTACAACCCGCGCGGCAGCCAGCGCCCCGAGGCGGTGGTGTTCCCGTATCCGGACGGGGCGTTCGACTTCGCGGTGGCGTCGTCGCTGTACACCCATCTGGAGCGTCTCGAGGTGGTGGAGCGGTACGTGCGCGAGACGGCCCGGGTGGTGCGAGCCGGCGGCGCCGCCTACATGTCCTTCTTCCGCAGCCCGCCCAATCCGGTGACCCCTGACGCGGTGCGCTCGGTGTTCCGGGAGGACGACATCCGGCGGGTGGTCGGCTCCTGCTTCGTCATCGAGGACGCCATCGGCGGCCAGACGACGAGCTTCCACGATCAGTGGATGCTGTACCTGCGCAAGGCCTGAGCCGCGGCCGCGCCCGGCCGGCCCGCCGCCGCCCGGCTACGCCCGGCTACGGCACCACGGTGGGCGTGACCCCGATCTGCGGCAGCTCCACCCAGGTGCGGCCGCGGTTGAGGTGGATGGGCGCGCCGCGGGCGTCCTTGTAGGTCGTCACCGACGTGACGCTGGCCCGGCTCCACGTGCCCTTGACCATCTCGCCGTTGCTGAAGAACCACGCCACCCCGGTGCCTACCAACTGGCCGGCCGGGATGGTCGTCGGTATCCCGGACTCGTAGCCGAACAACGAGACGACGTACGGCACGAACTGCACGATCACGTTGGTGGTGCTGAGCTGTATTCCGGCGCCGTCGACGTCGATGGTGCCGTTCTGCGACCGGAGCCACAGGTGGGCGGCCGGACTCCAGGTCCAGCCGACGGCGGCGTTGGGGAAGCCGATGGCGACTTGGGCCGCGGGCACGATCCCGGTCCCGCGGAAGGCGGTGTGCGCCGGCAGGTAGTTGAAGAGCGGCGGGGGCGGCGCGTGCGTGGTCGACACGCTGGCCAGGCCGAGCACCGACGAGTACAGGTTGTGGGGGTTGGCGTGCAGCGAGGTCCGGAAGAACGACGCGGCATGGTTGCCGTCGTCGACCGCGGTCACCGGCTGGGCGCGGAGGATGGGGAGGAAGACGGCGTTGGTCCCCGAGTAGGCGAACACCGGATGGTTGAGATCATCGACGATGGGCGGGTCGGTGAGGCGGCCGGAGCGGACCGGCCCGACCAGATTCGGGTACTGCGACTGGTACACCGCGGCCAGGCGGGTCAGCCCACCCTCCACCATCTCCTCGTACACCACGTCCGCCTGGTTGACGCCGCTCTGCGGCCGGGCCGGGTCGACGTTGTCGATCTTGACGACCACCGCGGTGGCGCGCAGCTGGGCCCGGTTGGGCTGCAGCAGTCCGGTCAGCGGGGCGGTCGGGGGCGGGGCGACGGTGGTCGGCGGCGTCGGCTTGGTCGTGGTCGTGGTGACGGGGACCGTCGAGGTCGTGGGAGGGGCCGCCGCCACCTTGTGGTGGCCGCCGCAGGCTCCCACCGTGGCCACGGCGGTGGCCGTGGCAGCTGCGGTCAGCCAGCGGTGGCCGTGCCGCGTCCGTAGGGAAATTCGTGCCGTCACCGTTCTGGCCATACCTCTGTTCGTCTGTGTCGTCGTTGACGCCGCGGCAGGTGTGCCCCCGCTGCCACCCGGCCCGCCCCTGCCATCGGGCGGAGATGCTACGGGCCCGGTCGACGCCGCGGGTCGATACCGTAGCGGCCGAGCCGCCGGTTAGCAGGGCGGGGTGGGCACCCCAGGGGTGGATCCGGGCAGCAGGTAGTTGGCGCTGTTCGTTCCCGGCAGCGTGGTCGGGGTGGTCGGCGTAGTGCTGGCCAAGGCGCCGGCGCCCGCCGGGGTGGTGGTGGCCGGCGCGGTGGTGGCGGTGGAGCTGGCGGCGCCGGTGAAACTGGCGCCGGTGATGACCTGGAGGCTGTAGATCGACGGAGCCAGATCCGGGGCGGCGAGCAGGGTGGCCCCGCCGGGGATCTGGGCCGCCACCTGCTGGGCCGCGGTGCGAGCATCGGGGGCGTAGCGCACCTCGGTGGTGGTGTGCCCGGAGCTGAGCGCGGCCGTGACCGTGGCGTGGTAGCCGAGCCCCGTCAGCACGGTGGTCATCTGGCTGGCCTGAAGGGCCGTGCCGGTGCCGTTCGCCACCTCAATCCTGACCCCGGCCGGGGCCACGGTGACCGGCGGCAGGGTGTTGACCGGCGCGGTGGGCGTGGCCTTGGCCACGACCGGCTTGGGGGCGGGGGAGCCGAAGGCATTGAAGGCGGCGATCACCTGGTTGGCCTGCGGCTGCTGCAGGCCCAGCACGTCCGCGCCGCCGCTGGTGACCCACGCGTACGTCGGCAGGGTGAGGTTGGTGATGGTCGACACGTCCATCGAGCGGAAGTCCTTGACCATGGTGAGCATGAGGCTGGGGCTGAACCCACTGTCCACCGTGAGGTTCTTGGTGACGCCGCCGATGATGGCGTTGAGGGCCAAGGGGTTGGTGAACTGCCCCGCGGCCTTCTTGATCATCTTCTTGATGAAGGCCTGCTGGCGCTGGATGCGGGCCAGGTCGCTCTGCGCCTCGTAGTGCCAGTAGCCGTTCTGGTAGTACTCGTAATGGCGGGACCGGACGAACTCCAGGGCCTGGTCGCCGGTGAGGTTGTAACAGCCCGGGGCCGGGATCCACAGATCCGAGTACAGGTCCTTGGATGGGGTTGGGAAGTAGAACTTGACCCCGCCGACCGCGCTGGTGATGTCGCGGAAGGAGTTGAAGTTGACCTCGACGTAGTGGTTGATGGGGACGTTGAGGTCGGCCTCGATGGTCTGCACCAGCAGGTTGGCCCCGGTGCCGAACGCCGAGTTGATGCGGTTGTCACCCTGGCCGGGAATGGGCCCCCACAGGTCGCGGGGGATGGACAGGATCATCATCTGCCGGGTCTTCGGGACCACCCGGACCAGGATGATGGTGTCGGAACGCTGGCCGGGTGTGTCGCCGGCCGGGCCGCCCAGGAGCTGGGCGTCGGGTCCGGTCAGGGCGGCCCGGCTGTCCGAGCCCACCACCAACAGGGTGAACGGGGGACCGCCGCCGCCCCCGCTGCTGGCGCTGTGGGTGGTGGTCAGGGCCGGCAGGGTCTTGGTGTGGATCTGACCGAACCGCCACTTCACGTACCCGTAGGCGCCGGCCGCGCCGACGATCGTCAGGGCCACCAGCACGTTGGCGGTGATCAGGGTGCGCCGGGGCCAGCGCCGGGCCCGGACGACGGTGTGGACGCCGGAATGGGTGCCGACCCGATGGCGTGGGCTTTCCCGGTCGCCGCCCGACTCGGGGCGCCGGTAGGGGATGCGGGACGAGGGGGGAGGGGAAGGGTCTTTCATGCGGCGTGCAACGGGTCGGGCGCAGCCCGCACAACGACATCAAAATGACCCCCGGCGCCGTGCGGTGGGGCAGGTCCGGGCAACCAAACACTCTACTGGGGGGGGTCCGTATCGGGGCATCGCCCGGGTTGGCCCCACGACGGCCTGACCTGCGAGTATCGGGGTCGATGGAGCGGCCCTACCGGGTGGTGGTAGCCAAACCGGGCCTCGATGGTCACGACCGGGGGGCTCGGGTGATCGCGCGGGCGCTGCGAGAAGCCGGCTTCGAGGTCATCTACACCGGGCTGCACCAAACCCCGGAGCAGATCGCCACGACCGTGATCCAGGAGGACGCCGACGCGGTCGGCCTGTCGATCCTGTCCGGCGCCCACATGACCCTGTTCCCTCGGATCATCGAGACCCTCGCCCAGCAAGGGGCCGGCGACGTGCTGGTCTTCGCGGGCGGGATCATCCCCGAGGCCGACATCGTGGAGTTGAAGCGGTCCGGGGTGGCGGAGATCTTCACCCCTGGGGCGCCGCTGGGCGACATCACCGCCTGGTTGGAGCAAGCGTTGGATCAGAAGGAGGCCGCCGGCGCCACCTAGCGTGGCGCCGGCGTCTTCCCCCGAGCATCAGGAGCGAGCGTGGATCTGTTCGAGTACCAGGGCAAGCAGTACTTTGCCCTTTACGGCATCCCGGTGTCCGCCGGCGGGGTGGCCGACACCGTCGACGAGGCCGTAGCCGTGGCGCAGCGGTCCGGGTACCCGGTCGTGGTGAAGGCCCAAGTGCAGGTGGGCGGGCGGGGCAAGGCCGGCGGGGTCAAGCTGGCCGCGGACGCCGACGAGGTCCGCCTCCACGCCGGCAACATCCTGGGCTTGGACATCAAGGGCCACGTCGTCCACCGGCTATGGGTCGAGCACGCCTCGGACATCGCCAAGGAGTACTACGCCAGCTTCACCCTCGACCGGGCCGCCAAGAAGTACCTGGCCATGGTGTCCGCCAAGGGCGGGGTGGAGATCGAGACGGTGGCCGACGAGGACCCGGAAGCCATCGCCCGCCTGCACATCGACCCGTCGGTGGGCTTTACCGAGACGGATGCCCAGGGGTTGGTGGACTCGGCCGGCCTGGACCCCGAGGCCCGCCCGGGGGCGGTGGCCATCCTCGGTGACCTGTACCGCTGCTACGTCGACGGCGACGCCGACCTGGTGGAGATCAACCCCCTGATCCTGACGCCCACCGGGGAGGTGCACGCCCTGGACGCCAAGGTGACCCTTGACGACAACGCCGCCTTCCGCCATCCCGAGTGGGACCAGTTCCGCGACATCGACGAGTTCGACGAACGGGAACGGCTGGCCCGCAGCAAGGGTCTCCAGTACGTGGGGCTCGACGGGTACGTCGGGATCATCGCCAACGGGGCGGGCCTGGCCATGAGCACCTGCGACGTGGTCAACCAGGTCGGGGGCTCGCCGGCCAACTTCCTCGACATCGGCGGAGGGGCCAACGCCGAGGTCATGGCCAACGCCCTGGAGGTCATCAACTCCGACCCCAAGGTGCGGGCCATCTTCATCAACATCTTCGGTGGCATCACCCGAGGTGAGGAGGTGGCCAACGGGATCGTGCAGGCGCTCGACCGGGTGGCCATCAAGGCGCCGATGGTGATCCGCCTCGACGGCACCAACGCCGACGAGGGCCGCGCCATCCTCAAGACGGTGGAATCAGACCGGGTGATCTCCTCGCCCACCATGCTGGAGGCGGCCCGCAAGGCCGTCGAGTTGGCGGGGTCCGGAACATCCGGCCTGATCGGGGTGGCGTAGATGTCGATCTTCGTGGACGAGCGGACCCGGGTCTTGGTGCAGGGCCTGACGGGCGGCCAGGGCCGGTTTCACGGCCTGCGCAACAAGGCGTACGGAACCCAGGTGGTGGCGGGCGTCACCCCCGGCAAGGGCGGCCAGGAGGTAGAGGGCATCCCGGTGTTCGACACGGTGGCGCAGGCCGTGGCCGAGACCGGGGCGAACGCTTCGTTTGTGTCGGTGCCGCCCCGCGGGGCCGCCGCCGCCATCCTGGAAGCCGCCGAAGCCGGCGTGCCCTTTATCGTGTGCATCACCGAGGGCATACCGGCCCATGACGAGGCCCGGGTGTTCAACACCCTGGTAGCGGCGCACCCCTCGGTGCGGCTGCTGGGCCCCAACTGTCCCGGTGTCATCAGCCCCGGCAAGTGCAACATCGGCATCACCGCCGGCGAGATCGCCCTGCCCGGCGGCCCAGTCGGCATCGTCAGCCGCTCCGGCACCCTCACCTACCAGGCCCTCTACGAGCTCAAGCAGCTCGGCATCGGCGTCACCACCTGCGTGGGGATCGGCGGGGACCCGGTGCCGGGGACGAACTTCGTGGACTGCCTGGCGGCCTTCGAGGCCGACCCCGACACCCTGGCCATCTCCATGTTCGGCGAGATCGGCGGCTCGGAGGAGGAGAAGGCGGCCGAGTACATCGCCGCCTCGGTGACCAAACCGGTGGTGGCCTACATCGCCGGGGTCACGGCCCCCCCGGGCAAGAAGATGGGCCACGCCGGCGCCATCATCTCCGGGTCCAAGGGCACCGCTCAGGCCAAGATGGCGGCCCTGGCCGATGCCGGCGTGCACGTCGTCAACAACCCGACCGAGGCCGGCGAGAAGATGGCGGAGGTCGTCAAGAGCCTGTAGGCGGCTCGGCCGCGTTATGGCGCAATCGTCGTGTCTGGTCAGAGATAGAGAGCAAACTTGCTCTAATTCCGAGATCGCGGCGCTACTCGCTTCCGCCCCGGATCCCTACGACGACCGCGTCGCCGAGTCCCCGCCACACCAGGCCGGCGTGGGCGAATCCGCCGGCCCGGAGCGCCTCGACGTGCCACGCCGGACGTCAGGTCGGATTCGGTGTGGTGCGACCCGCCCCGACCGGCGAAGCGCGCGTTTCGCTCCGCCACCGCTTCGGCCAACTCGGGCTCGACGGCCAGCTTCGCCCACCACCCGTCCCAATCGACGGCGCCGGAAGCGGCCCGGATCCGTTGGGTGCGCCGCGCCGCGAAGGCGTCGATGGCTTCCGCCACCGGGCCGGCCAGCCCGGGGTCGGCCATGTGGTCGGCGTTGGCGAACATTCCCCCCGGCCGCAGCCGGTCCGCCGCCTCCCGGTATACCTCCGCCACCCGAGCCTCTGGCAGCCAGTGCAAGGCGGTGGCCGTCAGCACCGCGTCGAAGGTGCCCTCGACCCGGTTGGCCCATTCGGAGGTAGCAAGGTCGGCCGGGATGATGGTCACGCGGTCATCGCCGGTGAAGCTGCCGGCCGCGATGGCCAGCAGGGCGGGGTCGACGTCCACGATGACCGCCCGGGCCGCCGGCATCCGGCGCAGCACCCGCCGACTGATCGAACCGGTCCCGCCGGCCAGATCCAGCACCCGCGGCTCGGTCCCGCACACCACCTCGACCACGTCGAGCATGGCCGTCAGCCGTTCCTCCCGGTCAGGCAGATACGCCTCCTGCTGGGCGTCCCACTCCTGCTGCAACCGTTCCCAGTCCACCCGGCGTATCTCCCGCGGCTCAAGCCGACGGGGACAGACCGTCGAGCGAGTCGATGCTGACGGCGTTCTTCTCGTCCCAGTAAGCCCGGATCCCGTCGGCGCCCTTGCGTTCCGCCCACTCGGCCATGGTCGGGCGATGGCCTTCGAATTTCATGAAAGGGACGCCGTACCCGCAGGAGTCCGCGACCCGCCGCACGTCCACCGCGACGATTGATCTCACCCCGACGCCTCCGGACCCGGCGAACCAGGGCTCCAGGGCCGCGAACTCGGCGCTACCGGCCGGCGCGGTCCGGCCGCTCCCGTGCAGGCGGACGATCCGCGGTGGTCCCTCGAAGGCGCAGAACATCACCACGATCCGCCCGTTCTCCCGCAGATGGGCGACCGTCTCCACCCCGCTGCCGGTCTGGTCCAGGTAGGCGACGGTGTGGTCGTCGATGACCTTGAACTCGTCGCGGTTGCCCTTCGGGGAGCAGTTGACCGATCCGTCGCCGCTGAGCGGAGCGGTGGCCACGAAGAAGACCGGCTGGGCCTCCATCCACTCGGCCAGCCGGTCACCGATCGCGTCGTAGGTCCGTCCCATCCGGCAATTATCGCGGTTCCGCCGGCAGCCGGGAACCTTCCCGGCCGGACGGGCGTCCATGCAGGTGTGCGAGGAGCGAGCGTAGGTTTTGACGTGGGAGGGGACCCGCCGGGTACCGCGTTGGGCGAGCTGTACTCCGCCCAGCGCGACCGATTGATCCGTCTCGCCTATGTGCTGACCGGGTCCCAGATGGCGGCGGAGGACATCGTGCAGGACACCTTCATTCGCGTCGGACCCCGGCTGGACGACCTCAACGAGCCGGGCGCCTACTTGCGGCGCAGCGTCATCAATGCCTGCTACTCGTGGCACCGGCGCCAGAGCCGCGAACGGCTGGCGGTGGCGGACCCGCCCGCGGCGGTCCTGCCGGGCGAGCACGTGGAGATGTGGGACGCCCTGGCCCACCTGCCCTCGGCCCGCCGGACCGTCCTGGTCCTGCGGTACTACCTCGACCTACCAGAAGCGGAGGTGGCGGCCATCCTCGGCTGGCGGATCGGGACGGTCAAGTCGGCGACCCATCGGGCGCTGCGCGACCTCAGGAGGATCCTCGAATGACTGACGACGACGCCCTTGTCGAACGGCTGCGCCGCACCCTGCAGGCCGAGGCCGCGGCCATCACCCCCCGGCCCGAAGGCCAGCCGGCGGAGCACTATCCGGCGCCGGTGCCACTCCGACGCGGCATGCCTCGCTGGCCGCTGGCGGTGACCGCCGCGGCCGTGGTCGCCGCGGCAGTGACGCTGGCTGCCCTCAACTGGCCGAGCGGCGGATCCTCTCGCATCGGCATCGTCAGCCCCGGTCCATCCACGATCCCGCCGCCGGCCACCGTGCCCACCACCGTGCCGTCAGCGGTGGTCCCCCCAGTAACCGTCCCGGCGGGGCCGCGGACGACCTTCCCGACCCTGACGACGATTCCGCCCGCCGCGCCCGTGCCGATCGGCTTCGCCCCCCTTGCCGTGACGTTCGTGACGCCGTTCGACGGCTGGGCCGCCGGCGCCGTTCCGTGCGGGACGACGTCCTGTCTGGCCCTGGCGCAGACGATCGACGCCGGCCGGACCTGGCACGACGCCCCGTCCGTTCCCAATGTCACCGTGGCCAGCGCGACCCCGGATCGGAGCACGTCGGTCCGGTTCGCCAACCAGATGGACGGCTGGATCTACACCAGCAACCCCACCCGGCTGTACGCCACCCATGACGGTGGCGCCCACTGGCGTCAGGACACCGCGGGCATCGCTGCGGGCTCGACCATCATGGGCATGGAGACCGCGGGCGGCTACGTGCGGGTGGCCCTCCTGCCGTTCTATGCGATTAGCCGTGGTCCTAAACCCGGCGCCGCCATCATCCACGTCGAAAGCTCCCCGGTGAGCAAGGACACGTGGACGGACGCCGACACGGGCGTCGCGGTCGGGGGCGGTCCGGTCCCGTCCGTCCAGCTCGTCCTGCACGGGGCGCAAGGCTGGCTGCTCGAGGACGATCGGACGGTCGTCGGGGGCGCCCGCCTGACCGGTTCCGGACAGTGGGCGCCCTGGACCCCGCCGTGCCTCAGCGCCAACGGGACGGCCACCCTGGCCGCCTCGAGCGCTACCGACCTGGTAGCCGTGTGCCAGGAGGGGACGTGGGGAGCGGCCCGCAACCTGCCGAGCGGAGCGACCACGCCGTCCACCTGGGCGTTCCAGTCGAGCGACGGCGGCACCAGCTTCCAGGCGGTCGGCCCGCTGCCCGCGCCCGATGCGGCGCAGCAGGCGGCCTCGCCGGCGCCCTCCACCATCGTGGCCGCCGGATCGCTCAACGGGACGGCCACGCCGGCCGGCGGCTTGTTCGCCAGCTTCGACGGGGGACACACCTGGCAGACGGTCGGCCAGTTCCCCGGCATCACCGGCTGGGCGGATCTGGGGTTCACCACCCTCACCCAAGGTGTGGCCATCGGGACCGACGGGCCGTCCCACTCATTTCTGTATATGACCCGCGACGGCGGGCACCACTGGGCGGCGGTTTTTATCTAACCCGGGGGGGGGGCGTGGTGCGATTTGTATCCGCTGTGCACTTATGTGCATCTCATAGACATAAGTGCACAATGGATACAAATCGCACCACCTGGTGACACCCCGGACAGCCGGCGCCGCCAGCTGCACGCCGGCCGGCGTCCGGGCACGCCGGCCGGGCACGACCCCTACGCCGGCGCCGTCAGGTGGCCCGGGCCAACGCCACGCCGGCGAGCCGGGCCCGCCGTTCCGCCGCGATCACGGTGTTGCGGAGCAGCATGGCCACGGTGGTGACGCCCACGCCGCCGAGTCGCGGAGTGATCCACCCGGCCACTTCCGCGCACGACTCGTCCACGTCCGAGCGGGCCTTCCGCCCCTCCCACGTCAAACCCCCGCCGATCACCACCGCACCGGGGCGGATGACGTCCGGCATGATCATCGACGGCACCCCGGCCGCCCCGACGACGATGTCCGCGGCCCGGGTGGCGTCCGCCCAGTCCGGCACCCCGGTGTGGACCACGGTGACTGCGGCGTTGGCCCCCGGCTCCTTGAGCGACAGCAACAACGACAGCGGCCGCCCCAACGTCGGCCCCCTCCCCACGATCACCACCTTCTGGCCGGCCACCGGGATCTCGTAGTGCAGGAGCATGGCCTGGATGCCGACCGGCGTGCACGCCCGCGGCGCCAACCGGTCGCCCAGGGCCAGCAGGCCCAGGTTGGTGGGATGCAACCCGTCGGCGTCCTTGGCCGGGTCGATGGCCGACACCGCTTCGTTGAAGTCGAAGCCCGGCGGGACGGGGTGCTGGATCAGGTAGCCGTCCACGGCCGGGTCGGCGTTGAGTTGGCGCACCGCGTCCAGCAGGTCGGCCTGCTTCGAGTCGGCCGAGATGCGCACGTCGATGGAAACCAGCCCGCAGCGCTCGCAGGCCTCGTGCTTTTTGGCCACGTACCCGGCGCTGGCCGGGTCGTCGCCGACCAGGATGGTCGCCAAACCCGACCGAACGGCCCGCCGCCGCCAACGCGGCCACCCGCAGGGTCACGTCCTCGTAGACCGCCTCGGCCACCGGGCCGCCCGGGATCATGACGGCGGTCAATGCTGGAACTGCCGTTCGCCGGTGAAGACCATGACCAGGCCGTGCTCGTCGGCGGCGGCGATGACTTCGTCGTCGCGCACCGATCCCCCCGGCTGGATCACCGCGGCCACGCCGGCCTGGGCCACCGCATCCAGCCCGTCGCGGAACGGGAAGAAGGCGTCGCTGGCCGCGGCGCCGCCCTTGGCCCGCCCCGCCGCTCGGGCCACCGCCAGCTCGCCGGGCGTCACCCGGTTCTGCTGGCCGCCGCCGATGCCGACGGCCATGCCGCCGGCGGCGAGGACGATGGCGTTGGACTTGACCCAGGCGCACACCCGCCAGGCCAGCTCCAGGTCCCGCCAGTTGTCGGCGGTCGGCTGGGCGACCGTCACCACCCGCCACTGGTCCCGGCCGGCTGCGAACACGTAGGGATCCTGGACCAGCCAGCCGCCGCTGATCTGTCGGAGGTGCCAGCGGTCGGCGCCGGGCGGCGGGGCCGACAGGACCCGCATGTTTTTGCGCTTGGCGGCGAACAACTCCAGGGCCGCCTCGTCGTAGCCGGGGGCGATGAGCACGTCGGCCTTGGCGTTGCCGACCATTTCCGCCGCCACCGCTTCGGTGACCGGTGCGGTCAGGGCCACGATGCCGCCGAACGCGGACATGGGATCCGCGTCGAACGCCTTGTCGTAGGCGGTGAGCAGGTCCGCGGCGACCGCCGCCCCGCAGGGGTTGGCGTGCTTGACCACCACGGCCGCGGCCGGGCCCAGGTCGGCCAGCTGGTGGGCCAGGCGCCACGCCGCGTCGGCGTCGTAGAGATTGAGGTACGAAAGGGCCATGCCGCCGTGCTGGACGACGTCGTCCCACCAACTGGTGCTTCCCATCTCGCGGTAGCGGGCGCCGCGCTGGTGGGGGTTTTCCCCGTAGCGGAGCGGTTGGGCCGTCTCCAGGGACAGGTGCAGGGTGGCTGGCAGGTCCGTGTCGTCCTGCTCGGCAAACCAGTTGGCGATGGCGGCGTCGTACGCCGCGGTGTGGGCGAAGGCGGCCGCGGCCAGCCGCCGGCGCAGCCCGTCCGACAGCGACCCGTCGCGGCGCAGCTCCTCCAGCACCTCGGGGTAGGCGGAGGGATCGACCACCGAGCCCACGTGGGCCCAGTTTTTGGCCGCGGCGCGCACCATGCTGGGCCCGCCGACGTCGATGAGCTCGATGGAGGGGTTGGCGCGGAACGGATACAGGTTGCAGACGACCAGCCCGATGGGCTCGATCCCCTGGCGCTCCAGGTCGGCCAGATGCTCCGGCTTCGACCGGTCGGCCAGGATGCCGCCGTGCAGGCGGGGGTGCAGGGTCTTGACCCGCCCGCCCAGCATCTCCGGCGCGTCGGTGACCGACTCCACCGTCACGTGGGGGATCCCGGCGGCGGCCAGCGCCCCGGCGGTGCCGCCGCTGGCGATCAGCTCGTGGCCCAACTCGACGAGGGCGCGGGCGAAGTCCTCCAGCCCGGTCTTGTCGTACACCGACAGCAGCACCCTCATCAGGCGGCTCCTTGGATCTGTTGGAGAAAGAGACGGATGGTGTCGGGGTACAGCCGGCGCTCGACGGCCTTGATCCGTTCGTGGAGGGCCGCCTCGGTGTCGCCAGGTTCGACCGGCACCGCTTCCTGGGCGAGGATGGGGCCCTCGTCCACCGCTTCGGTGGCGACGTGCACCGTGCACCCGGTGACCTTGACGCCGGCGGCCAGGGCATCCCGCACCGCGTGCCAGCCTTTGAACGCCGGCAGTAACGCGGGATGGGTGTTGAGGATGCGACCCGGATACAGGGAGAAGATGTCCGCCCCGAGGATGGTCCCGAAGCCGGCCATGGCGATCACATCTATTTGGTGTCTTTTCAACGCATCGATGACCCGATGGGTGTAGGCGTCCCGGTCGAAGCCGGGTCCGAAACTCTCCCGCTGGACGATCTCGACCGGCACCCTGGCCGCCTCCGCCAGGCCGGCTGCCGGGCAGGGCCGATCCAGGATGACCGCCGACACGGTCAGCCCTCCGTCCAGGATGGCCGCCAGGATGGTCCCGGTCCCGGACGCCAGAACGCCGAGCCGCGGCGGTTCCTCAATCACAGGATGACGCTACCCGACAGGTCCTACGCTGCTGTCATGCCCCGCATCGCCGACTTGCTCGCCGCCGGGCGGACGTACTCCTTTGAGTTCTTCCCGCCGAAGAACGACGCCGAGCACGCCCGGCTGGTCGAGGCGTTGATGGAGTTGCAGCCGCTGCGGCCGTCTTTTGTGTCGGTCACCTATCGGGGCGGCCGCTCGTCGCGCCAGCGCACCCACGACCTGGTCGTCGGCATGCTGCGGACCACCACTCTCACGCCGATGGCGCATCTCATCTGCGTGGCTCACACCCGGCTGGAACTGGCCGAGATCCTGGTGGAGTTCCGCAAGGCTGGGGTGGAGAACCTGATGGCCCTCGGCGGCGACCCGCCGACCGATCCCGGCGCCGCCGAAGGCGAGCTGCGCCACGCCGTCGAGCTGGTGGAGCTGGCCCGGGCCATCGGGGGGTTCTCGATCGGGGTGGCGGCCCATCCGGCCGGGCACCCGCGTTCGCCCAACCTGCCCGTCGATCGGGACTACCTGGCGGAGAAGCTGCGGCTGGCCGACTTCGGCGTGACCCAGTTTTTCTTCCGGGTCGAGGAGTACCTGTCGCTGATGGAGGAACTGGCGGCGCGGGGCATCACCACCCCGGTCGTCCCGGGCATCATGCCGGTCACGAGCCTGTCCTCGATCGGGCGCATGGCCGAGATGGGCGCGGCGGTGCCGGGGAAGATGGCGGCCGCCCTGGAGGCCGCCGGCGACGGCGAATCGGTGCGCAGGACCGGCACCGACCTGGCCACCAGCCTGTGCCAGGACCTGCTCGATGCCGGGGCGCCGGGGCTGCACTTCTACACCCTCAATCGTTCACTGGTGACCCGCGAGATCTACTCCAACCTCGGGCTGGCGGCCCCGGCTGCCTCGGCGGGATGAACGGCGGCCATGCGCTCTCCGGTCTGTGACCTGCTCGGCATCGACTTCCCGCTGCTGGCGTTCAGCCACTGCCGGGACGTGGTGGCCGCGGTGACCAATGCCGGCGGTTTCGGCGTGCTGGGCGCCAGCGGGCACAGTCCCGCCCAACTCGACGTGGAGCTGCGCTGGATCGACGAGCACACCGGCGGGCGTCCGTACGGCGCCGACATCCTCGTCCCCGAAAAGGTGGTCGGGCGGGGCGAACATCTGTCGGGCGATGACCTGGCCGCCCGGGTCCCCAGCGCCCATCGCGACTTCGTGGTCGCCCTCCTCGAGTCGCATCGGGTGCCGATGGACAAGACGGCAGTGGTGGTGACCGCGGCCGGACGGCTGGGTCTTCCCGATGCCGCCGAGGAGCTGATGGACGTGGCCTTCGCCCACCCCATCAAACTGATCGCCAACGCCCTCGGTCCGCCGCCGCCGTCGATGTCGGAGCGGGCCCAACGGGAGGGGGTTCCCGTCGCGGCACTGGTGGGAGCGCGGGAACACGCGGTGCGCCAGCTCAACGCCGGCGTCGACATGATCGTGGCCCAAGGCAGCGAAGCCGGCGGCCACACCGGCACCGTCTCCACCTTCGTGCTCGTCCCCGAGGTGCTCGACGCCGTCGCCGGCCGGGTCCCGGTGCTGGCGGCCGGCGGCATCGTCACCGGGGCCCAGATGGCGGCGATGATGGCGCTCGGCGCCCACGGGGCGTGGACCGGCAGCGTGTGGCTGACGACGGAGGAGGCGGAGACGGCGCCGGCCACCAAGGACAAGATGCTCCGGGCCACGGCCAGCGACACCGTCCGGTCCCGGGGGCGGACCGGGAAGCCGGCCCGGCAGCTGCGTTCGGACTGGACCGACGCCTGGGACCACGCGGAGAGTCCTGGTCCGTTGCCGATGCCGCTGCAGTCCATGATCAGCGAGCCGGCCCTCCGCCGGGTGGACACCGCCGCGACCGGGGGGCATCTCGGCGCCACCCAGTTGGCCACCTATTTCGTGGGCCAGGGCGTGGGCCTCCTCACCTCCGTCAAGCCGGCGGCGCGAGTGGTGCGAGAATTTTATGGAGGACTTCGCGGCCGCCGCCGAACGCCTCCAAGCCACGCTCGAGTAGGTCCCAACTGCCCGATTGGGCAGATTTGCCCGAATGGGCAGACCTACTACCTAAACAGGCAGACCGGCCCTGAAGGCCCCCGTCCGACCGGTCAGTAGTGGTATAACCGCACGTCGTGACGGGCGAGGGGCGTGTGGCGGGACCTGAGGGGCGTGAATCGTGGTGCAAGCGGCGATGAAAGGTCGTCCTCGGCGGACGTTACTCGCCGGGTTGGCTTGCATAGCAATAGCGGCGGTCGTGCCCTCGATCATCTTGGTGCAGCACGCTCCGACAACGCCCAAGGCGGTGCTTGCCAGCTCAGCCGGAACGCCTGACGGATCCTTTGGGGGGACTGGCGTCGTCATCCAACCCGGGAGCAATGGCGCGACCGGTGTCGCCGTGATTCCCGCGGGCTTGCCGTTCGCCGGCGACTCGGTCGTCTCGGCTGGGGACGGCTCCCACTTCCAGGTCGCGCGGTTTACCTCGGGGGGTGGTCTCGATACCTCCTTTGGTTCCGGCGTGACCAACGCCTTCGCTGGTCAGGCTTTGGGCATCGCTGTCGTGCCTCCTGGGGCCACGAACGCCGGCGATGTGGTGGCGGTGGGCTACGAGACCGGCACGATCTGCGGCGGTGCGCAATTTCCGATTCCGGTGGTCGCTGAGTACCTACCGAACGGATCGTTGAACGGTGCCTTCAACGGCACAGGAATGGCGACGCTTCCATGTCCGGTACAGGGGGGCGAGCTAAAAGGCGTCGCGGTCGACTCGACGGGCAAGATCTACGCCGCCGGAGTGGCGTTCGGGAGCGCCAACGCCCAATCGACGCTGGTAGCGAACCTCACGTCCTCAGGAGGACTCCTCTGGAGCCTGGCCAGCATCGTCGGGAACCAGGTCGCTGGCCACAGTCCCACCGCGGTCCGCGGCCAACGCAGTGGCGTTCTCGGCCGCGGGAGACCTGATCGCAGCCGGCTGGAGCCTGGCGAATAACACCCAGTACCTCACGGTCTCGGCGTTCAAAAACGGGGCGATCGATAACACGTTCAATGAAACCGGCTCGGCCATCATCGCCAACCGGCCCGGCAGTACGGGCGCCGGGGTCATGGTGGTGCCGACGACCGGCAAAGTGGTGGTGGTCGGCAACACCGGGACCACATTCCTGCTGGCCCAGTTCACGTCGACAGGGGCAGCGGACACCACCTTCGGATCCAGCGGTCAGGTCGCCAACAGTCCGAACCTCGGTCTCCCCGACCAGTTGAACGCCATCGCGTATCAGCCGTTCGGCAACCTGCTGGTAGCTGCCGGCTCCGCCGGCTCCGGGTTCACCAAGAGGATGGTCGTCGTTCAGTACAACGCGACCAACGGTGCTCCCAACCTGTCGTTCGGCTCGGGCGGTGCGGTCGCGCACTCGGTCGGCTCGTTCAGCTCGTCGCTCAACGGGGTCGCGGTGCAGAGCGACGGCAAGACCATCGGTGCAGGCGGAGCGCCAGTCGTCAACGCGGTACAGGGCATCGGGCTCATCCGGGTAGGGGGCCCGACGCTCGCGGTCGGCAACCTGCCCTTGCTGCAGGTCACCGCGTTCGGTCCGATCACGCTCCACTTCCATGCTGCTATTGACGAGCCCCTCTTTAGCTCGGTGTCAGCGGTCTTCTGTACCTCGTCAGGCGCGGTGCTGACCGGGCAAGGCCGTTGCGGGTCGGTGGCTGTCCCTGCGGGCAGCACCCAGATCAGTGTGGCCGTCTCTGCGCAGGTCACCGTCGGTACCGGCCAGACGCAGACGGTCGCGCTGCAGGCGATCTCGGCGAACGGGCTCGCGGCCAGTCCAACGCACGGTCTCGGCACCGTCGTCATCCAGCATCTGTCGAGCCCCCAGCCGTACATCGGCTACCGGTTGGTGGCCTCCGACGGCGGCATTTTCGCCTTCGGCACCGCGCCCTTCCTGGGCTCCACGGGCGGTATCCGGCTCGCTCAGCCGATCGTCGGAATGGCCGCCGTGCCTCACGGCAAGGGCTACTGGCTGGTCGCTCGGGACGGCGGGATCTTCGCCTTCGGAGCTCGCTTCCTGGGGTCCACCGGAAACGTGCACCTGACCCAGCCGATCGTGGGGATGGCCGCCACACCGAGCGGCAAGGGATATTGGCTGGTGGCCGCCGATGGCGGGATCTTCAGCTTCGGCGACGCCCGATTCTTCGGCTCGACCGGCAACCTCCGCCTCAATCAGCCGATCGTGGGGATGGCACCCACACCGGACGGCAAGGGATATTGGCTGGTGGCCGCCGATGGCGGGATCTTCAGCTTCGGCGAGGCCCGATTCCTCGGCTCGACGGGAGCCATCCATCTCAATAAGCCGATCGTCGGCATGGCCGCCTACCCCGGGGCGCCGGGCTACTGGCTGGTCGCATCCGACGGGGGCATCTTCAGCTTCGGGGCTGCCGCGTTCCACGGGTCGACGGGTGCGATACGTCTCGCCCAGCCGATCGTGGGGATGGCGTCGACCTACACCGGGAAGGGGTACTGGCTGGTGGCGTCCGACGGCGGCATCTTCAGCTTCGGCGACGCCCGGTTCTTCGGGTCAACCGGTGCGATCCACCTCAACAAGCCGATCGTGGGGATGTCGGGATGAGCCGCAAAATCCGGCGCTTGTCGCGCGACCCAAGCGTTGTTGATCCTCGGTGGTGGGCTGTTCTTGTCCTTTATCGGCGCGGTCGCGTTCCACTTGGACGCGGCCTCAGCCGCGGGTAATCCCACCTGCACCCTGTCCGGATCCTCTCCGAACGAAACACTCACGATCAACCTGTTCGGTGGCCCGATCAAGTTGGCGACGAACAGCGCAGGCACCACCTTCGCGGTTACCCCGAGCGGCGGGACCGGATGCGGCGTCACCTTCTCGCTCAGCGCCATCAGCTCGATCCAGTTCACCGTCGATTCCAGCACGAGCACGCCGTCCACGGTTGAGTTCGATCAGTCGCTCCACTCCATCACCCGCTGTATCCCGATCTCCGGGGCCGTAGGCAACAGCACGGCAGGAAACGGCACCGTCCGGGTGGACGCCGCCGACGGCGTGCCTGTCACGGTCGGCGCGAACGGCGTCAACCTCGATCCCTCTCTCTGTCCGTCCCCCTTTGCTTCAGGGACCGTTCAGCGGGCTCGGTGCCTACCAAATCAACGACACCGCCGGCACCTCGGCGATCACCCTGAGCGCCGCCGGAGACAGCGACGACCGGCGGAGCCGCTACCGTGCCCGTAACCTTCACGGCGGGCACCAGCGGCAGCCATCTCGCCGCCAGCAGCAAGTTCATTGGCGGCACGGCAGACGACACCTTTACGGTCTTCGGTGACACGAACACCTTTCAGGTAGGTACTGGCACCGACACCATTACAGACACCGGAATCGGCAACACCATCGACTTCAGCAATATCTCGACGAGTCGAGCTCGCATCTCGCCGTCAATGTCTCCGGCACCTCGCAGACCGTCGGCGGCGCCACGGTAAAGAATGGTCAGGCAGCCGTAGGGTCGATCGTGACGGACACCTTCAACGCCAGCGCCTTCACCACCATCCTCGGTTCTGTCGACGGGAACACCGACTTCCTCGGGGGCAGCGCTGGTGGCCTGTCCTTCACGCCGGCGCCCTTCACTACTGGCAACGCGGCCGACTTCTCCGCGGACACGAACCCGATATTCGCCAACCTGACGGTCGCATCACGGCTGAACGGGGTGCTAGTGCCGTCCCGCTGGCGAGGTGCAGGTGGGCTCGCCTTCCTGCTCCTCTGCTGCCTGTTTTGACTCGATCGGCGGGTTGACGAATGTCACCGGGTCGTCCGGCGGGGGGAAGCACCTTCTATGGCGGGTCCGCAGGCCCGTACACATTGACCGGGCATGGCTCAGGGAACTCGTTTGTCGCCGGACCATCCGACGACACGTTCGTCGATTCGACCTCGAACAACACCGTCGATCTCTCCCAGATCTCATCGGCGGCCACCGTTGGACGTCTCAGGAGTTCAGGTCGAGCTCGACCGTCAACGACACCGCTACCGCCGGCACCGCCACCTACACGTTCTCGGGCCTCACTGAGCCGACGAGGTTTTTAGGTTCTACGGGTGGGACCACGTTCTATGCGGGATCGGCGGCGGACACCTTCAGCGGCCGGGGTTTGGTCAACGACACGCTCAACTACAGCTTCGCCTCCGGCGGGCCCCTCACCATCAACGTCGTGTCGGCCAAGGCTGTCCTGGGAGCCGTTAACGAGCCGTTCTCTGCCATTGCGAAATTCGGAGGTTTGGCGGCGGGAACACCACCTTTGTGGCCGATGGGTCCGGGCCGTACGAGTTCGATGCCACCGGCACCAATGACGTCGCCGACTTCAGCCCCTCGGCGACCGGCGTGGCTGCCAACCTGGCTACCGGCAAGGTCACAGTTGCGGCCGGCACGGACACGCTGGTTGGGATCAGTAGCGTGATCGGGTCCGCCGCTGGGAGCAATACCTTCACGGCGGGGTCTGGTTCGGAAACCTTTGGAGACACTGGAACGACTGGCGGTGACAGCGTCAATTTCGCGAACGTGCCGACCAGCCAATCCACACCGCTGACGGTCAACGTATCGGGGTCGCCAGTCAGTGGGGTAGCCACGTCAACCGCCGCAGCCGGTTCGGCGACCTACACGTTCAACAACAAGGCCGCCGACTTCACGACCTTTACTGGTTCTGCGAATGGCAACACCAGCTTCCTGGCCGCCAGCGCGGGTGGGTTGAGCTTTACCGGACAAGGCCCCGGTGGCAACTCCGTTGACTTCTCGGCGGACACGAACCCCGTGTTCGTCAACCTCACGCTCGGTTCGATCGTCAACGGAGCCGCAGTGCCGGTGCCAGCTGGCGAAGTACAAGTTGGCCCCAGCCCGTGTACGGGCCTGAGCTGTTTCGACACGATCAGCGGGTTGACGAATGTGACGGGATCGTCGGGCGGCGGGAGCACCTTCTACGGCGGGACGTCGCCGGCGTCGTTTACCGGGCGTGGCAGCGCCAACTCGTTCGTGGCCGGGGCAGCCGGTGACACGTTCATCGACTCGACCTCGAACAACACCGTTGACCTCTCGCAGCTCTCGTCGGCTGCGACTGTCGACGTCTCGGGCGTACAGGTCGGATCGACGGTCAACGACACCGCCACTGCAGGCGGTGTGACCTACACGTTCTCCGCCTTGTCCGAGCCGACGGCGTTCGTGGGTTCGACGGGTGGGACCACGTTCTACGCCGGGCCTGCGGGGGACCGGTTCATCGGACGGGGCTCAGGCAATGACACGCTCAACTACAGCTTCGCGTCCGGCAGCCCGCTGGTGGTGTGCGTCGCGGCGTCAAGTCCGCAATGTGCGGCGGGGGGCACGGCGGTGCTCGGCGCTGTCACCCAACTCTTCTCGGCAATCTCGAAGTTCGTACGGTCTCGCGGCGGGGAACACCACCTTCGTGGCGGATGGGTCCGGCCGACGAATTCGACGCCACCGGGGTCAACGACGTCGCGGACTTCACTCCTTCGGCCGCTGGTGTGAATGCCAACTTCCTCACGGGCAAGGTCACTGTTGCGGCCGGCACGGACACGCTGGTCGGCATCAGTTCGGTCATCGGGTCGAGCCAGGGGCATAACACCTTCCTCGCCGGTACGAGTTCGGAGACGTTCGGAGATAGAGGATCGATCGGCGCCGACAGCGTCGACTTCTCGAACGTGTCGACCAGCCAGACCACCCCATTGACGGTCAACGTGTCTGGGTCCCCGGGCAACGTGCGGCCACCTCCCGACCGCAGTGGCCGGTTCGGCCACCTACACCTTCAACAACGTGGCTGCGGACTTCACGAACTTCACCGGGTCGATGTTCGGGAACACCACCTTCCTTGCGGGGAACCGCGGCGGTTTGACTTTTACTTCGGCCCTCGGCACCACCGGCAACTCGGCGGACTTCTCTGCCGCTACCGCAGGGGTCACCGTCGATCTGACCTCGTCCCCCAACACCGTGAATGGTTCGAGTCTGACGTCAGCGGACACACTCGTGGGGTTGACGACCGTCACCGGTTCGTCGGCGGGCAACAGCATCTTCAAGGGTGGGTCTACGGGGCCCTACACCTTCACTGGCCGTGGAACTGCAAACAGGTTCGTCGCCGGCACCGGCAGCGCCACCTTCATCGATCCGACGTCGGGCAACATCGTCGATCTCTCTTCGCTCTCCTCGACCGCGAAGGTTGACGTTTCAGGAGTGACCGCCAACTCCACGCTCAATGACACGGCCACGGCGGGCGCCGCGCGACCTACACGTTCGGCCTGCTTGCCGAGCCGACGACATTCTTCGGGTCGACCGTTGGTACTACCTTCTATCCGGGCGCAGCCGCTGATACCTTCAACGGCATCGGGTGGCGGTGGCGGCCAACACCTTGAACTACGGCTTCGCGCCCGGGGGGCCCCTGACGATCAGCGTCGTGAGCCATCAGGCCGTGCTCGGTGGGGTGACCCAGGTCTTCTCCAATATCAGCATCTTCGACAGCCTGGCCGGCGGCAGCACCACCTTCGTGTCCGGCGCGGCGAACGGAAACACGTTCACTGCGACCGGAATCCTGGACACCGCTGACTACAGCCCGGATCTGAACTCCATCACCGCCGACCTGGTGGCGGGCACCGTCACGGACGCCACTGGCCACGACAACATCAGTGGGATGACCACCGTCATCGGCTCCAAGTTCGGCCATAACGCGTTCATCGCCGGAGCGATTCAGAAACGTTCGGCGACCCCGGAATCACCGGTGGCGACAGCGTCGATTTCACGAACGTGGCCCACCAGCCAAACGACACCCCGCGACTGTCAACGTCTCGGGCCACCCGGTCAGTGGCGCAGCCAACTCGACGGCGGTGGTGGCCTCAGCGACCTACACCTTTAATAACGTGGCGCCAACTTCACCAACTTCACCGGAGCCGACACCGGGTGGACCCGGTTCGATGCTCCGGCCGACCGGCGGGTATAGCTTCACAGCGCCGCTGAATTCGATTTCCAATATCGCTGACTTCTCGGCGACGAGTGGAATCACCGTGGACATGACGAATGGCCAAATCCTTCGGGCCGCTGGTCCGGTCCAGGATGCTCTCGCTGGAGCATTTCTCTCGACAGGCAGCAACACGGTCATCGGATCGTCAACCGGTTCGAACACGTTCTACGGCAACGTGGTCGGTACCTTGTTCACGGCCCAAAACCTCAACAAATCGAACACGGTGTCATACCTCCACACCTCGGCTCCCGCGGTCACCTTCGATCTGAGTGCAGACACAATCAGTGGCGGTTCGGCCGATGATTCCTACAGCTTCCCTGCCTCGGCCAAGTTGATGGCGCAAGGCTCGCCGGGTGCCGACACCTTCATTGTCGGAACGACCCTCGCCAGCATCGAAGGCGGCGGCGGCGCGGACACTCTGAATGTCGGCAATGTTCCGGGATCCAGTTCGGGCCCGACGGGTGTGACCGCTGACCTCAACGGCTCTATCAAAACACCCGGCAACGTCACCGTCGCGCACTCACCCGGCTGCGCACTGCCGACGGACCTCTGCGTGACGAATCTCATCGGCTCGACTCTCAACGACACCATCATCGCCAACGCGGAGGCTTCTGTCTGGACCCCCAGTCCCTCCGGTCAACCTGGTCGGAAATGGTGGCACCGACACATTGGACCTCGGGAAGCATCACCGACGACCGTGGCTACCTGTTTGCATGCCGATCGCCGGTACCAGCCCTCTCCCTTCATCACCCTGCAGCGCAGGCAACGGCTTCGTTAGTCCCGGTGTGAGCCAGCCGCCATCTGGTATCCAGGGGATCAGTTTCTCCGGGATCGCCAATCTGAACGGTACCCAGGCCGGTGGCGACCACGTCTACGCCGGGACTGGCACGTCGACGATCACCGAACAGCCAGGGTCGGTGCTGGGCACGCTGGACTTCTCCAACGTTCCCCTGCCACCGAGTGCCGTACAGCCGAACATTCCCGGCGTAACGGTGACCGCCACCAACTCGGTCGGAACACAGCAGGGATCGGCCACCAGTCCGCTGCTGAAGATCAGTGACACCTTCTTCGGGTTCGGCAACTTCGTCGGCACCCAGGGCAATGACTCCTTCACCCAGTCCGGGCCCGGCATCTACACCTTCTCGGGGGGCCTCGGCGTCAACTCCCTCGACCTCTCGGGGGCCCCCGCCGGCTCGACCGTCAACCTGCTGGCCCCGGTGGCTGGTGAATGCTCATCGGGCACCGGCTTCACGAACACCGACGGGTCAGCCACTTTGCTCGGACAGCTGACGGACAACTTCTCCTGCATCTCTAATCTCGTCGCTCCGAGCGGATCGACCTTCACCGCCAATCCCGCCCTCTTCGTCAACCCCGGCCAGACGGCCACGCTCAACGGCGGCGGTTCGGGGACTCTCAAGTTGGTCAACGACGGTATCGGCGGCGGCGCGACGGTCAACCTGGTCAAGGACTGGGTCACAGGGGATGGCTACAACTTCCAGTTCAGCGGTATGTCCACCATCGTCGGCACACCCTTCAACGACACCTTCATCCCGGGTTCGACGAGCGTGGACATCATCGGCGGCGGCGGGCAGGACGGACTGAGCTTCATCGCGGGCACGGTGCCCGGCACTGTCCCCCCGGTCAGCTACAACGGCGCTCCCGCAGCCGTGGACGTCAATCTTTCCAGCTCGAGCTACGTGATACCGGCTGGAATGCCGAACGCCGGCACGACGGTCCCGGCGTGCACGGCCGTCGGCGGCTACGGCGGGACGATTTCGCTGTCCGACCCGAGCACCCCCACCACGTGCACCATCTCCAACGTGACGGGCACGGCCAACTTCAGCGACACCCTGGTCGCCGGATCGAGGCACCGACACCCTCACCGGGGGGTCGGGTGCCGACCGATTTGTCCTCACCAACTTCGGGCGAACCGCCATCGTGGGCGGTACGGGTGCCTCGACCCTGGACCTCTCTCAGCTGACGGGTGGCGTCACGTCATTCGCGCTCAGTGACTCGACCCCACAGCCGCTGCCCAACTCGGGCAACGTGCAGGTCATCTCCGGCAACATCCAGACCGTGATCGCATCTCCGGGTGGGAGCGATCTCACCGCCGGATTCGGCAACGCCACTCTGATCGGCGGACCCGGCAACGACTTGCTGGCCGCGGGCACCGCGCCACCGGGGACGACCCAGACCCTCATCGGGGGCGGCGGCGCGGACACCCTCGTCGGCGGCATCGGCCACGACGTGCTCGTAGGTGGAAATCAGCCCGTTACCTTCCAGCCAGGCGAGGGCTCGGACACGCTGACGAGCCCCGTGGCGGGGAACACCCTTTCCTACGCGAGTGCCACCAGCGGGGTCCAAGCCAACCTGTCGACGCAGGTCGTGACCGTGCCGCCGGGTAAACCATTTGCGGGTACGACGCTCGCGCCCCAGACCGCCACCGGTGGTTTCCCTGGGTCAAGCGTCGATCTGTCGGGGGCCAGCATCAACCACCTGATCGGAACACCCCTGACCGACCTCTTCGTCACGAGTGGGAGCAACGACACCATTGCGGGCGGCGGCGGGTCTGACCTCTTTATCATGCTGAACGGCAACAACACCGTGAGCGAGCCGTCGGGCTCGAGCCCAACGTTCCTGTTCCAAGGGGCGGGGAACAACATCATCAACGGCGGAGGCAACGGCACCTTGGACTTCTCCGATCCCGGGACGCCAGCCCGGGTGATTGTCAACCTGCAGGCCGGTACCGCCACAGGCGGCTTCGGCGGCACGCAGTCACTTTCCGGGATCAAGAGCGTCATCGGCACCGATCGAACGTTCAACGACATCCTCGTCGCTGGGCCTCCCGGAGGGGTTCTGATCGGTGGTGGCACCGGGAGCGACGTACTCGAGGCCGGTCCGAGCGGCGACAACCTGCTCATCGGTGGCAACGGCAATACCACCTTCTGCTCCGAACCGGCTTGTGTCGTGAGCGGGACCTCAACCGGAGGAGGTGCGAACGCCGGTTTGGCCAACCACATGGTCGGCGGATCCGGTGACGACACGTTCTTCGTGCGGAACAATGCGTACGACTCGATCAATGGCGGCGGAGGTTTCAATGTGGCGCGGGTGGACTCGACGAAGGACACCATGCTCAACATTCAGGCCTCCTGCGACACCGCCGGATGCGTACCGTAGCCAGCCCTGAAAGCCGAGCACGATGCCAGCCGTAGTCAATCTCCAAGCCGAAGATCTGCAAGTTGCGCCTGGTCAATCGACCACGTGCGAGATCAGTCTTGCCAACACCGGCACGATCGTCGAGCAATTCACGATCATGATCCTCGGGGACGTGGCGGCTTGGACCGAGTCCGATCCGCCGGTCGTGTCCCTGTTCCCGGGCGCCCAGCAGACGGTGACGCTACGGTTCGCGCCCCCTCGAGCCCACACCACGCCGAGCGGCGTCATCCCATTCGCGGTCAAGGTCATCCCGTCGAACGAGCCGGAAGAGTCGGTGACGGAGGAAGGCACCATCACCGTCGGATCCTTCACCGACGTGGGCGCCGAGTTGGTGCCGCGGGTCGCAACGGGGCGGATCCTGGGCCGTCAGAAGCTGGCCGTGGACAGCCGGGGCAACGTCGCTCTGCCCGTCGCGGTCACGGCCCTCGATGCGGCGGAAGCTCTCAAGTTCCGGATCAGTCCTGCGACGCTCACGACTGCTCCCGGCGAGGCCCGCTTCGTCAAAGTTCGGATCCGGCCTCGGCAACGCTTCTGGAAGGGCCCGCCACAACAGAAGCCCTACAAAGTCCAGGTTGCACCAGAGAACGAGAAGCCCCTCGTTCTCGACGGAGCGCTCACCCAGAAGGCGGTGCTGCCGAAATGGGTCTATGCGGCCGCCTTGTTGGCCGCTCTCGCGGTGCTGGTGTGGTTTCTCCTGCTCCGACCCATCGTCCACAACGATGCGGTAAACGCCAACAAGGCGGCTCTGGCGGCACAGGCCGCTCAGACGAAGGCGCTGTCGAGCCAGTTGGCGGCGACGCAGTCGTCGGTCGCGGCCAACGGCGCGGCCACGGCCGCGAACTCGCAAGCGGTGGCGGCGCTGGCGGGCAAGAAGCCGCCGCCTACGACGACCACCTCCACCACGACCACTACGGTGCCCAAAAAGACAGCCACTACCGTCGCCGTGGCTACGGCCACCACGCAGCCCCCTCCCGTGACGGGCCCCAACGACGGACGGATCGAAGTCATAGCCGCCCCCGGGACGACAGGCACCAACTCGATCACGATCAACCCCAAGAGCACGTTGCAGATCACCGACCTCGTCATCCAGAACGTGGCGGGCGGCGCCGGCCGGGCCCGGGTCCAGCGCATCGGGCCCACCCAGCCGGCCCAGGACCTGCTGGTGGAGAACCTCGCTACTCTTACCGACCAGGAATACCGGTTCGGCACCCCGATCGTGTTCACATCCGGTCAGCAACTGGTCTTGTCGGTCGAGTGCCAGGCCAACCAGCCGGCATGTGACATCGGCATCTACTTCACCGGTCCGTTGACGCAGCCAGTGACCGACACCACCACGACCTTCCCTTGACGCCGCCGCAGACGGAGCTTCCAGCAGCCCCCTCACCACCCTAAGTAGCTGTCCCGTGCCCCCCCTGGCGATCCGCGCCCTCGGGGCTGCGGATTGTTAGGTTGGTCCGCTGGGGTGGAGTGCCGGCAAAATCGGGACCTTCATTTACTGTATTTACACGGTTGTCCAGTTTTGGCTTCCCAGGACCACCAGCGGGGATACACTCCCCGTGGAGCCGGACGGGACCCCGACAGGCACGACAACACAATTGACAGTGGATCGCGCTAGGCCCGAGCGAACCGGGTGTGGGCGGTAGGGAAACGTGGGAGCAGTCGCTCATATCCAGGGGTCGGCCGAGGACCCGCTGGAGCGCGCTGACGCCTCGGGGCTCGTCCGCTCTCGTCTCACGGCGCGCCTGCTGGACCCGGTGGCCTACGTCGTCGGCCGGGTGGTCGCGCCCGCCGGGTCGGGGAAATCCCGACTGCTCGCCCATGTGGCCCTCAGCTACCAGGGCCCGGTCGCGTGGTGCGGACCGCCCGAACCGGTGCCTCGCACCGAGCAGGCCCTGGTGGAGTGGCTGTGGGATGGACTGGCCCCGGCACTGGGGGCGATCGGGGCCGTTCCGGTCGAAGGGCTGCAGGGCCTGATCGACGCCCTGGCGGGCCCCGGCCCGGCGGTACTGGTGCTGGCGGACGATCTGCACCTCATCGAGGGCAGCGACGCCGAGTTGGCGTTGGCTGATCTCATCCAGCGGCTTCCAGCTCGGATGCGGTTGGTCGTGGCCAGCCGGGTCAACCTGGCGCTCGACCTGTCGCGGCTGCGAGTATCCGGCCAGTTGGTGGAGATCGGACCCGACGACCTGCGATTCCGGGCCTGGGAGGTCGAGGAGCTCTTTCGCGACGTCTACCGGGAGCCGCTGATCCCAGAGGACGTGGCGACCCTGGCGCGGCGGACGGCCGGATGGGCCGCCTACCTGCAGCTCTTCCATCTGGCGACGGCGCGCAAGCCGCAGGCGGAGCGGCGCCGAGTGCTGGCGAGCATGAACAACCGCTCCCGTCTGGTGCAGGAATACCTGACCCGTCACGTGTTGGCCGGCTTGTCGACCGACCTCCAGGACTTTCTCATCCGGACCAGCGTGTTGCGCCGGCCGACGGTAGCGCTGTGCGACGAGCTGCTCGGATGGACCAGTGGCAGCCGAGAGCTGCTGGCCGAGCTCGAGCGGCGGCAGCTTTTTACCGATCGGGTCGATGACGACAGCTACCGATATCACACGGTGTTGCTGTCGTATCTGGAGGCCAGGTTGGTCGACGCCGTCGGAGCGACCGCGGCGCGGGAGGAGCACGGGCGAGCGGCCCTGCTCCTGGAGCGAGAGGGCTTGACCGAGGACGCGGCCGCGGCGTTCGCCAAGGCCGAGGACTGGGAAGGAGTGGCCCGGACTCTCGGCCATCCGGAGGGGTCGGCTGCCGGTCTGGGCGGCGCCTGGCTGGAGGCCCTGCCACCGACCGTGGTGGAAACGGACTCCCTGCTCCTGATGGCCCGCGCCCGGCGCGCCCTCGCGAGCGGGGCGCTCGCTGACGCGGTGGTGACCATGCGGGCGGCCGAGGAAGTAGCGGCGTCGACGGTCGTGGCCGAGCGGTGCCGGCTGGAGCGCGATCGGGTCGTGGGCTGGATGAGCTCGCAGCGACCGGTCGGCACCGACTGGTTGGCGGTCGTGCGCGGGGCCACTCAGCGACAGCCCCGGGACGCGCAGCGGACGGCGTCCGCCCTCCCGGGTGCCACCGGGCGCTTCGCGGAAGGAGCGGCGGCCTTCCTCGCCGGCGACATGCTGGCGGCTGCTCGGATTCTGCGGGGCGTGTCGTCCCACCCGGACGCGGTGCCGGCGATGGCGACCGGCGCCCGCCTTACGGCCGCCGTCGCCGGGTCCTTCTGCGGCCGCGTTCCCGACGTCGAGGATCGGGACCGGTTACGGGACGAGGTCGAGGAGGCCGGCATCCCCTGGCTCGACCGGATGGCCCGAGTGGCGTTGGCGGTCGGCGATGTCGACTCGGGGGAGGTGCTGGACAACCTTAGCGATGCCTGCCAACGGGAAGGGGACCGCTGGGGCGAGGGGCTGGTCGGCCTCATGGCCGGGATTTCCTGTCTGTCGCGTGGCGAACCACGAACCACCCACTTGGAGCGGGCAGCACGGATCTTCAGCGAGGTCGGCGCGGGAGTGTTCGAGACCATCGCCTTGGGCTACCTGGCGTTGTCCGCCCATGCCGGCGGTGACGCGGAGCTGGCCACCAAAGCCGCCCACCAAGCGCGCACCCTGGCATCGCTGCTGGAGGTTCCCGGATCGGCCGGGCTGGCCGCCCTCGCCCTGGGTCGGCTGTTCGGTGATGAGCGCGAGCTCGGCCGCGCCCGGGAATTGCTCGAACCGCTCGGGACGTGGGAGTGGCATCAGTCGTTGGGAGGGCCTCTGGCCCCCTCGCCAGTCCCCGAGCCCGAAGACAGCACACGGGAGCGGCGCGGTTCGGATCCGACCGTGGTCGTAGCCGCCCCGGTCCAGTTGAGATGTTTCGGGGGCTTCGCCCTGACGATCGGCGGCCGCCTGTTCGACGAGTCGGCCGCCAAGCCCATGGAACGGGCTCTTTTGCACCTGCTGGCCATGCGAGCCGGCGAGCAGGTCCATCGGGAAGCCCTCATCGAGGCCCTGTGGCCGGAGGCCGACCCCGACGCCGGCGTGCACCGCCTGCAGGTGGCCGTGTCATCGCTGCGTCGGTTGCTCGTGCCCGACCCGCAGATGCATCCGCGCCTCCTGGTGCGCGAGGGGGACTCCTACCGGCTCTTCCTTCCTGCGGACGCCGACGTCGACATCTGGGAGGTAGAGGCCCAACTGCGCCGAGCCAGCGCGGCCAGAACCGCCGGTCAGGCCGCGACCGAAGAAGAAGCGCTCACCGCGGCGGTTTCGGCCTACGGCGGCCCGCTGCTGCCCGGCGACGGCCCCGCGGACTGGGTCGTAGGTCGGCGGGCCACCTTCCAGGCCGCGGTCGTCGACGCCGCCGGCCGCCTGGCCACCCTCCGGCTCGAGAAGGGCGAACACCAGGCTGCGGCGGAGACCGCACGCGTCGGATTGTCCCTCGACCGGTACCGGGACGAGCTGTGGAGGCTGCTGATCGAGGCCGCCGACCGCTCCGGCCACCATGCCGAAGCGGGCCAAGCCCGTCGGGCGTACGCCGCGGTGCTTGACGAACTGGGCGTCTGAGCGGGTCCCACCGGAGGGTCAACCGACGCAGTCCGGTTGCCCGAAGGTACAAGTTGGGGTGCCCGTTGAGTATCCGTTGAATGCCTGTTGAGGCCCAACGAGGATGATGGCGGGGGCAACTCCAAAGAAAGGGGCACCAGTGCGATGAGCGGCCGAGTGAAGGTGTACGTCTTCGCGACCGACCCGGTTTCGGCGACGGGGGTAGCGGGCGAACTGCGGCAGCGGTCGGAGGTGCACGTCGTCGATGAAGGCGAGTTCGACCACGCCCAAGTCGCCGTCGTCGTCGCCGACGAGGTCGACGCGGCCACCATCCGGACGGTGCGAGCGATCCAGCGGGACGGTTGCCACCGGGTGGTGATGGTCGTCACCCGCCTGGACGACGCCAGCCTGCTGGCCGCCGTAGAGGCGGGCGCGTGCGGCATCTTGCGACGCTCCGAAGCGATCGCCGACCGCATCGTGGAGTCCGTGCTCACCGCGGCGAAAGGTGATGGATCGGTGCCGCCCGACCTGCTCGGCCGGCTGCTGGACCAGATGAGCCGGCTCCAACGCCAGGTGCTGGCCCCCCGAGGTCTGTCGCTCAGTGGTTTCACCGACCGCGAGGTCGACGTCCTGCGGCTTCTCAGCGAGGGATGGGATACGGCCGAGATCGCCGGCAAGCTGGCGTACTCCGAGCGGACGGTGAAGAACGTGATCCACGACATCACGGCGCGCCTCCAGTTGCGCAACCGGTCCCATGCCGTGGCGTACGCCGTGCGCCAGGGTCTGATCTGACCTCAGGGCGGAGGGATTTGCCCGTTCGGGCCACTCGACCTGCCCAGAGGTCTGTCCTGCGTCACGGGGTGGCGCGGACGGTGAGCCGCGATCATGCTGGGGGTCGACAGGATCCGAACCTGGGCGACGAGGGAAGGCACCGGCGATGATCAACGAAGTCGACGAATCCCTGCGCAGTCTGGTGAAGGCCGAGGTGATCAACGGCGCCGACGTCGATGTCCTCTTCGAGGCACCGACGCGGGATTGGGCGTCGCGGCGCAACACCCCGGCGGTCGACCTGTATCTCTATGACATACGGGAAGACCTCCGTCGGCGCCAGACGGGCATGATCGAAGTACGAAACGAGAAGGGCATCGTGGTGGAACGCCGGCCGGTGCCGCGGTACTTCAAGCTCGCCTACCTCATCACCGCGTGGACGCAACGCCCCGAAGACGAGCACCGTTTGCTCTCTGCCATCCTCGCCTGCTTCATGCGCCACGACTTCGTCCCCGAGTCGGCGATGACGCAGCTGCTCCGCGACCTGGAGTTGCCCCTCGAGGTGATGATCGCCTACCCGCCCCCCGAGAACCGACAGGTATCGGATGTGTGGTCGTCCCTCGGGGGCGATCTCAAGCCCTCCGTCGATCTGGTGGTCACCATGGCTCTGCAGCCAGACACCCTCTTCGAGGTGGCCCAGGCGGTCATGGCCCCGCTGCGGTTGCGGGCCGTCGGGCACACCACCTACGACGTCGAGGACGACATTCGCCACCTGGCCGATCCCGCCGACGGCGAGACCGAAGCGGCGCCGGCACCCGTCGCGGCCGTCGGGGGCAAGGCCCGGAAGAGCACCCGAAGCCAGGAGTCGTGAACCGCGAGGCCGGGGTCGGGGGCGCAAGAGTCGGTGACCTCGAGGCCGGCCGAGCCACTTGCCGCCCGGGTCGAACCGTCAGCCGTGTACCTGCTCGCCCGGCTCCGGATGGTCGAGACCCGGGTCCGGGCCCTGGTCACGCTCCGCCGGCAGGATGACCCGTCGCCGGAAGATCCCTTCCGGGGCCTGTACCTGTCCGACGAGCACGTCGACCGCCTGCTCGCCGGCGGGTCGATCTCCCACCGCCAGCGAATCGGCCGACGAGTCCGAGCGGCCCGCCCTGGAGGAGGCGCCGAGCATCGATGCGGGCGGTGCGCCGACCCGTCTGTGGTCGCTCGCCGAAAAGGCTGGGCTCGACGAGCTGGACGTCGAGCTGCTCCTGGTGGCCTTGGCCCCGGACCTGGACAGCCGTTTCGAGCGCCTCTACGGCTATCTCAACGATGACGTCACCCGGCGGAGGGCCACGGTCGGCCTTAGCTTGGAACTCTGCGGGGCGTCGCCCTGGTCGGCGATGGCGAGGAGCAGATTCTCTCCCGACGCCCCCCTTATCCACGCCGGTCTGGTGCTGGTGGAGGAACCGGACCGACCTGTTCCTCTCGCGCGCCCTGCGGGTACCCGACCGGGTAGCTGCTCACCTGCTCGGCGACGACCGGACCGACCCGGCCTTGACTCCGTTGATCCGCCCGCCGGTGATGCTGCCGACGGAGGGTATCTCTGCCGCCCTGGGGGCAGTACTGGCGGGCGGGGTCCGCCTCGTCTATCTGCGGGAGCGCCCCGGCACCTCGGCGCCGGCGATCGCCGCTGCGGCCCTCGGGGCCGCGGGTCTGGGCGTGCTCACGGTCGACCTGGACCATCTCGACGGGTCCGAGGACCCGGCGGTGGTGGCCAGGACCGTCGGACGAGAGGGCCTGCTCACGTCCGCCGGGGTGGTCGCCGGCCCGATCGAGGCCCTGCACGATCGGGCGCCGAGCTCGGTGCGGGCCTTTGCCGGCCTGCCCGGACCGGTCCTGCTGCATGGCCGGGCCGCCTGGGAGCCGGCGTGGAGCCGCACCGTCCCCCTGGTGTTGGAAGCCTCGGCCGGTTCCAGCGCCCAACGCCGGGATCAATGGGAGTCGAGCCTCGGCGCGGACGCTCCCGACAGCCTCGACGACGCCGACGTCACCACGCAGTTCCTGCTGTCCGGTGAGCAGGTGGCGCGCGCCGCGGAAGCCGCCCGCCTCCAGGCCCGGCTGGCCGGCGAGGCGGTGAGCGTCGAACACCTCCGATCCGGGGCCCGGGCGCAAAACGGCGCCGGCCTCGAGCGGCTGGCGCGCCGCATCCAGCCCACCGTCGGATGGGACGACCTGGTGCTGGCTTCGCCCACCGCCGAGGCCCTCCGGGAGCTGGCAGGCCGGGCCCGCCGCCGCGATCTGGTCCTCGACAGCTGGGGGATGCGGCCGGGCGGTGGTCGGGGGCGGGGGATCACGGTCCTGTTCGCAGGGGACTCCGGGACGGGTAAGACGATGTCGGCCGAGGTCGTCGCCCGTGACCTGGGGCTCGATCTGTACACCGTCAACCTGGCCACCGTCGTCGACAAGTACGTAGGCGAGACCGAGAAGAACCTGGAGCGCATCTTCACCGAGGCGGACGGAGTCAACGCGGTGCTGCTCTTCGACGAGGCCGACGCCCTGTTCGGCAAACGATCCGAGGTCCGCGACGCCAACGACCGTTACGCCAACATCGAAGTGGCCTATCTCCTGCAACGGATGGAAACCTTCGATGGGATCGCCATCTTGGCCACCAACCTCCGAGCCAACGTCGATGAGGCCTTCGCTCGCCGCCTCGACATGGTGGTCGACTTTCCCTCGCCGGATGCGCAGTTACGGCGCGCCCTCTGGGACCGTTGCCTGGCTCCGGGGGTGCCCCGCGCCGAAGACCTCGACCTCGATTTCTGCTCCCGGGCGTTCGAGTTGTCAGGTGGCAACATCCGCAGCATCGCCATCACCGCGGCCTACCTGGCCGCCGACAGCGGCCGACCGGTCGCCATGGTCGACCTGATCCGGGCGGTCCATCGGGAGTATCGCAAGCTCGGTCGGATGGTGGTGGCCGCGGAGTTCGGCGACTACTTCCAGTTGACCGCCGTCTGACGGCGTTGCCCAAAAGCGCAACGTATCCTTCCCTCAGACTCGCCCTCCTGCCCCTTCCTCCCGGTTCCCAGACGAGGCATGTTGCTGTTGGTCCGTCCCGAGGAGGATGTTTATGCCGACCTACCTGTCGCCAGGTGTCTATGTCGAGGAAATGGAAGCCGGTGCCCGACCCATCGAAGGTGTCGGCACTGCGGTGGCCGCGTTCGTCGGTTTGGCCAGCTCAGGTCCCTTCAACGCCCCCACCCTGGTCACGAACTGGAGCCAGTTCAGCGGGATCTTCGGCGACTTCGTAGAGGGTTCGTACCTGCACCACGCGGTGTACGGCTACTTCCAAAACGGCGGGGGAGCCTGCTACATCGTCCGTATCGGCGGCAACGGGGCCGCGTCTCCGGCCGCTCAGGCCGAGCTGACCGCGACCACCGGCGGCGGCGCCGGGGGCGGGGCCGGCGCCAGCTTGGGCGCCATCCGGGTGAAGGCCCTGGCTGAAGGAGCCGAGGGCAACGACATCTCGGTGGAGATCGCGGATACCGGCGCCGAGGGTGCGCCCGAGGACGCCTTCAAGGTGCTCGTCAAGAAGGGGAGCAAGGTCGAAGAGACCTTCGACAACGTGACGACCAAGAAGGGTCGCCAGAACGTCGTGACCGTGGTCAACGCCCAATCCAAATTGGTCCGGCTCGAGGACCTTGGCGTCACCGCGGACAAAGTGTCCCGGGGCACCGTGGCCCTGGCTGGCGGCGGGACGCCCGCGCCGATGCACCTGGCGCCGGACGACTACGTCGGGGATTCCGCCGACCGGACCGGCTTCGGCGGTCTCGAAGCCGTCGACGAGGTGACGATGGTCTGCGTGCCCGACCTGATGTCGGCCTACCAGAACCGCATGCTCGACCTCGAAGGCGTGCAGGCTGTGCAGTTGGCGATGATCGCCCACTGCGAGCTCATGGGTGACCGGGTCGCCATCCTCGACCCGCCTCCCGGTCTCAACGCCCAGCAGATCAAGGAGTGGCGGGTCGACAAGGTGGGCTACGACTCCAAGTACGCCGCCCTCTATTGGCCCTGGGTAAAGGTGTTCGACCCCGCCACGGGCGCCAACGTCTTCGTTCCGCCGAGCGGGCACATGGCCGGCATCTGGGGTCGCAACGACGACACGCGCGGCGTCCACAAGGCCCCGGCCAACGAGGTGGTCCGAGGCGCCATCAACCTCGAGCTCAACATTACAAAGACCGAGCACGACCTGCTCAACCCGGTGGGGATCAACTGCATCCGGGCCTTCCCGGGACGGGGCATCCGGGTGTGGGGCGCCCGCACCCTTTCCTCGGACGCGGCCTGGCGCTACCTCAACGTGCGCCGGCTCTTCAACTACCTGGAGGAGTCGATCCTCAACGGCACCGACTGGGTCGTCTTCGAACCCAATGACTATGCCCTGTGGTCGAAGATCCGCCGCACCATTTCCGGCTTCCTCGTCAACGAGTGGCGCAAGGGCGCCCTCTTCGGGCTGACTCCTGCGGAGGCGTACTACGTGAAATGCGATGCCGAGACCAACCCGTCCGAAGGGATCGACGCCGGCCAGGTGGTCTGCGAGATCGGCGTCGCCCCGGTCAAGCCGGCCGAATTCGTCATCTTCCGGCTGTCGCAGTTCTCGGGCGGCACTGCCCTGGTCAACGAGTAACCCCGGCCCTGTTCCCAGGAGGTAGAGGAAAAGAAAATGGCAGGCTTCTCAGACTACGACTCAGCAGGTACCCACAAGTTCGGCTTCACCCTGGACGGTATCGAGAGCAGGACGATCAAGCAGGTCGACGGCCTGACCCTGAAGTTGGACAAGGTCGAGACCAAGTCCAACACCCTGGACGGCAAGGCCGTGCACAAGGCCTGGGCCGGCAACCGGGTGTTCCTCGGCCAGCTCACGGTCACCCGGGTCATGACCGACGATCCCAGCTGGGATCTCTGGTTTAAGGCGGCGGTCAAGGATGTCAAGACGGCTCGAAAGAACGGCGTCGTGTCGATCTACAACCAAGAGGGGATCGCCACCCGGGAGTACACGTTCAAGAACGCCTGGCCGACCGAGCTCAAGGTGACCGGTATGAACGCGAGCAGCTCCAACCCGATCGAGGAGACCGTGGTCTTCGTGTACGAGGAGATCGAGGCCACCCAGCCATGAGCCTCGCGGGTACGCCAATCCTCGACACCTTCGACCACCACACCTAGATGCGCCGAGGTGCGCCCCTCCCGTCGCCTGAAACGGACGAGCCGACCGCGGAGGGTGGCCTTGGGGGAACGGTCCCTCAGCGACCTCCGGTCCCGGCGGCTCGCCCGGAGCCGCTGCGAACGGTGTTCGAGTTCGAGTTGCCGCGCGGCTATCTCGACCCCGGCGGCGTCCTGCACAAGACGGGGGCCATGCGCCTGGCCACGGCCCGGGACGAGCTCCTTCCGCTCTATGACGACCGGGTCCGCAGCAATCCCGCCTACCTGACCGTCGTCCTGCTGTCCCGGGTGATCACCCGCCTCGGCACCTTGGTGGATGACGAGATTCGGGCCTCGGTGGTGGAGAACCTGTTCGCGTCAGACCTGGCCTTCCTGCAGGATCTGTACCGCCGAATTAACACCGAAGGTCACAGCAAGGCTGCCGTCCAGTGCCCGGCCTGCGGCGAACGGTTCACGGTCGATCTGGCCGGTGGCAGCCCGGGGGAACGATGACGTACGCACCCGACCGGTTGTACGAGGAGGTGGCGTACGTGGCGTACCACTTTCATTGGTCTCTCGACGAGATCCTGGATCTCGAGCACCCCGTCCGTCAGCGATTCGTAGCTGAGATTGCCAAGATCAATCGGCGGCTCTCTGAAGAGAGGGAGTGAGGCGGCGATGGGCCTATTCAGCCGGCGCCGTCCCATTCCGGTGACTGACGACGCTCCGGTGGCGGCGTCCGCCACGACCCCTGGGCCCGAGCCCGAGGTCATACGGGCCAGCACCCTGCACGCGGTCCCAGACTGGGCGACGCTCCCCCCGATCGAGCCGTTGTTGCCCGAGATGCCGTGGGTGGTGTCACAACACTTCGACGATTCACTCGTCTCCTGGCAACCGCCGGAGCGCTTCATCGGCACGCTCGGCCATTCCGTCTCTTCCTCGGCTCCGTCGGGCCTCGTCCTGGGCCTGGCGACCCTCACGCCGGGCCTGACCGCTCAGCCGCCTGACGGCCCTGACCCAGCCGCCAACGACGCGCCGCCACCCCTACCGTTGGCCGTTCCGCCGGCCTCATCCACGGAGCCGGGCAGGGGGCGGTCGGTTACGACCAGACGCCTACCGCTTCCCGGAAGCGAGGCCCCGCCCTTCGTCGAAGGGTCAGCCGAGCCCGACCCGCGGTACGCCGAAGTGCCGTCGCCGCCACCGAGCCCGGAGGCCCCTTCGCCTGTCGCGTCAGCGCCCACGCTTCCGCTGGCCCCTCAACAGCCGCCGGCTGCCGGCAGTGCGGCCGAACCCACTCCGGTCACGGACCTGGTCGGTCACACGCCGCTCGCCTCGGTCGTCCAGCCGTTGGTCGCCCCGCTGCCGCCCCCAACCCCCACCCGTCCGCTGGTCCATGCTTCCACCCCGCCCGACATGCCGCTGGCGCAACTTCCGGCCACGCTCCTGCCGCCAGAGCCCGAGCCACCGGCGCGCGTGGCCGTCCCCTCTCCCGCCCGCGGACCTGAGCGCGATGAGCCGGCGACCCCGGCTCCTGCTCCTACCGCCGACCTTCCTCCTGCAGCCGCGACCGCGGGTCTGGTCGGAGAGCGGGCCATCGTCGACTCGCCGGCGGATCGGGGTCAGACCATCGCGGCCGCACCGAGCCAGGCCCCGCCCGACGCGGCCGGCCCGGACCTGCCGCTAGCGCCGCCTCCTGCGCCGCCCGTGGCCGACGTCCAACCTTCTCCTCGGTCACCGACTTCGCGTCCGGCGTCGGCCCCGCCCGAGACTCCGTCCCCGGCACCTGAGTCCCCCACGCCGGAGTCGATCCCCGACGCGCCGTTGCTGGGCCAGGGGGCGCCGATCACTGCAGAGGGCGCCGACCTTCCCGTCACGCCACCGCCACCCGCGCCGCCGGTGGCCGACGTCCCGTCCCCGCCTCTGCCGCTCGCGCCACCGTCGCTCGCGGCGCCGGTGGCCGACGTCTCGTCCCTGCCGCTCGCGCCGCCGACGGTCACGGGAGCAGACTCCCCGGCGGCAGAGCCGGTCCCCGACGCGCCGTTGCTGGGTCAGGGGGCGCCGATCACCGCGGAGTCCGCGCCGCTTGCGACCGGAGCGGAAGCCGCCGACGAAGCGGTCCAGGGCGACGCGGAGCCGGTCCCCTCCGAGCAGCCGTTGGCCGTGCCCCACCCGCCCGCGGCCCCCCGCGCTGGACTCGGGCAGCCCATGTCCGACCTGCCCACCACTGCGACCTCCTGGGATCTCACCCGGATGAGCCGGGCCGAGCAGTTGCAAATGTCGCGGGCGCTGATCCAGAGCCAGATGGCTGGGACCACCGGCAGTCGCGGTCCTGTCCGGCCGCCGATGGCCCGCCCCCTGCCGCTCCCGGCGCCGGCAGCCGCTCGCGAGCAGTCGGGCCCCCGGGCCACCACGCCCGTACTCGCCGGGATGCCACTCCCACGGGTCGCGATCGAGAATGTCGGTCCGCCGTCGCCGGGGTTGGCACCCGACCAGCTCCCACCGGTTGGAGACGAGTTGGCGCCGCTGCTCTCATCGGACCCGCTCTTCGCCGCACCCGCCACGGAGACCGACCCCGCCGGAGCTGCCCCGTCGCCGCCCTCAGGGGCGCGGGCTCGCGCCGCCATCGGTCAGCGCCACGGCGTGGACCTGTCCAACGTACCGGTCGACCGCAGTCCCGAGGGTGCCTCCGAGGCGTACCGGATGCGGGCTCGGGCCTTCACGTCCGACCGGGGCATCGTGATCCCCGCCCCAGTCGGCACCCTCGAGTCGGGCCCGGGGGAGGCGCTCCTCTCCCACGAACTCACCCACATCGCGCAGCGGGCTCGGTACGGCCCGAACCTCCCGGACGAGTCCACCCCCGCCGGGCGTTTGCTTGAGGCGGACGCGCTGGCAACCGAGATGACGCTCAACAACGGCGCGCCCAGTCGCTCGGCGCCGCTCGAACCGCCCAGTGCGCCCCGTCAGGCGTCCTGGAGCGGACTCCTGGACCGGTCCACCGGTTCGGAAACCGGCCAGCCCCTGCCGCTGGCGGCTCCGACCCCGACCGGGCCGGACCCGGATTCACTGGCGGCGTCCATCCTGGAACGGATGTCGGTCCTGAGCGGCCCCGGGATGGGTCAAGTCGCTTCGGAGGTGTTCACTCCAGCCTCGTGGTCGATGGGCCCGACCTCGGGCCCAGCCATGGCGGGCGGTGGAGTCCAGAGGGCGGAAGAGGCCGTCCCGGCGGTCGCGCCCGCCCCGACGCCGGCGGCCACGAACCCCGAAGAGAACACGCAGGCTTCCATGAACCGCCCGAGCGACGAGGATCTCACCAACCTGAGCCGGTGGCTCTATCCCCTGATCAGATACAAGCTGAAGGGCGAGCTGCGCGAGGACCGTGAACGAGCGGGGATGCTCACCGATCATTACGGGAGGTGGTAGTCCGTGTCTGACACCGGAAATGTGGGCGACGGAAATGTGGGCGCCGGCGACGGCCATGCCGAGTCTCAGTCCGAAGCCGACGATAAGGCCGGGGCGGCCGTCGCCTCGACCGCGTGGGAGAATCCCGGGGTAGAACACACGCCCGACGCGGGGCCGACGACGATCACCGCCGACTGGGGGAATGCCGGGCTCCAGGGCCCCGACGTCGGGGGATCGCTCACCGCCGACTGGACGAATGCCGGGCTGCACGGTAGCCCGATGGGGTCGACGACGGTCACCGCGTCGGTCAGTCAACCCGGGATCGGTCTCAACACCGCCACCGGTATCAGCGTCTTCTTCACCGTGACCCTCGACGTCGTCGACCTGGGATACTGGACGAAGGTCACCGGACTCGGAATGACGATCGCCACCACCGATCGCGGCGACTCGGCCATGAGCTTCTTCCAGCACCATCTACCGGGCCATTTGACGTACGACAAGATCACGTTCGAACGGCCGGTGAGTCCCAATTCGGCCAACATCATGAACTGGATCAGCGCTTACCACATGCTGCCGATACCCACCGGCGGCCAGATCTGCTGCATTGATCAGACGGGCGGAGTGCTGATGCAGTGGGACATGCTCGGCGTTAGCCCGGTGACCTGGAAAGGTCCGAATTTTGATGCCAATCAGCACAACGCCGCGACCGAACAGCTCACGATCCAACACATGGGATTCATGTAAGCCAGTGAGGAGAACACTATGGCCGTAGCCGGAGGAGGGATGGCCGGCAGCGCTGTCAGCGCGTACATCCAGCCGTTAGCACTCCCCATGCCGCCGATCGTCTTCCAGTACAACCCCGAAGCCTTCACCGTCACCACCAAGGGGTCATGGGAGTTCGGCAAACAGCCCGCGACGCAGGGTGCCCCGCCGATGTGGAAAGGCGTCTCCTTGGGCGAGGTGACCTTGAAGATCCTCCTGGACGCCTTCGCCGTACCCCCGGTCCCGCCCATGGTCGTGATCAAGCAGCTCAAGCTGTTGACGTTGCCGACACCACAGTCCTTGGCGATCGGGGACGCCAAGCCGAGCATGGTGACGTTCGGATGGGGTCCCAACATCATCATGCAACAGGCCATCGTCACGTCGGTGGCGGTCGCCTACGAGCGCTTCCTCCTCGGCATGCCGGTCCGGGCCACCGCCACGGTAACGCTCAAGGCGGTCCCCTTGCCCTTCCCTCTGGGAGCGACGAACCCCACCTCGGGCGGCCTGGCTACCATGCGCACCCGAACCGTGGTGGAGGGCGACACCCTGGCTTCGATCGCCTTCGAGGAATACCAGGACCCCAACATGTGGCGGGCCCTCGCCGAGGCCAACAACATCGACGACCCCATGCGCGTCAAGGAGGGCACGGTGCTGATGGTGCCCGAGCGGCGCGACGCGGACAACTTGGCGTGAGAGGCGTGCCATGAGTACCGGTACCACCAGCTCCCAGTGCCAGATCATGATCATGGGTGCTCCGCTGAATCCTCTCGTCAGCAATCTCCTGATGTCGGCCGAAGTCGACAGCACCATGTTCGTGCCTTCGCAGTTCCGTCTGGTGTTCATGGGACTTCCCGACGATGTGCTGTTGCCTGGAGGTCTCCAGCTGGCGACGCCGGTGACCGTCGCAGTGAGCAGCGACGGCGTTCCGACGCCGCTGCTCACTGGGGAGGTGACCGCCGTCGAAGTCGAACACAGTCACGGCGAGACGATGACGGTCGTGCGGGGTCTGGACCGGTCGCACCGGCTCATGCGGGGCACGAAGACGATGGCCTATCCGGAGATGACCGCCTCCGACGTGGTGACCATGCTGCTCGGGGAGGCCGGGGTCGTACCCGGGGAGATCATCCCCACCACCAACACCTACCCGTGGCTCAGTCAGGCGAATGTCAGCGCCTGGGTCTTCATCCAGCAGCTGGCCGCCCTGGAAAACTATGTGGCCTACGCCGACGCCATGGGGCTCTTCAACTTCGGGCCGATGCCGAAGCCGGAGGCGGGTGCGCCTCCCGCCTTGTCGTACATGACCCCCCCCATGGGCACGCAGCTGATCATGGGCCAGAATCTGGTGAGGTTGCGGGCGGTGGTCTCCGCGGCCGAACAAGTACCGGCCGTCACGGTAACGGGTTACGACCCGTCGCTCACGGTGCCGGTCGTCGGCCCGTGGCCCACCGTTCCCTCCTCGTCGCAGAGCATGGACCCGGCGACCCTGCCTCCCTTGGTAGGGGGCGAGTTCGGGGCCACCCCATTCTTCGACGCCAGCGTCCCCTTCGACAACGAAGGCGGGGCAATGAGCTGGGCCGGCTCCATCGCCGCCGATATCGCCGGGGCGCTCGCAGAAGTCGAGGGCGAGTGCGTTGGCAATCCGGCCCTGCTGGCCGGCGAAAGCATCACCATCGGGATGGCCGGGATGCCCTTCGACGGCTATTACATCTGCTCAGCGGCGCGCCACGCCTTCGAGCCCAACAACGCCGGCTACACCACCTGGGTCACCGTCGGTGGCTACCGGGATCGGTCGCTGTTCGCCCTGAGCTCGGGCGTCGGTCGAGAGTCGAATCGTCCGACCATACCGGGACTGGTCATCGGCACGGTGGTCAACAACCTCGATCCGAAGAACCTGGGGCAGGTCCAGGTCATGTTCCCGTGGCTGGCACCCAGCTACATCAGTGCCTGGTGCCGGGTGATGCAGATCGGGGCCAGCAAGCTCGGCGGCGGCTTCCTGTGGGTTCCCGAAATCGGCGATGAAGTGCTGATCGGTTTCGATCGAGGCTCCATCGACCATCCCTACGTGATCGGCAACCTCTACAACGGGGTGGCGTCGCCGTTGCCCCCTCCGTCGGTCGAGGGCGCGGTGGGCAACCGGCGGATCGCATCCCGCATGGCCCACACCATCCAATGGAACGACGGTCCGGAGGCCATGGGTATCAGCGTCATGACTGCTCCGGTCGAGAACCCACCGACCTCCATCGTCCTCGACGGCCAGCAGGTCAAGATCACCGTCAACTCCCTTGGCGAGGTCGAGATCGTCGGCGCCCTGGGCGTCAAGGTGACGGCCACCGGAGGTCCGCTCACCTTTGACGGTCTTACCGTCTCGATCGGCGGCGAGACGGCCACCGACATCAGCATCGGCGGTCCCGCCACCACCGCGCTCACTTTGGCCGGGACGACCATCTCGATCGGCGGGCCCGAGGGCGCCCCGGCGGGCAGCATCGGCGTAAACGGGGCGTCGGTCAGCCTCGGGCCAGGATAGGGAGAGCTATGGCTGAAGACTTCATCGGGCACGGCTGGCGTTACCCGCTGGGCACAGATGCGTCAGGGAGCATCGCCCTGACCAGCGAGGACCAGGACTTGGTCCAGGCGATACGCCTGATCCTGACGACCGCGCCGGGGGAGCGCCCGATGCGACCCAGGTTCGGGTGCGGCATCCACGACTACGTGTTCGCCCCGGCTGACGCCACCACCGCCGGGCGGCTGACGGTCGAGGTCGAGCGCGCCCTGGCATTCTGGGAGCCCCGCATCGAGGTCAAGAACGTGGACGTGAGTATCGACAGCGTCGAGCGCAACACCCTCTACATCAACATCGAGTACGAGAAGAAGGGTTCCTACGATCCCCGCAGCCTGGTGTTCCCCTTCTACGTGATACCAGAAGAGGAGTAGGCGCACATGGCGCTGCCGGCACCCAACCTGGACGACCGCCGATTCCAGAATCTGGTCGATGACGCCAAGCGGCTCGTCCAGCGTCGCTGCCCGGAGTGGACGGACCACAACGTGTCGGACCCCGGCGTCACCCTCATCGAGACGTTCGCCTACATGACCGACCAGCTCCTCTATCGACTCAACCGGGTACCGGACCGCAACTACGTCAAGTTCCTCGAGCTGATCGGGGTGCGGCTGTTTCCTCCCACCGCGGCGACCACCAAGGTGACGTTCTGGCTGTCGGCTCCGCAAGAGAACCCCATCGTCGTGCCCATCGGAGTGGAGGTCGCCACGCCGCGCACCGAGACGGTTGGTTCTTCGATCGCCTTCACGACCACCGACCAGCTGGACATCGTCCCCTCCGAGATGGTCTACGTCGGGTCCGTCCCCGACCGGTGGGACGTGGCGCAACCACACCGATGCCATCAAGCTCTCCTCTTTCTCCTGCTTCTCCCCCCATCCCGTGCCGGACGAGGTGCTGCTCATCGGCTTGTCAGCTGCCGTGCCGCGCTGCGCGGTCAGCCTCCGGTTCGACTGCAACATCGAGGGGATCGGTGTCGACCCCGAGTGGCCCCCTCTCGCCTGGGAGGCCTGGGACGGGGAGGCGTGGGTGGAGTGCGAGGTCGACCGGGATACCACCGGCGGGCTCAACCGACCCGGCGAAGTGGTGCTGCACGTCCCGCCGAACCACGTCATGTCCCTCGAGCACCAACTCCGGGCCGGCTGGCTTCGGGCCCGGGTGACGACACCCGAGGAGGATCAACCCTTCTATAGCAACTCGCCGCTGATCAAGGGGCTCGCGGTCAGCACCGTCGGCGGGACCATCGAGGCGGTACAGGCCGAGGTCATACAAGATGAAGTTCTCGGCTTGTCCGAAGGGGTGCCGGGCCAGCGCTTCGACGTGGCCCGACCGCCGGTCGTGCCGTCAGGAGAGCCCGTGGTCCTCGAGGTGTCGGACGAAGAGGAAGGCTGGCAAGAGTGGCAGGAGGTGTCGGATTTCGCCCAGAGCGGGCCGGGCGACCGCCACTTCGTGCTCGACGCAGTCGCCGGTGAGGTGCAGTTCGGCCCCGCCGTGCGGATGCCCAACGGGGAATTCGTGCAGTACGGCGACGTGCCGATGAAGGGCTCGGTCCTCCGGTTGCGGCGCTACCACACCGGCGGTGGGCGCCAGGGCAATGTGGCCCAGACCGCGATCCGGGTATGCCGGACGACGATCCCTTACGTGGCGCGGGTGGAGAACCGGTACCCGGCGACCGGAGGCGTCGACGGGGAGGACATCGAAGAAGCCAAGATCCGCGGGCCCCTCGTGATGCGGACGCTGGGGCGGGCGGTGACCGCCGAGGACTACGAGCAACTGGCCAAGGAGGCCGCGCCGGAAGCCGCCCGGGTCAAGGCGGTCCCGGCTACCACCGACGAGGAAGCCGGCGGCGTGCGGGTCCTGATCGTTCCGGCTGTCGCCGACGACGAGGACGGAAGGCTCTCGTTTGAGCAGCTGGTGCCGCCGCCGGAGATCCTCAGCAACGTTGCCACGTTTCTCGATTCGCGGCGGACCCTCGGGGCGCGGGTCCTGGTCGAGCCGCCGGCGTATCAAGGCGTCACCGTGGTCGCCATGCTCCGGGCCCGCCCGTGGGCGGATCCGAACCGGCTACAGAAGACCGCGACCGACGCGTTGTACGCCTACCTCCATCCCATCACTGGGGGCATGGAGGGGACGGGGTGGGCATTCGGTCGACCCGTCCACATGGGCGAGGTCTACGCGTTGCTCCAGCGCCTGCCCGGTACGGAGTTGGTAGAGGACGTCCGGCTTTTCGCCGCCAACCCCATCACCGGCGAGCGGGGCCAGGCCGCCCAGCGGGTCGAGGTCGCCGCCAATGCGCTCGTCTTCTCGTACGAGCACCAGGTCCGAGTGGAGGAGACATAGCCGTGGCGTCCGTGCTGTCGGAACGTCGCAGCCAGATTCTCGGCGGCACCGCGATCAACCCTCCCATGCGCGGCCTCGTCAAAGGCCTGCCGACCCCGCGGCCCATCGGAGCCGAGCTGCCCGCCGCCCTGCAGGAGGACGAGTTCTGCCAGCGGATGATGAGCGCGTTCGACGAGGTGTTGGCCCCGCTGTTCAGCACCCTCGACTGCTTCGATAGCTATCTTGACCCCGATTTGGCCCCCTACGACTTCGTCGACTGGATGGCCAGCTGGGTCGGCGTCGACATCGACGAGACCTGGACGTTGGAGCGACGTCGGCGGTTGATCGAGGACGCGGTCTTGCTGTACCGCACCCGTGGCACCGCCGCCGGCCTCGCCGCCCATATCAACTTGTATGCCGGGGTCACGCCGGAGATCCAGGACAGTGGCGGATGCGACTGGTCGCAGACCCCCGACAGCCCGATGCCGGGCTCACCAGATCCCCGCCTGGTCGTGCGCTTGCGCGTCGGCGACTTGGCCGACGTCAGGCAATCGACGGTCAACCGCATCGTGGCGTCCTGCCGGCCGGCCCATCTGCCGTACCACCTGGAGGTGCTCGTCCACGGCGCACCGGTCCAAGAAGCGGACGAGAAGGCGGCCGCGGCGCCCGCCGCCGCCGATGCGCCGGGCGCCGTGGATCTGCCGGGATCAGAGCGCATCGAGCTGGCCCCGCTGGCCCCGCCGAGCCAGGAAGACCTCGACGAGCCCACGGATATCTCTCCCGATGACGGCGAACCGACGGCCTGAGCGTCTGATGCAGATGGCGCGACGGCGACTTCCGCGGGTGCGGCCGGCCCGGATGTCGCCAACCGGTCTGACCTGAGCGCGGCATGCCGACGTCTCCTCCGCCCACCTCGCCCGTACCCATACGGTCACAGCCCAAGGCCCTCGGTCAGGCGGCGAAGTCGAGCCACGCCTACCAGAACGCCGCCCAGCAAGCCGCGCTGGGCAAGAAGGGGGTCCACGGCCGGCTGGCCCCGGTGCACAGCGCCCTGGTCCGCCAGAAGGGCGTCGCCGACCAGCGACTCAAGTTGATCGAAGGTCAGGTGAAGGCGGCGAAGAGCAAGGAGTGGGCGCAGGTCAAGAAGGCCACCGCGCCGGCGCATCAGGTGGCGCTCAAGGACGCGGCCGCTCTCAAAAAGGCGGCGGGGTTGCAGAAGCAGGCGGCCTTGAAGGCCATGGCCCCGGCCCACAGCGCCTTGCTCCGCCAGAAGAGCCTCGTCGACCAGCGACTCAAGGCGGTGGAAGGCCAGATGAAGGCGGCCAAGAGCGTCGCCAAGGGCGCGGTGGGCAAGGAGTTGGGGCAGGTCAAGAAGGCGACGGCTCCGGCACATCAGGTGGCGCTCAAGGACGCGGCCGGATTGAAGCAGGCGGCGGCGTTGCACAAGAAGGCGGCGTTGCAGGCCATGGCCCCCGCGCACAGTGCGCTCGTGCGCCAGAAGAGTTTGCTGGGCCAGCGGCTGGCGGCGGACAAGTCTACGATCGGCCAGGACATGAGCGCCATGAAGAAGGCGGCCCAGCAGAGCAACGCCGCCAAGTCTGCGAAGAAGGCGGCCCAAATGGCAAAGACGTCGGCGAAGAAAGCCAAGACCGCGGCGAGCAGCAGCGAGCAGCGCGGTTTCGGTCGACTCCTGCGAAAGGTCCAAGGCTCATGATGATTGACTCGCCGGGCCCGGATCTCGCGGAGTCGGAGGGCGTGCCCGTCGCGCTCACTCGCAACGGTGACGGCGCGCAACCGGGCGATCACCTCACCTACCGACAGGCGCGCGAGGCCCCGTGCCTGACCTGCGTCTCGTCGCCGTGCTGCACCTACCTGCTACTCAGCGATTTCCAGCTCAAGACCGTGCTCGATGTCGATTACGCCGGGTACCTGCTCAACTTCGAGGGCATCCTCCTGGGGTTACGCCCGGACCGGACGGTCGAGGTCTACTTCTACCAGTCGTGCAGCTATCTGGACGTGCCGAGCGGGCTGTGCACGGTGCATTCGACGCCCGTCCAGCCGGCGGTCTGCGTCCACTACAACGCCCACTCGTGCTCGTATCGCCACCGTATGACCGTCGATGTCGACGACCACCGCCCGCTGATGGATCGGTCCCGGATGGCCTGGTTGGCGGACCAGATGGTGTTCGACGATGACCGGCAAGTGGTCGCGGGGCCGGACTGGGATGAGGTGTTGGCGGCGTTTCGGTCTATGCCGATGCGGCGCCGTCCGGCGCCGGCACCTGAGCCGGATCCGATCCTCGAGGAGTGGCGGTCGATCGTGCTCTCGGAGAAGGGTTCGGCCGAGGAGGGACGACCGATGCGCCGTTATGGCGATGCGGAGGTGTCCGATCCCTGTCAGGGGTGCGGGGCGTGGTGTTGCAAGACGTTGGTGTTCAATCGGGGCCTACCCGGCGACGCGAGCCAGTTGGAGTTCCTGCGGTACTGCCTGGGGTTCCCAGGGGTGGAGGTCGGGGTGTCGGCCGACAGCTGGGCGGTGATCGTCCGCACCACGTGCCGGCATCTCGAGAACGGTCGGTGCTCCGTGTTCGGCACCGATGAGCGGCCGTTGAAGTGCAGCTACTACGACGCGCTCGGCTGCGAGTACCGGGGCCACTTCGGGGTGCCCCGACCCGATGACATCGTGCGGGTCCGGCGGGACCAGTTCGGGGTGCTGGCCGAGTCGATCGTCTTCGATGACCTGGGCCGGGTCCTGGCGATACCGCCGATCGACATCCTCCGCCACCGGCTCGAACAGGCCGAACGAGCGGGGTCCGCCCGTGAAAGTCAGCCAGCACGATGAAGCTCACCACAGAGGAGTAGCGCCGCGAGATGTCTATATACGAGTCGCTCGAGTACCTCCCCATCTTCGATCCGGACACGACTGCCGAGTCCCCGGGCATTTCGGCGGCAGTCGGGTCTGGGATCGCGGCGGTGGGATCGCCTGACGCTCTCGGCGGTGCCGGCGCCGTCGTGCTGTACTGCTATTCCGCGTCCAAGAACGCCTGGGGCTATGTCGGGGTGATGACCGGCTCGAAGATCTCCGGCTCGCAGCAGGTCCGCGGCCTCGGGTCCTCGTGCGTGGCGTTCGGTGACACCGTGATCATCGGAGCCCAGGGCGCTCCCGACACGCCCGGACGGGTGTTCGTGCTCAGCCCGCCCTACGGGGCGTGGACCTACACCGCGATTCCGGTGATCGCCGAGCTGGCGCCCCGAGAACCCGCCAACGGCGACCTGTTTGGAGCTGCGGTCGCCCACTGCTCCGACGGCACCACCGACTACGTCGCGGTCGGCGCGCCCGGATCGGCCCCGCCACCGCGGGGTCACGGGGAGCGGACAGGTCCACATCTATCGCGGCCTCGACCCGTCGAGCACGCCGTGGTCCACTTCGGCGATCCTCAATCCCCATCCGGCCGGAACGGAGACCGATCGGTTCGGGGCCAGCGTGGCGATCAACCCTTCGGGCGACGGCGCCAACCAATGGGACGGAACGCTGACACTCGCCGTCGGCGCGCCCGGTGCCGACGGAGGGCAGGGGGCCGTCTACGTCGGGCGCACCGCCGAAGCGGGGGCGTGGCCCAGCCGGTTCCAGTTCGGCGAGGCGCTGGTACCGACCTTCCCCGACGCGGCTGACGACTTTCGCACCAGTGGATTTGGCACCTCCATCGCACTCACGGGTGGGGTGACGCTCGCGGTCGGGAGCCCTGACGACCCCAATTTTGCGGAGCAGATCGAAGGCACGGGCGCGGTGTGGATCTTCAACTATGCCGATGGTGCGTTCGTCGCCAACCGGTCCGGAGCTCCCCTCTACGGTTTCGCCGAGGGACACAAGTTCGGAGCTTCGGTCGCCTTCCCGGAGACCACTCCCTCTGACGTCGGCAGTGAAAAGGCCGTCCCTGGTGCAGGCCGAGCACCTGCTCGTCGGCGCTCCGGGCCAGCCAGCCTGCGCCTACCGGTACCTCAACGATCTGGTGAGCGACACTCCCGGGGGAGCGACCTTCACCCGGGACGCCCAGTTCCTCAGCGCCAATAGCGAGGAAGGCGATCGGTTCGGCAGCGCCGTCGCCGGGTCGGCCTTCCAACACGGGACCTGGTGCCTCGTGGGCGGACCGGGGAACCCCAAGGCCGAACAAGACGGCGGCGGCTACCTCTACGTCGACGGGGAGCCGGCGCCGACCTGGCTGGACACGCCCGCGTTGATCACATCTTCGCTCCGGTGGGGCGGTATGAATCCCGACTGGTGGAAGAAGTTCACCCCGCAGATTCCGAGCTACGGCGACTACTTGGAGCGGTTGCGGCTCAATCCCCCTCCGCCGCCCGTGGCTGCCGCACCACCACCGCCGCCCGTGACTGCCGCACCTCCGCCACCGCCACCGCCACCGCCGCCACCCCCACCTCCCCCGCCACCGCCTCCCCCGCCCCACCGCCGGGGTGAGCCCAGGCGGGGACGCGGGTACCGCGGCTGGCCGAACGCTCAGTTGGTCACGCCGGGCAGCGCTTGTCGCAGCTGGGGAAACATCTTGTAGACGTCGAGAGTGACGACGACACCTTGAAAGCCGCCGTTGGCCGTCTTCGGTGTCACCGAGAGCCCGGAGAGGCCCGGGATGTCGATCTTCTGGTCGTTGACCTTGTCGAGCATGAAGCTCCGGCTGGACTTGTTGCTCATCGCCCCGGCCACTCCGCCCCCCACGATGGAGCCGGCGACGGTGAAGATGATGACCTTCTCCGCCGGAGTGGTCCCGCCACGATTTGCTTCCAGTCGGTGGCCGCCGCCGCCTTGACCTCCCCGAGGGCGGCCTTGAACTCCGGGACCTCGGCCAGAGCCGCCAGGACCTGGCCGGCATTGCCCGGCTGGACGTTGGGGGCCGCGGCGGTGGCGGGGTCGGCGGTCTGGGGGGACGTGGGAGTGGCTGCCGGCGTGGCCGCCAGCGGGTCGCGCTGCAGGAACAGGGCTTGGCGGTAGGGGTAGCCGCTTCGGTCTCCGACTCTTCGGGAGCCAGGTCGGCCGCTCCCGCCTCGGACATGTCCGACACGATCTCGTCGGTGTTGGACAGCTCGTCAAACTGGTCAATGCTGGGCGTGTCCGCCGCCTCCGGTTGAGCCCCCGCCGTCACTTTCCTCGGGTTCGCGCTGCAGCTAGATGCCCTGCACCGACTCGTCTTCCTGCTCTTCTGCCGCTGCCGCCTCGTTGTCCGCCTCGGCTTGGGCCTCGTCCTGTTCGGTTTCCATCTCCGCGGCCTGGTCCTCGGCTTCGCCCTCGGCTTCGTCCTCTTCGACCTCGAGATCGGCGGCCTCGATGCCGGCTTCGGTGTCCTGTTCCTGCGCCTCGGCTTCCGCCTCGTAGTACTCTTCGTCCTCCTCCTGGCCGACGGTGTCGGTAGCCGTCGGGTCGCGCTGCACCCACAATCCCTGGACGGGCTCCTCGTCGGCCGGCTCCTCGTCGGCCGGCTCTTCCTGTTGCTCCAGCTCCGCCTCGTCCTGCTCCTCATCTGGGAGCACGTCCCTCTGAGCCAAGGCAGACGATGGGCCGCCGGCCGCATCGTTCGTCGGCGCCTGGGAATCGACTCCTGGACCGGACATGACCCGCGCCGCGTTGGCCTCCGCGGCTTGCTCGAACTGATCGGCGGGGTCGCTGATCGAGATCCCATCTCCGGTCGCAGTACCGGCGACCGGACCGTTGCGTTGCTGCACGACGTGGGTCAACTCATGGGCGAGGGTGCGTTTGCCCTCGGCGCTGTCCAGCGCCGGGGATTCGGCTCCGAAGACGACCTCGTTGCCCACCGTGTAGGCGCGAGCGGAGACCGCGGCCGCCGAGCTGGCGGCGTCGGCATCAGTGTGGATGCGCACGGCCGAGAAATCGGCACCGAGCCGGGCGTCCATCTCCTCTTTGAGCGCCGGGTCCAGAGGCTGTCCCCGACCCTTGCCGACAACGTCCAGCACCGGCGAGGGCGCTGCCGGCTCGTCCGTGTCCTGCTCCTCGAGGCTGGCCGAGCTCCTCTGGATCAGCGAGGTCACGGCGGCATTGCCGGCCGTCCGCTGCAGCCCGAGCACTACCGTCGGGCGCAGCGCCGATGCCGGAGCCGCCGCGTCCGGTCCTATGGCCGCGCGGTCAGCTGCGGAGACCTCGTATTCGTCGGCGGCCTTCGCGGGTCGCGGCGCGCGCGGATGGCGTATCTCAGCGACTTCCGAACCCTGCGTGTCATGTTCCACCAGTGTCAATTGTGCTGCGTGGCGAGCGTCTTTACAAGAGCTGCACGAAAATCTGCATCAATGGGCACACAGGGGTAGCCACCCGGACGTGTTTTTCGCGGTCGAGGTGCTTGCATTGACCTGGGCGCGGGGGTCCGGTACCTTCGACACCAGAGTCGGGAGGAATGTGTCGTGGAACATGACCATGAGTCGTCGAAAGCTGAGAGAAAGTCAGCCGCGCCTTCGGCCCGCAAGCACACTGCCACATTGGTGCCGTCCAATGCCACTGCGCTCTTCGACCTCCAGCAGGCCGCTGGCAACCGCGCCGTGGCGAAGTTGTTGACCGGACCACGGACAGCCCACAGCTCGCCAGCAGCTCGGCCCGTTTCTCCCATCAGCGTCCAACGCCACAAGCTCGATGAGGCTCTCAGCGATCAAATGGACGCCAGCAAATTGGATTATAAGACCGTGGCACAGGGACTAATAGAACGCCTAAATACCCCCCTTGAGACCTCCGACAAAGGGGCCACTTCCAAGACCGAAGCCGGCGAGACAGAAGAGAAGGCAACGGGCTCTGAAGAGAAGGTCGCGAAGGGCAAGACTGACGCCCCCCTTCCCGAACCGACGAAGATCCCCACTGAAGACGAGTTGAAGGACCGTGAGGCCGCGCTGAAAGAGCGTCAAAAGGGGCTGGACTACACACCCACCAAAGAAGAGCAAGACCGCTTGGACAAGAAGGCCCAGCTCGACGCCCAGGAAGAGGAGATGAAGGACAACGCGGCGCTAAAGGCGCGGGAGAAGAAGCTGGCCCCGAAGAACCTGACGCCCGCCCAGATCGCCCAGAACAAGAAGACGGAAGAGCTCGACGCCCTCGAGAAACAACAGAAGGACGAGGAGGCGCTGAAGGCGCGGGAGAAGAAGCTGGCCCCGAAGAAGCTGACGCCAGCCGAGATCGCTATGAAGAAGAAGACGGAGGAGCTCGACGCCCTCGAACAAGAGCAGAAGGAAACGAAGGCTCTGGAGGAGCGGGAGAAGAAGCTCAAGCAGACGCTGACCCCGGAGCAGGAGAAGAAGAAGGACGAACTGGACGATCTGGACGAGGAGAAGAAAGACGCCGAGGCGTTGAAGAAGTGGAACAGGCAGCGGTCGAAGATAAAGCTCCCAGCCGGGAAGACCGCGAAGGAACTGCTCAAAGGCTTCTGAGCTGAGGTCCCGGCGGAGAAGCCTGGGAGAAGCACGACCGCAGATGACGCGTGTGGCGTCGTGGATCTGGCAGAATCGCGACCCGTAGCGCTGGTTGCTTTGGCGCCAGCGAGTCACGAAGCGTCGAGGAGGGGCCGGAGTCATCCTCGACAGATGGGAAAGGGGCCGGCGGAATGATCGTTTGCACGAAGTGCGGGTTTCGGAACGAAGACAGCGACACGTTCTGTGGGTCGTGTGCCGGCTTTCTGGAGTGGTCCGGCCAGCAGGTCGTCCCGGAGGTCCACGAGCCGGCGCCCGAACCCGAGCCCGTGCTGGAAGAGGGGCATCCCGGGTTCATCGAGCGAGTCAAGGATCGCATCGGCATCGGGGACACCCGGGAGGACGAGGCCGGATCCAACGGCGTCGGAGAGGTGGCGGCCGTTGCCGCCGCGCCCCAGCCGGTAGCCGCCGGCAGCGCTGCGCCTCTTGCGGCCGCGCCTGCGCCACCGTCAGCGGTCGCCGCTCCGTTGTTGACCGCGCCGGCTCCGCCGCCGCCGACCACCGTGGCGCCAGTGGTCACGGCCGAGGCTCCGCCCACCGACGTGGTGGCGAAGGAAGCGCCGCCGGCCGCCGCGCCTACTGCACCGCCTCCGGTCGTCGCCGCGGCGCCGCCTGCCGTCGCGCCCACCCAGCCGACCGTGACCGCACCGGTGCGTACGTCGCCGCCGGAGCCACCGGGGGCCACCCCGCCCGCGGCCCCGGCCCCCGTGCAGCCCGTGGCGGTCAAGCCCGTGGCGGCCCGAGCGCGGCCTACCCCTCGAGCCAAGGTCGCCCCGACCCGGATCGTCAACCCGGGCGATCTGATCTGTGGGCAGTGCGGGGAGGGCAACGACCCGGCCCGGCGATTTTGCCGGCGTTGTGGCGCATCACTGCAACAAGCCGAAGTGTTTACCCTCCCTTGGTACCAGCGGTGGTGGCGCAAGCTGACCACGCGCCGGACGAAGGTGGCGGGAGAGCGGCCTCGCATGCGCCGGCGGGCCTTCGGCGGGGCCGGACCGGGATGGGTGACCAGCTGGGTGACGAAACTCCTCGCAGTGGCGATCATCGTCTTCGTCGTCTTGTGCTTCGTGGGTCCGTGGAAGAACACCATCCGTCACCACCTGAGCCGCTACTACCACGACGTGGTCAACGTGGTGCATACCACCTACAACCCGGTGCATCCGTTGTCGGCGATCGCCACGAGCGCGGCGCCCGGCCACCCGGCCAGCTTGACGATCGACGGGGGCACCAACACCTCGTGGCAGACCGGGACACGGGGCTCGGCGAAGGGACAGAAGCTGGTCATCAAGCTGGCCGCGGCCACCAATATCGACAAGATCGGATTCCTCAACGGTGACAGCGACAGCCCGGGATCGTTCCTGACCGAGCCACGGCTGGCGGTGATCCAAATGGCGTTCGGGGGCACCCACCCCTACACCAAGACCGTCACCCTCAAGGACGAAGCGACGTTCCAGTCGTTTACGGTGAAAGCGAAGAGCGCCACGTCCCTGACGATCACCATCGAGTCGACCTACCCCTCCGCCCAGGGCACGCACGCCGCCCTCGCCGAGGTCGAGCTGTTCAAGAAGAGCTGACGCCGAGCACGTTCGACCGCCTCGGCCGGGTTGGGCTGCCGGCTCCGCTCTCCGAGTTGGCCGCCCGCGCCTGGGACGTGGTCGTAGTCGGTGGAGGCCACAACGGACTGACGGCGGCGGCCTACCTGGCCGCCGCCGGCAAGTCGGTGCTCGTGCTCGAGCGCCGCGATCATCTCGGTGGGGCGTGCACGCTGGAGGAGCCGTTTCCCGACCCGGCCTGGCGCGTCAGCCCGTGTGCCTATTTGGTGGGTCTGCTGCATCCCACCGTGGTGGCCGAGCTTGACCTGCGCCGCCGGGGATACCGGGTGGCGGTGGTGGACCCGCACCTCTGGTGTCCTTTCACCGATGGGACGTCCATCGCCTTGTGGGAGGACGCGGATCGCAGTGCGGCAGCAGTGGCCGAGTTGGCGCCCGGCGACGTCGATGGTTACCTGGCCTACAACGACCTGTTCGGCCGACTGCGCCGCGCCCTGCGGGACGGCGACCGGGACGTGTGGATCGGCGAGGCGCCAGATCGGTCCGGGCTGGAGGAGCTCCTCGCCGGCGACCCTGAGGCCATCGAGGTCCTCTTCGACACTTCGATCGCCGAGGTGGTCGAACGCTACGTCGGCGACGAGCGGCTCCGCACCGCGCTGCACGGACAGGGGATCATCGGCACCTACGCGGGCCCCCGGGACCGGGGCACGGCTGCCGTTCATCTGCTGCACGCGTCGGGGACGCTCGAAGGCCTGCCGGGCGCGTGGGGTTACGTGGAGGGCGGGATGGGGCGGATCTCGTTCGCCCTCGCCGACGCCGCCATCGAGGCCGGGGCGGTAGTGGCCGCGGGTGTTCCCGTCGCGGCGATCCTGCCGGGGGAAGGCGTCCGCCTGGAGGGCGGCGAGACGATTCGGGCCGCCGCAGTCGTCTCGAACGCCGATCCCAAACGGACGGTCGCCCTGTGCGAAGGCGGGGTGCCCGACGCCTTCCGCGGACGCGTCGAGCGGTGGAGGTCGGAAAGCCCCGTCCTGAAGATCAATTGCGGCCTGTCCAGGTTGCCCCGCTTCCCGCAGGCGGCCCGCGGTGTCGAGCCGCACCGGGCCATGGTGACCATCTCGACCGGCATCGATGCCACCCAGGCGGCCTACGAAGCCAGCCGGCAGGGTGAGCCGTCACCGGCCTGGTGCGAGCTGTACTTCCACACCGCGTACGACCCGTCGATCGCCCCGCCTGGCGGGCATGCCATGAGCGTGTTCGCCCAGTACGTCCCCTACCAGCTGCGCTCGGGCGATTGGGAGGGACGTCGGGAGGCGATCGGCGACGCCGCCATCGAGGCCATCGCCCGGTTCGCCCCGGACGTGTCCGACTGCATCGTCCACCGTCAAGTGCTGGCGCCGCCCGATGTAGAGGAGCGGATCGGGTTGACCGGGGGTCACATCTTTCAAGGCGAATGCCTGCCCGACCAGATGTGGGACCGCCGGTTCTCGCCGCGCACCCCGGTCGCGGGCCTGTACCTGTGCGGCGCGGCGACGCACCCGGGCGGCAGCGTCATCGCCATCAACGGTCGTAACGCGGCCCTGGCCCTGCTGGAAGACGAGAAGCGGGCCGGCCGGCGCTGACGCCACTGACGTCGTGGAAGCGATCTACGGCTAATCAAGCCGTCCTTGGTCGCTATGACGTGGCGGACACCGCGGCGGCGGCGGCCAGACGGCCCAGCATCGACTTCATGAAGGAGTCGACGTAGAAGTGGACGGCGTCCAGCGGGGGGTGATAACCGGCTGGGATCTTCCCGGGCCCCGAGCCGTTCGCCGCGGTCATGAGGATGGCGACGGTCCTCGTCAGGGCCTCGCAGGCCAGGGTGCCGCGGGGCAGGCCGGCGGCGTAGCTGGCCAGGGTGTGCAACTGGCCCCGCAGGAAGAGGACGTCGACGAGGGTGACCCGCATGGCGGCCGAGCCGAGATCATCGCCGAGCGACTCCCGCACTTCGGCGTACACCGAGACCAGCAGGTTGAAAAGGTCGCCCGTGACGCCGCTGGCGTTGGGCGGGAACAGCACCGGGACCAGGTCTTGGATGAGCTCGCCGATCACGAGCTGGAACCCGGGCGGCGGATCCTCGGTCCGGTACTCGAAGTCGGGAAATCGGGTCGCCATGGTCTCGTCGCCAGCCTGGGTGGCAAATCTGGTCGCCACCCCCATCAACTCGTCGATGCGGGGGCGCAGCTCCACCTTGGCGAAGTCCTGGGCGGCCTGGTAGGGGCCGTCGGTACGGAACAGCGTGGCCAACGGGTCGTCCGCGCCGGGCTGCACGTGGGTGGTGATCTCGGCGACGAGCGCCTGGGCATATGATCGGATGTCGCCCTGCCGGAAGGCCTCCGCCCAGGTCATGTCCGGCCCGACTCCGGGCGGGTCGGCGACGCCGACGAACGGTTCGAATCGGCGGGTGTCCCTCTCCACTGCCTCCAAGGCGGCTGTTACGTCCTGGTTGGCGCCGATGGCGGCCTGGATCGCCACCAGATCGCTCTGCAGCCCGGCCAACTCACCAAGGCATTGCTCGACGATCCGAGCGCGATCTGCGGACCCGGGTGCTCCGACGCGCTGAGTGGTCAGGGCCTGCTGCAAGCCCAGAGCCCGTTGCCGAGCCTCCTCCAGTTTGGCGTTCGCCCATGACACGTTCTCTTGCACGCTGGTCCTCTCGCCGCTCTCGGGACGCCGGCGGAACAATCTGGGGGAGTACGGAGCCACCCTTCCATGTATCGGCCAGCCGCCACCCGGGCCACAGTCCATATTTCGGGGAACTCTTGGCTGCCCATTGGGGCATTTCGCCCAGGCAGTGACGGCGCAGTCCCTACTAGCTTGGCGGTCGTGTCGACCGACGGGCACTGGGTGCAGTGGCACCAGGCGATACCTCGATCCGCGATCATCGATCAGCCGCCGCCTCGTGGCGGTACGCGCTCGCTTGGGCCAGGCGCTCGACCAGGCCGCGACCGGCCCGATCCGTCTCATCAGCATGTGCGCCGGCAAAGGACTGGACGTCATACCCGTCGTGGCCGATCATGACCGGAGGGCGGACGTGAGGGCCCGGTTGGTGGAGCTCGATGCCTCATTGGCCGATGAGGCTCGGGCCGGGGCCCGACACGCCGGACTGGCCGAGGTGGAAATCGTGGTGGGGGACGCCTCGACGACATCGGCCTACGAGGGCGCCGTCCCCGCCGACGTGCTCATGGTCTGCGGGGTGTTCGGCAACGTCAGCGACGACGACGTGCACACCACCGTCCTGGAGCTGCCCCACCTCAGTGCACCCGGGGCCACGGTGATCTGGACCCGCCATCGACGGACGCCGGACCTGACGCCGGCGATCCGCGGCTGGTTCGCCGAGGCCGGCTTCGAGGAGCTGGCGTTCGACACCGAGGACGGCGTGGAATTCGGTGTGGGCACGAACCGGCTCACGGTTCCGCCTCCCGGCTTCCGTCCCGGTCGTCGCCTCTTCTCCTTCGTCGGCGACGGGGTCGACGCCCACCGCTGATGCCGGATCAGAAACCCGACCGCAGGTGATCACCTCCGTCGCCCCGGTCCGCGTGTGCGACCATGGCGGCTGGACGGACACCTGGTTCGGCGGCCCGGGCCGGGTGCTGCACGTGGCCGTGACGCCGGGGATCGAGGTCTCGATCGACGGGATCTCGGGGCCGGACCCGGTGGTCATGGAGGCGGCGACCTTCGGCGATCGGTACGCCGATAGTGCCGGGCTCGGATCGCACGCCCCGCCACCCGCTGTTGGAAGCGGTGGTGGATGCCTGGCCGCCGCCGCAGGGCCGCTCCGTGGCGATCCGGGTCGGATCCGGCGTCCCGCCCGGGTGCGGTACCGGCACCTCGGCGGCGGTGGCCGTCGCCCTGATCGGCGCGCTGACGGCGTTGCGATCCGAGCCGGTCAAACCCCGAGACATTGCCTACGCGGCGCACCGGATCGAAGTAGAGGTCCTCGGTTGGCAGAGCGGCATCCAGGACCAGTTGAGCGCGGCGTTCGGCGGGATCAACTATCTCGAGATCGACGCCTATCCCGACGCCACCGTGTACCCGCTCCCGGCCTGGGCGGAACTCAGCGCCGGGCTCACGCTGGTCTTCCTGGGCCGGTCCCACCATTCCTCGGGCGTCCATGACGACGTCATCAGCAACCTCGGATCACACCGACTGGAGGCGCTGGCGCGGTTGCGAGCCGCCGCCGGCGCGGCGCGGGCGGCGGTCGAGACCCGGGACCTCCATGCCTTCGGCCAGGCCATGCAAGCCAACACCGCGGCGCAAGCGTCGCTGCACCCCGATCTGGTCGGAGCCGACGCCCGACGGGTGATCGAGCTGGCGGTGGCCCGACATTCTCTTGGCTGGAAGGTCAACGGCGCCGGCGGCGACGGAGGATCGGTCACGATCCTGAGCGCGGGCACGGAGGAGAAGCGATCCCTCGAGGCTGACGTCACGATACTCGACCCGCGCTACCAGGTGCTACCGATCCGCATCAGTCCCGCCGGGCTCCAGGTAACCGGTTCGGCCTACTAGGACTATTGTTGGGTCAGGGCTGGCGGTCGAAAAAGTCGTGCATCCCGGGAACGGCGAATGCGAGCAGGCCTCGTTCTGGTACATAGACGAGGCCTTTCACCGTGTAACGAAGTTCGTTATACGCTCTTAGAGAGTCTTATCGGTCGGTCCCGCCGAACGGCGGGCGGTCGTGACCACCTCATCAATGGAGCCGCCCCGTGCCCGACTATCCCGCCATGATCACCCCGGTCAACCACGTCGAGCCGGTCCCTCGGCGGATCCGCGCCATGGTCGCCGGCCAGACCGTGCTGGACACCACGCGGGCGTTGTACGTGTGGGAGTGGCCCAACTATCCGCAGTACTACATTCCGGTCACCGACGTCCGGCCGGACCTCCTGGTGCCCGAGGGGGTCATCGAGGACAGCCCTCGCGGGCAGGTGGCCATCCACGCGGTGCGCGCCGGTAGCGCCGAGCGGACCCGGGCCGCCCAGGTCCTCCACGAGTCACCCATCGCCGGGCTCCGCGACACCGTCCGATTCGATTGGGCCGCCTTCGACGCCTGGTTCGAGGAGGACGAACAGGTCTTCGTCCACCCGCGCAACCCGTACGCCCGCGTCGACGCCCTCCGCTCCACGCGGACGGTCCGGGTCGAGCTGCACGGGACGCGGATCGCCGAGTCGTCGTCGCCGGTCATGGTGTTCGAGACCGGGCTGCCGACCCGGTACTACCTCAATCGGACCGAGATCGACTTCACCCTCCTGATCGCCAGCCAGACGGTGACGGCGTGCCCGTACAAGGGCACGACGGGCGGGTACTGGTCGGTACGCGTCGGCGACCGCGTCCACCCCGATCTCGCCTGGTCGTATGACTTCCCCACCCGCCAGCTACTCCCCATCGCCGGGCTCGTCGCCTTCTACAACGAGCGCGTCGACATGTTCCTCGACGACCAGCCGCTCGAGCGGCCCCGAACCCACTTCTTTCCATCTGACGAATGACCGGCCGGCCGCCAGGAGCGGTCCGCGGTCGGCACCGCCCAAATTGGTAGACAAGTAGGCTTCGGTGCTTGCCAGCCGGGATCCGGAATAGACGAATGGCCATATTCGACGCACAGTCCTGCCGATCTGTACGGGAAATGACGGGGTCGGCGCGCCAAGCTGGTAGACGCTTACGGGCGTACATCGCGCTGGCACGAGCGGAGGAAACGATCTGATGGGAGCCGTAGCACAGCTTTCGCAGGCCACGGTCGACGTAGAGCCCGGTCGCACCGCGACCATCACGATCACCGTCCGCAACACGGGCACCGTCGTCGACCGCTTCAGCTTCGAGGCGCTGGGTGCGGCGGCGCCCTGGGTGACCTTCAATCCGCCGAGCCTCTCGCTCTTTCCCGAGGCGTCGGGTGTCGTCAACGTCATCCTGTCGCCGCCCCGCGAGCCGACCGTCGCCGCGGGTCCGACCCCTCTGGGCGTACGGGTCCTCTCCGCCGAGGATGCCGCTGGCAGCGTGGTGGAGGAGGCGACGGCCAACGTCGGGGCCTACAGCGACATCACCGTGGAGATGGTCCCCCGAGTCGTCCGGGGCCGGGTGGCGGGGCGGGGGCAGCTGGCCGTGGACAATCGGTCGAATTGCAGCTATCGGGCCGAACTGGCCGGCAGCGACCCGAAGATGCTGCTGGCGTTTTCATTTCGTCCCACCATCATCGATGTGCCCCCGGGCGGGGCGGCGTTCGTCAAGTTCGCGATCCGCCCGTCGAGCCGCTTCTGGAGGGGACCGCAGAAGACGCACACCTTCCAGGTGATGCTCCGCAACGAGCCGACTGGTGCGTTGCGGCCGCCGACCGACGTACTGGCGCCCGGCGGCGCGGTACCGACGCCCCCGGCTGGTTCATCGGTCACCGCGCCCGTCGGTGTGGCGCGGACGCCTCCAGCTGGGACGCCGCCCGTCCCACCGGGTGCCGTTACCGCCCCGCTGCCGGCCCGCCCTTCGAGTCCGCACAAGGACGAGATCGTGACGGACGGGTCGATGCTGCAAGAGGCGATGCTGCCGCGCTGGCTCCTTGCCGTCCTGGCGGCGCTCGTCGCCCTGGCCATCCTCTTGGTGATCCTGTGGTTTGCCTTGTTCAAGCCGCAGATCAAATCCACGGCCCAGGCCGAGACCAATAAGCAGTTGGCGGCCAACGGCATCACTCCCGTCTCAGGAGCCGGATCGAAGACGAGCGGCGGAGGCGCCCCGTCCGGAGGTGGAGGAAGCGGCAGCGGCAGTTCGACTGCGACCACCGTGGCGGGAGGTAACAGCTCCAGCGTGATCGGCAGTGGCGGGACCGGAGCCGTCGCCTCCCTCAACGGCAGCGCCCAGGCGGCCGGCAACGGGACCAAGGTCGTCTTCAACGTGCCGACGGGCCGTTCTCTCCAGATCACCGACCTACTCGTCGAAAACTCCGCAGGGGACACGGGGAACCTGACGCTGGCGCGCAGCGGCACCACGGTGATGCAATGGTCCATGGCCAACTTCCGGGACCTCGACTACCACTGGATCACGCCAACGGTGTTCGGACCTGGGACCCAGATGCAACTCATCGTGTCCGGCTGCACCGGAGCCTGCACTCCGGGCGTGCTACTACGCCGGCCACCTGGTCACCGGATGACCGGGGCGGCTCGCCGGCAGCGCCGGCGGGTCCTCGGCGCCGGCGGGGCGGCGCTGGCTCTGCTGGTTGGGTTGGTGGTGGCGGTGGGGTTGGCCGGCGGGGCGCCGCATGCGGCGGCAAATCCGACTGGCGTCGCCACCGGTGTACGTCGTCGGCGGCAGCGGCGCGTCGATATGTGGGTGGCGTCGGTTACGGGACAGCGGACTCTTTCAGACTGTCTGATGTCATCGTGAACCCAAAGGCATGTGACCAATAGTTCAGTCGGACCCCGGGCACCCGGTCGGGCCAGTCGCGATCAATTCGACCGCAACGAAGGTGCTCGTTGGAGTCGTGCCGCCCGCTGGTCCCGTCCCCAGACGGCCCATACCTCGACCTCATATCGGGCAACACGGTTACTGGCTCGAGCACCGTTACGCTGCGCAGCGATTGTTCGATATCCGGGGTCGCAATGGATCCGGTGGACCCGAACCTCGCATATGCCGTCGTGACTACGGAATCGGCAGATATACTCGGATCTAACCCGCCGACATCTGGATCAATCCGATACCGACGCCTCCATGTTACTCGGAGCCGTGTCCATCGCTATATCGCCGGATGGTCAGACACTGTACGTTGGATTTGGAAATCGGTGACGGCGGTTGCGGCCTCGATGCTGTTCCTCATCGCGCCTCGCCAGTACACCGACCCGCCTGTACACCTGCCCCCCGAATAACGGTCGTTATGTAGTCGACGTTGCCGTCGCACCGAACAGCGGTCAAGTGTTTTTCGCGGCGGAGCTATTCGTGCCTTCGTTGATTGTCGCGTTAGGTCCCAGCCCCTGGACGCAAGCGCTGCCAGGACAGGATCCGACAACGCTGACTGTCAGTCCTGACAGCAATTCTGTCTACGTAGGTATGTTCTCCACCTCAAATGGGGCTTCGTCCATTCAGGCCCGCCGAGCAACCGATGGCGCCCTTACAGGAAGTACCGGGATCCCTATTCCGGCCAACTGGATTCTGCGTGGCGGTGTGAGAGGGATGGCGGTATCGCCGGACGGTCGGACCATGATCGCGGCCGGCTTCGTGTTCAACCCGCTGCCGGCGCTGCGCAAACCGTCGTTGTCCCAGTCAACCTGCACCTGCCGCTGACGGCTGGTGCAGCCACGAGTGCGCCAGGCCTGTCAACGACAGGGCCCCAGGACGTCGCAATCACTCCGGATCAGGCCCCAGCGGCACATTTTTCCTCGACCGGTGCAGTACAAGTGGGGAACTCCATCACGCTTGATGCGTCCAGCGTCGACAGTGGCGTATGGATCCGTGAACACTTTTGCCTGGGACTTTGGGGATGGCACGGCGACAATAACGAGCGGGCCGACCGTAAATCACGTCTATTCGAGCCCCGAAGCCGTCTTGTGACGCTGACCGAGACAGACTCGGCGGGCACTGGATTTGCGTCTGCAGTATCTCCCTTTGACGGTCCCGGCCAAACTCCGTATCGCCGTCCAGGGCCATCGAGCGCCGCGGTAGGGAACGTCCTCGTCACGACGACTCCCCCGCCCTCAGCCTCAACAACCACGACGACTGTTCACGGACACTCGACGACCACGACGACTGTGGGAGGACACCACGTGGCCAGCGTGCCGACGCTGGTCCTCAACCCGGGAGTCGGTCCGCCAGGCACCATCGTGACCGTTACTGGCACCGGGTACCGTCCCCTCACGGCGGTGACGGTCGCCTGGTCAGTATCGACCGGGTCCGTGGTGATCACGGCCGACAAGAACGGCAACCTGCCACAAGACCCCGTTGCTGATCCTGACCCCTGACGTCCTCGGCCCGCGGTTCGCCGAAGCGTCCAGCACCCCCCAGGCGGTGGCCCCATTTTTGGTGGTGCCAAACGATTCTGAACCAGGCGGCGACAACGCTGGGCTGTTGTTCCGCAGCGAAGGTCCGTAGTCCGAGCGGGGCCACGGCGTTCTAGAATCTGAGCCGATGCTGGCTTCCGGCTTGCTGCTCATTCAGGCGCAATCCTCCCATGGCCAGCTCCCGGATGGGGTGGCCCGTCTGCAACTGGTCGCCTTCGTGGTGGGCCTACTGCTGGTGGGGCGCGGGCTCGGGCCGATGGTGCGGACTCGCAGGTGGAGTGCGCACGCTTACCGGACGACGGGACGAGTGGTCGACCACGTACGCCTCGGCCGTCGTCTGCAGAAGGTCCACGCTCCTATCGTCGAATTTGACCTGGGCGAGAGCCACGTGCGCTTCCTCGACACCGATGTCGGCCGCCACGACTGGCCGCTCGGCGCCCGGGTTCCGGTGTTGTACGACCCGGACAATCCTCGTCAGGCCCACCTCGCCGGGTTCAAGGCAGCCCCGTCCTGGTGGCTCGTCGCCGGCCTCGCCGCCGTGGTGACCGGCTTCGTGGTCATCTGAGAGCGCCGGTTGACGTACCCACTCCACCGCCGTGGGCCGATGAGTTTGGCGCAGCTGGCCCGTCTCAACCCGCGACGAACGTGGCCCACACGCGACCGAGGAGCCGAACGTGACCGATGACGGCAACTATCCCTTGACTGTATAAGTCCAGCGTGCGATACTTCATGTATGGCTCCCGGTAACCGGTCGAACCCCAAGCGGGCAGAGTCGTCGGACTCGGCGTACACGCTGCTGGAGTTCATGGCGGACTTCCCCGACGACGAGACGTGCCTGCGCTGGTTGTGGAACACCCGCTACAACCTGGGCGACGATGTCGCGTGGTGCGAGCGGTGCCAGGAGAAGCGACTGTTCAAGCGGTATTCGGCCAAGCAGCAGCGGCAGGACTGGACGTGCACAGCGTGCGGGCTGCATGTGCACCCGACCGCGGGCACGATCTACCACAAGTCGTCTACCGGGCTGCACTTGTGGTTCTACGCCATGTATCTGATGACGAGCACTCGTTGCGGCGTGTCGGCCAAACAACTGGAGCGCGAGCTTGGGGTGACCTACAAGACGGCGTGGCGCATGTTCACCCTCATCCGCAATGAACTGATGAAGCAGGACGACGACCTCAACCTTGACCATCGGGTCGAGATGGACGAAACGTACGTGGGCGGCAAGCCGCGGGCATCCGACCGGGCCAAGTGGGAACACCCGACCCGGACCGTCCAGTCGCAAGCTGTGTCGTGGGCCCGCGACAAGAAGGTCCCGGTATTCGGGATCGTTGAGCGGAACAAGAAGGCGTGGCTGGACGGGAAGACCAAGCCGATCATCACCCGTCATGGCAAGGTCGTCGCCCACGTGGTCCCCAAGACCGAGATGAAGTCCAACATCGTGGCGAACATGGACGCCCACGTGCAGCAGGGGACGATCATCTACACCGATGACTCCCGCGTCTACGACTGGATGGCGAAGGAAGACTGGACGCACCACAAGGTCCGTCACAGCAGGGGTTCGTACGTTCGAGACGACCACATCCACACCCAGCAGATCGAGGGATTCTGGTCGCTGCTCAAGCGTGGTATCTCGGGCACCCATCATTCGGTGTCCCCGAAGTGGCTGCAGGGGTACGTAAACGAGGCTGTGTGGCGGTACAACCATCGCGCCGAGGGGCGCGAGATGTTCGCCCAGCTGGTCCTCCGGTCCGCCTTCCCCCTTACGAACTGAGGGCGTGTCTCGGGGCGAGGTATTGCTTGATGGCAAGACGAACGGTCTGGGCCACGGTCCGTTCCTCTGCCTCGGATTCCGTTCGCAACTGCTCGTACAGGTCTGGACTGAGCCGGACCATCACTTGTTCGGTCTTCTCGGCAGCCATCGGTACCCCTTTCCGGGTGGTCGCTGTACTTGAAGGTACAGAGGTAGCGCCGCGCGAGCCGGGGATACCCAAGGTGCACCTTGGTACGCGGAGCATCCGCCGGTTAGCCCGCGCAACGTGCATCTAATTCGAGGCGCCAAACAGGCAGCCAGTGAGGTCGGTCTCTGCTTGACCGCTAGCCCGACCTCACTGGCCTTACCGAAAGGACAACCTACATGCCCCTCACGGGCCACAACTGCACACAGTCTGGGATCTACCGGCCCAACTGCGGCGGGAAGGAGATAGCCCTCAGCGTGGGCCGCACGTTCCCGCCGTGTGCCCACTGTCACCGGGCGGTGACCTGGATACTCGTCCGGGCCACGCAGCCCGTCCGCTAGGCGATGCGCGCCCGATCCAAACTCAGGATTCTGACGGAGGGTCGGGCGCGTCCCGCTTCCCGCGGCTTGGCGACCTTGCCCAGGTCACGGAACACGTCCTTGCGGGTCGGAATCGGTATCTCCGCCCCGGCCGGTGTCTCCTGTGTCGGCTCGTCGCCGTTCTTCTTCGGCATCTCCCTCCAAGGATAGAGCGTGACCACTCCGTGGCGTACTCGGCTCGACCGGGCCGACAAACATTTGGAAGAACTTGACATCGAGATTGATCGGTTCATCGCAGGCAAGCCATACAGCCTTGTCAGCGAGACACACAAGAATCCGCTTGTCGACAATCTGTTTGACTATCGAATAGTTGCTCATGTCCACAGGGAGCCGCCAGAACATATCGGGGAAATCATTAGCGATTGCGTCGGGAAGCTCCGCTCCGCCCTCGATCTGATTGCCTATCGACTGGCGAGTCCCGTTACCGCGGGGGTTGTTCGACCCGCGCCTTCTGGCACCGAGTTCCCTATTTTCTGGCGACAGTCCGATTTCCTGGCCACCAACAAAAAGGGTGATCCCCTGAGGGGCAGCGGACTCTTCAAGGTGAGAGGTATGAGCAATACGGCCCGGCGCTCGATCGAGTCGATACAGCCCTACAACGGAATCGACCCGGCCGATTATGCGACGGCCGGGGCCGATGTCGTTCCAGACAGCGTGTACCGAAAGGATCTCTTCCTTCTCAATGAACTCAGACGAATCGACTTCCACCGCGAGCCACACATCACAGGTGCGATCGGGGGGGCCAGCGGCATCGGAATCAACCGGGCATCCGATGTCCGCATTCACATCCACAAGATGTCGATCGAACCGGGCGCGTTCAATGAAGGCGCAGTAGTAGCCCGCATCGAGTTCAACGTCACTGGGCCCAATCCGGAGGTGCAGATGAATCCCCGCGCTTCCTTCGGTGTAGCTTTCGATCAGAAAGGGCCAGCACGAGGGCAACTCGTGGTACCGACCCTTCGGCGCCTTCGGGACTACATCGAGGGGACGGTCTTCCCCCAACTGGAACCATTCGTCTAGGGAATCGTCATCAGAGGTCACCATGCTCCCCCAGCGTGAGCACGGTCCGGCCTGTCAAGCAGGTGCAACATTAGGGCATCTCCTTATACAGTGGTGGGATAGTTGCCCCGATGACGCCCACCTCCAGCCGGCTGTAGCCGCCGAGTTTCTGGCCCTTGCCGACGTGCTCGCCTCCGCCGCTGATGCGGCGTGGGACACCCCTTCGCTATGCGAGGGGTGGCGGGTGCGCGAAGTGATCGCCCACATGACCATGGCCGCCCGCTATACCGAAGAGCAGTTCATGCGTGAGCTGGCGGACTGCGACTATGACTTCAGTCGCCTATCGAACCAGATCGCCGGCCGGGACGCCGCGCTGCCGACCGGCGAGCTCGTCGCCAACCTGCGCGCCGACGTCATGCACCACTGGACCCCGCCCGGCGGCGGGTACCACGGCGCCCTCAATCACGTGGTCATTCACGGCCTCGACGTGACCGCGCCCCTGGGGGTGGACCGCCGCACCCCGGATGCGACCATCCGGGTCGTCCTCGACGATCTCACGGTGGGGGGCGGCCACGAACGATTCGGCATCGCCCTCACCGGGCGCAGCTTTCACGCCACCGACCTGGACTGGTCCTACGGCTCGGGCGCACCCCTGCGCGGCGCCGCCGGCGACCTCGCGCTGTGGTTCTGCGGACGGGCCCTCCCGGACGGACGGCTCGAAGGCGAGCCGGTGTAGGTGGATACAGCAGCGGCGCCACACAAGGGACTGCATGTTGGCGCCGACTCGAGCGGCTCGTCCGGATGCGGCCCGCCGCCGCGTTCTCTGACCGCCGCGGTCGTTCTCTGACCGCTTCGCTGACTTGTGACGAGTTATGCGTATCCCATACGCATAACTCGTCAGAGGTGGGCGAAACGGTCACAGAACGAGACCCCATCGCCGGCCGACCACGCCGGCCAACAGCCCAGCAGCGATCCGCCCCCTCGGCTCTGCCAATATGCAACATGGCTCGGGGTAATCAGTGACGGACAACCTGAATATCCGGGTCGGGGCCCAGACCGGCGAGAGCGCACTGGTCCGGTCCGGCCAGCTGGTGCGGATCACCGATATCGAGGGCCATCAGGTCGGGGACCTCTTTGCCCGAAGGACCGACCCGGCCCACTGGCTGAGCGTCTCCCAAACCCGGAACTTCACGGATCGGCTGATGCCTCGGCCTGGCGACGACCTGTTCGACTGCGCCGGCCAGCCGCTGTTGCATTTCGAGGAGGACCACTCGCCTGGCCTGCACGACATGCTGTATCCGCCCTGCGACGAGGCTTACTACCGCTCGAAGGGTTTGGTCGGTCACCCGAACTGCAGGCAGAATTTCCTTCGGGCCGCGGCCGCCGCCGGTTGGGACGCGTCGTGCGTTCCCGACCCGCTGAATCTCTTTCAGGACAGCCAACCGGACCCCGAGCGGGGCTGGAGCATAGAGTTCCGGGCCGCGGCTTCTGCGCCCGGGGATTATGTGATATTCCGGGCCCTGGCCGACGTCATCATTGTGCTGACCGCCTGCTCCGTCGACGACCACGTGACCAACAACTTTCGCTGCACCCCCTTGCAGTTGGAGGTGTACGACTGACGGCCGTTGCTCAGCCGGCGACGCCGAGGGCGGAGCCGCGGGGGCTGGCCCCCCGGACCCGTTTGAAGGCCGCGCTGAGGGCGAACGGGCTGCTGTAGCCGACCTGGCTGGCCACCGCCCCGATCGTGGTGTGGCGGTCGAGGAGCAGATCCGCCGCCAGGGCCAGCCGGAGGCCGGTGAGATAGGCCATCGGCGGTTCCCCGACCAGCTGGCTGAAGCGCCGGGCCAACCCGGCGCGAGACACGCTGCAGGCCGCCGCCAGCGACGCGACCGTCCAGGGACGGCGCCGGGTCGTCCTGCAGCAGGCGCAGGGCGGCCCCCACCATCGGATCGCTCTGGGCCCGATACCAGGCGGGCGGATGGGCGTCGGCGCGCTCGAACCAGGCCCGCAGCACCTCGATCACCAGTAGGTCCAGGAGCCGGTTGAGGACGACCTGCTGGCCCAGGCGGTCCACGTCCAATTCCGCGCCCAGCAGCCCGACCAGCGGGCACTCCCAACTGTCGGCAGATAATGACAGCATGGGCGGGAGCGCCCGCAGAACCGGCGCGCCGACCTCGGTGCGCGTCTGGTAGACGCCGACGAGCACCGTGGTGGCACCGGCGGGGCTGTTGCCCCACGTGCGCAGCCCGAGACTCATCGATTCCCGGAGCGGTTCGCCTCGCAACGTCGTGCACTGCTGGCCCGGTCCGATCACGATGTGGGGCGAGGTTGTGGCGTCGCTGGCGACGGCGTAAGGGTCCGGCCCCCGGACGATCCCGACGTCGCCCGACTGGAGGCGGAGTGGGGGACCGACGTCGGGGCGCAGCCACGCCTCCCCCGCGGTGACCGCCACCACGGTGAGCGGGGCCTCGTCTTCGATCCGCAACGACCACGGCGGGTCCATGACGCAGCGCAACAGGAAGGGTTCTTGGGCTCGGGGACCGTCCAGCAGGCTGGCCAGCGCGTCCACGGCTCGGAATGGTAGACGAGCGCGTATGCATCTGCGCCTCTGAGCCATGGAACGTCCAGAGCGGATGGTTTTCACTACGTCTATGTCAACCGTCACCATCCGTACCTTGACTGGGGTCGCCGCGGTGGGATCCGGCGTCGTCGCCGGTGTCCTCCTGGCCTTTTCGACCTTCGTCATGAAGGCGCTCACCCGGATCCCGTCGCCGAGCGGCCTGGTCGCCATGCAGTCGATCAACCGGTTCGCCCCCAACCCGATCTTCATGGTTGTCCTGTTCGGCACGGCAGCCGTCTGCCTCATCCTCGGCGGGCAATCCCTCACTCGCCTGGGCCAGGCCAGCGCCATCTGGGCGGTGGCCGGCTGCGCCCTCTATCTCGCCGCCATCGTCATCACGGTCACCTACCACGTGCCCCGCAACAATGCCCTGGCGCTCGTCGACCCCCTCCAGCCGGGCGCTTCGGCCCAGTGGTCGAGGTACGCCAGCGGATGGACGGCATGGAATCACATCCGCACGGGCGCCGCGCTCGCCGCGTCGGCCGCGCTGACGGTGGCCCTGCGAATCGGATGACGACCGCCGCCGCGGCGGCTATGTCGGCCCTGCGGGCGGCGATGCGCTGACGTCGACGGTCCCCACCCGGGGCCAAAGGCCTAGGGCGATCCCACCGAAAGGTCGGCAGCATTCTCGGCCAGCCGGCAGGCCACCTCGTAGAGGAGGTGCTTGGCCAAGCCAGGGATGTCGTCCAGCAACTGGCTCAGGCCGGTCGGGGTCAGCACCAGCAGGTCAAGGTCGGTATCCGCAGTCACGGTGGCGGTCCGTGGGGTGCGGGCGATCACCGCCAATTCCCCCACGAAACCTCCGGGCCCGACGGTGGCGATGTCCTGTCCGTCGCGGGTCACCGTAGCCGTCCCGTTGATGAGCACGAACAACTCGAAGGCCACGTCGCCTTGTCGGGTCAGCACCTTCCCGGCCGGCACTCTCAGTTCGTCTGCGACGCGGCCGATCTCTTGCAGCTGCTGCTTGCTGCAATGAGAGAAGAGCGGCACCGCAGCGAGATGTTGCAGGTACTCGTCGCGAGCCATCGTTGGTCTCCTTGCCACGTTTGGGGTGGCGCCGCGGATCGGCGTCGACTCGGCACCGCGCCACGGACCTCCGAACTCTAGTCAGGCGGCGTCCGGCGAGGCGCGGCGGAGGCCATCCCCGGCTCCAGGACCGGGGGCCACGGCCGTCGAAGCGCGGCGGAACGGATCGCATTTCCGGCGGACCCGGGCGCCGATCCGGGCCAAGAGCAGGTCCCGAGGGGTCAGCCGCTATCCCTTACCGGCGTAACCCGACCGCAATGATGTGGAAAATGCCCGTTCATGCCGGGTGATTACCAATAGGGGCGTGAACAGGAAAAAGGCCGGTTTGAGCGCCAGCCCCGCATCCCTCGCGGCCCGCCGTCTGCGGGACATGCTCCGAGGCGAGATCCTGTCCGGGGCCTTCCAGGGGGTGCCGCTCCCCTCGGAGGGCGAGCTGATGCGCGGTTACGACGCTTCCCGCGGCGTGGTGCGCAAGGCCCTGGGCCTCCTGCGTGACGAGGAGTTGGTCCGCCGGCTGCAAGGCCAGGGCACCTTCGCCGTCTCCCCGGCGGTGATCACCCGGCTGGTGGAAGCGCACGGCGTGGCCGCCCCCGGGCCGAGCGGCGCCCTCGGCGGTCGGGCCCGGCCCGACATCTTGAACTGGAGCCGGATGCGCACCCCAGATTCGGTGCGCCGCCTGCTCGGGCCGGAGGCCGAGGAGTGCCTCTGTATCGAGTACGTCGCCTATCTCGACGGGCGGCCCATGGCCCTGGCTACTAACTACGTCGCCTACCCCGAGGCCGACGGTATGCAGCCGACCCTGTTCCACAGCGACTGGTATCAGCTGCTGACCGCCTCGGGAGTGACTGTCTTCTCCTCGCAGTTCGTGATCGGTTGCGAGGCGGCCGACCGGACGCTCGCCGCCCTGCTGGGCGTGAACGCGGGCCATCCGCTGCTCACCATGGACCAGATCATCAGCGACTCGGACGGCCGCATTTTCAACGTGGCCTACATCCACTCTCGGGGCGACCGCTTCGCCATCCTGTCGATCGCCGCCGTCCAGGGCGGCCCGGCGGAGATGGACGCGCCGGATCGCCGCCTGCCGGAGCTGCCGCCGATTCCCGTCGGGGCCTGGTCGCGCGACGTCGTCCGCTTGGAGCGGGTCCCGAGAGGCGAGGGCTGAGGTGGGCCGCTTCGTCGCCAAGCGGCTGCTGCTGGCGATCCCGACCGTGATCGGTGTCACGTTGGTGGTGTTCATCACGGTCAAGCTCATCCCCGGTAACCCGGTGGCCGCGCTGGCGGGGCCGTCGTCGAGCGCGGCCAGCCGGGCCGCGCTCATCCATCGCCTGGGCCTGGACCAGTCCCTGCCCGTGCAATATTTCGACTGGCTGAAGAGCTTCGTCACCGGCGACTTCGGCATGTCCATCGCCCGCCAGCAACCGGTCCGGCCCATGGTGCTGACCGCCTTCGACAACACGCTCATCCTGGCGCTGGCCGGCGCCATAGTGGCGGGCGTCGGCGGTCTGATCCTCGGGGGGATCGGGGCCTTGTGGCGCCGGCGCCTCCCGGGCCGGGCGGCTTCGGCGCTGTCCGTCGTGTCGGTGTCGGCCCCCCAGTACTCGGTGGGCCTGCTGCTGCTCATCTTCCTGTCCGTCGACAACACCATCTTTCCCTCCGGCGGCATGCACAACGCTACGGGTGGCGGCGGCTTCGGCGCCCTGCTCGACCACCTGGTCCTGCCCGCCGTGGCCGCCGGTCTGGCGCCGATGGGGGTCATCGCCCGCATGTTCCGGGCCTCGCTGCTGGAGGTCATGAGTCAGGACTTCGTCGGCAGTCTCAACGCCCGGGGGCTCAGCCGGGCCCGGGTGATGGCCCACGCGGTCCACAACACCGTCCCGTCGCTCTTCACCGTGGCCGGTCTCCAGCTCGGCTTTCTTCTGGGCGGCGTCATCTTCGTGGAGACGATCTACTCCTGGCCGGGCCTGGGCCAGCTGGTCTACTCAGCCATCTCCGAGCGGGACTTCCCGGTGATCGAAGCCGGGGCGTTCGTGCTCGCGGTGGCCTTCGTGCTGCTCAATCTGTTGGCCGATCTGGGCCATGCCCTCGTGGATCCGAGGGTCCGGTCGTGACCGCCGCCACCTTGCCCCGCGAGGTCCCCGGCTGGTGGCTTCGGGTCCGGGCCACCCGCCGCCACCGCCTACCGGTCAGCGGCGCGGTGGCGGGCGCCGTGCTGTTGCTCATCGCGGGCGCGGCCGTGCTGGCCCCCTGGGTCGCTCCGTACGGGCCCAACGCGGGTTCGGTCGCCAACCGGCTGCTGCCCATCGGATCCCCCGGTCACCTGCTCGGCACCGACGGTCAGGGACGGGACATGTTGAGCCGGCTGATTTGGGGCGCCCGGCCGTCGCTCATCGAGGGTCTGCTGCCGGTGACGGTCGCTGCCCTCATCGGCGGCACGCTCGGCGTGATCGCCGGCCTGTCCCGGAGCCGGCTCAACAACATCATCATGCGCACCCTCGACGTCCTGTACTCCTTTCCCGCCGTCCTGCTGGCCATCGCCGTCGCCGCCGCGCTCGGCGCCGGGATCAGCAACGCCATCATCGCCCTGACCGTGGTGCTCATCGCCCCCCTGGCCCGGGTCAGCGAGACCGAAGTGGCCCGCATCCGCAACGCCGACTTCATGGACGCGGCCCGCGCATCCGGCGCCACCCAACCGGCCATCGCCCTCCGCCAAGTCGTGCCGGCGATCGCCCCGCCTCTGATTGTCTACGCCACCGCCTTGGTCGGGTTGGCCATCGTCTACACGGGCGGGCTGTCATTCCTGGGGGTCGGCGTGGCCCCGCCCCACGCCGAGTGGGGCGTGATGCTCAACGACCTCCGCGAGAACCTGTACGACCAGCCTCTGCTGGCGCTGGTGCCCGCGCTCACCATCTTCATCACGTCGGTGGCCTTCAACGTCCTCGGCGACGGGCTGCGAGACGCGTTCGACATCCGATCGGAGACCCTGACGTGAGCGTGAACGTGATCGGTGAGCCAATGGTCGACGCCGCCGCCCCGGCCGCGCCCCAGAGCTCCCTGCTCGATGTGAGCGGGCTGTCGGTCGGATTCGGTGGCCGCCGCGGCCAGCCGGTCGGGGTGGTGCGCGACGTGAGCTTCCGCATCGAGGCCGGGCAGACCCTGGTGCTCCTCGGCGAGTCCGGATCCGGCAAGTCGGTGACCGCCCGCTCACTGCTGCGGCTCTACGGCGCCAACGCCCACATCAGCGGTCACGTGCGCCTTTCCGGTGTCGACCTGCTCGGGCTTCCCGAGAAGCAGATGCGGGCCCACCGCGGCTCGACCATCGGCTTCGTCCCCCAGGACGCCCACGGCGCCCTGGATCCCTTGCGGCGCATCGGCTCGCAGATCAACGAGGTCCTGCTCACCCACGGCGTGGCCGACCAGCGCCGCCAGGCCGGCGCGTTGGCGCAGGACCTGCTGGCGTCGGTGGGTATCCCCGACCCGGGCCGGGTGGCGCACGCCTACCCGCATGAGCTGTCGGGCGGGATGCGGCAGCGGTGCCTGATCGCCATCGCCATCGCCTGTCGGCCCCGGCTGCTCATCGCCGACGAGCCCACCACCGCGCTCGACGTCACCATCCAGGCCCAGGTGCTCGACCTGCTGGCCCAGCTGCAGGACGAAATGCACATGGGCCTGCTGATGGTCACCCACGACGTCGGGGTGGCCCGCCAGGTGGCCGACCAGGTCGCCGTCATGTACGGCGGTCGGCTGATCGAGACCGGGACGGCCCAGGAGGTCCTGGACCATCCGGCTCACCCCTACACGGTCGGACTCCTCGGGGCCGCGCCCACGCCCGACACGCCCCGGGGCGAGTTGCAGGCCATACCCGGGCGGCCACCGAACCCGGCCGATATCCCGGGCCTGGGTTGCGCCTTCGCGCCCCGCTGCCCGTCGGCGACGGACGCCTGCTCGGCATCCGTGCCCGCTCCGGTCCGGCTGGGACCGGGCCGAACAGCGGCCTGCCTGCTGGTCGAACCCGCGGGCCGCCTCGAGGCGGCGCGGCCATGAAGACCGATCCCATCCTGGAGACCATCAACCTGACGAAGCGCTTCGGCAACGGGGTGCTCGCGGTCGACAACGTCAGCCTGACCCTCTATCCGGGAGAGACACTCGGGTTGGTCGGGGAGTCCGGGTGCGGGAAATCGACGACGGGGAAGTTGATCTTGCGGCTGCTGAGCCCCGACTCCGGATCGGTGTTCTTCGACGGCTACGACCTGGGCCAGGTGTCGCCGGGCCGGCTGCGCGAGTTACGAGCCAAGCTGCAGCTGGTCCCTCAGAACCCGCAGACATCCCTGCACCCCCGGCTCTCGGTCGGCCAGTCGATCACCTTCAACCTGCGGGCCCACCGCTGGCCCCGTCACCGACGTGCCGCTCGGGTGGCCGAGTTGCTCGACCGGGTCGGCCTCACCGCGGCCCACGCCGAGCGCTACCCGCACGAGCTGTCCGGCGGCCAACTGCAGCGCGTTGCCATCGCCCGGGCGCTGGCCACGGATCCCTCGGTCGTGGTGTGCGACGAGGCGGTCTCCGCCCTCGACAAGAGCGTCCAGGCTCAGGTGCTCAACCTGCTCGCTGATCTGCAGCGCGAGCAGGGCATCGCCTTCCTCTTCATCTCCCATGACCTGGGTGTGGTGGAACATCTCTCCGACCGGGTGTGTGTCATGTACCTGGGCCGGGTGGTGGAGGAGACATCGGCGAGAGAGCTGTGGGAGCGCCCGGCCCATCCCTACAGCGAGGCGCTCATCTCCGCCACCCCCGGGCGGGCCGGGGGCCGCATCCTCCTCCAGGGCGATCTGCCCAACCCGACCTCGCCGCCCAGCGGGTGCACGTTTCGGACCCGCTGCCCGGTCGCCTTCGACGCCTGCGCCTCCGAACGGCCCCCGCTCGATCTCATCGCCCCCGGCCGCCGGGCCGCCTGCCTCCTCGCCGCCCAACGTCTCGAACAGTTCTCCAGCCCTGTGGGCTGAACCGCCCACCCCTACCGCACCCAAACCGCTGCCATCCCCGAGGAAGGAACCCCCTTGTCCCTAGTACGTCGCGCCCACCCAACGGTCCGGGCTGTGCCACGGACTCGTGTCGTGCTGGCGGCCTCGGCCGCGCTCGGCCTGATGCTGTCCGCGTGCGGGGGAGGGGCGGCGGGATCCGGTTCCGGCGCGCCGGGGACCGGAAACTCGGCGTCCAACGGCGGATCCGGCCACGGCGGAACCCTGATCGTCGGCATGACGGCGGCCAACATCCCGCCCCTCGATACCGTACTGACGGGGGCCCAGGGCTACGAAGGCGACCGCTTCGTCGGCAACCAGCTCTACGACGGGCTCACCCGCTTCGACCTCCTCCAGTCCACCCAAGTGCCGCAGGTCGTCCCCGACCTGGCCAGCTCGTGGCAGGCCAACGCGACCGGCACGGTGTGGACCTTCCAGCTGCGACCCGGGGTCACCTTCGCCGACGGCACCCCGTTGAACGCCGACGCGGTCATCTTCAACTTGCAGCGCTACGACACCCCGGGCAGCCCCTTCTATTCAGCGGCCCTGTCGGCGGTGGCCTCTCTCACCCTGAGCTCCCTGGCCTCTTTTACCAAGACCGCCGACCTGACCGTCCAGATCCACACCAAGTACCCCGACGCCCACCTGCCGAGCGACCTCACGACCCTCTACATGGCCAGCCCGACGGCGGTGCAGAAATACGGCAACACCGGCTTCGGGGCCCATCCCGTCGGCACCGGACCGTTCGAGTACAAGTCGGAGGTCCAGGGTCAGGAGCTCGACCTGGTGCCGAATCCGCACTACTGGGCGGGCGCGCCGAAGCTGGCCGCGCTGGTCCTCAAGCCCATCCCCGACGCCACCGCCCGCATCGCGGCCCTGCGCTCCGGTGAGGTCAACTGGATCGAGTACCCGACCCCCGACGACCTGGCGCAACTCCAGTCGAGCGGGTACCAGGTCCTGACCAACAGCTACGACCACATCTGGCCGTGGATCTTCGACACCTCCCAGAAGCCGTGGAACGACGTGCGGGTCCGCCAAGCGGCCAATTTCGCCATCAACCGCCAAGTGATGGCCACGTCGCTGCTGAAAGGCACGGCCGACCCGGCGTACCAGCTCATCCCGCGAGCCAACGCCGCCTACGACCCGGCCAACGACTACTACAGCTACGACCCGGCCAAAGCCAAGGCGCTGCTGGCCGCGGCGGGCTACGCCAACGGGGTGTCCGCCACGGTGTCGTACCCGACGAGCGGTTCGGGCAACATGATCCCGGGCCCCATGAACGAAGAGATCCAGTCGGATCTGGCCGCCGTCGGCATCCACGTCACCCTGCAGCCGCTGGAGTGGGCCAGCATGCTGTCGACGTTCGAGACCGGCAAGATGCCCGGCGGGGCCTCGGCCACCAACATCTCGCTGAGCTTCCAGCAGGAGGGGCTGCTCCCGCTGCTCTTCGACGGCACCTCCCCCCTCAACTCGGCCCACTACAACAACCCCCAAGTCACGGCCCTGCTGACCCAGTCCCAGTCGGTCGTGAACCCGGCGGCCCGGGCCAAGCTCTACGGGGAGGCCGGGGCCCTGATCACCAAGGACGCCCCGTGGCTGATGGTCGTCAACGACCGCAATCCCCGAGCCCTGGCCCCCTCCGTGCATGGCTTCATCGAGCCCAAGTCCTGGTTCGTCAATCTGACGACCGTGTGGGTCGGCTGATGCCCGACCAACACCCGACAGTCCCAAAGAAAGGGTCTATGACATGAGTTCCCAACCGTTGACCGCCACCCAGGCCGCGGCCGCGCTGCGGAGCGGCGAACTGACCAGCGTCGAGCTGACCCAGGCCTGCATGGAGCAGGCCGACCGCCTCGACGAACAGACGGGCACCTACCTGTACCGGATGGACGAGACGGCCCTGAAGGCCGCCAAGCAGGCCGACGAGGAGTTGGCCGCCGGTATCGACCGCGGCCCGCTGCATGGCATCCCCTTCGGCGTCAAGGACATCCTGGCCACCGCCGACGCCCCGACCACCGCCCAGAGCCTGGTGCTCGACCCGGCCTGGGCCGCCGGCCGGGACGCCCCGGTGGTGGCGCGGGTCCGGGCGGCCGGGGCGGTCATCACCGGCAAGGTCACGACCATGGAGTTCGCCATCGGGATGCCGGACCCGGCCAAGCCCTTCCCGATCCCCCGCAACCCGTGGGATCTCGAATGCTGGCCCGGCGGGTCGAGCTCCGGCACGGGGAACGGCATCGCGGCCGGCATGTTCCTGGCCGGGTTCGGGACCGACACCGGCGGCTCGATACGGATCCCGGCCGCGTTCTGCGGCACGTCGGGACTGATGCCGACCTTCGGGCGAGTGCCGAAGACCGGCTGCGCGCCGCTGGGCTACAGCCTCGATCACATCGGCCCGCTCGCCCGGTCCGCCCGGGACTGCGCCTCGGTGCTGGGCATCATCGCGGGCTACGACCGGAGCGACATCGGCTGCTCGACCCGACCGGTGCCGGACTACCTGGCGGCCCTGGACGGGTCGCTTGCCGGTGTCACCATCGGCGTGGAGCGGGAGCATCACTTCCCGGCCGGGGCGGATCCCGCGCTGGCCGGGCTGTTCGAGGCCAGCGTGGAGGCACTGGCCTCGCGGGGCGCCCGCGTGGTCGAGGTGTCCCTGCCGTATTACGACGAGACCGTCGCGGCGTCGATGTTGACGATGTCGGCCGAAGCGGCGGCCTACCACATGCCCGACCTGCGGGACCGGTGGGGGGACTACTTCTCCGCCACCCGGCACTACGTGAGCCAGGGGGTGCTGTCCTCGGCAGCCGACTACGTCCAGGCCCAACGGGTTCGTCGGGTGGTGCAGGGCCAGCTGGCGGAGCTGTTTGCCGACGTCGACTTGATCGTGGCGCCGACCTCGGCGATACCCAGTCCGCGCTACGACGACATGGACGGGGATATCTCCCCGCTGTTCGGCCTCATCTTCACGACCTACTGGGACGCGGTCGGCAACCCGGCCCTGGTGGTGCCGATGGGATCCAACGCGGCCGGGCTGCCGCTCTCGTTGCAGATCGCCGGGCGTCCGTTCGAGGAGGCCCTGCTGCTCAAGGCGGGCGACGCCTACCAGCAGGTGACGGACTGGCACCTCCAGGTGCCGCCCCTGGCCGCCCTCCAGCCCAGCCCGCTTTCCTGAGGAAAAGAGAGGACCACCATGCCTGACGCCACCCTTGACCCTGTCCCCGCCGCGCCCAGCGCCGAAGATGTCGCGCACGTGGCCCAGCTAATGGCCCGCGCCCGTCTGGCGCCGACCGAGGCGGAGCTGCAGGCGTTCGCCAAGTCGTACCTGATGCTGCGCACCGGGATCGACTCCCTCTACGCCGTGCCCGAAGCCCGCTACGAGGTTCCGGCCCTGGTGTTCGGGGCCGAGCCGACCTTCGAGGACTGGGCCCGATGAGCGGGGTGCACGGCCCGCGCGCCATCGGTTACCTCAAGCCGCCGACGCCCGGTGAGGTGTCCGCCTACGCCGAGCGGCTGGGGCTGGTCATCTCGCCGGCGGAGATCGACGACTGGATCGCGGCGGTGGCGGGTTCCCTCGCCCTCTACGACCATCTGGACGAGTTGCCCGAGCCCCGCAGCGTCCTGCGCCACACCCGGCGCGACCCGGGCTGGGTGCCGAGCGCGGCGGAGGACCCCTACAACGCCATCATCCGCTTCTGCCAGGTGACCGGCGCCGAGGACGGGCCGCTGGCCGGGCGCCGCCTGGGGGTCAAAGACTGCATCGCGGTGGCCGGCCTGCCGATGACCGTCGGCGGCCGGCGTCAGCCGTACCCGGTGCCGACCGAGGACGCCGTCGTCATCGAGCGGCTCCTGGACGCCGGGGCGGTCATCACGGCCAAGACCAACATGGAGGACATGGCGCTCGGCCTGGGCGAGGGGTCGGCCTTCGGCGCGGCCCGCAACCCGCACAACCCCCGCTACTCCACCGGGGGCTCCTCGAGCGGTTCCGGCGCGGCGGTCGCCGCCGGCCTGGTCGACTTGGCGCTCGGCGCGGACGAGGCGGGCAGCGTCCGGATCCCCTCCGCCTGGTGCGGCCTGGTCGGCATGAAAGCGACCCACGGGCTGGTGCCCTCCCACGGCCTCACCTACATGGACCACACCGTCGACCACATCGGACCCATGACCACCTCGGTGGCCGACAACGCCCTGATGCTCGAGATCATGGCGGGGGCCGACTGGCGCGACCCGCAGTGGGTGCGGGATCTGCCGGCGGGGCCCTTCTCCTACCTGGCCGGCCGCCAGGCCGGCGTCGAAGGCATGCGCATCGGGGTGGTGACCGACGCCCTGGAGCCGATGGGTTGCACCCCGGCCGTGCTCGACGCCTTCGAGGTCGCCCAGAAGCGGCTGACCTCGCTCGGCGCCGAGCTGGTGCCGGTGTCGGTCCCGCTGTGGACCGAATCCACCACCATCCTGATGGGCTCGATGGGCTTCGGGCTGCTGGCCATGTTCGAGTCCCTCGGCCAGGGCTACGGCCACCTGGGCCGCATCGACGTCAACCTGCTGGCGACCACCGCCGCCCAGGTGCGATCGGGGGCCCGGGATCTGCCCCACATGCTCAAAGGCATGCTGCTGACCGGAGTCCACCTCCGGGAGGCGTACGCCGGCGTGCACTTCGGCAAGGCCCAGAACCTGCGGCTCGAGTTGCGGCGGCAGGTCGAGTCCGTGCTGGCCTCGACCGACCTGCTCGTCACCCCGACCACGCCGGTAGGCGCGTTCGAGCTGGCCGACTCCCGCATGAGCGACGCCGAGTTCGCGGCCGCCATGAACATGGCCGCGGTGGCCAACACCTGCCCCCTCGACCTGACCGGGAACCCGGCGCTCACCTTGCCGTCCGGCCGGGACGAACACGACCTCCCGCTCGGGCTGCAGATCATCGGCCCCCGCTTCGGCGAAGCCGATGTCTACCGGGCCGCGTTCGCCTACGAGGCCGCCGCGACGCCATGACCACCGCCGCCCTGATCATCGACATGCAGAACGGCTTCGTCCACCCGGCCGGGTCGACCACGGCCATGGGCCGGGGGCTGCCCGGCATCGAACACGTGGTGGCGGAGACCAAGGGCCTGCTCGGCGCCGTCCGCGCCCTCGACTGGCCGGTGATCTACACCCGCCACCAGTTCCGGCCCGACTTCCTCGACTGCCCGCCCAAGCTCAAAGCCATGTTCCCGCCCGACAGCACGCCGCTGGTGGCGGGTAGCTGGGACGCCGCGGTCACCGACGACCTGATGCCCCTCGACGGCGACACCCTCGTCGACAAGAACCGCTTCGACGCCTTCCTCTTCACCGATCTGGAGGTCGTCCTCCGGGCCCTCGGGATCACGCGACTCCTCGTCGCCGGCGTGGTGACCAACGTGTGCGTGGAGTCCACTGTGCGCTCGGCCGCCCAGCGGGACTTCGACGTGACGGTGGCGTCGGACTGCACCGCGGCCGCCGACGGCTTCCACCAGCCGGCCCTGCGCGGCATGGAGGCGGTCTTCGCGTCGGTGAGCGGCTGGCGCCAGGCCGCCGAGCGGTTGGCCTCTTAGGGCGCGGTAAACCCTTCTTCGGATGGTCGGCCGAAGAGGTAGCCCTGGGCCAGCGGGCAACCGAGGTCGCGGAAGACGTTGGCCTGCGCTTCGGTCTCCACCCCTTCGGCGATGACCTCGAGCCCGAGGGCGTCGGCCATGGTGGTGATGGCACCGACGATGGCCCGGGCCTCGGGGTCGGTGTCGATGTCCGCGCCGAGGGAGCCGTCGATCTTGAGGAAGTCAAGCGGCAATCGCCGGAGATAGCCCAACGAGGAGTAGCCGGCGCCGAAGTCGTCGAGCCCGATCGGACAGCCCAGCTGGCGGATCGAATACAGGACCTCGGCGCCGTAGTCGTAGTGGTCGACCAGCAGCGTCTCGGTGACCTCGAAGCTGAGACTCGAGGCCGGCAGGTTGTGCGTCGCCAGGACCCGGGCGATGCGATCGGTGAGCCCCGGCGTCGCCAGCTGACGGGGCGACAGGTTGACCGTGATCTCCCCGCAAGGAGCGAGGGGAGCCAGCTGGGCGGCCCGATCGATGATCCAGTCACCGAGCGAGACGATGAGACCCACCTCCTCGGCCAACGGGACGAACTCGATCGGTTGGTACTCGCGCCCCTGATGGCGCCAGCGGACGAGCGCCTCGGCGCGGACGGGGACGTGGTCGCGGAGCCGGACGATCGGCTGGAGGGCGAGGGTCAGCTCGGACCGGGCCAGCGCTTGGCGCAGATCGGCTTCGAGCTCGAGGCGGGCGATGGCCGCTTCGCGCATGCCGCACTCGAAGATCTGCACCCGCCCGCCGCCCTCGGCCTTGGCCCGGTGCAGCGACAGCCCGGCGTCGCGCAACAGCGAGTCGGCCGTGGCCGTGGCGTCCTTGTGGGCGATTCCCGCGCTCACCGAGACGCGCAGCTCGTGGCCCGCGATGAGGAGCGGATCGGCCACCCGTTCGACGACCCGCCACAGGAGTGACCGGGCTTCTGGCGCCGCGGGCCCGCTCACCAGGAGCACCAGCACGTCGGCGGTAAAGCGACCCACCAGAGTGGTGGCCGGTACCGACGAGTCGACTCGCGCCCCCACCACTTGCAGCACCGCGTCGCCGACGGTGTGACCCAATGAGTCGTTGATCAGCGTGAAGCGGTCGATCCCCACGAACGCCACCGCCAGCGGGGTGTCCGCGGCGACGATCTCGTCGAGCCGGCGGTTGATCTCCGCCCGGTTCGGCAGGCCGGTGAGCGGGTCGCGATACGCGGCGTCGTAGAGCTCTCGCTCGTGGGCTTGTTGTTCGGTGATGTCGCGACTCGACACCAGGATCCCTTCGATGTTCGGGTCGTCGAGGAGGTTTTCGGCGATCGACTCGAACACCCGCCACTCCCGGGTGGGGTCGGCGCGCATGCGGTAGGTGGTGAAGCCATTGGAAGGCCGGCCGGAGGACACCCGGCGCAGCTCGCGGCGGATCCGGGCCCGATCGTCGGGATGGATGAGCTGGAGCAGTTTGCGGCCGATCAACCAGCTGGGCTCCCGGCCCACCGCGTGGGCGGCCGCGGCGTTGACGTAGACGAGGGTGTTGTCAGCGGCGATCACCGCCACGGGAGCGAGCAGCTGGTCGGCCGCCGGGATCTGACGGATCGGATATACCCCCCGGGTTCGCGTCTGGTGGTCCACCGGACACATACATCGGAGGGAGCATCCCGAATTGCTGACCGCGGCTCAATAGGCACTCGTCACCGCGAACTGGGCAAACCTCACCTATTCGCCGCTTACAGGGCCCGGCTGGCGCCCCGCCACAAGGCCAGCAGCTCCTGCTGGGAGTGCACCCCCACCTTGCGGAAGATGGCGCTGAGGTGGTTCCGGACCGTGCTCTGGCTGAGAAACATCTCGGCCGCGATGGTTGCGACCCGCTCGCCCCGAACCAGGCGGGACACGACCTCCCACTGGCGGGGCGACATTTCGGTCATGATCGGCAGCCCGAGCGGGTCGGCCGTCTCCACCAGGACGCCCGCCGACTCGATTTGGGCGGCGATGCGGCGCAGGTGCCCGGCGAGGCGGCCGAGTTCGTTGCCGGAGGCCGCGCCCTCCTCGTCGATCGCCAGGTCCAAGGCGAACACGGACGACCCGTCGCCTTCCATCACCGTCGGGGCGGCATGGGTGGTGCGCCAGCTGCGGTCGTGATGGCGAAGGCGGACGCGTACCCCCACCGCGGTGTCGCCGGTGGCGCGGGCGAAGGCGGACAGGAGCGCCACCCGGTCATCGGGGTGGGTGAGTTCGATGATGGAGGTGGCCCCGAGTTCGGCCGCGGGCCGGCCGAGCAGCAGCCCGGTGCTGGTGCTGACTCGGGCGAGCTGCCAGTGATCGTCCAGGGTGACCCGGGCGCCGACCAGATCCAACGTGGCCGGGCCGGGGGCCGACGCGGTAAGGACTTGGGCCGAGGGGGTGGTGCCGTCCCGGGTCACCCAGAACGCCAGGTCGGGCCCGCCGCGAGAGCGGATGGCCCAGCCCACCGACTCGACCTCGATCGTGGAGCCGTCCGGCCGGTGGAACCGCCGCCGGCCCCGAACGCTGTCGAGCCGTCCCTCCTGCACCAGTCGAAAGGCCCCGACCGCTTCCTGGGGCGCCTCCGCGACCGCCCAGTAGTCGAGGCCGAGGCCCTCCTCCGGTGTCACCCCCAGGAGTTCGGCGGCACCGGCGGACAATCCGATGATGCGGGTGGCGGTCGACAGCTCGACCAACCCCATCGTCAGGTGGCTGGCGCTGACGGCTGCCTGCCACATGGCCACCCATCGAACCTGGCGTTCGGTCGCTCCCCTCGGTGGTGATATTTCGGTCATGTTCGGTCTTTCACCAGAAGTTACTGTCAAATGACAGCGTCATATGACAGAATAGCCAGCCAGCCACCATACGCCCCGCCCATCTACGAGGAGGGTTCGTGGCCACGTCGAGAGTCGGAGAGTGCCTGAGATCAGCCCGGGAGCGCCTGGGGTGGAGCCGCGAGGCCCTGGCCTTCCACTCCGGCCTCAGCTGGGCGGCGATCAGCCAGATCGAGTCCGGCCGCCGCCGGGAGGTGCGCCTCGGCAGCCTGGTGGCCCTGGCGAACGCGCTCCGCGTCAGCGTCGACTACCTGGTCGGCGGCGAGGCGGTCGTCTCCCCGCACCTGCTCGGGCACCGCGCCCTCCTCTACCGATCCGACGAGGAGTACCTGGCCTCGGCGGCGCCGTTTCTCCGCGACGGCGCGGCGCGCGCCGATTGCGTCCTGGCGGTCACGGCCAGCCGGCAGATCGGTTTGCTCCGGGACGCCCTCGGCGCCGACGCGGCCGGTGTCGAATTCGTGGATTCATCGGAGTGGTACGGCGCGCCGGGCGCCACCCTCCACGGCTATCGCGGCTACGTGAAGCAGCGATTCGAGGAGGGAGCCCACTGGATCCGGGTCCTCGGCGAGCCGGTGTGGGCCGGCCGGACGCCGGCCGAGATCACCGAGTGGACCCGGTACGAATCGATCATCAATCTCTCCCTCGCATCGCTTCCCGCCACCATCTTGTGTCCCTATGACGAGCGATCCGTGCCGGAGGGCGTGGTAGCCGACGCCCGCCACACCCATCCCGAGCTGACCGACGCGGCCGGGGCTGCCGCCAGCCCCGCCTACCGAGACCCCGAGGACTACCTGCTGGCCGTATCGTGACCGGCGCTCACGGGCCGGCCGCCGGGAGGCGGACGACGGCGCGTGCCCCCACGGAGGCGTCACCGAAGACGATGGTGCCGCCATGGCGCGCCACGATGTCGCGCACGATGGCCAGCCCCAGTCCGGCGCCGCCCTGGTCGCCGGTGCGGGAGTCGTCGAGTCGGGTGAAACGTTGGAACACCCGCTCGCGGTCGGCGGGCGCGATGCCGGGTCCGTCGTCGGCGACCACCACCTCGACCGCGTCGGGCGACGGGGTCGAGACGGTGACGGTGACGGCACTCTCGGCGTGACGTTGGGCGTTGTCCACCAGGTTGGCGACCACCCTCCGGGCCAGCGCGGCGTCGAGGGACACCACCGCCCGCGCGCCGTTGGTATGGGCCCGGACGGTCACGCCCGGTAGGGGCAGCCGGGCGGCGATCTCGGCCTCGACGACTCGGTTGACGTCCACGGTCGAGCCGGTGAGGGGAACGGCCGTGGCGTCGAGCCGAGCCAACAACAGCAGATCGGTGACGAGCCGCTCGATGCGGGCCTCCTCGGCGAGGGCGTCATGGGCCGTCGCCGTCCAGTCGGTAGTGGCGCCCCCCGCCAGGCCGATCTCGAGCTGGGCCCGCAGGGAGCTCAACGGGCTGCGCAGCTCGTGGGAGGCGTCCGCCACGAACGCCCGTTGGCGCTCGACCGAGGTTTCCAGCCGGTCCAGCATGGAGTTCATGGTGAGGGCCAGGCGGGCCACCTCGTCGTCGCGGCCCGGCTCGGGGACCCGGCGATGCAGGTCCTGGCTGGTGATCTCCGCTACTTCGCCCCGGATGGCGTCGATCGGGCGTAGGGCTCGCCCGACCACGATCCACGCCGTCGCCCCCACCAGGGCCACGAGCAGCGGCAGCCCGACGACCAACCCCACGGCGACCTCGCGGATGGCGAGATCGCTCGTGGCGAGCGAGTAGGCGGCGTACACCGTGACCGTCTGGGTGGGCATGCGGGCCGGGAGGGCGACGAGGCCGTACCGACCGTCCTGGCCAACCGGCGAGTCGATGGTGCGCACCACGGTGCCGGACGAGCTACTGACCGGGGGACCGACGGGCGGCTCGCCGGCGATGTTGGCGGAGGCCCCGATGACACGTCCGTTGGCCCCGACGACCTGAGCGAAAGTGGCGTCCTGGTTGGGCAAGCCCAGGAGCGACGGCAGGTGCCCGGACGCGGCGAGGCTCGCCAGATCGACGGCGCGTGACACGGCCGCGTCGCGCCGGTTGCTCTCGAGGGACGTGCGAAATCGGTCCAGCGTCACGAGGGCGCCGATCGACAAGGCCGCGGCGACCACCAGCGTGGCGGCCAAGGTGGTGCGGATGCGGACCGACCCGAGCCGGCGTAGCCAGCGGCGGTCAGCCAAGGTCGGCGACCAGCTGGTAACCCTCGCCGCGGAGCGTGCGGATGCTGTGGCGGCCGTACGGCTTGTCCAGCTTGCGGCGCAGGGCGCTGATGTGCACCTCCACCACGTTCGGGTCGCCGTCGAAGGCAAAGTCCCAGACGTGCTCGAGAATCTCCGACTTGGAGACGACCGCACCGGGCCGGCGCATCAGGCACTCCAGCACGGCCAGCTCCCGAGCCGTCATGGTGATCTCCGCCGTCCCACGCGTGCACCGCCGCCGCGCCGGGTCGAGGCTCACGTCGCCGCAGCGGAGTATCGCCGGGCGCGGCGCGGCGCCTCGGCGCAGCAACGCCCGGATGCGAGCGAGCAGGACCACGTAGGAGAACGGCTTGGTCAAAAAATCGTCCGCCCCTGTGTCCAGGGCCTCCGCTTCGTCGTACTCACCCTCCTTGGCGGTGAGCATCAAGATTGGCGTCCACAGGCCCTGGTCCCGCAGCCGACCGCACAGCTGGTAGCCGTTGACCCCCGGCAGCATGATGTCGAGCACGATCACGTCATAGGTGCGTTCGCTGGCGAGCCACTCGCCTTCCCTGCCGTCAAGGGCGACATCGACGGCAAAGCCCTCCGACTCCAGCCCTCGCTTCAACGCCGCCGCCAAGCGCTTTTCGTCCTCGACCACCAGGACCTTCACCGGACCATTATCAGCACGCCAGCCTGAAGCCAACCTGAAGCTCAACTGAAGCCGACCCGGAGTCCGAACGAGCCGCGGGTCGGTCCCACGGCCGGTTCGGAGCGGGAACCCGGTTAGACGCCGGCCTCGGCGGTGGCATCCCCTCCCGTGTCCGGGCTGGTCTGGCTGCCAGATTGGACATCCACACCCGGCGGGTCTTGATGACCGCCGGGCCCGTCGCTCTCGGCGGAACTGTCGGTGGCCGGTTGGTTGTTGGCCTGGGAGTTGGCCGCCGGCGGCTGCGTGACGGAACTGTGGGCCGGGGCGGCGAAGCCGACACCCAACCCAAACGATCCCATGCCCAACCCCACCAGCCCGGCGGCACCGACCGCCAACTTCTGTGCGACTCGCACGTGCATCACCCTGTCTTTCTCTACATCCGGTTGCGACGTCCCCGATCGGAGACGCCGCCATCGTCGTATGGGTGACCTGAAGCGGGCCTGAATCAGACGGGTTGCGACCCGACCGCCGGGCTGGTGGGCAGAGATTCGAGCACGCCGTCCGTTGACGAAGTTTCTTTGGGGGGCGCCTTACTTCTTCGGTGGCAACGATCGGGCGTAGGCGACGCCGATCTTCACCCATCGTTGCAGCTCGCGCTTGGTCCGGACCCCCTCCTCGTCGATCCGCAGCCAGCCGTCCATCTCTCGTTCGCGCATGACGAACGGGTGGGCATGCGGCCGGCCCAGGAGGTCCTGGGTCCGGCCCGGATCGACTCGTAACAGCAGGCCGCCCTGCCCGCTGGCGCTGACGGCCATGTGGCCATGGATCAAGAACGCCAGTCCGCCGAACATCCGCTTCTCGGCGAGGCCGGGCTCGGCTTGGAGGATTTCGCGCAGGCGGAAGGCCAGGTCCTCGTCGAAGGCCATCCGTCAGATTGTTCCATACGCGCGACCGCCAGCCGTCACTCCCAGGGCTCGAAGAGCCCTTCGAACTCCAGGGCGCCGGCGCGAACCCGTCCGTACAGGAGCCAATCGCCGCGGAACATGCCGTGCTCATGGGGCGAGCAGGCGATATGGGTGTGCGGCCCGCCAGTGGTGCTCGGCATGAAGCGAATGCGTTCCAGCCCCGCCTTGAGCCCCTCGCCGCTGAGGATCGGGGCCCGGATCAGACCCTCGACGAGCACCCGGGCCGTGTCGTAGGCGAGGACCGGGATGGCGTTCGGCCACAGCGGCGGGTCCTGGCCGTACCGGGCCGTGAAACGTCGATGAAAGCCTTGTACCAGCGGGTTCGACGGGTCGAACTGGTCGACACCGACCCAACCCTCGAACTTGTCGAAACCCATCAGGTAGAACATGAACGCGGTGGTCATGATCCGGGGCGGATCCCACTCCAGCTGATCGAGGGCCTTGCGCAGCAGGCCTTTCGCGGCCAACATCCCGTAGCCCATGTAGACCAAGGCGTCGGGCTCGACCCGGCGCAGGTTCTCCAGGTCCGAGGCCAGGTCGTCCGGGCTCTGGCTGACCGTCTCGACACCGGCGACGCGCACGCCACGCCGACGGCACTCCTGGCGAAAATACCGGAAGTACTCCTCGCCGTTCGGGGAGATCTCGCTCAGGACCGCCACTCGCTTGTGACCGTGCCGAGCGAGCCACGCCACGATCAGCGTGGCGTCGCCGCCGCAGTCCCCGTTGCCGAGACGGAAGCAGTAGTCGCCGTGGAACTGCTCTGTGCCGCACCAACTGACGAGCGGGATTTTCATCTCGTTGGCCACGGGCCCAACCGTGATGGCGTTGTCCGAGCTGTACGCCCCGGCCACGCCGATGCAGCCCTGCTCCACCAGCCACCGGAAGCCATCCGTGGCGCTCTTGGCCGTGCCTTGGGGCAGGCCGCCCTCGGGGTGCAACACAAACTCGACCGGCCGGTCCAAGAGTCCCCGGTCCGTGGCTTCGTCGAAGGCCATCCGGTGGATCTGGTCGTACCCTCCACCGGGGCCGTCGAGGGCGGACCCCAGCCATCCGATCTTGATCGGCTCCATACGCCCTCCTGCTCAGCGCCCAACTGGGCTGCGGCCGGGAAAAAACCTATCGGCTTCGTCGACGGCCTGCGCTCTGCCGCATGCGAATAGGGCGAGCGAAGCTGGGTATCATCACCATTCCACCAGGAGGATCAGCGGAGGACAGCGGATGGCCACGCGCACAGCCCAAGTCGCCAGCAGCAGCACGGATTATCAGGTTCCGGTGGTGCATGTTCGGGTTCCGCAACGGCTCGGTGACGCCGTCTTCTGGGTCGGAGTGGCCGGGGCGGTGGCGGCTGGCGCCGTGGAGCTGCCGGTGGCCGCCCTGGTGGCGGCTGGTGTGGTCGTGATGCGGCATCGCTCGAACGCTCCGTGATCGGGACGGTCGGAGGCTGAGGGCTACCGCTGCGGCCGCGTTGCTACTTATTGTTCGTGACACGTTCATCGGGAGGATTTGTCGAAGTCCTCGGGCCGACATTCGGGTTTGCTCGGCTTGGGAGCGGTGTCACGCTCTGGTTTTGCAGGCTCCTGCTGGCGGCACGAACAGCGGATCACCTACGTGCTCGAGATGCTGGCCGCGGCCGTGTCGGCGACGGTTGGTTACCTGGTCCCATCGGCCGGCGAGGTGCGCCTCGAGACGGTCCGGCGCCAAGCCCTGTCGCCGGGGCCTGATCGCGCCCTCCGGCGGGCACCCCCCAGTCGCGGGGGACAGATGGCCGCCTGAGCTAGCGAGGCACGGGCCAAGGGCGGCGCGGGGTCGGTGACGATCCTGCGCCGCTTCGAGGATCGTCTGGTCTACCCGGGCCGGGCCAGCCGCCGCGTGTGGTTGGGCAATGGGCGCGCCCATCTCGAGGTGCGAGGCCTGACCGGCCCACACTCCGCCCGGCTCGGCGACGCGGTGGAGATGGCGCTGCACCGGCTGGCCGGGGTGGAATGGGTTCAGGTCGATCATGTGCTGGGCCGGGTAGTCGTCGAGTTGGCCGCGGACGAGGTGGGTCTCGAACCGCTGATCGAGGTCCTCGAGGCGGTAGAAGACCTCCACGGGGCGGCCGAGGACCGTTTCCCTGTTGACGGCGTCGAGCATCCCGGGGACCGAGAGCCGGTGGTGCGTCATCTGCTCGCTTTGGGCGCGGACGTCGCCGGTTTGGGCCTTGGCGTGCTGGGGCGGGTGCTGCGGGCCACTCCGCTGCCGGTCGAGGCGGCATCGGTCGTGACCATGGTCGACAACGAGCCGTGGGTCAGGCATCTGCTCGAATCGCATCTCGGCACCCCCGCAGCCGATTTGGGGCTGGCGGTCGCCAACGCGGTAGGGCAAAGCCTCACCCAGGGGCCGTTCGGGTTGCTGGCTGACGGCTTTCACCGAGCGAACCTGCTGGTGGAAGCGACGTCTCGGCGGAACGCCTTCGAAAAGGCCGAAAGTCGGCGGTGGGGCGCCGGTCCGGCGTCGGATGTGGCGGAGGGTCCTGTCCCCCGTCCGACCCGCCGGGTACCGATGCCCGACGGGGTCGTGGAGCGCTACAGCAACCGCGCCTCACTGGTGGGGGCTGGCACCGCGGCGGCGACGTTCGCCGCCACCGGTAGCCCCCGGCGGGCCGCGGCGATGCTGGTGGCGGCCATCCCCAAGGGGGCCCGTCTGGGCCGCGAGGCGTTCGCCGCCTATCTCGACCGCGCCCTCTGCCATCGGGATTTGCTCGTCCTCGATGTCGGTACCCTTCGCCGTCTCGACCGAGTCGACACCGTCGTCATCGATGGCGGCCTGCTCACGACGGGACAGTGGGGGGTGAGCGGGATCCGGCTGCTCGAGGGCGCCGACGCGCCCGAGGTCCAGCGTCATCTGAGCTCGATGTTCGACCCGGCTCACCCGCTCGAGGCCCGCCGCCGCGGACGGTGGAGTTTCGGGGCGCCCGACGCGGCGGAGCGGCAGAGATCGGCGATACGGAGGGCGCGGCGCGATCTCCGAGCCGCCCAGGTGGGCCTGCTGCGTTACGCCGGCCGGCCCGTCGCGGTAGTGGGTGTCGAGCAGGAGCTGTCCACGTCGGTCCTCAACCTGGTCCGGGCCGCCCGCCGTCACGGTCACATGGTCGCCATCGCCCACGCGGGGGCCGAGGCGCCTCCCGGCGTCGACGTAGATCTGGTGGTCCCGCCGGGCGACGGTCTGGGACCCGCCATCAGTGACATGCAACAGGACGGCTGCGTCGTCGCCCTGGTCGCGCCAGGTGGCCCCAGCAACGTCGAGGCTTTGCCGCGCCGCCGATGTCGGGCTGGAACTGCCCTGCTGGGACGGCGCCGCCTGGTCGGGCGACATCATCCTCAACGAGGTCGACGACAGTGCCTTCGTCTTCGACGCCATCGCTTCGGCGCGCGAAGTCAGCCGTCAGAGCGTCGCCCTCAGCGCCATCGGGTCGGGTCTCGGGGCGTTGGTGTCGCTGGGTGGCCTGCCGGGGCAGGCCGCCGGCCGGGCGTCGAGCGCGGTGAATCTGGCCGCCATGGCCGCGATGGCCAACGGCATACGCGCCGCCGCCTATCTCGGCCGCCACGGCGGCCGAGTACCCGGAGATCCGCCGCGCTGGCACGAGTTGGGGACCGACGACGTTCTGCGCCGGCTGGGCAGCAGCCCTGACGGACTCAGTCGCCAGGAGGTGGCCCGCCGGCAACGGTCCGATTCGGATGTGCAGGTGCCGCGGCCGTCCCTGACGCGCAGCGTCCTCAACGAGTTGGCGAACCCGTTGACGCCCGTCTTGGCCGGCGGGGCGGCGGCCTCGGCCCTGGTCGGCTCTCCGGCGGATGCCGGCATCGTGGCCGGGGTGACCGCCTTGAACGCCATGATAGGAGGGGTTCAGCGCTTCGGGGCCGAACGGGCGATCGTGTCGCTGAGCGAGGCCTCTCAGTCCTGGGTGACCGTGAAGCGGCCGGGAACGGTCTCACGGGTAGCCGCGGACAGCCTGGTTCCGGGGGACATCACCGTGCTCCAGGCCGGAGACGCGGTCCCGGCCGACTGCCGCATTCTTTCCGCCCAGCAACTCGAGGTCGACGAGTCCTCCGTGACGGGAGAATCCGACACCGTCACCAAGGACGCTGATCCGACCTACTCCGCGGTGCTCGCGGAACGGTCATCGATGCTCTACGACGGGACCACCATCGCGGCCGGTGACGCCACCGCCATAGTGGTAGCCGTCGGCGCGGACACGGTCGCCAACGCCGTGATTGCTGACGGCGCAGGTGCCAACCTCGCAGTTGGCGTGGAGGCCCGCCTCAGGGACCTGACCTCGCTCACCCTCCCGATCGCCGCCGCCGGCGGCGCCTCCGTGCTCGGCCTGGGCGTTCTCAGGGGTCGCTCCCTGAACAGTTCGGTCGGCTCGGCCGTCGCCCTGGCCGTCGCCGCGGTACCCGAGGGGTTACCCGTTCTGGCCACCATGGCCCAACTGGCGTCGGCCCGGCGATTGTCGCGGCGCCAGGCGCTCGTTCGCAATCCCCGAGCCATCGAGGCGCTGGGGCGGGTGCGGGTGCTGTGCACCGACAAGACCGGAACACTGACCGAAGGACGCATACGGTTGGGGCGGGTGTCCGACGGTGTCACTGACGCGGACATCAGCACGCTGGGGCCAGAGCTGATCGCCGTGGTGGCGGCCGCCCTACGGGCGACGCCCGCTACCAATGGGTCAGAGCCCCTTCCGCACCTGACGGACCGGGCCGTGGTGATGGGCGCGGCGGGCTGCGGAGCCACCACAACCACCGGAGCACCAGGCTGGCGCCGGCAGGACGAGATACCGTTCGAGCCGGCCCGCGGCTTTCATGCCGTCGTCGGCACGACTGGGACAGGAACGTTGCTCAGCGTCAAAGGAGCTCCGGAAACCGTCCTGCCCCGGTGCGGTCGGTGGCGGTCTGCTTCGGGCGACGTAACCATCGATCCCGGCACCCGTCGGAAACTCGACCGGGAGGTCGATCGCCTGGCCCGACGAAGCTTTCGGATCCTGGCCGTCGCCGAGGGGCGGGTCGAGCCGAATGGTGAGTTGGGCGATGACGACGTCGCCGGCCTGACGCTGGTCGGCTTTCTCATGCTTTCCGACCCGGTTCGCGTTACCGCGGCCGCGGCGGTGCGGGATCTGGGCGCGGCCGGGGTCGGGGTCGTCATGGTGACCGGCGACCATCCCTCCACCGCTGAGGGAATCGCCGCGGAGCTGGGCATCCTCAACGGGCACCGGGTCATCACGGGCGGTCAGCTGGCCGCCATGACCGACCGGCAGCTCGACCAGATCATCACCGACGTCTCGGTTTTCGCCCGGGTCACTCCCGCCGACAAGGTGCGGGTGGTCCAAGCCCTGCAGCGGCGCGGGGAACCGGTCGCCATGACCGGCGACGGTGCCAACGACGCGGCCGCGATCCGACTGGCCGATGTGGGCATTGCCGTCGGCGATCACGCCACCCCCGCGGCGAGGCGGGCCGCCGATCTGGTGGTCACCGACGAGCGCATCGAGACCATCGTGGACGCCATCATCGAAGGTCGAGCCATGTGGGCGTCGCTTCGCGAGGCATTGGCCATCTTGCTGGGCGGCAACCTCGGCGAAGTCGTCTTCACCGTGGGCGCCACCGCCGTCACGGGCCGAGCGCCGCTCTCGGCCCGTCAGCTGCTGACCGTCAACCTCCTCACCGACATAGCTCCGGCCCTGGCCATCGCCCTCCGGTCGCCCCCGACCACCACCCCCGAGGCGCTCCTGGCCGAAGGTCCTGACGCCTCGCTCGGTCACAGCCTCGAACGGGCCATCGCCGTCCGGGCCGCGAGTACCGCCCTCGGGGCGGGCACGGCCTGGACGCTCGCCCGCCTCACCGGACGCCGGAGACGGGCCAGCACGACCGCTCTGGTGGCCCTGGTGGGCAGCCAGCTGGGCCAGACGGTCATGGCCGGGGGCCGAGACCGGCTCGTCCTGCTCAGCAGTGTCGGCTCAGCCGCCATCCTCGCCGGCATCGTCCAGACCCCAGGGATCAGCCAGTTCTTCGGCTGCACTCCTCTGGGGCCGGTGGCCTGGAGCATCGCCGTCGGTTCGTCTGTGCTGGCCACAGGAGTCGCCGCGGCCGGCCCGCTCCTGTTCGGGGAGCGTCCCCTGGGGTAGAACTCATCTCACCGAACGCGAGGAGGGTCGTGTGGCCGATACGTCAAACAAGCGACCAAGCCGGTGGTAGCCCGAGCCATCACAAAGCGGTCCACCGGGCGGGACGCCGAACCACAACTCGTCAGCCGGGTCGGTCCGCTCGAGCTGGATTGGCCCCGATCTATCGGGTACTTCGGCGGGATCGGCCTCGCGGTGGCAGCGGGGATCATCGACCCACCGCTCGGCTTGTTCATTGCCGCCGTTCCGTTCCTGAAGATGCTCGATCTGCCGCGCCTGCCGAACCTGCCAAGGTTCGTCGGTCAAGTTTTCGAGGGCGTGGCCAAACCCGTCGGCGGGGACAGCCAGGGCACCATCCGGGTAGTCACGGGAAAGGGCGCCAGCGACCAACCGGTGGGACCGTCGAGTTGATGGTGGCCACGAGTTCCTGACCACCGAGAGAGTGGGAGCCCGGTCGGCTGTGTCAATCGAGACGGAAAGGGATGGTGGCGATGGCCGCGTCGCTGCGGCGGCGTAGGACGCTGGCCAGGAGGGTGCCCCGTTGGTTGAGGAGGAGCCGGTGGCGGAGTTTCCGTGGCTCGATCTCGCCGATCATCACGATGATGTTGGGATGGGCCGCGACGTCCGGGCTGGCCAGATAGCTCAGGAAGGCTCGGGTGACGGAACGTTCGGGTGAGGGCACGACGATGAGGGGTACCCCTGGGTTCCAGGCCCGCCAGGCGGCCTCGAGCGCTTCGGTGGGCTCACCTTCGAAGGCGGCGTGCAGGGCCCGGACCTCGCCTCCGGTGGCCAGGGCGTGGCCGAGGACGGCTGAGGTGAGCCGGGACAGGCCGACGACCGGGACCAGGACCAGCGCCGGCACGTCGCCGTCGGGTGGTGGCGGCTCTTCGTCGAGGCCCAACTCGGCGCCCAGAGTGGCGTAGTAGCGGTGGATCCGGCGGAACATCACCATGAGGGCGGGGATGACCACGACGATGATGAACGCGCCGTGGATGAACTTGGTGGCCAGGAAGATCACCGCGGCGGCGGCGCTGAGGACCGCGCCGGTTCCGTTGATGGCGGCCCGGGCCGCCCACAGGTGGCCGTGGTGGGTGAACCAGTGGCGGACGAGCCCGGTTTGGGCCAGGGTGAAACCGATGAAGACACCGATGGCGAAGAGCGGGATGAGGGATTGGGTGTTGCCGCCCGAGCCGACGATCAGCAGCCCGGCGAGAACGGCCAGGACGACGACGCCGTAGCGGTACACCGTCCGCTCCCCGTGGAGGGAGAACACCCGGGGTAGGAAGCTATCGCCGGCGAGGAGGCTGGCGAGAACGGGGAGCCCGCCGTAACTGGTGTTGGCGGCCAGGGCTAGCGCCACGGTGGTGGCCAGCTCGACGATGTAGTAGGTGGCTCCGTGGCCGACCGCTCGGTCGGTGATCTGGCTGAGCAGGGTGATGTTGGCCTTGGGCTGCAGGTGGAACTTGACCGTGAGCTGCGCCAGGCCCAGCAGCAGGCTGCCGAGGATGACGCTGAGGAGCAACTCGGTCCGTTGCGCCCGCTTTACCCTCGGTTCTTTGAACGACGGGGTGCCATTGGCGATCGCTTCGACGCCCGTGAGTGCGCTGCAGCCGGACGCGAACGCTTTGAGGACGAGCAGGATGCCGACAGTCGAGACGGTGCGCGACGCCGGAAGGGTGGTGCCGGCGGGGCCGAGCGGATGGATGAGTCCGAAGAGGACCACCACGTACAGGCCACCGATGAACACCAGAGTAGGAATCATGAAGGCTCGGGCGCTCTCGGAGAGACCGAACAGGTTGAGCACGGTGAGCAGGACCAGTAAGGCCAGACACAGGGGGACGGTGGCCGACGTCAACCCCGGGAACGCCGAAGTCAGGGCGGCCACCCCGGCGGTGATGGACACGGCCACGGTGAGCACGTAGTCGACGATCAACGAGGCGCCCGCCAACAGACTCGGGGTCTGGCCGAGGTTGGCCTTGCTGACCGCGTAGGCGCCGCCCCCGTCGGGGTAGGCGGCGATGACCTGGCTGTAAGAAAAGACCAGGATGGCCAGGAGCACGACGATGGCGACGGTGATCGGTCGCACCGTGGCGATCGCCCCGCTACCGCTGGCGGCCAGGACGATGACGATGGCCTCGGGCCCGTAGGCCACCGAGGTCAAGGCGTCAAGCGACAGGCCGGGGAGCCCGGCCAGCGTGCCGATCTCGCCCTTCTCGGCTGCTCCGACCGGCTCGGTCTTGGTCATCGCTCAGTATGACCCGACAAAACTGCGGGGGATAGCGTGGGGTATGACAGCCCGTCCCGTTGAACCTCGAATCCTGCCGCTCCCTGCGGAGCAACGGCGACCGTCGGCCCAGGAGTTGCTCGACGGGGTGACGGTAGTCGGCTACGAGGCCAACATCTTCACGACGGTTGTCCGGGCTGAAGGCTTGACCCGCAAGTGGCTCCCATTCGGAGGGAAGTTGCTCCACGGCAAGCTTCCGGCCCGCGACCGCGAGCTACTCATATTGCGCACGGGCTGGAACTGCGCGAGCGAATACGAGTGGGCCCAGCACGTCCTCATCGGCCTCGCCGCCGGATTGAGCCAAGACGACATTGACCGGGTGCCGGAGGGGCCGGACGGGGAATGGAACTCATTCGACGCCACGCTGCTCCGAGCAGCAGACGAATTGCATACCGATTGGTGCCTAAGCGACGCCACTTGGGTGGCATTGGCCGATCGTTACGACACCGAGCAACTCATCGAACTGCCCATGCTCGTCGGGCATTATCACATGGTCGCCATGACCCTCAACAGTCTCGGTGTCCAGCTCGATCCCGGACTATCCGGCTTTCCGACTTCCACATAGTTGCGCCGCGCCGCGCCCCCGCACGCCGCATGGACCGCCACGGGTTTCGTCGAGTGGGTCCTAACCGTCCGTCGAGTGTCCAGTTCAGGAATCCGCCAGCTGTGCGAGTATCGGGCGAGTCTCGATGAGGAGGTCAGGATGACGGATCTGCAAGCGGTGGACCCTCACGCCGTTCTTGGGGGGTTGAAGATCATCGACGGGGATGCCCACTTCACCGAGCCGCCCGATCTGTGGACTTCGCGTGCGCCAGGAAGCTTCACGTCGCGGATGCCCGTGCAACGGACGACCGATGGGGTCACGGCCTGGTACATGGGTGATCGTATTTTCGCCAGCGTCGGCGGGAACACGATCGAAAAGGGGCGGCACAAGGTTCTGGGCACTCAAACGCTGCAGCCGTGGGAGCGCATCGACGCCGCCAGCTGGGATGTCGCCGAACGCTTGGCGCTGTTGGACGAGATGGGCGTCTTCGCGCAGATTTTGTACCCCAACGCGGTGGGGTTCGCGTCGAATTCGATGCTGGGCATCGACGATGTGGAGTTGCGGAACGTCGTGCAGGAGGTTTACAACGATTTCCTGGTGGATATTCAGCGGGAGTCCGGCAACCGGCTCTTTCCTCAGGCGGTGCTGCCGGTGTGGGACATGGATGCCACGGTGAAGGAGATGGCTCGCCTTCGGGATCAGGGGATTACCGGCTTCACCATCTCGGACAAGCCGCACCTGGTTGGAATGCCAGACCTGGACGCGCCTTACTTCGCGCCAATGTGGGCGCTGGCCAACGAGATGGGTGCCGTGATGAACTTCCACATCGGCAGCGGCGGACTTCGCCGGATGGAGACGGAGGATCCGGCCGTGACCGAGAAGATTCGACGCGGCTCGGCCGTGGCGGGGCCCAACCCGGATATCTATTGGGAGTCGTTTGGACCACAACGTCGGTTGGCCATCTTGGCGACCCAGTTCTACATGAGCAACGTCCGGATCATCACGAACCTCTGCATGGGCGACATGTTCGACCGGTATCCGAACCTGAAGATCGCGTCGGCCGAGAGCGGGATCGGTTGGATACCGTTTGTCCTCGAGGCGATCGAGTATCAGCTGGACGAGATGGTGACGGACCCGGCGGAGGTGAAATTGCAGTCGAGGCGCCCCAAGGAATACTTCCAGGATCACATCTATGTGACGTTCTGGTTTGAGCAGATCGGACCCACGAAACTACTGGAGGACATCGGCGTCAATAACGTGCTGGTCGAGACCGACATTCCGCATCCAACGTGTATTTACCCTGATGCGAAGGAGCGGATAGCCGCGGTGATGGCGCAACTCGATGCACCCACGCGGCGACGGGTGCTGCAGGACAACGCCGTCGAGTTGTACGGACTTCCAATCGACACGACCGAGGACGCTCTACGCTGACGTCGGGAGCTGCGACGCGCTGAGACGAGGCCACGCGACCGCGTTCGGCATGATCGAACAAGCTCCGAAACCACTCGATCCAGCCAGGACGGCGGGGCGCCTGAGATCTGAGCCGCCGGCGTTCGGCTTGGTTTAGGAGGTCCCGTCGGTGCTCGTTGGCGAGTTGCTCCACCACCCAGGGATGCATCGGGCCCTCCTCTCTGGCTCCGGGCGAGAGATGGACGTGGCCAGGCGCGTACCGGCACGCAGGAGGGTCCGGGCTATCCACCGGCGCCGTCGGCCGATGCCGTCAGCCGTGCTCAGCTGAGTCGCTCGGCATACGGCGGCCCAATGCGCCTCGGCCTGGGCGTAGCGCGCATTGGGCATGCGGTGATCTTGCCGCTCAGGGGTTGTCATTGATAATGCCAATCTGGCACCATTGGCCTGTGAATAGACAAGCCATTCGTGAGCCGTCCGCTGAGGAGCTGGCTTCGATCCTGACGGGCTGGTCGGACTCGACCCACGGGGCCTTGTCCCGCCGTCTGGCGAACGCAGTTCGCCTGGCGGTGACGTCGGGTCTGATCGCTGACGAAACTCGCCTGCCGGCCGAGCGAGCGCTGGCGACCGCGTTGGGCGTCGGACGCTCGACGGTGACCGCGGCGCTCGACGATCTGCGCGGCGAGGGTTTGTTGCAGTCCCGTCAGGGCAGCGGGACGGTCGTGAGAGGGACCCGGCACATGGTGGCCAACAGCAGGATCGGCGCGCATTTCGCCGGTCTGCCGGGCATAGACCTGGCCGCGGGCAACCCACCAGATCCCTCGCACTGGCCGCCGATCAAGGTCGACGTTTCCGATCTCATTGCCGACGGTGGGGGACCCGGGGTGCATCCGCTCGGCTTGGAGGTGCTGCGCGACGCGCTGGCGGCGACCTACACGAACGAGGGTTTGCTCACTGACGCCACCCAGGTCCACGTGACGTCGGGAGCGCACCAAGCGATGGCGCTGGTAGTGGGCGCGTGCACCAATCCTGGCGACTCAGTGGCGGTGGAGGAGACGAGCTACCCGGGCATCTTCGACATCATTGACAACCTCAGAGCCCGGGCTGAGCCGCTCGCCACCGACGCGGCCGGCGTCGTCCCTGAATCACTGGAACGGGTGCTGTCCGTGCACCGACCCAAGGTGCTGTACCTCCAAAATGGACCGCACAATCCGACCGGCCGAGTCCCCGCGGTGGGACGGCTTCGCGAGATTGCCACCATCCTCGACCGCCACGACACGATTGTGCTGGAGGACTCGACGCTTGCTGAGCTCGCGTTCGAAGGCCGCGTGCGGCCCGAACTGGCCACCCTGTGCCGGCGAGCCGTCGTCGCGAGCACCGGCTCGCTCAGCAAGGTGGCGTGGGCGGGTCTCCGCATCGGCTGGCTCCGGGCCCCGGCGCCGCTGATCGAGCAGACGATGCATCTTCGCCTAGCCACCGACCTGGGGCCGGCGGTGCCATCCCAGCTGTTCGCACTTCAGTTGTTGCCGCACCTCGACGAACTGGCACGCCGTCGACGCGAAGCGATAGCTGGAACCGTCAGCCAGGCCCTCGAATGTGTTCGGGCCGACTTCCCGGACTGGGAGGTGGGCGAGCCGGCGGGTGGCTCGGTGCTGTGGGCGCGGCTTCCGGTCGCAGACAGCGGGGCCTTTGTGCAGATCGCCCGGCGCCACGGCGTCCACATAGCCCCAGGTTCGGTCGCCCACGCGGCCCGCGCCCCCGACTCCCATGTGCGCATCTGCGTCGATCGGCCATGGCCGCTAGTAGAGACCGGCCTGCGACGGTTGTCCCTCGCGTGGCGCGATGCACAGCGGCGCGCCGAACCGGTCCTCGGCTGAGCGGCCGTTGCCGACGGTTCATTCGACGGCCATCACAGTGGTAGCCGTCGGCCGGCCACGCCGCTCCGCGACTGTCGGCGCTGAGGCGGACCGGAGCAAGCCTCGTGCGACGGTAGGGTGCCGATGTCGCTATTGCGCTGAGGGCGCACAAGACGACCTCGGAGACTGATGCCCCGGCGCGTCGCGCTGACCTTCCACGACCTACTCGATCCTCTGTCGGGAGAGCGGACGAGTCTGCGGGTCGAGGCTGGGCGCGTCGCGGACCGCCAGACGTCCCTTCCCGGCTGCGGTCGCGACATCGACGGGGCCCAACTGTGGGTGCTGCCAGGACTGTATGACGCCGACCAGAACCTACCCCTCGCCACCACTGGGATCCGAGAGCGCGACCGGTTTGCCTCGCTCAGCGGCGGTATCACGACCCTCAACGCAGGGATCGTCTGGCAGGAGATCCGTCGAGCAGATTTCAAGGGACTCGTGGAGGAAGCCAAGACCGAGACGCTGCCTCGCGTGGTGCCTGTGCTTTCGGTCGGGCGAACCGACAGCCAAGACTTCGGGTCCTGGCTCCGCGCCAACCATAGAACTGTGACCGAACTCCTACCGTCGGTCTGCAAGCTGTACTCGAACGATCCGCACTTGTGGGCGCACTTCGACGCCTTGTGGGCAGTCGACATCGTGCCGCTGGTGTACTGCGACTCTCAGGAGGCGCTGGAGACGGTCGTGGACCGGGCCGCGGGCCCACTACATTTCCGCCACGCCATATCGGCGAAGGACGTGCAGACGATGCACCGCGTTCCCGGGGCGACCGTACAGACGAGTCCACACTTTCTCCTGCCAATCCCTGACGATCATCGACCGACGCTCCAGGTCGTGCCGCCGGTCCCCGATGAAGACGTACGCTCCACCCTGGTCTCCGTCTTCCTCGACGGCGTCGACGTCGTGGCGACGGACCACAACGCCTCACCGACCATAGGCGCGACCACCGGGCCGGGACTGGAGGTGGCGCAGGACTTCCTGCCGGCGATCCTCGCCGCGTGTGAGCTGTACGGGTGGCCGCTCAGGCGGGTGCTCGACAAAGCGACAGCGGCCCCGGCGTTACGGTTCGGAATCGCGCTCGCTCACAGCCTCGTCATCGTGGACCCTGGGCCACGGGATCCGGCTGCGCGGTGGCCTCAGCAGTCGCTCAACCGGGCGCCCTTCGCCCACACGGTGCTGCGGGGCCGGGTCGTGCTCTGCGCGACCTTCGAGCGGGCCTGCCTTATCTGATACGCCGGGCAACCTCCCCCTGCCAGCTCCGTGAGCGGCGATCGTAACTCTGCCGTCACATGATGGAAACCGCACGGACACCCGTCCCTGATCTGATATCCGAGATACGAATACGAGATCTCAGAGATGAGGAATCGCTGTGCGCACCAGAGGACTGAAGGAAAATCGCCATCGCCGTCGGTGGATCAGGACGGCATCTTGCGCTCTCAGCAGCGCACTGGTAGTGGGCGCCTGCGGATCCAGCTCGAAGCCGGCGGCCTCGTCGTCCCCTACCACCAGCTCGGGATCGGCCGCGGCATCGACCGCGGTGTCGCTGCAATCGCTCGGCGCGTGTACAAGCCTCCGAACCCAGTACCCGAGCGTCGCCGGCCATCACTTCGTGATCGGCCTGGCCGGCTTCACGGCCGGATTCGAAGCGCCAGAGGCCAATGATCCGAGCAAGATCGTCGGCATCGACCCTGACCTCTTCACTTACCTCGGCCAATGCCTTGGCTTCACCTACGACCTCCAGAACAGCACCTATTCAGCCCTCATACCCGCGCTGGAAAGCGGGCGAGTGGCGATGGGCCCGTCCTTGTACGTCACCACCTCGCGTCTCAAGGAGGTGAATTTCGTCTCGTCTTTCTCGGTCATCGACGGCTCAGTTGTGGCCAAGGGCAACCCCAAGCAGATCACCTCCACCGATTCGCTCTGTGGACTGCGTGTCGTGGCTCCCGCGGGGACCTACGAGGCCAATACGCTCGTGCCGTCGGTCTCCGCCACCTGTAAGCAGGAGGGGAAGAAGGCGGTGACGTTGGTTTTGGCCGATCAGGCCGTGGCCGCCATGCAGGCTGGCCGGGGTGATATCTACCTGACGGCCCTCTCGGACGCGGAGTCCATCGCGAAGCAGACATCGAGCTTGCAGACGGGTTTCTCCATCTCGCTGCCCATCTTGAACGGCTTCCCGATGGCAAAAAGCGACACGACTCTGGCCAACGCCATCCTCGGTGGGATGAAGGTGATTCAGGCCCAAGGGTTGGAGCAGCCCCTGCTGACGAAATGGGGCTTCGGAGCTCAGTCGCAGCGCCCGGCCGCGCTGAATACGTGACAGCGAAGTCTCGAACGCGCCGGAATGGCACACTTCTTCCACTACCTGACATTTCCATACCTGCTCGAAGGCAGCGAGTTAGCAATACTGCTGACCATCATCCCCCTTGCAGGCGGATTGTTGTTCGGCTTGGTGTTCGCCTTGTGGAGCGGCTCGCCTTACCTGCTCGTGCGCCTGCCTGTTCGGGTATACATCTACGTCATAAGAGGTACGCCGCTCCTCTTGCAGCTGATCTTCCTCTATGACACGTTGCCGGCAATCGGCTTGCGCTTTTCGACCCTGAATTCCGCGCTGATCGCTCTTACCATCAACGAGACGGCCTTCTGCGCCGAGATCCTTCGAGGGGGCATCGAAGCGACCGACCGCCACCAGCGACTTGCGGCACGCGCCCTGGGCATTCCGCCGACTACAGAGTTGTTTCGCATCGTGCTCCCACAGGCCCTGCGTTCCCTCATTCCGACGCTGGGCAACGAGACGGTCGGGCTGCTGAAGTCAACGTCGCTGGCGTCCGCGGTCGGCGTGGCCGAACTCACTGGCCGCAGCCAGACCATCGTGTCGCAGAACTTCGAGTTCTTCCCCGTCTTTTTGGCATCGGGTGTTATGTACATCGCGCTGTCGAGTGTCATTGGCGGAATCCAGCACTACTTGGAGCGCTTCTTCGGACTTGACAGCCGGTCGGACCGGGCTGCTGGTCGGGCGGCGCGGCCCGCGGCATGGCGGAACGCCGGGCTCCAGTTCGGAGGGTCCGACGCCGGCGACCGAACGGATTATCGGTCCGCCTTGTTGCCGTTGCGGACCTCATCGCCCGCGGGTCGGGACGGAGCGGACGCGTCTGATGGCGCCCGGATCCTCGAGGTGCGGGATCTGCGCTGCCGGTACGGGGCCAAGGAGGTCCTCGAGTCCATGTCGCTCGAGCTCGGCCAAGGGGAGGTCGTGGTCCTGATGGGCCGTTCGGGCTCGGGCAAGAGCACCCTGCTCAAAGCGATCTCAGCCCTGGTGCCGGTGGCCGCCGGGGAGATCGTCGTCTCGAGTCAGAGCATGACTCTGCGCGGTCGTGGTCGGCGATCACCCCCTGAGCGCCAGCTCGTCAAGGTGCGCGTGGCGGCGGGCGTGGGCATGGTTTTCCAGCATTTTGCCCTCTTCGACCATATGACCGCCCTGGACAACGTGGCGGCGGGACCCAGGTTGGCGCAGCGGATGCCCCGAGACCGGGCGCGGGCGATCGCCTCCGATGCGCTGGACCAGGTAGGACTATCAGACCAGTTGTTCAGCCTGCCCCAGCGGCTATCGGGAGGGCAGCAACAGAGGGTCGCAATAGCCCGGGCGCTAGCCACAAGTCCGCGGTTGCTCCTGTTTGACGAGCCTACTTCGGCCCTGGATCCCGAACTCGTCGGCGAGGTTAACCATACGATCCGCCAGCTCGCCGTATCCGGTATGACGATGCTCATTTGCACCCACGACGTGAGGTTCGCCAACAGCGTTGCCGATCGCATCATGTTCCTGCACGAAGGTCGCGTCGTCGAGCAGGGGCCGCCCACGATCTTGCGCTCGCCGTCGACCCCGGAGTTCACCCGCTTCCTCCGGCATGTGACGGGCGATTCGGTCCTCGATGTCACCGTTCCGCACATCGCCGGCGAGGGATCGTGAGCAGGGACCGCCTTGTCGATGGCGACGAGCTGCCGAGGGCGGGATCCGGATCTGGTCGCGATCTGCCGTGGGCCGCCGAGGTGCGCCGCGTCCTGGGACCGCGTCTGTGGAAGTACTTCGTAGCCGCCGGCGCCGACTCCGCCAACTCGGGTGAAACGACCTTCGGTACCTGGTCGCTCATTCCTCGGGTGTTGACCGGATTGGATCGGGTCGACACCTCGGTCGAGCTGTTTGGCAAGTATCTCGCGGCCCCCATCGTGGTGGGACCGTTCGCGGCTGACCACCTCTTCGCCCCGCAGGGCCTCCTCGAGCTGGCCGAGGCGGCGAGCGAGGCCAAGCTGGCACTCATCGTGTCCGAGGAGGCGACCACTCCTCTGAGCGAGGTGGTCGGCGCCCATCCTGACCCGTGGTTGCAGATTCGAGCGGCGGGGACGACGACCCGCGCTCGTCAGATGGTCGACGTCGCCGCGGCCCATGCCATTCGGGTCCTCGTCGTCACCGTGCTGGCTCCTGCCCACGCGGCGCCAGGTTGCGAGCCGGGGGGGGTTGAGATTGGGAGCGAGCTGTTAGCACGCGGGCTGAGGACCGTCGGTTCCTCGGCCGGGGTGGACCAGCTCGACGCCTTCCCGCAATGGACATGGGACGATCTGCTCGACGTGGTCGGCTACGCCGCCGCGTGCGGCATTCAGGTTGTTGCCAAAGGCGTGTTGGACCCGCGTGACGCTCGTCGGGCCGAGGAGGTCGGATGCGCCGGCGTGATCGTCTCAAACACCGGCGGTCGGCAACTCCCCCAGCTCGTATCGCCGATCGACCAACTACCCATGGTCCGGGCGGAGTGCTCCTCAGGCTACGTGGTAATGATCGACGGCGGAGTCCGCCATGGGGCTGACATCGTTGTGGCCGGAGCGCTGGGGGCCGACGCCGTCTGCGTAGTCCGCCCGCTGGTGGCAGCATTGACCGCCCGAGGCGGCCCGGGCGTCATTATGGTGATCGACGAGCTCAAGAATCAACTGCTGAACACGTGCGCCTGGCTCGGTATCCGAACCCTGGCCACAGACGTCACCATTGAATTCGTCCGGGATTCCAAATGACTGAGATGAGGCTCATGGACGCTGACACGAAGAAGCTCGGAGTCATCCGAAGACGAGCTGAGACCCTCTCCGACGAGGTCAGCGATCGGCTTCGGGCTGCAATCATCTCCCGGGAGTTGACACCGGGCGAACGCCTCACCGAGGCCAACCTCGCCGAGCGCCTCGGCGTCAGTAAGACGCCGGTGCGAGAAGCGTTAATGCATCTAGTGGAAGTGGGCCTGGTCGAGTCCTTTGGCGGCCGACTTCACGTGGTCCGAGTGTCGACCGCGACGATTCGCGACGCCTATGAGATGCGCCTCCTGCTGGAGGTGGAATCCGTCAGGTTGGCGTCACAACGCCATAGCGAGGAGGACTCCGTGTCGCTCTTGGCGGCAGCCAGGGACACCATCGCCTCCGCGAACGAAGGCGTCCTCAGCGAATTCCTCCGAACAGACTGCGTATTTCACGAGGCGGTCGCGGCGTGCAGCGGTAACGAGATCCTTGCCCGCGCCTTACGCAATGTGCTGTACCTCACCACGACTCTCCGGCTGCGTGACGTCGCCGGGGTCAGCAGCATGCGCAAGTGCGCGGCCGATCACGGAAAGATCGTCAACGCGGTCAACGACCGGGACTCAACTCGTTCGGTCGAGCTCATCCGCGCCCACATCGAGTCCGTCCGCGACAACCTCCTGAGTCACGCCTCTGCCCAGGTGAACACCCACGGGCCAAAGCCGTCGGCGCTGAGCGGTCGATAGAAACCGAGAAGATGGATCTGATCCCCTATGGTTCCGAGCTCCTCGATAGGCCCGAAGTTCGCCGACTCTATTTGGGGGGTCGGCGGCGCACCGCCGCCGGTGTTTCCGGGCCGACCACGTGAGGATATGAATATGCAGCCAGCCCTCTCCGCCGCCCCCACGCTGGGGCTCTACGCGATCGCCCCCACACTCTTCACGGCGGGAGGCGCCGCGGTGGACGGGAATTCGATGGCACGTGCCGCGGAGTGGATGGCGAGCCAAGGTGTCAACGACCTTCTACTCACCGGGTCCTACGGGGAGTTCCAGAGTCTCACCGACGAGGAACGGGTGAGCGTCCTGCGGGCTGTGCGCGCCGTGACCGCCGTTCGATCAGTGATGGCTTGCGCCGCGCTGCCGTCCACCGAGGCCACCGCCCGCCTTGCCAGCCGACTCTTTGACGAGGGGGCGAACGAGGTGATGGTTTCTGCTCCTCTCGTGGCCGAGGTGAGTACCGCCGAGGTGTTCCGCCACTTCGAGCAGCTATCCCAGCGACTGCCGGGGAATCTTGTCGTCTACAACAACCCGGTGTTCGGTATCGACCTATCACCAGCGGATCTCGACGTGATCGCGTCGTTGCCCGGAATCGTCGCCGTCAAACAGGGGACATCCTCGCTTCGTGGTCTGGCAGAGAGCATTGCCGCGGTCCATCGAGGCACCGCGGGAATGGTACGGGTACTGGCTGCGTCGGACGTCACCGCGGTCCTCGCGCTCGTTGCCGGGGCTGACGGTGTCACCTCGACCAACAGCTGGGCCTTTCCTCAGGCCATGGTCGAGCTGGTCTCCGCGGCGGCCCGGAGCGACTGGGATCACGCCCGGCGCATCGCGGTGGCCCTCGAGCCCTACTTCTCCCTGGTACGGCGTCTTGGCCAGCCGCGAACGGTGAAGGCAGCAATGCAGCTTCGAGGCCTTCCCGGAACCGATGATGTGCGCCTCCCCTACCTTCCGCTGGACGACTCCGAGCGCAAGGCGCTCCGAGGCGCGTTGGCCGACTGCGATAGCACGCTCACCGAGGTACGCCTCGCCGGCCAGGGGAGAGCAGGGAGCAGAGAGTGAGCAAGATCCGCGTAGCCGTGCTTGGCGGGGACGCCAGAGAGATCTACATCGCTGAGCAGCTCTCGACCAAAGGCTACGAGGTCGCGCTGTTCGGCGTGGCGCTGGACGGCGCCACCTTCGGAGCCAGCGGGAACGCCGCCTCCGCCGTCGAACTTGCGGTCTCGGCAGAGGCGGCGGTCAGCGGGGCGAGTTGGATCGTGTGTCCGTCGCCGGGCCTCGACGACGGCGATCGGGTGTACGCACCAAGTTGCCCGGTGCCGATCATCCTCGACAGAGCCTTGCTGGCGGCCTCCAATGCCTCCGCTGGAGGGCTGGTGCTCGGACGAGCGACCCCCGTGCTTTCGGCCACGGCTCGTTCGACCGGTGTCGAGCTGTTCGAGATGAGAGACGACCGTGCGATCGCCATCTGCAATGCAACGGCCGTTGCCGAAGCCCTCGTAGCGCTTCTCGTCGGCAAGACCCAACGGGTCTTGCCCGAGCACCGTTTCCTCGTTCTCGGCTATGGAGCCACCGGAGCAGCGTTCACCGACGCCTTGCTCGGACTCGCGTGCCGGGTTCGCGTCGCCGCCCGTCGGCGCGAGCACTTGGAGCGAGCGCGCCGCGGGGCCACCCCAGTCGCCCACGCGGCACGCGTCGAAGCAATGGCCGAGGCGGACGTCATCGTAAATACGGTCCCCGCGCCTGACGCCATCCCGAGGTCCGCCTTTCCCGGGCTCCAGGACGCCATTGTCATCGACATCGCTTCGCCTCCCGGAGGAATAGACCACCGGGCCGCTAGCGACTTGGGGATCGACCTCACCTGGGCACGGGGTCTCGCCGGCGCCCGGGCACCGCTGTCGGCGGGGGACGCGCAGCTTCGAGTCATCGCTTCCGCGATGAACGGTGCTACCAGGAATGACGGACCCGCGATCGACCGCACCCCTTCAACAGCCTGACAAGGCGAAAGGACGACCATGTCCCGTATGGCCGAGAGAACCGAGGGTCCCTTGGGTGAGACCGGCGCCCAGCCCAGGGCGGCGATGGGGTTCTGCGTGTCGCACGCCCCGCAGATCTTCCTCGGACCGCCCGAGGAGGACCCAGCTGAGCTGAGCAGAGTGCATGATGGCTATCGACTCTTTGCGAAGCGGGCGAACCAGCTCAACTTGGATGCGCTATGCGTCGTCGCGCTCGACCATCTGCACAATCACTTTCTCGACCTGGTCCCAACGTTCACCGTGTTCACCGGGGACCCCGTCGCGGCACAGTTCCACGGGGTACGGGTGACCTCTGATGCGATTCCAAAGCTTGCGAACGACATGCTCGACTATCTGCTCGATTCCGGCTTCGACCCGGCATTCAGCCAACGTCAGGTGCTCGACCATTCCTTCATGATCCCCCTGTATTACGCCCAGGAGGCTGGACTGGCGGTACCGGTCATCCCACTGATCGTCAACGCCTACGTGCCTCCCCAGCCGTCGATCCGCCGCTGTTTCGATCTCGGCCGTGCACTGGCCGTTGGGCGGACCGCGACAGCCTTCGCCTCGGAGTCGTCGCTTCCGGTGGAATGTCGCACTACCCGGGAACCGAGAAGTTCTACCATCCGGACACCGCCTCCGACAAGGAAGTCAGGGATTGGCTCACGGCCGGCGAGGGGGAGAAACTCGTCCAACTATCGGCGGAGGAGGTCGACGGGCGCGGGATGGTGGAGTTGCGTACCTGGGCCGTTGCGATCGGGGCCCGGGGGCTGTCCTCCAAGGCGACGGTTCATTCCTACTGGGACTCCGGCCATTGCGGCTACGCCATCATCGAGCTGTGAGGAGCTGACCGATGACCGAGAGATTGATCTATCCCCGTCCGGCCAATCGCGACCTCGAACTCCATACTGCCCTCCACGAGCTTCAGGAGAACGAAGACATCTTCCGGAAGTTCCTCGAGGACCCAGACGCGGTCGTCGGGCGCTTCGACCTCGACGACGAGGCTCGGGCACTGCTTCGCGACCGCGACTATCAAGGCATGGTCAATCGGGGGGTGCATCCGATTCTTGTCGTGCAGCTCCAGCGAAACATCGACTGGGGCATGAACCGGAGCCGCGACGAACCTCGGCAAGGCTGACCGGTGGCATCTGGCAAGGAGCGAGAAGACACCTTCCTGCTGAGGGGAGGCCAGCTGTTCGACGGGTCGGGTGGTCCGTCTCATCGTGGTGACCTCGCGGTTGCCGGCGGCCGGATTGTGGACATCGGAATGGGCATTCCCGCTGACGGCGCCCGCGAAATAGACGCTGAGGGGCTCGCCGTGGCGCCGGGGTTCATCGACCTGCACACCCACTGCGACTTCACGCTGCCCAAATATCCTCGCGCCGATTCCATGGTGCACCAAGGGGTGACCACTGTGGTGGTCGGCAATTTGCGGACACTCCACCTTCCCGGTCGGAGGGGGCGAGCGACGCGAACTCCTTCGCACCTATAGCTCGTTCTGAGCCGCGACCTCGACTGGTCATGGTCCGATGCTGCCGGCTTCTCCCGCCTGCTCTCAAGCCTCCCGCTCGCCGTGAACGTCGCCCTCCAGGTCGGTCAGGGAACAGCCCGCGTCGCGGCAATGGGTTTCGAGGCCCGAACCCCCACCCAGCAGGAACTCGCGGAGATGCAGAGAGCGGTCGTGGACGCGATGGAAGGCGGTGCGTTCGGCATCTCCTCCGGTCTCATCTACCCGCCCGGCACGTACGCCTCCACCGACGAGATCGTCGCCCTCGCCGAGGTGGCCGGCCGGTATGGCGGTTTCTACTCGACCCATATGCGAAACGAGGGACCAAATCTACTTTCTGCGGTCGAAGAGGCGCTCCAGGTAGCTGAGCGTGCCGGACTCCCCCTACAGATCAGCCATCACAAGGTGCTGGGGCGGCGAAACTGGGGCCTCACCGAGGCGTCCCTCCGGCTCATCGACGACGCCCGCGTGCGTGGGGTCGATGTCATCGCCGACCAGTACCCTTATCCGGCGTCTTCGACAACGCTCACCGCTCTTCTCCCCGGCTGGGCGGTCGAGGGCGGCACGGAGAAGATGAGGTTTCGGCTGCTCGACCCGGACGGGCGGGCACGCATCCGAACGGAGGTTCTCGAGGGCCCGGCTGACGGCCGGCCGAACGAGAACTTCGAGCCCGACACCATCATGATCGCCTCGGTACCAGGCGGGGGTGACGAGCTGACCGGACGTACGCTCGACGAGATCGCGGCCTCCCAAACACAGCAGCCGGTCGACGTTCTGCTCGACCTCCTCGCTCATCATGGTGGGGGAGTGGAGGTCGTGATATTCGCCATCGGGGAGGAGGACATCCGCCGGGTGATGTCGCATTCCGAGGTGGCGGTGGCCAGCGACGGGTGGATCCTCCACCCCGATACTGGAGGGTGTCCCCATCCGCGCAGCTACGGGACCTTCGTCCGGGTGCTCGGCTACTACGTCCGAGAGGAGGGCGTCCTCGGATTGTCCGAGGCGGTGCGGAAGATGACGAGCCTTCCCGCCCGCCGTCTCGGTTTGAAGGACCGAGGCATTCTGCGGACGGGTGCTGTGGCCGACCTGGTCGTCTTCGATCCCGCCACCGTCATCGACAAGGCGACGTTCACTTCACCTCACCAGTTCTGCGAGGGAGTGATGCACGTCTTCGTGAACGGAAATCCGGTGATCGACGGGACCATTGACTCTGGTATTCCGGCCGGTCAGGTGCTACGCGGCCCTGGTGTGTCGCAGAGTGCACACGGCGGCGCATAGGTGCCACCGAAGGTGAGCGGCGGCCTATCGGTCCACGCGGTCGTGGCGGTCACGAGACGCCGCCGAGCCGCTCGCTCATGCCGGCCACCCGCCGATCCCATGCCTCGTCACCGAGCCGTACGTCACCCTCCGTCACATCGATCAAGCGGTACGGATCGTCCTCGTCGTACTGCGGGTAAACGTGGCAGTGGAAGTGCGGAATCCGGAAGCCCATCGACAGATTCGCCAGTTTCACCGGGTTGAACAACTCGCAGATCACTCCGCCGACCGCCGCAACATCGCTCCAACGCCGCACACCTCCTCCGCGGACAGATCATGCAAAGAAGGCGTCTCGGCGATCAGATCGTTGAACTCGTTACAAACAAGATGCGCCTCGGCGCACATGACGCACCCAGCGCCACGCTGCATCCTGCGATCGAAACTGGGCAACCGACCCAAACGGGGGCTCGGATCAGGCGTTGACGATGGGACGGGTGGAGGGTGTCGCCCGGTAGGGTCGCCGTTGATGGGTGCACTGGACGGCAAGAGGGCCTTGGTGGTGGGGGCGTCGAAGGGGCTCGGCCGCGCCGTGGCGTTACGGCTCGCCCGGGAGGGCGCCGCGGTGTCGCTGGCAGCACGCAGCACAGAACTGTTGGAGCAGCTCCGGCGAGACTGCGGTCCCGACGCGATGGTCGTCAGCTGCGATGTCCGCGACCCCGACGCCTGTGCGGCGGTGGTGGCCCGCACCACCGAAGCGTTCGGCGGTCTTGACGCCCTGGTGTACGCCCCCGGCAAGGGGGTCGTCAGCGAGCTGTGGACGACCACCCAGGATCAATGGCGGCTGGCCCTGGACATCAATGTGATCGGCGCCAGCCTGGTCACCGGCGCCGCCATCCCGCATCTGGAGGCGTCGGAGGGGGCGGCGATCTACTTCTCCAGTGTGTCCGCCAACCTGGTCCCGCCCTGGATCGGACTGGGGTTGTACTTGGCGAGCAAGGCCGCGTTGGAGAAATGCGTGCAGGTGTGGAAGCTGGAGCACCCCACCGTGCGGTTCAGCACCATCATTGTGGGCTCGACTTCGGGCGGGGAGTTCTTCAACAGCGCAGAGATCCCCGACCGGGACGCCCTGGAGCGGTTTCGGGATGACTGGTGGCGGCGCGGCTACATCGCCCAGGACCAACTGGCCCCGGACGATCAGGCCAAAGCGGTGCTCGACATTTTGACCAGCGACGCCCAGATCGATGTCATGTGGGTGCGGCCCCGGACCAGCTTGCAGCTTCCCCGCGGTAACCCGACGAAGCGGCCGGCCGGATCCGGTGGTCGGGACACGCTGGATTGACCTGTCAATCATGGCGGCTGCGGCGGCGAAATGCCCCTTAGTGGTTGTTGATGGTGGTGGCGCCGAGGGCCGCGCCGGCGAGATCGCTGAGGGCCACGGCTGCGAGTCGGCGATCGTGGCTGAGGGGAATGCCAATGTCGGGGCCGCGCAGCACGTAGTGCCCTACCCGGCGGCCTTGGTGTTCGACGGGGAGGATGACGTCCCTGGTGGGCAGGCCGTCGCGCTCGAGGCGCCAGTCGAGGTGGCCGTATTCCAAGTCGCCGGCTCGGTTGATGGAGGGATCTGGCGTCGGATCGGTCGAGCGCTCGAAATGACAGTGTCTGAGGAACAGCAGCTCGTTGAGCTGCTCGGCGACAGTGTCGACGACCGTGGAGGCGCGGGTGCCGGCGGAGAGCATCTCTGCGACGACGTACACGGCGAGCATCTCTTGGGTGGCGACCTCGCTTTGCCGGCGGGCAGACCGGTGTCGGGCGGCGAGTTCTCCGACCGCGATGGCGACCACCGTGAGCAGCAGGGTGGTTTGGACGTCGGCGCTGCGATGGATCGAGAAGCTCTCGTACGGTCGAGTCAGGAAGAAGTCGAACCAGATCCCGGCCGACAGCCCGGCCACGGGCGCGCCGCCGCGGTGGCCCGGAACGAGCGATGCCACCACGACCACGACCATGACCAAGGCGAGGCTGCTGGTCTGGGTGTGGGATCGGAGCGGAACCATGATGGCCGCGGCGGCGAGCGGACCGGCGAACGCGATCAGTACCGCCATCCGCGTCGAGACTCTTACCGGAGAGACCATCGTTCGCGCTCCTTTTTCCGGTGACGAGACAGTCTCTCAAGAAACCGCCGACCTGCTCGCCGGTTGGCGGCATCTCGCGAAGTCCGGTGGTGGTCGTACGGTGGGAGCCATGGTCGACACTGACACCATCGTCGAACGGATCCTCACCACCTACGAGACCATCACCGTGGTCGGCGCCAGCGCCGCTCCGGCGAAGGCGGCCCACTCCGTACCGGCCCACATGCAGCAACGCGGCTGGCGGATCATCCCCGTCAATCCGCATGCCGACGAAATCCTCGGTGAGCCGGTCTACCGGCAGCTCGCCGACATCCCCGAGCAGGTTGGTCTGGTCGATGTGTTCCGGCCCTCCGCCCAGACGGCAGACTTCGCCCGGCAGGCTGTGGCGGTGGGTGCAACCGCCCTGTGGTTGCAATTGGGCATTGCCTCCGAGGAGGCCCGCGCCATCGCCGAGGGGGCTGGCTTGCTCTACGTCGAGGACCGCTGTCTCGTCATCGAGCAGCGGCGTCTCGGCCTCAGGGCACCCAGCTAGGCGCTGGTCAGGCGCGCACGGCGTCGATACGGTCACCGATGTGGTTGGTGCCCTCCGACGCCGACATCGTCCGACCGCCAATCAGTTTGTTCATTAGATGGTCGACGGCCCGGATGGGCCCGTAGCGCGCCGGGTTGTCCTCGGTGCAACAGGTCGGCAGACACTCGACGATGGCGTCCCAGTCGCCGTCATGGAAGAACGCCATCGACCGTCGACGATTGCGGCCCGTCTCGCTGGGCGGCGGCACCGCGACGCGATGCACTGTCGACCGCCACCGATCGTTTGTCCATTGCGCCAGCAGGTCACCGATGTTGACGAGGTAGGCACCCTCCTCGGGTAGCACCGGATGCCAGGTGCCATCGGGTCCGACGATCTCCAGGCCCGGGACGGCGTCGGCATGCAGCGCGGTGACGATTCCGTAATCCGTGTGCGCTCCCATCCGCGTCTGCCCGGGCAATGGATCTGGCATCGCAGCGGTCTGCTGATAGTGGTTGATCCGCAAGGTGTCGGTCGAGTGCCGGGTGAAGCTCTCGAAGAACCGCTCGTCCAGGCCCAGCGCGACGGCAAAGATCCCGGTGAGGCGGTGGGCAAACGACCGCACCGCGGCGAAATACTCCATGGCGATGGCGCGGAGCTCTGGGACCTCCTCGGGCCACCGGTTGGGGGCGAAACACCGGTCGAGTTCGGCGATCACGGCGGGATCTTCCAGATCCATGTCTTCGGGGCCGAGATTGAAGGCTTCGAACAGGTCGGGTGGTGCGCCGTCGAGGCCAAGCGAGTAAGCGAGCGACTCGGTGCCAACCGGCGAGTACCCGTTGTTGACCTCGGGCGACGACGGGCGGTATCGCATCTTGGTCTCGAGCGGCAGGGCAAAGAGGCGATCTGCTGCCGCCAGCATCCGGGTGATCAGGTCTGGGTCGATCCCGTGCCCGACGATTTGCAGAAATCCCACCTCGGAGCAGGCGACGTCGACCGTGGCCGCGATCCGGCCCCTGACGATCGGATCACCATCAGCCCAGTCGGTCAGATCAATGGTGGGTACCGGTCCGGGCATTTGGTGACTCCAAGAGGTTCGGGCTGCTCGTTGGTTTGACCCCAGAATGCGTGGCCGCAGGCAAAGCCGGCAACGTACCCATCGGTTCTTCACGCGCGATTCATATTCCGCGCCGACGGGACAGCAGCAGGGCAACGGACCGGCGTCGGCGGTGCGAGGCTCTGGAGGTGCTCCTTGTAGACGCCGCCAACGTCGTCGGCAGTCGCCCCGACGGTTGGTGGCGAGACCGTTCGGGCGCCGCCCGGCGACTCGTCGGGCAGATCCGCGCCGCCACGGCCGCGGGCCGGCTGAGCGAGCCGGTGGTGGTGGTCCTCGAGGGCGCGGCGCGGACCGGAGTCGGCGAGGGCGACTTCGACGGGGTCGAGGTGGTCCACGCGCCCGGTTCCGGAGACGACACCATCGTCGCCCTGTTGCCTGGCGGCGACGAATCGGTCGTGGTGGTGACCTCGGATCGCGGCCTGCGGCGCCGAGTTGAGAGCCGGAGGGCACAGGTGGTCGGGCCCGGGTGGCTTCTCGACCGCCTCCAGAGCTGAGTGGCCGACCGCCGCCTTTCCTGCCCGCAGTGCCGCCGAAGGGTCATGATGGCCGGATGGAGGACGCCCTCGAGCCCGACCTGGTGATCTGTGATCCCCACCATCACCTCTGGGATCACCCGAACAACCGCTACCTGTTCGCCGAGCTGCAGGCGGACACAGGCAGCGGCCACCGAATCGACACGACGGTCTTCATCGAGTGCCTGTCGGGCTATCGGCGGGACGGGCCGCCCGCATTTCGCCCCGTCGGCGAGACCGAGTTCGTGGTGGCCGCCGACCCCGACGGGTCCATCGCGGGCATTGTCGGTTACGCGGACCTCCGCGGGCCCGAGATCGACGACGTGCTCGCCGCCCACCAGGACGCCGGCGGGGGTCGTTTCCGGGGGATTCGGCACGCCAATGCCTGGGATCCGAGCCCGGAGGTCCGAGCCAGCCACACCGATCCACCGCCCGGGCTGCTCGGGGATCCGGCCTTCCGTTCGGGGTTCGCGGCGCTGGCCCGGGCCGGCCTGAGCTTTGACGCCTGGCTGTACCATCCGCAGATTCCCGAGCTCACCGAGCTGGCCCGGAGCCGGCCCGACGTGCCCATCGTCCTCGACCATCTCGGCGGCCCGCTGGGCATCGGTCCCTACCGCAACCGACGAAGCCAGGTGCTCGAGGCCTGGCGCACGTCCCTCACCGACCTGGCCACCTGCCCGAACGTGGTGGTAAAGCTCGGGGGCATCGGCATGCCCGTATTCGGGATGGAGTGGCACCATCGGCCTGGCGGTGCCACTTCGGAGCAACTGGCGGCGGCCTGGGGCGAGGAGATCCGCTGGTGCATCGAGCAGTTCGGTGTCGACCGTTGCATGTTCGAGTCCAACTTTCCGGTCGACAAGGCGTCGTGTGGCTACCGGGTCCTGTGGAACGCCTTCAAGCGGATCGTCGCCGACGCCAGCCCAGCGGAGAAGGCCGCCCTGTTCCGCGACACCGCAACCCGGACCTACCGGATCTGAACGCCGCCGGTCGCGATCGAGGATGACCAATGTCACGCCCCGGCGGGATTCTCGACTCGGTACAATTTCACCGTGACCACGGAGGCAGTCGACCTGGCCGCAGGTTCGGACCATCACGAGGGGCGGGTCGACGCGGACGCGGCCGTGGCGTTTGCCTGGGCCACCAACGATCACAACGACCGCTACCTGCGGGGCGAGGTGGTCCCGCCGTTGTTCACCGCGGCGATGATCCTGCCGGCCAGCTGGGAGGCGCAGGAGCGAGGGGGCGGCCGCGACTGGGTCCGGGGGGCGAGCGGATCGGTGCACGGCGAGCATGACGTCTTCTACTACGGCGTCATCACGCCCGGGATGGCCCTCAGGTGGCACGCCGGCACCTATGGCGCCCGGCAGACGAAGGGCGGGGTCGTGGTATCCCAGCGGATCCTGGTCACCGACGAGCACGGGGCTCCGATGGTGGAGCACTTCTGGTCGAACTTCTACATCGCCGGGACCGTCGAGGCGGACGTCGGCGCCGCCGCCCCGGACCACACGTTCCCGGAAGCTGCCCGCACCCGCCCCTTTGGCAGCCGCACTCTGGTCGTCGACCGGGATCAGGCCTTCCGCTACGCGGGCGTGTCCCGGGACCACGCCGGCCACGCCATCGATGACGAAATCGCCCGCCAGGAGGGTTACCCCAGCAAGATCCTGCAGGGCATGTGCACCTTCGGGTTATGCAGTGGCGCCGCGGTCGACATCGGCGCCGGCGGGGATACCTCCCGGTTGCGCAGACTGGCTGGACGGTTCTCGGCCCCGGCCTTTCCCAGCCGGGATCTCGTCGTGACCATGTATGACGCCGGCCGCACCGCGGAAGGGGCCCGGGCCCTGGCCTTCGAAGCGGTCCAGGACGGAGTGACCGTGATCAAGCACGGACTGGCCGAATTTTCCCCGGATCCTGTCACGGGCGGGGCTTAGTTTCCGCCCAGCTCGTCGGGGCCCGCAACTCTGATCTGGGCGCCGGTGGTGTAGCTCGCGGCGTCGCTCGCCAGGTAGACGGCGGTACCGACCATCTCCTCCGGCTCGCCGATCCCTGCCGGGATCGACGCCCAGGCGCGGGTCACGTCGGTCCGGAACGCGCCCGGGACGATGGTGTTGACCCGGACCTTCCGGCCCCAGGCCCGGACGAACCCTCGGGCCATGACATTGAGACCGGCCTTCGCCGCGCCATACGGAATGGTGTTGGGCGTCGGCCCCAGTGAAGCCAAGGTCGACAGGTTGATGATCGAACCCCCGTGGCCGTCGAACATCCGGCACCCGAATTCCACGGTCATCTTGAAGGGCCCCTTGAGGTTGACGCCCACGACCTTCTCCCAGTACTCCTCGGTCACGTCCCGAAGATCGTCGTAGAGGGGGGACATCCCGGCGTTGTTGACCACCACGTCGATCGGGCCGACGTGGTTCCACACCTCCTCGGCGAAGGCGGCCACCTCGTCCCAGTGACCGACGTGGAGATGCCGGGCGTGGGTCGTTTGGCCGGTCGCCCGGGTGATCTCGGCCGCCACCTCCTCGCACCGGGCCAGGTTCCGGCTGGCGATGACCACGTCGGCGCCGGCGGCAGCCAGCCCCCACGAGATGGCCTCACCGATCCCGCGGGCGCCGCCGGTGACCACCGCGGTCTTACCGCTCAGATCGAACAGCTCCGCCGGCGGCCGCACCTTCGAACTCCCGCTCGAACCCGTCACCCTCACGTCCCCTCTCGTCGTCGGACCGGGCGGTGGCGCCGTCGCGCCATCTGGACCGTCGGCCGCGGGGGAAGCTACCAGTCGCCGCCTCGGGGCGCCCCTACCGGGCGGCCGCCAGCTCGGCGTTGGCCCGGTCCAGAACGGTGCTCAGAACCCGAGCCGCGGCCGCCAGGTCGCCTTCGGCCAGGTCCCCCCACATCCGGTCGGTGATCTCCTTGACGACGCCGCGGATCCGGCGGTGCAGCTGCTGGCCGGCGCCGGTGACCGTCACCAGGGCGCCTTCGCCGTCGGGGTCCTCGACGAGGTTGGCCGCGGCCAGGGCGGCGACGAGCTCTTGCCCCGCCGCGTCGGTGATGTGCAAGGCGCCGGTCACCCGGTCGACGAGTTGGTCTCGGTCGACCGTCCCGCCGCCGCCGCCGGTGAGGGTGAGGGTCAGGGTCACCCATTGGGGTTCGGTGAGTCCGGTTCCGGCCAGCGCTCGTTCCAGGATGGCGTTGAGGGTCTTCTCCGTCCGACCGATGAGCTGAGGGGTGAAGGTGGGGGTGGTGGACATCATGCTCGCCTTTCGTTGGTCACTACAACGTTGGTGACACCAACAATACGCAGATTCGTTGGATATGTCAACGTTGGGTTGCCCAATTGTTTGGCGGTGCCGGCGAGGCGAGCCGGGACGTCAGTCTGGGGGGGAGGGCGGCCCGGGCGCGCCGGCGTGGTGCTCGACCAGACGCTTCAAGGTGCGTCGCAAATGCTGGCGGTCGGTCGCCGACAGCGGGCCGAGTAGCTCGTCCTGGGCCCCCCGGATGAGGGCGTCCAGGCGTTCGAGGGCGGCCGCTCCCGCCGTGGTGAGCTCGACCAGATTGCGGCGACGGTCCCCTTCGTCGCGGACGCGCGCCACGTATCCGTCCTGTTCCAGCTGGCCCAGGATGGCGTGCAGGTCACTGCGATCGATCCACAGCCGGCGCCCGAGCGCGGCCTGGCTGGCGGCACCCTGTTCGGCCAGCGCGCTCAGCACCGTGAAGTGCTGTTTGCGCATCCCCTCCGGGGCCAGCGCGGCGCCGACAAGGCGTCCCGCATGCGTGGCCACCTGGCCGATGAGCCAGCTCGGCAGCTCCTGGACCCGGCGGGGAGGTGCGTACTCGGCCCCGGCGGTGTCGACCTCGGTCACGGCCGAGCAGGCTAACACGACGGTCCGACCAACGTTGGCATGACCAACGAATGCAGTTTTGGGCGGGCCCCGTCAGGCGGGGGACTTCGGCCGTTGCGGAGCGGGGGAGATGAGCGCCGCGGCCAGCTCTCGCCGGCTGGTGATGCCCAGCTTGTTGTAGGTGCGGGCCAGGTGGCTGTCCACCGTCCGCACCGAAAGGAACAGCCGCTCGGCGATGGCCTGGCTCGAAAGGCCCGACTGGGCCAGGAGGGCCACCTCCTGCTCGCGCCGGGTCAGCGTCGGCGCCGCCAAGGTGAGGGCCAGCCCCATCGGTCGGGGCCCGTCGCAGCGCTCCAGGTACGCCTCGGCTCGGCCCACAGCGGCCGCCGACCGACGAGGCGATCCGGCCAGCATGTGCGCCCGACTGGCATGCGCCGAGCACTCGGCGGCGTGCAGCCACATGGTCAGCTGCTCCCAGGCACCGGCCACCCGGTCGAGCGCCTCACCATCGGCCGCCGCCAGGGCGCGGGCCTGCGCCGCGGCCACCTGCACCAGGGGGCCTTCGACCCAGGTGGCCAGCTCGTGGAGGCGGTCGGCCGCCTGGGTCTCGCCGAGCCGCACCGCCGAGTGCAGGGCCAGCAATTCGGTGGCGACCTGCCCACTGACCCGGGCGGTGGCCGCGGCGGCGAGGAACCGTTCGACGGCCAGGCTCATCTCTCCCCGCGCCGCCGCGACCCAGGCGCTGGAGATGACCACCCGGGGCGCGACCCAGCGAGTGGTGGGTCGCTGGTCGTAGCCGGCCTCGGCCAGGGCCTCGGCGGCACCGTCGGCGTCGCCTGCGAGCGCCAGCGTCTCCGTGAGTCCGGTCAGGCTCTGGCCCCGCACCGCGGTCCAGTCAGCCCCGGTGAGGACCGCCACGGACTCCCGGAAATGCTCGGCCGCGGTCGCCAGTCGGCCCCTGGCCAGCGCCGCCCAACCCAGCGCGCCGGCGGTGACGCCCTGGGCCTGGCTGTTGTGGAGGCGGATGGCGAGGTTGTACTCCGAGGTGGCCAGGGCCTCCATGTCGGCCAGCCGCCCGGCCATCCGGTAGGCGGACAGGCAGGCCAGCACGGTCCAGCGCACCGACACAGGGGCGTCGTCGGCGGCCACCAGGCCCGGTTCGAGGCAGGCTTCGGCCACCTCGACCGCTTCTACGGCGTGACCGGACCAGGCCAGCCCGAGGGCGAGGGCGGTGCGGCCCGCGACCAGGGCGCGCGGTGACAGGTCCTCTTGCTGCAGGAGCGGTCGGATGTGCTCGGCGGCCGCGGCCGGCCGGCCCCGGAATGACAGCATCCCGGCTCGGATGGCCGCGACCCACGTCTGGCTGGAGGGCTCGGTGATCTGGCCCTCGGCCCGGGCCAACGTGCCGTCCGCATCGTCCATGCGCCCCAGGCCCCAGTACAGGATGTACGCCCGCAGGACGGCCACCCGGGCCATCTCGTCGTCGCCGTCGCCCTGCCAGTCGCCCAGGGCGTCGAGGGCTTCCTGGTGGCGGCCCTGGTGGTTGAGGGCGTCGGCCAGCGCCAAGGCCGCGGCCGGCTCCTTGCTCGTCGTCAGGGCGGCCTCGGCCAACCGGCCCGATAGCTTCCAGTCCTGTCGCTCCGCGGCGCGGTGGCAGGCGGTGAGCAGCAGGTCGGGATCCTCGTCGCGCCCGGCGTCGAGACGCCAGGTGACGACGCGGAGCAAGTCGGCTCCCAGCCGGCCGGCGGCCTCGTACGCCGCGGCCAGTTCGGTGCGCAGCTCCAGGACCCGCGGCGCCGGCATGCCCGCCCGGATGACGTCGCCGTACAACGGATGGGCCGGGCGCACCTGTTCCTCGCCGTGGGCCGCCTGCACCACCAGCAGACCCTGCCGCTGGAGAGAGGAGATGTAGGAGCTAGGAGCCAACCGGGTCAGGACCGACAGGGGCAACGGGTCGGCGAAGGCCACCACCTCCAGCGTGGCGATCTCGCTCCGGGTCAAGCGGGCCAGTCGTTCCTGCACCAGTTCGGTCAGACGGGGCCCGACCGTCAGCTCCCCTTGCAGCCGCCACAGTCCCCGGTCGACCGTCACCCGGCCGGCCGTCTTGCCGGCCCACACCAACTCGCGGAGGTACAGCGGGTTGCCCCCGCTGGTCTGCCACAACGCCTCGCTCAGGTCGCCGTCCAACTGCCCTTCCAGCAAGCGGGCGGCGAGCTGCACCGTGTGCTCGCGGCCCAGGGGCTGCAGGTCGATGCGGGTGACCAGTCCGTCCTTCCACAGGGCCCGCATGCCGTCGGGCATCGCCGCGCCCGACCGCGCCGTGACCACGACGGTGGCGCTGCCAGTCGAAACCAGCTGGAACACCAAGGTCGCCGATGCGTCGTCGAGCCGGTGGGCATCGTCCACCGCCACGATCAACTCCCGGCCGGCAGCCCGGGCGATCATGGCGCGCCGTAGGCGTTGGAGCAGGTCGAAGGAGTCGGGGCGGCCCGCGGCGTCACCGCCGATGTCGGGCACCAGCGGCGCGAACGCCGCGAACGGGATCGACGGCCCGGTGGCCGTGGCGACCACCCACTGGATGTCGTGGTCAGGGCTGTCCGTCTGGCCGGCGAGCAGGGCGCGGGCCAGCGCGGTCTTGCCGACGCCCGGCGATCCGACGAGCAGCAGGCCCCCGCCCCGCCGCAGTCCGGCCTGGGCTTCGACGCGCTCCGCGTCCGCGACCCACCAGGTTCCACCCCTGGCCTCCCGCTGGCCCCATCCGACCAGTATCGCATGGCCGGGTGCCGGGCAACATGGCCAACCGGCCGGACGGGCCGGGATCGGGGTCCCGGTAGGCTGGTGTGATGGCCGACAAGATCACCCAGGCGGCAGACGGGACGCTTTCCGTCTCCAACGAGCCCATCATTCCCTTCATCGAGGGCGACGGCACCGGCGTCGACATCTGGCCGGCGGCCAAGCTGGTTCTCGACGCGGCGGCGGCCAAGTACGGCAAGAGCATCTCCTGGAAGGAAGTGCTCGCCGGCGAGAAGGCCTTCAACGAGACCGGCAATTGGCTTCCCGACGAGACCATCGACGTGTTCCGGGAGTACCTCATCGGCATCAAAGGACCGTTGACGACGCCGATCGGCGGCGGGTTCCGTTCGCTCAACGTGGCGTTGCGCCAGATCCTCGACCTGTACGTCTGCCTGCGCCCCATCCGCTGGTTTGAGGGCGTCCCCTCGCCGGTCAAGCGCCCCGACCTGGTCGACATGGTCATCTTCCGAGAGAACACCGAGGACATCTACGCCGGACTCGAGGTGCAGGAGGGCACCCCCGAGGCCAAGCGCATGATCCAGCTGCTGCACGACGAGTTCGGCTGGGACATCCGCCCCGACAGCGGGGTCGGTATCAAGCCGGTGTCCGTAACCGGATCGAAGCGATTGGTCCGGGCGGCCGTCAAGTACGCCGTGGACCGCGGTCGCAAGTCAGTGACGCTGGTGCACAAGGGCAACATCCAGAAGTTCACCGAGGGCGCGTTCCGCAACTGGGGCTACGAGGTGGTGCGCGACGAGTTCTCCGACGTCGCCGTCAGCTGGGACGACTGCGACGGGAAGCCAGGCGACAAGATCCTCGTCAAGGACAACATCGCCGACATCACCCTCCAGCAGGTGCTGACCCGGCCCGACGACTTCGACGTGATCGCCACCACCAACCTCAACGGCGATTACCTCTCGGACGCCCTCGCCGCTCAGGTCGGGGGCATCGGCATCGCCCCCGGCGCCAACATCAACTACGTGACCGGGCACGGGATCTTCGAGGCCACCCACGGCACGGCCCCCAAATACGCCGGCCAGGACAAAGTCAACCCCGGATCGGTGCTGCTGTCCGGCGTCATGATGTTCGAGCACCTCGGGTGGCAGGAAGCCGCGGACGACATCGTGACCGCCCTGCAGGCCACCATCGCCGACAAGGTCGTGACCTACGACTTCGCCCGCCAGATGGACGGCGCCACCGAGGTCAAGACCTCCGAATTCGCCAGCGCTATCGTCGACCGCCTGTAGCCGCGCCCGGGCGGGCACCATGGGGCCATGAAGATCCGCTTCGCCATATCCGCCGCCGGGCTCGGAGGCGCCGGTCTCGACCACTACACGGCCGAGGTGGTCGCCCTGGAGAAGCTGGGCTTCGACACGGTGTGGCTGTCCGACATCCCCCTGGGCGCCACCCTGGATCCGATCGTGGGTCTGGCCTACGCGGCCGCGGCCACCACGAAACTGAAGCTGGGCGCCAACATCGTCCCCGTCGGGCGCAACCCGCTCACCCTGGCCAAGTCGCTGGCGCACATCGACCAGCTGTCCGGGGGCCGGCTCCTCCTGAGCTTCGTGGTGGGCCTGGACCAACCCGGGGAGCGGCAGGCGCTGGGATCGACCGCCAACCGGGGCGCCCTCCTCGAGGAGGTCACCCCCTTGCTGCGCACCTGGTGGGCCGGGGACCCGGTCACGCACGCCGGCGGGGCGGCCCTACCAGTTCGAGGCGACGCCGTCACCCGGTCGGTCGTACCAGCAGCCCCTCGAGGTGTGGTTTGGCGGCAGCGGGCCGGCGGCGCTCGCCCGCACCGGACGGGTGGCGGACGGCTGGCTGGGCTCGGCGCTCACCCCGGCCGAGGCCCGCACCGCCCGGGAACGCATCGAGGAGGCCGCCGCCGGCGCGGGCCGCACCATCGACCCTGAGCATTTCGGGCTGAGCATTCCCTATGCAGGCGACGAACCCGACCCCCGCACGGTCGAGCTCATCCGGTCCCGCCGCCGGCAACCGGACGACCGGGCCCCGGCGGCCGATCTGGTCCCCGTCGGGCCCCAACAGCTCAAAGAGCTGGTGCAGGGGCACGTCGACGCCGGCTTGTCCAAGTTTGTGGTCCGGCCCGTCGGGGGCAGCGGGTCCCCGGACCAGGCGCTCGCTCAACTGGCGGACATCCTGCTGCCCCTGCAGACCTGACGACCCCGGCGGTTGCTGATTTCGTAGTGGAGGGCGATAACGTCGGAGACGCCGCGTCACGGCGTTCCCCGATCCGGAGGCTCAGACAACGATGACCGCTTCACCCGTACGTGTGGCTGTGACCGGTGCTGCCGGGCAGATCGGCTACAGCTTGCTGTTCCGGATCGCCAGCGGCGCCCTGCTCGGTCCCGACCAGCCGGTCATCCTGCAGTTGCTCGAGATCACCCCCGCCCTAGGCGCCCTGCAGGGCGTGGTCATGGAGCTCGACGACTGCGCCTTCCCGCTGCTGGCCGGCGTGGTGACCAGCGACGACGCCAACGAGGCGTTCGGCGACGCCAACTTCGCCCTGCTGGTGGGGGCCCGGCCGCGCAGCAAAGGCATGGAACGCAAGGACCTGCTCGAGGCCAACGGGGCCATCTTCACGGTCCAGGGCAAGGCCCTGTCCGACAATGCCGCCCCGGACATCAGGGTGCTGGTGGTCGGCAATCCGGCCAACACCAATGCGCTCATCGCCATGCACAACGCCCCCAACATCACCCCCGAGCGGTTTACGGCCATGACCCGCCTCGACCAGAACCGGGCCAAGGCCCAGCTGGCTGCCAAGTCGGGCCGGCCCGTCCCGGACGTGACCAACATGACCATCTGGGGCAACCACTCCGCGACCCAGTACCCCGACGTCTACCGGGCCCGCATCGGCGGCCAGCCGGCCGCCGACGTCATCGGCGACGACGCCTGGGTGGAGAAGGAGTTCATCCCGGCCGTGCAGCAGCGCGGCGCCGCGATCATCGAGGCCCGCGGCGCGTCGAGCGCCGCCTCCGCCGCCAGCGCGGCCATCGACCACGTCCACGACTGGGTGTTGGGTACGGCCGCCGGCGACTGGGTGTCGATGGGCATCCCGTCGGACGGCTCGTACGACGTCCCGGAGGGGCTCATATCGTCGTTTCCGGTCACCACCGCCGGCGGGGCCTACCGGATCGTGCCCGGGCTCGACATCGAGGAGTTTTCTCGCACCCGCATCGACGCGTCGGTCACCGAGCTCGGCGAGGAGCGCGACGCGGTGCGGGAGTTGGGCCTGATCGGCTGAGGTCGACCGGCCGGAAGGTTCGCCTTCCCTAACTAAAGTTGTGAAGGCCCCCTAGGATTTGGCACACTGGAATGGTGTTCTCAATCGGCGCCTTCCGGGGCCGCCATTCGGGGCGCCGGCTCGGCGTCGTGGCCGCCGCCCGGGTGGTGGGCGCCCGGGTAGTGGGCGCCCGGGTGAGTGGGCGCCCGGGTAGTGGGCGCCGGGGTGGTGGCCGCCGGCGTCCTGGCGGCGTGCGGCGGGGGCGGCTCCGGCCCGGGCGGACCGGGGTCCATCACCCTCTACAGCGGACAGCACACCCAGACCACCCAGGCCCTGGTGTCGGCCTTCCAACGACAGACCGGCATCCACGTCAACGAACGCGACGGCGACGAGGCCTCCCTGGCCCAGCAGATCGAGCAAGAGGGGTCGTCGTCGCCGGCCGATGTGTTCTACACGGAAAACTCGCCGGCCCTGATGGCCCTCCAGGGCAAAGGGCTGCTGGCCCCCGCCGCGGCCGGCACCCTGTCCGCGGTGCCGGCCCAGTACAGCTCGCCGCAAGGCCAATGGGTGGGCGTCTCGGCCCGCATCAGCGTGCTCGTCTACAACACCTCGCGTCTGAACCCGTCGCAGCTGCCCACCTCGGTCCTGGACCTGGCGAAGCCGCAGTGGAAGGGCAAGCTGGCCCTGGCCCCGACGGAGACGGATTTCCAGCCGCTGGTGACGTCGGTCGCTCAGGCGGAAGGGGCGTCGGGCGCCCTGGCGTGGCTCAAGGCCGTCAAGGGCAACGCCTCTGCGCACATTGAGCCTTCCAACGAGACGGTCACCGCGGACGTCAACAGCGGGCAGGCGGCCATCGGGCTGGTGGACCACTACTACTGGTACCGGATGGCCAAAGAGGTCGGGGCGGGCGGGGTGCACTCGCAGATCGCCTATTTCGCGGCCCGGGATCCCGGGTATGTGGTGGACGTGTCCGGCGCCGCCGTCCTCAAGTCGAGCAAGCATCAGGCCGCGGCCCAGCAGTTCTTGGCCTTTCTGGTCTCCGCCGCGGGGCAGCAGGTCATGGTGGCCAGCGACAGCTTCGAGTACCCGCTGCGCCCGGGGGTCGCGGCCCCGGCGGGGCTGAAGCCGTTCGACCAGCTCCAGCCGGCGCCCGTCACCATCCAGCAGCTCGGCGACGGTTCCGAGGCGCTGCACCTGCTCCAGCAAGCCCAGCTGGTCTAGGCGGGCGGGGGGAGGGGAGCACCATGACGCTGGCGCTGCACAGTCGTCGCCGTCCGCCGCGCCTGCTCGTCATCGCCAGCGGCCTGATCGCGGCCGCCGTGCTGGTGCCGCTGGTATTCCTGGTCCTGCAGGCCGGGCAGGCCGGCTGGCACGACGTCTTCCGGCTGGTCTTCCGCCGTCTCACCCGGGTCCTGCTCCTCAACACGGTGCAACTGGCGGCCCTGGTCAGCGCCGGCTCCGCCGTCCTGGGCACGGCGGCCGCCTTCCTGGTCGAGCGCACGTCGCTGCCCGGCCGGCGCATGTGGGCCGTGCTGGTGGTGCTCCCCGTGGCCATCCCCGACTTCGTGGTGGGCTACGCCTGGCATTCGATCGTGCCCGCCCTGCACGGCCTGGCCGGCGCCACCGTGGTCATGACCCTGGCCGTCTACCCGCTGGTGTACCTCCCGGTGGCGGCGGCGCTGCGCCGGGCCGACCCCAGCGAGGAGGAAGTGGCCCGCAGCCTGGGGCTGGGCCCGGTCGAGACGTTCTTCCGGGTCACGCTGCGCCAGATCCGCCCGGCTCTCACCGGCGGCTGCCTGCTGGTGTGCCTGGCCCTCCTGGCCGAGTACGGCGCCTTCGAGATCATGCGGTTCCAGACCTTCACCACCACCATCTTCTCGGAGCTGACCACCGCCTTCGACCTGCCGGCCGCCTCCGGCCTGTCACTGGTGCTGGTGCTGATCGGTCTCGTCGTCCTGGCGGGCGAGGGCGCGGTGAGCACCCGGGGCCGGATCAGCCGGGCCGGCGGCCAAACCGCCCACCTCCAGGTCCGTCACCGCCTGCGCGGTGGCCGGCTGGTGGCGGCCATCGCGGGCATGGCGGCGCTCGCCGGCGCGGGCCTGGGGGTGCCCGTCGGCACCCTGCTGTACTGGATGGCCGCCAGCCACACCACCACCCTGCCGGGCGTGTCGATCTGGGGCGCCCTGGAGCACACCGCCACCTACAGCGCCGCCGCGGCCCTGGTGGCCACGGTGCTGGCCCTGCCGGTGGCGCTGCTGGCGGTCCGCTTTCGCTCGCCGGCGACGATGGTGCTGGAGCGCAGCACCTATGTGGTGCAGTCCCTGCCCGGTCTGGTGATAGCACTGGCCCTGGTGTTTTTCGCCTCCCACTACGTGCCCCGGCTCTACCAGAGCGCCACCTTGCTGGTCGCCGCCTATGCCGTGCTGTTCTTCCCGCTGGCCCTGGTGTGCGTGCGGGCCTCGGTGGCCCAGGCCCCCCGCCGGCTGGAGGAGGTGGGCCGCAGCCTGGGCCGGCGGCCCTGGGAGGTGCTGCTGCGAGTCACCCTGCCGCTGGTGGCCCCCGGCCTGGCGGCCGGCTTCTGCCTGGTGTTCCTGTCGGCCGTGACCGAACTGACCGCCACCCTCATCCTGGTCCCCACCGGCGTGCACACCCTGGCCACCCAGTTCTGGGCCTACCAGAGCAACACCTCCTACGGGGCGGCCGCCCCCTACGCCGTCGTCATGGTGGCCCTGGCGGCGGTGCCCGGCTACGTACTGACCCGCTGGTTTAACCGGGACCCGGCGGCCGCCCGCCCATGAACGACCTCGACCTCACCGCCGTCCGCCAGCGCTACGACCACCAGCCGGTCCTCGACGGGGTGGACCTGCGCGTCGAGCAGGGGTCGTTTACCGCGGTGTTGGGGGCGTCGGGGAGCGGAAAGACGACCCTGCTACGGGTCATCGCCGGCTTCGAACGGATCGAGTCCGGTGTGGTCCGGCTCGGGACCACGGTGTTCGACGACGGCCGTAGCTCACTCCCGCCCGAGCGGCGGCGGATCGGCTACGTGCCGCAGGACGGGGCTCTTTTTCCCCATCTCAGAGTGGCGGCCAACGTGGCCTTCGGGCTGCCCCGCCGGCGGGACATCGCCCCGCTGCTGGAAGCCGTCGGCCTGACCGGGCTGGAACGGCGCTATCCGCACCAGCTCTCCGGCGGCCAGCAGCAGCGGGTGGCGCTGGCCCGGGCCCTGGCCATCGAGCCGGAGGTGGTCCTCCTCGACGAGCCGTTCTCGGCGCTCGACGCCGCCATGCGGGCCACCGTGCGCCGGGAGGTGGCCCACATCCTCCGGGACCGGGGGACGACGACGGTGCTGGTGACCCACGACCAGGACGAGGCCCTGTCCATGGCCGACCGGGTGGCGGTCCTGCGGGCCGGTCGGATCGTGGTCGACGCCATACCCGAGGAGCTGTACCGGTCGCCCCTGGACGCGGATCTGGCTGGCTTCCTGGGCGAGGCCAACCTGCTGCCGGGGACGGTGGAGGGCGGCGTGGCCCGGACCGCCCTGGGCCGGCTGGTCCTCCAGGACGGCCTGGCCGCGGCCTGGCCGGGGCCGGGGCGGGCCGCGATGGTGCTGGTGCGGCCGGAGCAGCTCGAGCTGCGGACCCGCTCCGCGGTGCCGGCCGGTGGCGGCATCCCCGCCCGGGTGGTCGACCGGGCCTTCTTCGGCCACGACGCCGTCCTGCGGGTGATGCCGGCGGTGCTCGGCGACGCCGCGCCGCTGCTGGTGCGGGTGACCGGTCACCGCGCCCCGCGCCGGGCGCCGACGTGCTGCTCACGGTTCGGGCCCCGGTCATGGCCTGGCCCGCGCCCGACGGCGGGGACGCGGACGCGGCAGACGACGAGGAGGTCCAGCCGGCGGGTTAGCGGTTCAGCAGCTGATGGTGGGCGGCAGCACCACGCCCAGGCGGTGCAGGTAGGTGAGCTTTTTCTCCACGGCTTTGCGCCAGGCGGTGAGATCGTCGTTGAAGGCGGCTCGGTCACCGTCCTCGAACGCATGTTCCAGTTCGTCGAACGCCGCGTCCTCGGCGTCGAGCAGGGCTCGGTAGCGAGCCAGGAACTGGTCGTCGATCACGTCCGACAGCGTCACGTGTCGTACCTCCCGGATGGCGTGTCGTCTGACGATAGCGGCCTTTGCCGAAGTTTGCAGCCGCGGCCGGTCAAGGTCCTCCGGCTGGTGCCGATCAAGGAGGTGGCCGCCTGATCGACCCCCCCAAACGGCTTGCGGCGGCATCCGACCGACGCGAAAGGAATCCCATGAAGAAACTCCTCGCCGCGGCGGCCGCGGGTGCGGCGCTGACCGGCTTCGGCACCGTCGGCGCCGGCACCTCACCCAGCGCGGTGGCGCTTACCACTGGCGGTGCTCGTGTCCACGCCACGCTCATCTCTTCGAGCGGGGTCGAACCGGACTCGCTGTGGGACACGCCCATCCCCACCACCTGGCCGGTCGATCCGGCCTCGGCGACCGAGGTGGCGAACTTTGCGGCGTCCATCCCGACCTTCTACGGGTCGGTGACCCTCAATCAGATGCCGGTCTTCACCGTGCCGGCCACCCAGCCGGCGGTTCCGATCACGGCCAACCCCTGGGCGGGCACCGCCTTCCTCAGCCAGATCGGCGGGAGCGCCCCCATCCCGGCCGGGGCCTACACCACCAGCAAGACGTACTCCGGTGACTCCGACATCATCATCTCCCAACCGTCCACGGACAGCGTCTGGGAGCTATGGCAAGCGCGCAACAACGGAAACGGCACCTGGTCGGCCTCCTGGGGCGGAAAGCTGGCACCCAGTACGTCGACGGGGGTCTTCCCGTTCCCTTACGGGCTGGCGGCCAGCGGCATCAGCTACTTCGGCACCATGCTCACCGAAGCCGACGTGGCGTCCGGCGCCATCAACCACACGCTTGCCCTCTCGGTCCCGCTTTGCAACTGGTGGACGTACCCGGCCAACCGCGGCGATTGTGCCGTAAACAGCGGACATTTCTCCGAAGGCGCATTCGTCAAATTCCCCACTTCGGTCGCCACGCCGACCGGTTTGACCCCGCTGGCGCAAATGACGTTCAAGGCCTTGCAGTCCTATGGCGCGGTCGTAGTCGACTACGCGGGGTCCAACGCCATCCAGGGAGAGTCCCGCGCCGACTGGTCGTTTACTGGACATTCCGGCGTTGACCCGATCACGGCGGCATCCAACAGCAAACCCAGCTATGCCGTGTTCAACGGGATCCCTTGGTCCAAGTTGGTCGTCGTCGATCCAGCTCCGTAGGGGGCCGGCTCGCGGCGGGTGCGGGGCCGGGTATTCTCCGAGTGCCCGATGAAATCACTGACGAGTTACGTCGTCCCGACGCACACCGCGCCGCTCCGAGTCCACCGTCTGGTTGACCGGCTCAGACCGTACCAGACCTACCTCCCACATAGACGCCAGCACTCCTGACGGGTTTGCAGCCGAGTTCTCAGGGTCGTCGAGGGCACCGTCCACGCACTGCCGAGGTACCGGACCCAGTGGGGTTCGTCGGGTCTGTCTCGAGTCGTCCCTCGCCGGGTTACGCGAGGCGACCAAGGCAGGGCGTGGCACGTGGTGATCCTCACCGGGACTGATTACATGCTGCGTCCCGCCGGCGAAGTGCACGCCTATTTCCAACAGGAGGACCGCCTACCTCGGTACGCCACGCCCGCATCCCGGTCCCGTGGCTCGGGGGCGACGAGAGCACGGTGAAGCGTCCGCACATGGAAACCGAGCCCGCTGCTCGGCCGCCGCCTCCAGCTACCCGACCCAGCGACGACCACCCAGGCACCGTGCCGTACTACGGCCAAGCCCGATGCGCCGTGTCGAGACAGTTCGCCGGTTCGATCGTCGATCGCTTCGACGAGGGTCCGCAGCTACCGCGCACTTCTTCTGCGGCCGCCTGGATACCCGACGACTTTATCCTCTCGTCACTGGCAATGACGTCACCGTTTCGTGACGAGGTACGCGACCACGATGGACCGTTCTCGCGTTCGACAGACGGCGCCCATCCGCAGGACCTCACGCTCGACGACTTGGACGACATGGCTACCGCCGCCGAGCATGAGCAGCAACCAGGGAGGCTCGAACCAGGTGGAGCTGTTCGCCAGAAAGTTTCCTGCAGACGGGCGATTCCGACATCCTCGACCGTATCGATCGCGAACTTCTGGCCTGTCAACCCATAAGAGCTGACACACGGTTTGAGGTCATGCTCGACCAGTCCACGACCAGCGCTACTTTAAGGACCAAGACAGCGAAAGATGGAGGATCCACGGTTGCGGCTCGCTCGCCAGGAGCCTCGAGTTGACCGCTGCTGGTAGTCTAGCATGGAGAGCAGTTTTTCGGCATTGTCGTCGAGCTGCTCCCAGCCGCCTTGGAAGCGACGCTGGACCCGCTCATACCGATCAGTTTTGTATAAGCCATGGATCTATTTCATCCATCCCCCGCGGGACGACTTCGCGGCTCGACCACGACCGACGACGAAAAAGTCCGTTTGGTCGGAGCATTTCGACCGGCTGCAACTCGGATTCTCGCCGCCGGGCAGCTGATCCTGGCCGGTCCCACGCTCGGCCAGGTAGATACCGGGATAGCCGTGTTCGAGGCGCCCGACAAGGAGGTCACCAGGCAGGTCCGTGGCGGACGACCCGGCCATCAGCAGCGGGTACGCCCGGGGTGGGCTGCACCACTTCCGGGTGTCGCTGCTCCGCGGCCGCGACTGACACTACCGGGCCGCCAGCATGCCCGCCCTGGCCGAACCGGGCCACGCGTTATCTGTTCGATTTTGCTCCCGGAACTGGGAGGTGATCCGAACAGATAACGAGTCACCTCCCGTTGTGGGCGGCATGGGGGGGGGTTTGGCCGGTACAGCGTCGGGGGGAAGCCGCTGGCCGACGGAGTGTCCCCGCCGGCCAGCGGCTCTTTCGTGCTCAGCGGGCACCTTGTCGAGGAAACCCAGGACCGTGACGAGCCTGCCGTCGTCATCGGTGACCGCCACGTCGGACCCGACGATCAGCGGCTCGGCGCCGTCGGGCCCAGGCCCCAGGTGAAGCGGGCCTGGCGGTGGTGCGCGTCGACCGGCCCGGCCAGCGTGAAGACGAAGCCGGGGAACTGGGCCTGCGCGGCGGCGATGGTCGCGTCGATGGCGTCCCGGCCGTGCGCCTCGGCCAGCGGGTCGATGTAGCTGGCGTCCGCGGCCCAGGTGCCGTCGATGAGCTTGCGGCGGGCCTCCGGGTCGGTCTCGTTCCAGCAGTCGAGGTAGCGGGTGATCAGGTCGTTCATCAGAGTGCCTTTCATGATCGGTCCGGCCCGGGGGTCCGGGTCTGTCGCGGTCGGGGACCATCCTGCGGAGCGGGCCGGGCCGGTGTCGATTACGCGGGAGGTAAAGCCCGGCCATGACCTGGGAGGTAATCGCGGCGCGGCGGGCGGGGCGCTAACGTCACCGTCATGACCACCATGACCTGGGCCGCGCCGGGTGCCCGGCCCGTCGGTGAGCTGCTGCGCGAGTGGCGCGAGCGGCGCCGGATCAGCCAGCTCGACCTGGCCATCCGGGCCGACGTGTCCGCGCGCCACCTCAGCTTCGTGGAGACGGGACGCTCCCGGCCGACGCCGGCCATGATCCTGCGGCTGACCGAGCAGCTCGAGGTGCCGCTGCGGGAGCGGAACACGCTGCTGCTGGCCGGCGGCTACGCCCCGGCGTACCCGGAGCACGGGCTGGCCGAGCCGGAGCTGCAGAGCGTGCGCGAAGCCCTGCGCCAGGTGCTGGCCGGGCACGAGCCCTACCCCGCGGTCCTGGTCGACCGCTGGTGGACGCTGGTCGACGGCAACGCGGGTCTCGACCTGCTCGCCGGCGGGTGCGCCGCCTGGCTGCTGGAGCCGCCGGTGAACGTGCTCCGGCTGGCCCTGCACCCGGACGGGATGGCCCCCCGGATCGGCAACCTGGCCGAGTGGCGCGGTCACCTGCTGACCCAGCTGCAGCACCGCGCGCAGGCCCTGGGCGACCAGCGGCTGCGCGACCTGCGGGATGAGCTGCTCGGCTACCCGGGCGGGATGGCCGAGGTGAGCTCACCCGCCGGGGTCGTGCTGCCGCTGCGCTACCGGCGGGGCGGCCAGGAACTGTCGCTGTTCAGCATCAGCGCGGTGGTCGGCACCGCGACGGACGTGACCGTGGCCGAGCTGGCCATCGAGGCGTTCTATCCCGCCGACCCGGCCACGGCCGCGGCGCTGCACGCGCCGGGCTGATCCGGCCGGCGGCTGGTCAGGCGC
>CAVPBX010000019.1:0-15904 GCA_963702305.1 uncultured Acidimicrobiaceae bacterium | reverse complement strand
ATGAAAAATAGGAGGTGCTCGAATCAATTAGTTGGGATGATCCCCTAGTTTGTCCACGGTTGCCAGCTCACCTACTAAAGGACCAACTAATGATATGGACCGTGGAGTCCTCCTTTGAAGAAGAGAATACTGTACCTTGTACCGGAGATGAGGTAGAAATATATATATTTTATTGAGACCTGTTGAGTAGAGATTATTGAAGTATGCAGATGCAGATAGATAAATAAAATATTAAGAAACAAAAAATCAGAAGAAGGTAAACAGAGATATAAACCAGACCCATATGAATATATATTAAATGATATGTAAGAAAAACAAACTAACTCACACTCGCAAAAACAAACTAACTCACACTCGCCAGACATATCAAACAATATATACACAAATGCAAAATCTAGAATACAACAATGTATACATCCAAAAGACTAGATGAAGAATGTACTGCTATCTACAAACTAATGAAAGTGATGGGCTCAAATGCTTTCGCTCATGCACCTGTGCGAAGAGGCACAGGCTGGTACAAAATGGCGGGTCGTACGCGGCGCCGGCAGGTGACCGGTTCGTAGCAGTCGCTTGAATATCCGGGTCTTCCAGGGCCCGGCGCTCGTCCGGGTGCAGCAACGCGGTCAGCTGGTCCGGCAGGCCCCGCGCCGCCGCTCGACCAGATCGCGCCGTCCTGATCGGCCAGCGGTCCGCCGGCGGAGTCCCACATGACCGTACGCAGCTTTGGGTCGGGGTGGAAGCACAGGCCGTGTCGATGCCCCACGGTTCGTCGGCGTCCAGCAGGCAGTGACCACCCTTGCGGTCGGCGTTGTTGGCGATGACATCGAAGGTGGCCATGCGCTTGAGGACCGGATGGTGGGTGTCCACCTCCAGGAGGGTGAAGTAGTGCTGCTCGAAATCGGCGTCCACCAACCGCTGCAGCGACCCGGCGTCAAACGGCCCGTCGGGGCGGGTGACCGTCTCGGGAACCAGGCCCCCGCCGAGCACCTCGGGAGCTCGTAGGCGGCGACCTCCCGGCGGTACAGCCCGTCCGGGAAGTCCCACAGGGGGAGTTCGGCCCGTCCCGGCTTGTACACCGCTCCGGTGGTCGCTCCTCGTCGGTGACGGTGACGAGATAGGTGCCGTTGCTGCTCCAGGGCATGCGCCCCTGGACTCGATCCGTCCCGACGACAGCAGGCTCAGGGCGTGGGCGGTCGGTGGCCGCTGGTCCGGGGACACGAATGACCTTCAGGATCGATGGGGTGACCGCAGAGCGCGGAGGCTGCCGGCCGGCGTTGACCAGATCCCAGCCGCGCCGGACGATGGCCGCGGCCTGGTACGGGTCAGGCTGAGCCGGCCACGCCTCGTTCGCTGTCGGCAACCGACGGTTCTTCGGTGCGGTCTCTTCCCCCCGATTTCCTGGGTGTCCGGCTCGTCGGCGTCGTCAGCCTCGTCACCGACCTCCTCGGCCAGGATCACGACCCGGTCGAGCCCGCTGTCGTAGGCCAGCTGCAGGCCACCGACCGCCCACTCCGCCAGCACCGGCTCGGCGAGGGCCAGGGCGTCGTCCTCGGGCAGCGGATCGGCACCGGCAGATCGGACAGGATCTCGCCGAGGAACTGGGCGATGGCGGCCACCTGCTGCTTCTCCAGCTTGAGGGTGATCAGCTGATCACCTGGCGGGCCTGCAGATAGAAGGTGCGCTACCGGGCGGTCCCGGTGACCACCGTCCCCCTCCAGTCGGGCAGCTCAAACGACCGGCTCACGACGGGACCAGCTCCGACAACGACCCGGTCGAGTTGACGGCCAGCACCGTCGGTCCGACCGGGCCGTAGTTGATGGCGGTCACCGAGCAGGGCGAGATGACGATCCGTTGGAACAGGTCGAGATGGGTGCCCAGGGCGTCCGCTACCACCGCCTTGATGGGATCGGCGCGACACGGCCACCACCGTCTGGCCCTGATGGCGGGCCCGGAGGTCGGCCATGGTGGCCACCATGCGGGCCTGCATCCCCGAGAAGGACTCGCCGCCCGGGAATCGAAAGCCGCTGGGATAGCGCTGTACCGCGTTCCATTCCGGCAGCTTGACCAGCTTCTTGAGGGCGTCGCCGGTCCACTCGCCGAAGTCGCACTCGATCAGGCCACGCGCCACCCGTACCCGCAAACCCAGAGCGGTGGCCAGCGGGGCGGCGGTCTCCTGCGTGCGTTCGAGCGGGGAGGCGTAGATGGCGGCGATGCCGGGCCGGACGCCGTCTGCCGGGGCCCAGGCGGCCAATCGCTCGCCCAGCTTCGAGGCCTGCTCGCGGCCACGTCGGCCAAGTGAGACCCGGGCGCCCGTCCGGGGAGGATCTGGCCGGTGCTGGGGGTGGTGCCGTGACGACTAGGAGGACCAGCGTCGAAGAGGGCGGCGCCGGAGCTTTGGTCGATCGCTTGGGAGTCGCCATCTCGTCCCGCCAACCTAGTGTCTGCCGCATGCAAAACGGCCAGGCTGCCGGAGGTGGCTTCACCGCCCTGGATCGGCTCGAACGCCGAATCGTGGGGTGCCGGGCCTGCCCGCGTCTCGTCGAGTGGCGGGAGACGGTGGCGACCACCCGGCGGGCTGCTTTCCGCGACGAGGATTACTGGGGACGACCCGTTCCCGGCTTCGGCGACGCCGCGGCGACGATCGCCATCGTGGGGTTGGCGCCGGCCGCCCACGGCGCCAACCGCACCGGTCGGATGTTCACGGGCGACCGATCGGGCGACTGGCTGTTCGGGTCGCTGTACCGCAACGGCCTGGCCAGCCAACCGACCTCGGTCCGCCGCGGTGATGGGTTACGCCTCGATGGCGTGTGGGTCACCGCCGCGGTGCGGTGCGCCCCGCCGGCCAACCGGCCCACGCCCGAGGAGCGCGACCGGTGCTTCCCGTACCTCCTGCAGGAGTTGGCCCTCCTGACCTCAGTGACCGTGGTGGTGGCGCTCGGACAGTTCGGCTACGACGTCGTGGCGCGGGCCCTCGACCTTCGGCGGCGGCCCCGGTTCGGCCACGCGGTCGAGGCCGCGGCACCGGACGGGCGAACGGTGGTGTGCTCCTATCACCCGAGCCAGCAGAACACCTTCACCGGGAAGCTGACCGAGCCCATGCTGGACGCCGTGTTCGCCCGGGCTTGCCAGCTCGCCGGCCGGTCACCCTGATGCCCGAACTGCCGGAGGTCGAGGGGTATCGCGAGCTGGCGGAGCGAGCGGCGCTCCACCGTCCCGTCGCCGCGGTGGACGCACCGGACGCCTGGTATCTCAAGCGGGGCCGGTGGCGGCCGGCGCCCAAGCCGGCTCGTCAGCCGCCAGCTGGTCGGCGCCCGACGGCGCGGGAAGTTGCTGTTGCTCGACGCCGCTCCCCAAGATGCCGAGCCGGACGTGGTCGTCGGGCTGCATTTCGGCATGAGCGGGCGGCTGATCGTCGACGGCCTGGCCAGTGTCGACCGGCTGCTGTATGCGCCGTCGGGCGACCCAAACCGCCACGATCGCTTTACCCTGCGGTTCGCGGACGGCGGTTGGCTGGCGATGCGCGATCCCCGCCGCCTCGGCGCGGTGGAGCTGGACCCGGACGAGGAGCGCCTCGGACCGGACGCCCTCACCGCCACGCCGGCCGACCTTCGGCGGGCGCTGGGCGGGAGCTCGGTGGCGCTGAAGGCCCGGCTGCTCGATCAGAGCCGGCTGGCCGGGGTCGGCAACCTGATTGCCGACGAGGTGCTGTGGCGGGCGGGGCTGGCCCCGGCCCGCCCGGCCAACTCCCTCACCGCCAACGAGCTACGCCGCCTGCACCGGCATGTCGCCACCGGACTGGCCGACCTGATCCGCCGGGGTGGGTCCCATCTGGGGGATCTCCAGCCGGAGCGCCGGCCGGGCGGTCACTGCCCCCGCGATCACGCCGAGCTCAGCCGAGGAGTCGTGGGAGGGCGGACGACGTGGTGGTGTCCTCGGCATCAGCACTGACCGCCCCGCTGCGCAGTAGTAGCAGCGCCAGTACGCCAGCGGCCGCGGCGCAGATCGCGGCGCCGCCGAAGATGGTGTGCAACTCGCTCAGCAAGGCCCGGGTGGTGGCGTTGTCGTAGGCCGGGCAGGATCCCGGGTGGGTCGGGCACAGCACCAGGGGCGAGCCGATTCGAGCCTGGGCGGTGTAGAAGCGATGCAGCCCGACGGCGGTCAACGCGGACAACCCGGCGAGCATCCCGATGGTGCGGGCCACCACCGCCAGGGCGCTGGCGAGGGCGTGCATGCTCGGCTGTACGGCCCCGAGTATGGCGACGTTGACGGGCGCGATGGCCAGGCCGAAACCCAGTCCGCACACCACCAGTTCGACGTCGCTCCCGCGCGGCCCGCCGCCCAGGGCGGTGGCGGACCATGACGCCATCCCCACGAACGCGGCCGCAGCCAGGGCCATGCCGCCGGCGGCGACCACCGGTGCTCGGGACCGACCGCGGCACAGAACCCCGCCGATCACCGCGCCGATCGGCACGGCGACGAGGAAGCGCACCAGCACCAAGGCCGCCGAAACCTCCGAGTTGGGGTCGACGGTGGCCCGGGCGAAGAGCGGCACGTCGACCAGGGCGGCCATCAGCGCCCCGCCGAGCGCCAGGTTGACGGCCAGGGCGCCCCACGCCGGCCGAGCGGCGAGGGCCCCGGGTTGGATGAGCGGCACCCTCGCCTGGCGCTGGCGCCAGTAGAACAATCCGATGAGGACCACGGCGAGCGGGGCCACCAACGGGGCGCTCGAGGCCACCACTTGCTTGCTGGGATCGGCCGTCGAGAACAGGACCACCACGCAGCCCAGGACGGCGGCCAGCAGGAGCGCCCCCGGCAGGTCGGCGCGGGCCAGGATCGTCCCCGCCCGATCCAGCCGCACCAGGCGGTTGACGCGGCGCGGCGCCAACGACTCCCAGCCGAAGAAGGCCACCAGCACGCCGGCGGCCACCAGCACGATGGGGGTGGTAAACGGCGCCCACGGCCCGGACGCAATCGGGGTCCACGCCCGCCCCAGCGACGCGCTGTTGGCGAGACTGGCGGGGGCGTCGAGGCCGAGCATCAAGCCGGCGCCGCCCACCACGAGGAGCACCAGACCGATCACGTCCGGCCGGGGCCGGGGCGGGGCCGCGGCCGCCATGCCCGCCCCCCGGCCGACCGTCGCCGGCGCCTGCGCCGGTTGCGGCGACAACCCGGCGCGCTGGCGGAGCAGCCAGAAGCCGGCCCCGAGGACCAGGGTGACCGGCACGTTGACCCAGAAGATCGCCCGCCAGGATGCGACCGCCACGATCCCGGCTCCGTACAACGGACCGATGACGCTGCCGAGCTCCTGCAGGGCCCCGACCAGGCCGAGGGGCAGACCGCGGGCGTCCGGTGGCCAGCGGGCCGCGACCATGGCCAGGGTGACAGGGACCAGGCCGCCTCCCCCGAGGCCTTGGAGGGCCCGGCCGGCGACCACGACCGGGAGCGAATGGGCCGTGGCGGTCACGACCGACCCGGCCGCGAAGGCGCTGAGACATCCGGCGAACACCGGCTCGGTGCCGGCCAGATCCGCCAGCCGCCCGATCAGGGGTAGCACCGCGGTGTACCCGAGCAGGAACCCGCTGATGATCGGCGTGGCCCGTTGCAAGCGGTCGAGTCCGACCCCAACGCCGTTCATGATCGACGGCAGGGCCACCACGACCACGTAGGTGTCGGCGGCGGCCAGCAGGACGGCGAAAGCAGCCAGGGCCAGGCGCCAGCGATCGCGGTTGCTCGCGGCTGTCAGCGCCTCCGGGCTGGCCAGCACTACGCCGGCGGCAGGGTGATCGTCACCGCTTCGCCGTAGTTGGTAAGGGCGACCACGAACGTGCTGTTGCTGGTCGCGCTGGTAAACGGACCGGTCAGCGTGATTTGGCGCACCTGAAACGTCTTGGGGTCGATGGCCGCCACCAACGTGACCGGCTGCGAGGGATTGGCGTCGGGCAGGACCGGGATCGACGAGCCCGGCACGGTGGTGGTGACCTCATCGAGCAGCTCGCCGGCGATGCGCTCCTGCCCGCTGCTCTTGGCCCCGGTGCCGACGGTCAGCAGGTTGCTCAAACCGTTGCTGGGGTTGAGCAGCTGCGCCGGGTCGGTCAGACCGAAGTTCGCCGGGTTGGTCCGGGTGTACTTGGTTTGGAACGGCAGCTGCGCCTCGAAGACGCCGCCCTTGGACACCACCTTCACCGAGGCGTTGAACCCGTTGATCTTGACCGTGAACGACCCTTGCAAGGAGTCGGGCCGGGCAAGGTCGCCCTGCCCACCGGTGATGTCGGTGCCGCTACCGGTGACGTTCTGGCTGGTGACCGTGAAGTGGGCCGAAGGGGCTGCGTCAACGGTCGCCTTGGCCCGTTGCAGCAGGGTCTGAGGATCGACCTTCGGCGCCGACGAGCCGCCGCACGCGGTCGCGACCAGGGCGGCCACCCCGGCGGCGATGAGGAGCTGGCGTTTCGGCACGGCAGCCGACCCTACTGGCCCACCGGCGTCCACTCCGCCGGCAGATGCTTGATCCCGTTCAAGGTCAGCGCGCGACCCCGGAAGGCGACATCCGCCAGATCCACCTCGTCGAGCTGCATCGGTACCTCCTCGGCGATGCGCGGTTGCCCCAATGGTTCCACAGTTGGACTCAGCCCGGCAGGTAGGTAAACAGCATCATCTGGGTGGCGTAGGCCACCAAGGTGCCGTCCTCGTCCCACAGGGTGCTGTCGGCGGACGCCCACCCGTCGTGGGCCCAGCGGGCCCGGTCGTGGGCCAGGATCCACTCGGACCGCAGCGGCGCGAAGAGGTGCACCGTAAGGTCGGCGCTGGGCGCGAACCAGGCCGGTTGGCGCGGGCCGAGTCGTTCGCCGACGCAGCCGGGCATGCGGTCGGCGAGGGTGACCACGCCGAGCGGGTCGAGACTGCCGTCGGGCAGGCGGGGTGGGTCGTCGAAGCGCAACCACGTCGCCACCTCGGAAGTCGTGGGTTGGTAGTCGTCCCATGGCCGGTGGCCCCGGGAGGGCCGGCCCTCGACCCGGTCCCAAAACGGGCGGGGAGGGAAAGGTTCGATTCCCGCCGGCGGCGCATCTCGGTAGGAGGGGCAGTCGGCCGCGGCCGGCACGGCCGGCGCGGCCACGTCGACGAACGACGGACCCGGCCGGGTCGCGCCGAAGACCGCCACGGTCGTGGCGCCCGCGGGGGAGCCGGGGTTGCGGACGGTCGTCAGCACCTGGGTGGCGGAACGGCCGCGGCGCAGCAGCTCCACCTCGATCTGCAGTTCGCCGGCCGCCACCTGGCCCGCGAACACGCTGGTACAGGTCCGCAGCGGCTGGGAGGGGTCGGCCACCTCCTCGGCCGCGGCCCGCAAGGCGAAGGAAACGATGATTCCCCCCTGCGGCAGCGGGACCAGATCCCAGCTGTGGTCCAGGGTGGCCCCGTACCGGCCCCCCCCGGCCGCCCTGACCACCACATCAGCCCCGAACGTGCCCACCCCCCGAGAATGTTCGGCGGCGGGGGCCCCGGTCAAGCGCCGGCGAACGGCGGGCGCGCCCGCCGGGCGCGCTCTAGCCTCGGCGCCCATGGCTTCCCCACCCGCTGCCTCGACCGAAGGTCGACGGCGAGCGCGGCGGGTGGGAGAGGACCGCATCCTGTCGCTGCCCAATGTGGTGACGACCCTCCGTCTGGTCCTGGTCCCGGTTTTCGTGTGGTTACTGGCCCAGCCCCATCGGCGGGATTGGTTCGCGGCCGCGGTGTTGCTCGCCGCGCTGGGATCGACCGACTGGCTGGACGGCCAGCTGGCGCGCCGCCTGGATCAGGTGACGAATCTGGGCAAGGTGCTCGACCCGACCGCCGACCGTGTCCTGCTGGCGACGGCGACCATCGGCATCCTGGCGGTCGGGGCGGTGCCGGTCGCCGTGGCCGTGGCGGCCATGACCCGGGAGGGACTGGTCGCCGTGGCCGCGGTGGCGTTGGCGATCGCCGGGGCCCGACGGCTCGACGTCACCTTGATCGGCAAAGCCGGGACGTTCGGACTCATGTGCGCCTTTCCGCTCTTCCTCGCCGGCCACTCCACGGTCGGCTGGCATCACGGTGCCTTGGTCGTCGCCTGGGTGGCGGCGGGGATCGGGCTGGTCCTCGGTTGGGCCTCGTTGCTCTTCTACGTGCCGCTGGCCCGGACCGCGCTCGCCGAGCGGGGGACGCCGTGATGGTTGGCGCCGGTCACTGCGGCGTTGGGCCCGAGGCCAGGGCGCCGATCAGATCTCGGACTTCGGCCGGAGAGAAGCCCAGGGTGGCGTCGCCGACGGAGAACTCGATCCGCTGCAGGGTGGGCGACACGGTCGAGAAGGGACGCGGGAACGTCCAGATCTTCTCCCGGGTGGCGATGTCGATGGCCCGACGCTCCAGGGCGGCCGCGGTGACCGAAATCTGCAGGTGCATCATCGGCGACTGCGGAGGATCGGGCAGCACCTCGACGCCCGGCAGGTCCGCCAGGGCGGCGGCGATCGCCAAGGCCTGCTGGTAGTACTCCGGCATCCGGGGTAGCCGGGTTCGGAGGGCGACGAGGGCGGCAGCGGCGTACGGCCACATGGCAAAAAGGCGGCCACCGTGGCGGGTTCGCCACTCGGACACCTCGGCCACCACGTCGGAGGCGCCGGCGACGCAGCAGCCCGAGATGCCACCCAGCCCTTTGTAGAACGACACGTAGACCGTGTCGAACAGCTCGGCGATCTCGGCTGGCGCCCGTCCGTAGCCGGCGGTCGCCTCCCACAGCCGGGCCCCGTCCATGTGGGCGGCCGCCCCTCGTTCCCGGGCCCAGTACACCTGGTCGATCAGGTCGTCCCAGGCAGGCAAGGTGCCGCCGAGATCCCGTTGCGGCAGTTCGATGAGGAGCGCCGCCGGCGGTCCGGCGATCTCGTCCAGGGTCGACCGAGTCATGGGCGTGCCGATCGGGCCGGCGGGAACGCCGACTAGGCCGTGCAGTCGTTGGTAGCCCCGCCCTTCGTGCCAGTCCAGGTGGCAGGCGGGATGGAACACGACGCCCCGGCGTCCGCGCCGGTCGGCGTGGACCCGCAGCGTCGCCTGCTGGGCCATCGTGCCGGTCGGCAGGAACAGGGCCGACGGCTTGCCCAGCAGCTCGGCCACCTCGCCTTCCAGTTCGCTGACGACCCCGCCGCGGCCGTAGCGGTCCGTTTGCACGTCCGGAGGGAGGGTGTGCAGCATCTGGGCCGCGCTGGGCACGCCGTGACCATTGACGAAGCGGGTGCAGGCGGCACGAAACGCGGCCAGTTCGTCGTCGGTCTTGAGCTTCCCCGAGGTCTGGCCCTCGCCGCCGGCTGGCGCGTCGGTCGCGTCCGCCAGTCAGGTCCGGGCCTCCGATCGGCCTATCGGTCATGCCGGTGATCCTGACAGCCCCGCCGGCCGATCGGGGGCTTTACGAAGCGCCGGGTGGCGCGTCGGCGCTGGTGGGCGCGTCGGAGGCGCCAAGACCGTGACGGGCCGCGCTGACGTCGAGCTCGCCGAGGCCGTCGTCGACCAGGTCCTGCCAGCGGGCGGAGATGGCGCGAGCGACGGGCAGCGTCGTGGGGCCGGCCGAGTCGAGGGCCAGATCGATGTCCTTGAGCGCCCACTGCAGGGAGAAGTCGGCGTGGTCGTCTGCTCGATCCATCTTCTCCATCTTGGCCATCGCCAAGCCCGAGGCGAGGGGTCCACCGGCCAGGGCGTCGACGAGCACGGTCTGGGGGACGCCGAGCCGCTGGGCGAGGGCGCTGGTCTCGGCCGCACCCTCGACCAGAAACGCCAGCCAGGTGTTGAGGATGAGTTTCAGCCGCGTCGCCTCGCCCGGTACCCCGAGCCAGATGGTGCGGTGGCCGAGCCGGCCGAACACGGGAGAGAGCACGGCGGCGGCGCGTTCGGATCCGGCGGCCAGGATCAGCAGTTGACCGGACTCTGCGGGGGCCCGACTCCCCGAGACGGGGGCATCGACAAAGTCCACGTCCGCCCGACGGGTCGCGACCTCGGCGGTCCATTTGTCGGTCGCAGCTGCGCCGATGGTGCCCATCTGCGCCCACACCGCGCCCGGGCGAAACGCGTCCATCACGCCGCTATCGATCACGGACCGCAGGGCGTCCGGCGTCGGCAACATGGTGATGACCACGTCGGCGGCGGCCACGGCGTGATGTGGCTCGGCGTGGGCGGAGGCGCCCCGCTCGGCGAGGGCGTTCGCCGGACCCGGGCTGCGGTTCCACCCGTGGACCTCCATGCCGGCGTCCACCAGCCGGGCGGCCATCGCGGCACCCATGGTGCCGAGGCCGAGCACCGCGACCCGCGGCGCGTCGGGGGTCGGGGTGTCGGGCATCGGACTCACATTCCTTCGGGAGAGGGACCGGAGACCGGCACCGAGTCGGACATGATGGCGTCGATGCGAGCCAGGGCCTCGTCGTCCAGGTCGAGGTCGGCGGCCGCCAGCGCATCGTCCACGTGGGCGGGATTGCGGGTGCCGACGATGGCGACATCCACTGCGGGGCGGGCCAGCACCCACGCCACGGCCAACCGGCTGACCGACGTGCCGAGCTCGGTTCGAGCGAAGGACTCGAGGGCCGCGACCGCATCGAGATTGCGCCGGTAGTCGTCCCCTTGGAACACCGGGCTCTTGCTGCGCCAGTCGTCGGGGGCGAAGCGGGTGGCGAGATCCAAGTGGCCGCTGAGCAGGCCATGGGCCAACGGTCCGTAGACGAGTACCCCGATCGAGTGGCGGGCGGTATAGGGCAGCACGCCCGCCTCGATGTCCCGACGGAACAGGTGGTAGGGCGGTTGGAGCGTCTCGACGGGCAGCACGTCGCTGAAGGCAGCCATCTGAGCGGTGTCGAAGTTGGAGACTCCGACGTGGCGGACCTTGCCTTGGGCCACCAGTTCGGCCAGGACGGCCGCGGTCTCCTGGAGCGGGGTGTTCGGGTCGGGCCAGTGCACTTGATAGAGGTCGATGGCGTCAGTACCCAGGGCCCGCAGGCTGTCGTCGACACCGCGTCGGATCCAACCCGGGCTGGCATCTCGGGTGACGCCGCCCTTTCCGTCCGGCCGCAGACCGCCCTTGGTGGCGACCACCAGCTCATCTCGGCTGCGCCCCTCGAGGGCCTTGGCCAGGAGCCGTTCGGACGCGCCGAACCCGTAGCCCTGGGCGGTATCGAAGAGGGTCACGCCGCGGTCGGCAGCTCTGCGGATGGCGGCTATCGCCGCCGCTTCATCGGTGGCTCCCCAGTCTCCGCCGAGCTGCCAGGTGCCAAAGGCGATGCGGGACACCTTCAGATTGCTGCGACCGAGGGTCGTCTGCTGCATGGTTGCTGCGCCTCCTTCTGTACCGGACGATACGTCTCGTATCGTATTCCACTACATTGCAACCAGATGCCTGGATCTACTATTCCCAACGACCACTATCGCAACCGGGGCCGACCCCGCAGCGAGCAGGTCGAAAGCGCCATCCTCCGGGCGGCCGCGGCCTTGTTGCTGGAGCACGGCCTGGCGGCCATGACGATCGAGGATGTCGCCGAGCGCGCCGGAGTCGGCAAAGCGTCGATTTACCGTCGCTGGTCCACCAAGGGCACCCTGGCCCTGGACGCCTTCCTCGCCGAGTTTCTGAGCGCCCAGCCCCCCCCGGACACCGGCTCGCTGGAGGGCGATCTGCTGGCCGCGCTGCGCGCCTGGGTGCGCACCGTCTGGGGAACGCCGGCGGGCCGGGCGCTGACCGGACTGATCGCCCAGGCCCAGCACGATCCCGAGTTGGCGGTCGGTTGGCGCGAGCACGTCGTCAATCCGGCACGGGCCCAGCACCGCGGGATCATCGAACGGGCGGTGGCACGAGGAGAGATTCCCGAGGCCTCCGATCCGGATGTCCTCATCGACCTGCTGTACGGACCGGCCTACCATCGCCTGCTCAACGGGCACCTGCCCCTGTCCGACACCTTCGTCCGCCAGGTGGCTGCCATGGTGGCGGCCGGCGCGAAGGCCGGCGCGGCCATCCCGCCGGCCGTTCCGCCCTCACCGCAGCAAATAGGGTGACGCCGGTTGCGGGCTCGGCCCGATAAGGGCGGCCGGCAATCCGTGGCCCTGGCCGGAATGCTGGTCCCTACCCATTCGGGCACAGTTCTGAACGATCAGCTACAGGGCGGGCCCCTTTCGGTATCGTTCGGCCGGCTCCCGTCCGGTGAGCCGTCTTGCGACTTCACACGGGAGGACAGTCTGTGAGACCAATGACCCGAACGTTGGCCGCTATGGCCAGCGGCGCCGGCCTATTGCTCGGCGGAATAGCGGCCCAGGTCGCACCGGCCAGCGCGGCTCCGGCGCCATCCGGACGCGCGACCAATCCCTACTCGCCCGCCTACGCCCACGCCTACCGGCATGGGGTGGTGCCGACGGTGGGGCAGAACGCCAAAATGCGGAACTACGCCGCCGCCCACCCGAGTGCCATCACCGCCACCGGTCCGGAGACCCTGGCGTTCGGTGGCGGGATCGACGGGATCGGTGTCACCAGCAGCACGCCGAAGATCTACCTGGTGTTCTGGGGTAACCAGTGGGGGACTCAGGGATCCGACGGCAGCGGGAACCTGACGTTCAGCCACGACGGCAGCGGCGGCGCCCCCTACATCCAGAATCTGTTCAAGGGTCTGGGGACCGGCGGCGAAGTGTGGTCTGGCACCATGACCCAGTATTGCGACGGACCGACGGTGGGGACAGGAGCGACTTCCTGCCCGTCCGGGGCACCCCACGTCGGCTACCCGACCGGCGGTCCGTACGCGGGCGTGTGGTATGACAACGCCGCGGCCGAACCGGCTGCAGCCTCGGGCCGTCAGATCGGCACCGTCGCAGTCCAGGCCGCAGCCCATTTCGGCAACACCAGCGCGGCTTCCAACCGGTATGTGCAGTACGACATCCTGTCCGCCCCCGGTCTCAATCCCGATAACTACCAGACCCAAGGATTCTGCGCTTGGCATGACTACAACGGTGACTCCACCCTGAGCGGCGGGGCGGTGACCTCGCCGTATGGCGATATTGCCTTTACCAACATGCCCTATGTCATGGATGCCGGCGCCAGCTGCGGCCAGGGCTTTGTCAATTCCCCGGGCATCCTCGACGGCTACAGCATCGTCAACGGCCACGAATACGCCGAGACGGTGACCGATCAGAATCCGGCCGGCGGATGGACGAACCAGCAGAGCAACAGCTTCGGGGGCCAGGAGAACGGCGACGAGTGCGCCTGGATCACCTCCGGCCAGGGTGCCTCGGCGAACGTGGCCACCGGGGCCGGCACCTTCGCCATGCAGTCCACCTGGTCCAACGACACCAACCGATGCGACATCTCCCACCAGGTGGTGGGCGGGGGTGGCGGCGGGTCCAACTCCGTCACCGTCACGAATCCGGGGAGCCGCACCGGGACCGTCGGTACCGCCACCAGCCTGCAGATCACGGCCAAGGATTCGGCATCCGGGCAGACCTTGACGTACAAAGCCACCGGCCTGCCGACCGGGCTGTCGATCAAGACCACCAGCGGCTTGATCTCCGGCACGCCGAGTGCGGCGGGCAGCTACAGCGTCACCGTCACCGCCACGGACGCCACCGGCGCCCACGGCTCGGCCAGCTTCGCGTGGACGATCAGCGGGTCCGGCACCGGTTGCGCCAGTCCCGGTCAGAAGTTCGTCAACCCTGGCTTCGAATCGGGATCCACCGGCTGGTCGGCGACGAGTGGGGTCATCAACACCGATGGCGCCTATGCCCACACTGGCGCCGGGTACGCTTGGCTCGACGGATATGGCGTGCCGTGGACGGACACCTTGTCCCAGTCGGTCACCATCCCGGCGGGATGCCATGCCACGCTGAGCTATTACCTGTGGATCAGCAGCAACGAACCGACCGCTCCCGTCGACGACACCCTCACGGTCACGGCCAACGGGACGACGGTCCAGTCGTGGTCCCAGGCCAACCAGGGCGGCGGCTACGTCCTGCGTTCCGTCAGCGTGTCGGCGTTCGCCGGCAAGGCGGTGACGTTCAAGTGGACCGGGGCTGAGCACGCCCGTCTGGGCGGCACCACCTCGTTCTTCATCGACGACACGTCGCTGACTCTGAGCTGAGTGCGCCGGGGCGGGCTACCGGGAAACCGGGAGCCCGCCACCGGTGCTCACCGGCTGCGGTTGAGCCGGGCGAACATCCCTTTGTGGGCCTTGTAGAGCCGGGGGAACTCCGCGAACAGCCGGTCGTAGACCGCTCGGTTGGCCGGGTCCGGCGTGAAGGTGCGGTCGACGGAGACCAAGGAGCGCACCTCGTCGGGGCGGACCGCGCCCAGCGCCAGGCCGGCGAAGATGGCCGCGCCGCGCAGGTTGGCGTGCAACGGCTCCGCGACCCGTTCGATGCGCCGGTCGAGGACGTCGGCCACGATTTGGCACCACAGGTCGGCCTGGGCGCCCCCGCCGATCAGCCGGATGGGATCGAGCCGGCGCCCGGTGAACTTGTCCGCCCCCTCGAGTAGCCACCGCGAGTTGTAGGCGACCCCTTCGAGCACGGCCCGGACCAGGTGGGCCCGGGTGGTCGACAGGGAGACGTTGTGAAAGCCGCCCCGGGCGTGGCGGTCCGCGATCGGCGTGTGCTCACCAGTGAGCCAAGGGGTGAAGATGACCTGACCGCTGCCGGCCGGCACGCTGGCGGCCAGGTCGATGAGCGTCGAATAGTCGGGGGCGCGCCGCCCGCGCCGTCCAGGCCGTCTGGCGGGGCCACGATGTTGTCGCGCAGCCATTCCACGCACCGACCGGCCGTGTCCTGGTTGTTGACCAGCAGGTACCGGCCGGCCGTCAGGCCGGGCACGGTCGCCAGTTGGTGCACCAGATCGGTCTTCTTCTTCGCCACCGGGCAGCTGATCCACGACGTGGTGCTGATGACCATGTGCGTCTCGTAGTCGAGCACCGCCCCGGCCCCGACCGCGGCGGAGTGCAGGTCGAGGGTCCCGGTCACCACCTGGGCCCGGGCGGGGATACCGAGTTCGGCGGCCACTGCTGGTTGGACCGGGCCGATCACCGAGCCGGTCGGGCGTAACGGCGGCAGCTTGGCCGCGTTGACCCCCGATCGTCGCAGCAAGACCGGGTCGTAATCACGTATGTGCACCTGGCGGGTGTCCGTGAGCCACGCCGGCGTCATCGATGCGGGAGATGCCGAGGCCACGCCCGTAAAGCGCATCGTCAGGTAGTCGACCGGCTCCAGGTACCAGCGGGCGGCCCGAGCCACCTCCGGGCGGTCTTTCTCCAGGTGCAACATGTGCCCGAGAGAATCGTCGCCGGCCGTCGAGGGCGGCACACCCGAACGTCGGATCCAGGTGGCCGCCGCGCCCGGCGCGTAACCCGCCAGCGGGCCGCCGACCACCCGCTCGGAGTGGCGCCGGCCCCGGGTGTCCATCCACATGACGCAGTCAGACACCGGCCGCCCCGCCTCGTCGACCGGGATGGTGCTGGCCCATTGGCCCGTGACGCTGACGGCGACCACCTGCTCGGGAGCGACGACGCCGCTGGCGATGGCGCGGCGGCTGGCGTCGACGATGATCGCCCACCACTCCTCCGCATCCTGCACCGCCCCGCCGCCGTCGAGCCACCGGGTTTTGACCGCGACGTGGTCGTGCCAGGCGACCCGACCGAGTAGCGACACCAGGCCGACCTTCGGCCCACCGGTGCCCAGGTCGACGGCCAGCACCACGCGCTCTTCCCGCGGCGGGGCGGGTCCGCCGCCGGACTCGGGGCTCACCCGGTGGTCTCCGGCGGTACCGACATCTGCTGGTCGAGCATGCCCGCCATGACGGAGCGGATGAACTCGTCCGCCTCGTCGGTCATGCCGCCGGCGACGCCGCCGTAGATGGCGCCGGTGAACGGCTGCGAGGCGGCGTGCTCCTTGGCGTAGG
>CAVPBX010000018.1:0-504591 GCA_963702305.1 uncultured Acidimicrobiaceae bacterium | reverse complement strand
TTGCTGGTGCTGCTGTCGTCGCACCGATGCGGGTGTGACCGTTGTGGGCAATGATGACGGTTGTACGGCTGCCGGGCGGCCTTGACCGCCACGGTGCTGTTCGCGCTGCTCGGGCCGACTGAATACCTCGGGGCATTCGCCACCTACGATGCCATGGCGCTGTTCCTGATGACGGTTGCCGCGTGGTGCCTGATCCGCGCCCAGGGACCAGGACGACTCCTCCGTGCTCCTGATGGCCGGGATCATCGCGCTGGTGCTCGCGAACGCCACCAAGTACGCCACGGCTGTTTTCGACCCGTCCGTCGCCGCGCTTGGTGCCCTCGTCATCGCGGACAAGCGAGGGATGAAGGCGGCCGCCGGACGGTTCGGCTGCATAATCGCGTGCACCATCGCCCTCGCGGCTTGCCTGCTGGCACTGGGCGGCTCGTGGTACCTGGATGGCATCCAGTACACGACGACCTCCCGCACCCCCGGCACCACGCCGGCGTTGCTCGTCCTGTCAGACGCGGCAGAGTGGGTGTCGATCCCGTGCGTGATGGCGCTGGCCGGCGTCGCCTTGGCCGCCCTGTCCCGCCGCCGCACCCGGGCCTCAACGTGGCTGGTGTTCGTGCTGGCCTCCGCCGGCCTGTTGGTGCCGTTGCAGCAGGCCCGCATCCACACCACCGTGTCGCTGGCCAAGCAGGTGGATTACGGTGCCTGGTTCGCCGCCATCGCGGCCGGCTATGCGGTGGCGTTCCTGTCCCGCACCAAGTTGGCCAGCTCGGGTCCGCGGCGCCACCACTGTTCCCGTGCTAGCCGCATGCCGCCCCTCCCGGCTGGCTGACCGGGCCCGGCAGGCGATGGGATTCATGCAGGGCTGGCGCCGAACTCCGCGCAGATGACGGCCATGATGAGCCCACTGGCTCGCGAGTACCCCGTCGCTATCTGGTTGAGGATTACGACGTCTTCGGCTACTACCTGAGGAATCAGGGTCTTGTGGCAGTCATGGCTGAACACCTGGTACTTCAGCTACAAGGGGAAGACGGCCGGGGTGACCGCCGTCGGCACTCAGGATGTCACCGGCCTGGCCGCTTATGACGGGGCGATCAGGACCACTACTTCGCGCTCATAGCGCTGAACTTCGGAGACACCGCCGCCATCGACCACCGGATCACGGCCGATATCCGTCGCTACGGCGGCTACCACGTCGTGGCCGAGCTTCCCTACCTCTATCAAGAAGGTGTCGGCCAGTACACGGTATGCGGCGAGGACGGGGCCCCCGATGACCGCCACCACGAAGTACCAGGCCCTGGAACGGAGCCGGCCCCGCTGCTGCCGACCGCACCCTCGGACGCAGACAAGCCAGCTACGCCGACCGGAACGCGGCCCTGATCATCCGGACGTCTCATCGCCAGCTTCGGCGCGCTGCTGATAAGCCAGATCCACTTCCATCGCTTCGGTCGCCGGCGCTGCTGGCTGTTCGCGCCGCTCATCGCGTTCACCGTCGCCTACTACCTCATTTCCCTGTGCGTGAACCTCGGGACCAGGGGCTTCGACCATGGCCGAACACCAGCCGCCTGTGGTCGCTGGCAGCCGTGGCAGTATCCACCGCTTGACGTGTTCCTGCCGGTGTGCGGCGAGCCGATCGAGGTCCTGCGCAATACCTGGGCGCATGTCGCCGAGCTGCTCGGGCCTACCCCGGTGTGGGCACCGCCTACGTGCTCGATGACGGCCGACAGTGCGCACGCGCGTGACCTGGCCGAGACCCTCGGCCTGACGTACATCGTCCGGCCGGACCGCGGCTGGATGAAGAAGGCCGGGAACCTCCGGTACGGTTTCAGCCAGTCATCGGGCGAGTTCATCCTCATCCTCGACGCGGACTTCGCGCCCGCGCGCCGACCTGCCCGCCGAGATGCTCCCCTACCTTGCCGCGGACTCCAAGCTCGGCATCTCCAGTCCCCGCAGTACTTCCGCACGTCGGCCCGCATGTCGTGGATGGAGCGCGGTGCCGGGGCGGTGCAGGAGCTCTTCTACCGGCTGACGCAGGTTTCCAGGGACCGCCACGACGGCGCGATCTGCGTCGGCTCCTGCGCGATCTACCGCCGTCGAGGCGCTGGCGACGAACGGCGGAACGACGCTGATCGAGCACTCCGAGGACGTGCACACCGGGTTCGACCTACGCCGCGCCGGGTGGGGGCTGCGCTACATCCCGGTCCCGCTGGCGACGGGCATGTGCCCGCCCGACCCGGACTCCTTCCTTACCCAGCAGTACCGGTGGTGCGCGGGTTCCATGTCCCTGCTCAGCTCGCGGAAATTCTGGGCACGACCAGGATGCGGTGGCGCACCCGCTGCTGCTACCTGTCCGGGTTCTGCTACTACGTGCCACACGGCGCTGTTCACGTTCGCCGCGCCGATGATCCCGCTCACGATGCTGGTGTTCCTGCCCGAGCAGGTGCGGCTGATCAACTACATCGTTCATCCTCCCGGCCTTCCTCTACAACATGATCGTCTTCCCCGCTTGGCATCACTGCCGGTTCGGGCCTCGCCGCGCTGATGGCCAAACTCCTCTACGGATGGTCACACTCGTTCGCGATATGGGATCTGCTGCGCAGGCGCCCCATGGGCTGGCAGCCCACCGGCGGCTCGCGCGCAAGTCCAGGCGCGCCGCATCTGGACCGGGATCGCCCTGTGGAACGGCACGCACCAGCGCGGCGTGGGTGCTGCTGGCCTTCTGGCGCACCGCGAACGACGCATGAACCTCGTCGTGCTGCTGGCCATCGGGCTGAGGACCCTGGCCATCACCACCATGCGCCGTTCTCACGCCGCAACTACGAGCTGCTTGAAGGGGCCTGACATGATCCGATTGCTTCGCCGGCTTGGCAGTGTCGTGGTCGTCGTGGCCGCGATCGCCGTCGTCGCGTTCGGCCTGCACGCCCAGAAGCTGGCCGAGCCGGCCGATCCCCCGCCGCCTACATCACCGGTTCTCTGGCGTCGATGCGTACGGGCATGCCCGCCACCACGCTGTGCTTCTCGCCTTTGGCTCCAGAGACGGGTACCTGGCCAACGTGGCCGGTGTACTACAGCGGATGGATGGAGCCGTTCCAGGCGCATTTCGCCGAGGAGGTCATCGCGTGCGGCGCGGTGCCACTGGTGCAGATCGATCCCGAGGGGATCAGTCTGGCCGCGATCGCCCGTAGCCAGCGCCACGGCTACCTCGGGTCGTTCGCGGAGGCACTGCACAACTTCGGCCACCCGGTGATAATCAGCTTCGGCCACGAGATGAACGGGCGACTGATACTCGTCGGGTAGAAGGGAAAACCTCTCCGGCTGACTTTGTGGCCGCCTGGCGGCACATCGCGAACGTGTTCCTGACCTGGGGAGTTTTCAACGTGACCTGGCTGTGGACGATCAACTCGCTGGCGGGCGGGCCTGGCCAGGCATCGCTCGACCGAAGCCCATGGTGGCCCGGGCGCGTTGTACGTCGACCGGGCTGTGGATCGACGGCCACTACTACTACCATGGTGAGAGCTTCCGGACGGTCTTCGGCCACACCATCTCGGTTATCCGCCATTTCACCGACGCCCCGTTTTCATCCCCGAGACCGGTATCGCCCCGGCCGCAGGCACGCGTCTCGATCCCTAAGGCTGGCCGGGGCGACGCTCTGCCCGGGTGCTCGGGTCGTTTATTTCGACGCCAACGGATATATGAACTGGAGCCTGAACGGGAACGCGCAAGCACTCGCCGCCTTCGGTAAGGCCGCGTGCGGCTTCGGCTGATTGCGGGCGGGCCCACGGATTAATCTGCGACACGATTAGTAGGTCCTGAGCGGTACGATCGTCGTCCTGGTAAGGTATCGCAATGCAATTCACATCAGGAGGAGAAATCACATCCCATTTTCCGGTGGCCGTGCGGCAATGCGGAACGGGGTGTCCGCATCATTACTGGGGCGCTCAGCCGCGGCTCACGGTGCTCGGCGCTGGCTACCTGGGCGTCACCCACGCCGCCTGCATGGCGTGAGCATCGGGTTCGAGGCGCTCGCCCGACACCAACGCCGTCAAGATCGAGCAGCTCAAGGCCGGGCATCTCGCCATCCACGAGCCGGGGGCTGGCAGGAACTCCTCGAGGCCTGCGGGCAACGGCCTGCTAGATTCACAACCTCATTCCACGCAGGTCGCGGAGTTTGGCGACGTCCACTTCATCTGCACCGGGACGCCACAGCTGCCCGGCAGCGATCAGGCGGACCGGTCTGCAGGCGCGCGGCTGCCTGAACCAGCTGTGCGCCGTCGCTCACCCGGCCGTGCCTAGTGGTGGGCAAATCGACCGTGCCGGTGGGCACCGCGCGCGCGCTGGCGGGTGAACTGGCGCAGATATGCCCGACGCCGAGCTCGCCTGTTCCCGGAGTTCCGCGGAAGCACGCGCGGCCGATACCCTGCGGCAGGCCGGGCTGTCGCGGCGTTCCTCGGAGTGACCGGGGAGATCTTGCGGCGGATCTATGCCGAGCCCGTCGCCCGCGGGGTCAGCCTTCTTCGTGACCAGCCTGGAGACCGCTGAGCTGGCGAAGGTCTCGGCCAACGCATTCCCTCGCGACCAAGAGTCTCCTTCATCAACGCGGTGGCGGAGGTCTGCGAGGCGGCTGGGGTGGGACATCCGGATGCTGTCCGGGATACTGGGCGCGGACCCGCGCATCGGCAAGGCCTTCCTGCGGTCCGGACTCGGCTTCGGCGGCGGGTGCCTGCCCAAGGACATCCGCGTCTTCGCCGCCCGGGCCGAGCAGCTCGGCTTCGGCCAGGCGCTCAGTTTCCTGCGTGAGGTCGACGCCATCAACCTGCGCCGCCGCGCACGGGTGGTGGATCTGACCCTGGAAACGGCCGGACCTGAGCGATGTGCCGGTGTGCGTGCTGGGTGGGGTTCAAGCCGGGTTCCGACGACGTCCGCGACTCGCCCGCGCTTGACGTGGCGCAGATCCTGCAGGGCATGGGGGCGCGGGTGACGATCTACGACCCGCAGGCGCTCGGCAACGCCCAGCGGGTGTGCCCGGACTTCCGGTACGCCACGACCACGTTCGACGCCGCCAGGGACGCCGAGGTGGTCCTGATGCTCACCGAATGGGCGGAATTCATCGCGCTCAGCCCGGACGCCCTCGGCGAAGTCGTGGCGCGGCGCAACATCATCGACGGGCGCAACGCGCTCGCCCCGGCCCTCTGGCGCGATGCCGGCTGGGACTACCGCGCGCCGCGAGTCGCCGTTCGGCTACGGTACGGCTGGCTTGGAAACGGCCCGGTGACCGATAGCATCGCCGTCCTCCAGTTCCGCCGTCCTCCCGGTCGCCAGGGCTTGCAGGCAGGCCCGAATCCGGCGCCCCACGACCGGGGCGCACCCGCCCGCCGACCTGGCCTGGCGCGAAGAAGGCGAAGCCTGCGAGTTCGGCGTCGGCCACGGTGATGGCCGCGATGGCGGCGGCGCCGAGGACCCCGCCGTCGTAGATAAGTACTAGTTCCTCAGGACATTTCGGCTGCGCGGGGACCCAGTCCACCACGAGCAGCCGCCCGGCCTGCGAGGCAAGCCCGATTTCCTCGGCGACCTCGCGCCCTGCAGGCGGCATTCGGCGACTCGTCCGCGTCGATCACCCCGCCCGGCAAATCCCAGGTATCGCGGTAGACCGGGTCAACTAGCAGAATATTGCCTCTCCCGTCGCGGAAGAGCGCGCCTGCGCCGTCATCGTTTCCCGCGGAACTGAGGCGAAATAGACTGCTGCGGGAATAGGTTCTCGTTGGCTGTGTGACATTCGCCCAGACTATAGCGATGACCGGGCTCAGCCAGGCCGAGATGATCGAAATAAGCGCGTTGTGACGTGGCGGCGGCCAGCCGCGCCGAACATAATTGATAATCCAGAAATTGCGGCATAACCATAGGCGCCCGCCGCCGCCGCGCCGAGCAGTGGGATCGCCACGGCAAGCGACAGCAGCGTGATCCGGAGGCCGCGCCCGGACCCTGGTGAATGTCGGAGGTTTCGCCGCACTTCGCGCATCGGCCCTTCCGCTCCCCCCGGCATCGGCCAGTTTTCGGATACTGCACGTCGTCAGACGACTACACAGTGTAATATCACGCGCCGGGGCATGATTCGCAGCGTGGCTATCGGGGTCACGCGGCGTCGCGGTGACGTCGAAGAGGGGGATTGGTGAGCACGGAGGTGGCGGAGACCGTTCCGGCATTCTGCACGCCGGGATACGCGTCAACCATGAACTTGCGCGTCGCCGACGCGAAACGGTTCGCCGGGCGGCGGCGAGGCGGGCAACGACGCGATCGTGTGGGTGTCGGGGCTGTGCTACGCCGCATGGATCACCGCGGACGTACCCGGGAACGACATCGGGACGCTTCGGCTCGTCGGCGTGGTGCTGGCGATCTGCCTGCTGTCCGTGCTGTACGCCGCGCGGCAGCGGCGCAGCAAGCCGGCGACGGGGGCTGGCGTCAAGGTCATCGTGTTCGGGGCCGGTGACGCGGGCACCGCGCTGATCACCGCCTGCTTGGCGAGCCGGGCGCCGCGTACCGGCCGGTCGCGATCCTCGACGATGACCCGGACAAGCGGCGGCTGCGCGTGCACGGGATCCCGGTGCGTCGGTGACCGGACGAGGATGGCCGAGGTGGCCGCCGCCACCGGGGCCACGGTGCTGGTGATCGCGATCGCCCGGGCCAGCGGGACCGCGATCCGCGACCTGACGGCGCGGGCGGAGCTGTGCGGGCTCATGCCCAAGGTGGTGCCGACGGTCACCGAGCTGATCAGCGGCGGCGCGCGGATCGAGGGCGTCCGCGACCCGCGGATCAGCGACCTGCTCGGCCGCCGGCCGGTCCAGGACCGACGTCGCGGCGATCGCGCGGGCACTTCACCGGCAAGCGCATCCTCGTTACCGGGGCGGGCGGCTCCATCGGCTCGGAGCTGTGCCGCCAGCTGCACCAGTTCGCGCCCGGCCGAGCTGATCATGCTGGACCGCGACGAGTCGGCCCTGCACGCAGTCCAGCTCACGCTGCACGGGCGGGCCCTGCTCGACTCCGACGAGACCCTGCTGGCCGATATCCGGGACCCGCGCCGCGATCGCGAGGTGTTCGAGCGGTTCCGCCCGCAGATCGTCTTCCACGCGGCGGCGCTCAAGCACCTGCCGCTGCTGGAGCGCTACCCGGCCGAGGCGGTGCAGAGCAACGTCCTCGGCACCCAGACGGTGCTCGAGGCCGCCGCCGCCTGCGGCGCGGAGTCGTTCGTGAACATCTCGACCGACAAGGCCGCGGACCCGGTGAGCGTGCTCGGCTACTCCAAGCGGATCGCGGAGCGGCTCACCGCGCACATGGCCGGCCACGCCGACGGCAGCTACCTGAGCGTCCGGTTCGGCAATGTCCTCGGCAGCCGCGGCTCGGTCCTGAGCGCGCTGTCCGCGCAGGTGACGGCGGGCGGCCCGCTGACGGTGACGCACCCGGAGGTGACCCGCTACTTCATGACGGTGGACGAGGCGGTGCAGCTCGTGCTGCAGGCGGCGGTCATCGGCGGCAGCGGCGAGGTGCTGATCCTTGACATGGGCGAGCCGGTGCGGATCGCCGACATCGCCAGGCGGCTCTCCGCGCAGTCCGCCCGCCCGGTCGACATCGTCTACACCGGGCTGCGGCCCGGCGAGAAGCTGGCCGAGGACCTGCTCGGGGTCGACGAGGTGGACTACCGGCCGCGCCATCCGCTGATCCGGCACGCCAAGGTCCACCCGCTTGACCCGGGGCAGCTTTCCCGCTGACCGCGGACGGCGAGCGAGACAACCTGCGCCGGCGGCTCGCGGAATGCGCGACGGGAGTCCCGCAGGGGCGCCGGGGCAGGTAGCGCCCATCGCCGCTCCAGGTGGCCGACCGGAGCGGCGCGTGCCATCTGCGGCCATCTTCCCCGGGTGGCCAGCACAAGGCCACGAGTTCCCGGGTGAGCCGGCCTAGCAGGTCCGCGGTGTCCTCGTACCCGCGCAGCGGTCCGCCGACCGGATCGGCTACGTCATCGGCCGTGCTACTGCCGAGCAGGTCGCGGCGGCTCCGCCCGCTCCCCGCCCGGGCGAGCCATTCGCCGACCTGCTCGCCGCTGCCGCGGCGCCGGCCGCGCGGCCGCGGCCGACGAGTTCCCTGAGCGTGAACGCCCGCGGCCAGGCTGTCCGTCAGCAGGACGGCGGCGTGCCTGACATGCTCCCGGGCCATGCCCGAGGATCAGGTCCGCGCGCGCGAGATCCGCCGGCAGTGACCAGCCGGCTGCGGTGCCGCTGACATCGCATGCCGCGGGCGGCCATGACCGCGACGACCTCCGGCGGGCGGCGGCTGCCCTCGGCCAGCAGCCCGGCCGAGGTCACCGGCGGCCGGAGCGCCCCGCGCGGCCAGCCGAGCCGACAGCAGGGCCTGGGCCATGACGGACCGGCAACGTTGGCCGTGCAGAGCACGAGTATCGCCGGTCACCGCGCCATCTAATCACTTAGAGTAATTATTCGTGTACTGTTTGAACGGCTCCGCTGCGTCGCCGCAGTTCGATTGATCGCGGAGGAATCCGATGGCTGAGCCCGGGGCCGAGCCGACCCTGCGCGGCTACCTGCAGGTACTGCGGAAAGGGCGCTGGTGGGTGCCGCCTCGTTCACTGCTCGGACTCGCCGCCAGCCTGGCCTTGTCGCTGACCGCACCAAGCAATACTCGGCCACCGCGCAGCTGCTGGTCCAGGCCACCGGCGAGCATCAACCTCACGCTCGGCTCTGGCCAGTATCCTCACGCCGACCGACGTGCAGACCGAACTGCAGCTCGTTACCAGCGCCCAGGTGCAGAACATGGTCCGGAAGGAACTCGGCAGCACCCCGCGGCGTCTCGGCCACCGAGGTGGCCCAGACCAACGTGATCGCGGTGACCGCGGTCAGCCCGAACCCGGCGCGCGCCGCGCAGATCGCCAACGCGTACGCCAGGGCCTTCGTCGGCTCGTCCACCGCGACCACCCTCAGCAACCTGGCCACGGCCGAGAACCAGCTGACGGCCAGATCAGGCGATCGGCAAGGAGATCGCCAGCTCAGGCCGGACTCGCCCGCAGGTCGTCCGCGCTCTCCACCCAGCAGGCGGTGCTCAAGGGGCAGCTCGCCCAGCTCCAGGTGGCCGGGGCGACCGCGAGTACCGGGCTTGAGTTCGTCACGCCCGCCCTGGCGCCGACCTCGCCAAGCTCCCCGAAGCCCGTCGCAGGACGCGCTGCTCGGGCTGCTGGCTGGCCTCGTCCTCGGCGTAGGCGGGGCTTTCCTGCGGGACAATCTGGACGACACGCTGACCACGAGTGAAACGCTTGAGCAGCTGAACGGGGCGCCGGTGCTCGCCACGGTGCCAATGGTGGCGCTCATGGAAGAAGATCGAGAACCCGGTGACGAGCGCGGTCAGCGACCCCACCTCCCGGCGGCCGAGGCATACCGGTCGCTGCGTACCTCCTTGCAATTCACCCGGCAGGACGGCGCCCTGCGGACGCTCCTGGTCACCAGCCCCCACGCTAGGGAGGAAGACGGCCACGGTGGTCAACCTGGGCGCGGTCTTCGCCCAGGCGGGCGAGCGCGTCGCGCTGGTCTCCTGCGACCTGCGCCGGCCTGGGCCGACCAGTCGTCGGGCGGACGCACCCGAGCTGTCCGCGGTGCTGCTCGGCACGCGGTCGCTTGACGAGGCGCTGACCCCGGTAGCCGGCGTCGAGGGACTCTGGCCGCCCGGCACCCGGTCGGCAGTCTCCAACCCCACGGAAATGCTCAGCAGCCGCCGCGCGCACGACCTCTTCAGCGAGCTAGCGGAGCGCTTCGACCTCGTCCTGATCGACAGCCCGCCCGTGCTTCCGGTCGCCGACGCCATGATCCTTACCTCCCACGCCGACGGGGTGCTGCTCGTCGTGGCGTCGGGCCAGACCAGGCGCACCGAGCTCCAGCGCACCACGGAGAAGCTCGCCCAGGCGAACGTGCCCATCGTCGGCATGGTGCTGAATAAGGTCAACACGCACAGCGGCTACGGCCGGTACGGCGCCTATCAGCCCTTCGTGCTGCCGACCGAGACATCGGCGCGCCGATCGGATAACACAGAGTTCCTAAACAACAACTTAGAGTAATCAACAACTCTGTTAACATGCCGACGGTGACGGGGGAAAGCGTGGTCTGGGCGGTGCTGGCCGGCGTTGTGGTTGTGGTGGAGCCGCCCACGATCGCGCTGCTGCGCAAGGCGGGGGATGCTCGACGTCCCCGTGGCGCGGTCCGCTCCCACGGGGCCACCGCGCCGGGCGGGACCGGAACATCATCCCGCCGCCCGTGGTTGACCGACCTACCAAGTCAACGAGAGGAAAGCGCGCCATGGATGTGCTGTATCAAGCCGAGGCGACCGCGTGGGGTGGGCGAGAGGGTCGAGTGGCGTCATCAGACGGCGTGCTCGACATGCAGCTGGCCATCCCCAAGGAGATGGGCGGCCCCGGCGGCGCCGCCAGCAACCCGGAGCAGCTGTTCGCCGCCGGCTACGCGGCCTGCTTTCACAGCGCCCTCAAGGTGGTGGCCGGCCAGCGCAAGGCGGACGTGAGCGAATCCGCGGTGACGGTGCGCATTGGCATCGGCCCCAACGGCACGGGTGGCTTCGGGCTGACCGCCGCCATCGAGGCCGAGCTTCCGGGGCTCGACCCCCAAGTGGCGCGGGAGCTGGTGGAAGCCGCCCATCAGGTCTGTCCCTATTCGAACGCCACCCGCGGCAACATCGAGGTATCCCTCGACGTCACCGCGGAGTAGCGGGGCCGGCCCCCGCGGCCAGCCGCAGCTCGGTGAACATGGCCACCATCTCCTGGAAGCCGTAGCGGGCCTGCAGGCCGCTCGGGTTGGGCAACAACCAGAGCCCGGATTCGGCCAGGTCCTCCGGCTGGCGGCCGATGGTGGCCCCCGGGCGGCCGAAGGCGGTCCGGTAGGCCTGCATGCCCAGCACCGCCACGAACCGCGGCTGCAAGGTCGCCACCTTGCGCTCGAGGGCGGCCGCGCCCGCCCGGAGTTGGGCCGCGCTGAGGTCGGATGCCGCCCGCGAGGTGACCGCCACCAGGTTCGTGATCCCGATGCCGTAGTCGAGGAGCAGGTGTTGCTCCGACGGGGCGACCAACCGGTCGGTGAAGCCCGAAGCGTGCAGCACCTTCCAGAAGCGGTTTCCCGGCCGGGCGAAATGCTGTCCCAGGGCCCCGGAGGCCAGTCCCGGATTGATGCCGCAGAAGAGGACCCGGAGATCAGGCGCCGACACGTCGGGGATGGTTCGCCCCACCGCATCGGCCAGGTCCTCCGGCGTGGGCTTCATCGGGCGGCGGTAGCGTCGGCGGCGATGACAACAGTCTGTCGCGAGCCCGAATAGTCGATGCCACCGCCCGACGAGGACGCCCCACCGGATCCCGATCGCCTGGCGACGTTCGCCCTCCAGGTCTGGAACTTCAAGCAGGGCGAGGTGGTCGCCCTCATGATCCATCTCGGCGACCGCCTCGGCCTCTATCGGGCCATGACCGGCCAGGGGCCCATGTCCGCCGCGGGCCTGGCCCACCGCACCGGTTTGCACGAGCGGTGGCTGCTCGAATGGCTGCGCAGCCAAGCCGCGGCCGGCCTGGTCGAAACGACCGACGGTGAGATCTTCCGCCTGGGCCCCGAAGCCGCCGCCGTCCTGGCCGACGAGACCGGGAGCCTGTGGTTCGCGGCGGGCGCCTTTCAAGGCGGGGTCGCTCCGCCTGACGTCGTCGACCGCTTGGCCGATGCGTTCCGTACCGGCCAGGGCCTGAGCTACGACGACCTCGGGCCGTCCGCCGCCCACGGGGTGGAGCGCATGCTGGCGCCCTGGACCCGACTGGCCCTGGTGCCGCGGATCCTGCCCGCCCTCGACGGCGTGGTCGAGCGGCTGGAGGCGGGCGCGCGGGTGGCCGACGTCGGCTGCGGCTCGGGCCTGGCCCTGCTCGCCATGGCCGCGGCCTTTCCTGCCGCCCGTTTCGAGGGCTACGACCCCTCGCATCACGCCATGGCCCGGGCCCGCACCCGGCTGGCGGAGTCCGGTCTCGACAACGTCGAGCTGCACGTCGCGGGGGCGGCCGACCTGCCCCCGCGGGCGACCTACGACCTGGTGCTGACCCTGGACTGCATCCACGACATGCCCCGGCCGGGCGAGGCGATCTCCGCCATCCGGGGCGCCATCAGACCGGACGGCACCTGGCTGATCAAAGACATCCGGGCCGGGGCGACGTGGAGCGACAATCTCCGCAACCCGGTCCTGGCCATGATGTACGGCACGTCGGTTGCGACGTGCATGTCCTCGGCGCTCTCCGAGCCCGGCGGCGCCGGCCTCGGCACCCTGGGCTTCCCCCGCCAGCTGGCCGAGCAGATGTGCCGTGAGGCCGGATTCACCAGGTTCTCCTGTCACGACTTCGACGATCCGGCCAACCTGTACTACGAGGTCCGCCCCTGATCCCGCCGACGAGGTCGGCGGCGGCAACCCCGCGTTAGCGGGCCCTGACATCCGGGTACAACCCCACTAGCGAATCACTTGCATTAGCGGCGCCCATCGGCGCGCTCAGGCCAAGCTCCGCGGTGCCGATCAGGCCGTGGACTTCCCGGCTATCGCCGGTAGCCGATCGACCGCATTTCGGTAATGGAGGTCATGACGATGCGACCGCGTTCCCATGTACAACCCCCGCCCACCGAGCCGTACCCCGAGCCGTACCCCGAGCGGGGTGCGGCCTTGTCGGAATCGGCCGACACCTACCGGGCCACGGCGGTACAACGTCAGCCGTGGAGCCCGGCGCAATTGGTGGCGCTGGCAGCCGGGGTGCTGTTCGTGGTGCTCGGGGGAATCGCCCTGGCGCGGACCGGCATCAACCTCAACAATCTCACCGGTAAGCACGTGACCGTTGCGGGGGCGGGGCAGACGCAGTTGATGGCGTATATCGAGATCGCCTTCGGCGCGGTGTCGCTCGTGGCTGGCTCCATCCCCGGCGCCGGGCGGGGCGGCATGACCTTCCTCGGGGTGTTGGCGCTGATCTTTGGCATCATCGTGGTCGCCCAACCGAAGACGTTCACGCCCCGGTTGGGTATCGGCAACGGCTATGGGGTCTTCTTGATCGTGGTCGGCGCCGTGCTGCTCATCACGGCCATGATCGCTCCGGTCTATCTGGGCGGGACTCGCCGAGCCGGCACGGTCCGGCGCCGGCAGCGGATCTGACCCTCCGGCCCTGTTCCGGACGCACCCTAGGATCCGGGCATGCCCATCGAAGGTGACTACGAACCCAGCCCGTCCCAGTGGGTCCGCGATCAAGTGGACGAATACGAGCGGTCCGGCGGCCAGCAGGGCAACACCCTGCTGGACACCGGGATGCCGATCGTCATCGTGACGACCCGGGGCAACAAGACCGGGAAGTTGCGCAAGACCCCGCTGATGCGGGTCGAACATGACGGCGCCTATGCCCTGGTGGCCTCCAAGGGGGGCGCCCCGGAACATCCGGTGTGGTACTACAACCTGAAAGCCGACCCCACCGGGGTGACCGTACAGGACGGCCCCGAGCCGATCGAGGTGACCGTGACCGAGGTGTCCGGCCCGGAGCGGTCCGAGTGGTGGGAGCGGGCGGTGGCCGCCTATCCGCCGTACGCCGAGTACCAGACCAAGACGGACCGGCAGATCCCGGTCTTCGTGGCCCGACCGTGGGCCTGACGCCGGCTACAGCTTGGGGGCGTTGACGAACTTGTGGCCCCAGAAGGCGCCCTCGGTGATCTCGTAGACCGGTTCGTCGCCTTCCACCTGCAGGCCGTCGTAGCCGAACTCGACCGCGAATCCGTCCGGGCTGATCACGTAGAAGGACACCATCCGGTCGTTGGTATGGCGCCCCAGGGTCTGCATCACCGGGACTTTCAACCGTTCGGCTCGGTCCCACGCCCGGCCCACGTCGTCGAGGGCCGCCCCCTCGACCATGAAGTGGATGAGCCGACCGGGCCCGGCCATCGGGAGGATCCCGACGGTGTGGTGCCGGGCGTTGCAGCCCAGGAACCACAGGGTCTCGAAGCGGGGGCTGCCGTCGGGCCCGGGGCGCGGCGGGCAGCCGCATGGTGTTGCGCCCCTTGAAGCCCAGCGCCTGGGTGTAGAACTGGTACGCCGGTTGGCCTTCCGGCACCGTGACCACCACGTGGCCCATGCCCTGCCGCCCGGTGACGAAGCCCGTGACCGACGGCAGCACGACGGCCCGATGGCTGAGCGCGGGGCCGTAGAACAACTCCAGCGGGTTGCCCGCCGGATCGTCGAAACGGACGGCCCCGGTGACCCGTCGGTCCTGGCATTCGCCGGCGTCCAGCGCGGTGACCTTGATGCCCCGCGCCTCCACCGCCGTCACCAGCTCGTCCAACTCCTCGCTGCTCAGGACCTCGAAGCCGATGGCTTCCACCTGGGCCTGGGCGGCGGGTGAGATCACCAGCCGGGCCGGGAAGTCGTCCATCCGGTAGTACAGGGACGCGGGGTCTGCGCCGTCGACGGCCATCATCCCGAGGAACTCCCCGGCAAACCGGCGCCAACCTTCGATGTCTTCGGAGCCGATCCTGAGGTAACCGAGCGAACGGACGGGCATGGCGCGTCTCCCTTGTTGCCGACCCGCGGCAGCGTAGATGGGGGCCGCCACCGTCCTGTCAAGCCCGTCCCGGCGAGCGGGACGGGCGAGGGGGACAGGCGTCGGCCGCCGGCATGGCGCGTCGTCGTCCCACCGGATCCGTAGCCTGGGCCGGTGGGAGTGAGCTGACCAGTGCTGTACGTGCACCGATCTGAGCGGGCCGACCTGCTCGTCGAGACGCTCGGCGACGTCCTGGCCGAGCCGTTGACGGACGCCATGGCGGCCGAGGTGGTGGCGGTGCCGACGCGGGGGGTGGAGCGGTGGCTGTCCCAGCGGCTGTCGCACCGGCTGGGCGTCGGCACCGGGCGAGCGGACGGCGTGTGCGCCAACTTCGTCTTCCCCTTTCCCGGCACCCTCGTCACCGGGGCCACGGCCCGGGCCAGCGGACTCGATCCGGCGGCCGATCCGTGGCCGCCCGCCCGCTCGGTCTGGCCGCTGCTGCGGCTCGTCGACGACCACCTGGCCGAGCCGTTCCTGCGCTCCCTGGCCGCCCACCTGCGGGCCGCGTCCGCCGGGGGACACGGCCCGGCGGTTCGCCACCGTCCGTCACCTGGCGGACCTGTACGACCACTACGGGGTGCATCGACCCGACATGATCCGGGCCTGGGCCCGGGGCGACCACGGGGACGGTCCGCCGTCCGACGGCGACCCGGCCGGGTGGCAGGCGGAGCTGTGGCGCCGGCTGCGAGCCCGCATCGCGGTGGACAGCCCCGCCGAGCGCCTGGAGGCTGCCACGGCGCGGCTGTCCCGGGAGCCGGACCTGCTGGACCTGCCGTCGCGGGTGTCCCTGTTTGGTTTGACCCGACTCCCCGCCAGCCATCTGGCCGTGTTGCACGCCGTCGCCGACCAGCGCGACGTCCACCTCTTTCTGCTCCATCCCTCCGGCGCCCTGTGGGATGCCATGGCCGCCCGCCTGCCCCAGCCGGCGCCCGGGTTGCCGCGGCGCGACGACCCCACCGCCGCCCTGCCCGCCAACCCGCTCCTGCGGTCGTGGGGTCGCGACGCCCGGGAGATGCAGTTGGTGCTGGCCGCCCGCGGCACCGGGGGCGGCGACTACCGGCCGGTGGCCGGGGCCGGCGGCTCACTCCTGGCTCGCATCCAGGCCGACATCCGCGCCGACCGGCGGCCGGCGGGGCGGCCCGCGGCGGGCGGTCTCGATCCCCGCCCCGTCCTGGACCCCGCCGATGACAGCCTGCGGATCCACTCCTGCCACGGCCGCTTCCGCCAGGTGGAAGTGATGCGCGACGCCATCCTGCACCTGTTGGCCGCGGACGCCACCCTCGAACCGCGGGACGTGATCGTGATGTGCCCGGACATCGAGCACTTCGCCCCCCTGCTGCACGCCGCGTTCGGCCAGGGAGATCTCGAGGATCCCGGAGCCGCCGGCGCCGAGATCCCCGAGCTGCGGGTGCGGTCTGGCGGACCGCTCCCTCCGCCAGACCAATCCGCTGCTGGCGGTCGCGGACGTGCTGCTGGAGTTGGCGGATGGCCGGCTCACCGCCAGCCAGGTACTCGATCTGGCGTCGCGGGAGCCGGTGCGCCGGCGCTTTCGCTTCGACGACGACAACCTTTCCCAGATCGAACAGTGGGTGGTGGAGATGGGAGTCCGATGGGGCCTCGACGCCGACCACCGGGCCCGCTGGGGGCTTCCCGGGCTCAACGCCAACACCTGGTCCGCCGGTCTCGACCGGCTGCTGCTCGGGGTGGCGATGGCGGACGAGGATCAGCGGATGTTCGGCGGGACGGTCCCCCTCGACGATGTGGCGAGCGGGACGGTCGACCTGGCCGGCCGGTTCGCCGAGCTGGTGCAGCGCCTTGGCGCGGCAGTCGATCGCCTGTCCGGGTCGCAGCCGATCGCCGCCTGGGCGGACGCCATCGCCGCCTCGGTCGAAGCGGTGGCGGCCGCGTCGCCGGCGGACGCCTGGCAGCGCGATCAGCTGCGCCGGACCCTGGACGAGGTGGTCGAGGAGGCGGGCGAGTCAGCGCGCCAGGCTCGACTCGACCTGTCCGAGATCCGGGCCCTCGTCGGTCGGCGGTTGCAGGGGCGCCCCACCCGTGCCAACTTCCGGACCGGGGATCTCACCGTGTGCACGCTGGTGCCCATGCGATCGGTGCCCCACCGGGTGGTCTGCCTGCTCGGCCTCGACGACGGCGTGTTCCCGCGACACACCGAGCTGGACGGCGATGACCTGCTGTTGCGCGACCCGTGGGTCGGGGACCGGGACGCGCGCGGCGAGGACCGCCAGCTGCTCCTCGACGCCGTCCTGGCCGCGACCGACCACCTGGTCATCTCGTTCAGCGGTCGCGACGAGCGGACCAATCGCGCCCGTCCGCCCGCCGTGCCGATCGCCGAACTGCTCGACGTCGTCGATCGGACGGTCGTCCTCGGCAGTGGTTCGGGGCCCGCCCGGGAGGCGGTGGTGGTCCATCACCCCCTGCAGTCGTTCGACCCCCGCAATTTCATCTCGGGCGGATTGGCGGCCGACGGGCCGTGGAGTTTCGACCCCCTCAATCTCGAAGGGGCGAGCTCCTTGACCGGACCCCGCCGGGGGCGAGCGGCGTTCCTGACCGACCGGTTGGCGCCCCCGACCGACGAGGTGGTGCAGCTCGAGTCGCTCGTCCGCTTCGTCCAGCACCCGGTCAAGGCCTTTCTGCGGGAGCGGCTCGGGGTCTACGCCGGCAGCCGGGCGGATGAGGTCGACGACGACCTGCCGATCGAGCTGGACGCCCTGGAGAAGTGGGCGGTCGGCGACCGGCTGCTCGCGGGCCGCCTGGCCGGAGCCGGCGCCGCCGGCGTCGCCGCCGCGGAGCTGGCTCGCGGCACCCTGCCCCCCGGGCTCCTCGCCACCCAGGTGCTCGACGAGGTCGGCCCCACCGTCGAAGGGCTGGTGGCTGCAGTGCAGGGCCTCCCGTGCGCCGCGGCCGAGCCGGAGTCGCTCGAGGTCAATCTGCGCCTGCCGGATGGTCGGTTGCTCGTCGGGACGGTGGCGGGGGTGCGGGCCGGGACGCATCGTGCGCTGCGTGTACTCGTCGCTCGGGCCCAAGCACCGCCTGGCGGCCTGGGTGCGCTTCCTGGCCCTGAGCGCGGCGCTGCCCGGAACTGGAAGTGGCGGCCGTCACGGTGGGCCGCGGGCGCAAGTCTCGGGGCGGCCAGCTGATCCGCCGCGCCGCGTCTCGACCCCCTCGGAGCCGACGCCGCGGCCCGTGCCGCGGGCGCGCTGGCGCGGCTGCTGGTCGTCGTCGACCTGTACGACCGCGGCATGCGCGAGCCGCTGCCCATCTACTGCGACACTTCCGCGGCGTGGGCGGACGGCCGCCGAGCCGACAAGGATCCCGCCGAGCGGGCGCGCCAGGAGTGGAGCTCGACGTTCGATTTCACCCGCGAGGACGACGACCCGGAGCACGTGCTGGTGTTCGGCGACCGCGCCGGCTTCGATGAGCTGCTGACGTCGCCGCCCAAGCCCGACGAGCACGGGCCCGGCTGGGGTACCACCGAGCCGACGCGTCTCGGCCGCCTGGCCTGTCGGCTGTGGGATCCCCTCCTCGACCACGAGCGGGTGGAGGAACGGTGATGACCGGCGAACCGACGTCGTTTGACCCGTGCGGGCCGCTGCCGGGACCCGGCATCACAGTGCTCGAGGCCAGCGCAGGGACCGGGAAGACATTTACCATCGCCGCCCTCACGGCCCGCCTGGTCGCCGAAGGCACTCCCATCGACGAGATCCTGGCCGTGACCTTTACCCGCATGGCCACCGCGGAGTTGCGCGACCGGGTCCGGGCCCGGCTGGTGACCGCCGAGCAGCTGCTCGGCGTGGCCGTCGACGCCGGCGTTCCCCCGCCGCCCGAGGATCGGATCGTGTGCCTGCTGGCTGACGGGGATGCCGCCGTGGTGCGCGACCGGCGCACCAGGCTGGCGGATGCCCTGGCGGTCTTCGACGCCGCCACCATCACCACCACCCACGGCTTCTGCCAGTTGATCCTCGCTGGCCTCGGCGTGGCCGGCCGGGTCGGTGTCGGCGCCACCCTCGTCGAGGACGCCGAGGACACGGTCGACGAAGCGCTGGACGACCTCTTCCTGCGCCGGGTGCTGGGCTGGGGGGTGCCGTCGTTCGGCCGCAAGCAGGCCCGAGCCATCGCCCGGGCGGCGGTCGCCAATCCGGTCACCCCCCTGGAGCCGGACGTCGGCGACAGCGTCCCCGGCCGGCAGCGGCGGCTGGCGGAGGCGGTGCGGGGCGAGGTGGCCCGCCGCCTGCTCGACCAAAATCTTCTGACCTACGACGACCTGCTGGTCCGGCTCAAGCAGACGCTGGCCGACCCTGACCGCGGGGCGGCCGCCTGCGACATGCTGCGGCGCCGCTACCGGGTGGTCCTGGTCGACGAGTTCCAGGACACCGACCCCGTCCAGTGGGAGGTGGTGCGTCGGGCCTTCGGGGATGGCAGCACCACCCTGGTGCTCATCGGCGACCCCAAGCAGGCCATCTACGCCTTCCGGGGCGCGGACGTGTACGCCTACCTGGAGGCGGGTCGAGTGGCCCGCCAGCGCTTCACCCTGACCGAGAACTGGCGCAGCGACGCCGGACTGCTGGCGGCCTACGACGCCCTCCTCCATCCGCTCCATGTCGGTCACCCCGACATCCCGTATCGCCGGGTCGCGGCCCCCCCGGCCCACCAGCTGCCCGGACTCGAGGGGGCGCCGGTTGCCGCGCCCCTTCGGGCCCGGGTGCTCCACCTGGCGGACGGGCTGGTCCGGCGCAACTCCCTCGGCCACGCCCAGAAGGACGCCGCGGTGGAATGGGTCGCGGGCGACCTGGCCGGCGACGTGGTGCGGCTGCTGGGCTCGTCGGCGCAGCTGATCCACCCGACGCCGCGACCGGTCGCCCCGGGTGACATCGCCGTGCTGGTCCGCACCAACCGCCAGGCCGGGCATCGTGCAAGCCGCCCTCCGGGCCGCCGGTGTCCCGGCGGTGATGGGCAGCACCGAGAGCGTGTTCGGGTCGACGACCGCGGTGCACTGGTTGCGGCTGTTGGAGGCCCTGGAGCAGCCCGCGTCGCGATCGCGGGCGGTGGCCGCGGCCCTGACCCCCTTTATCGGGATGACCGCCGAGGGGGTGGCCACCGCCGGAGAGACGGTGTGGGAGGACCTGCACGGTCGGCTGCACCGCTGGGCGGAGATCCTCCGCCGCCACGGCGTCGCCACCCTGGTCCGGGCCGTCTTCGCCGCCCAGCGGGTCCCCGGCCGGGTGCTCGTCGAGTCGACCGGGGAGCGGGAGCTCACCGACCTCGGTCACGTCGCCCAGTTGCTGCACGCCGAGGGATCGGCCGGGCAGCTGGGGGCGGCCGCCCTGCGGACGTGGTTGGCGCGCCGGATCGACGAATCCGCGTCGGAGACGGCCGAGATCGAAGATCGCAGCCGGCGGCTGGACTCGGATGCCGACGCGGTGCAGGTCCTGACCATCCACCGGGCCAAAGGGCTGGAGTTTCCCATCGTGTACTGCCCGTACCTCTGGGACGCGGGCAACCCGCCCCGTGCCGGGGACCCGGTGGTGTTCCACGACGAGTCCCACGCCAACCAGCGGACGCTCGACGTCGGCATCGGCGGACCCGCCCCGAGCTACCTCGGCCACTTCGAGCTCGCCCGCGACGAGGAGCGCGGCGAGGAGCTGCGCCTCCTGTACGTGGCCCTGACCCGGGCCCGCCACCAGGCGGTGCTGTGGTGGGTCCGGGCCAAGGACGCCCACCACTCCCCGCTGGGTCGGCTCCTGATGTTCCGGGACGCCAACGGCGACGTGCTGGCCAGCGGCAAGTACCTGCCCGACGACGCCGACGTCCAACTCCAGCTCGAGCGGTTGGCGCAAGGCGCCCCCGGGCTCATCTCGGTGGAGCGCGGCGCGGCCCTGACCGGTGCGACCTGGTCGCCGGCGTCGCCGCCGGCGCCGCCCCTGGCTGCCGCCACCTTCGACCGCCAGCTGGACCTGGCGTGGCGGCGCACGTCGTACACCGGCATCACGTCGAGCGACTACGCCGCGCTCATCGCCAGCGAGCCGGAAGCCCCGGGGACCACCGACGAACCGGCCGCACCCGGCGGGTCGGCGCCACCGGTCGCCGGCCGGACACCCCGGACACCCCGGACGCCCGTGGCGACGAGGTCCGCCTGCGAGGGGAGCTGTCGGGCTGGGCGCTCACCCCGGGCGGGGCCGAAGTCGGCACCTTCGTGCACAGCGTCCTGCAGCGCGTCGACTTCGCCGCCGGCGACCTGACGGCCGAGGTGGGGGCGGCCGTCGCCGCCGAGCAGGCCCGCGGCTCGCTCGACGTCGGTCCGGTGGACGCGCTGGTCGCGGGGATCGGGGCCGCCCTCACCACGCCCCTCGGGGCCCTCACCGGGGGCCGGTCGCTCCGCGACATCGGTCGGGCCGATCGGGTCGACGAGCTCGGCTTCGAGTTTCCGCTCGCCGGCGGCGACCGGCCCGCCGGGGAGATCCTGATCGGCGACGTCGCCCGGCTCTTCGACCGCCATCAGCAGCCCGGCATCCTGGCCGGCTACGGGGCGAGGCTGGCCAGCCCCAGCCTGGCCAGCCACCTGCGGGGCTACCTGAGCGGCAGTCTCGACCTGGTCGTACGGGCCCACGACCCGCGGGGCCAGCCCCGCTTCTTCGTCGTCGACTACAAGACCAACTGGCTGGCGCCGATGGGCGAGGACCTCAGCGCCTGGCACTACCGGCCCGCCGCCCTCGACGCGGAGATGCAGCGTGACCACTACCCGCTCCAGGCCGTCCTGTACCTGGTCGCCTTGCACCGCTACCTGCGGTGGCGCCTCCCGGGCTACGACCCCGGCACCCACCTGGCCGGTGTGCTGTATCTCTTCGTCCGCGGCATGCTCGGCGCGACCGGTCCGCTCGTCGGCGGGGCGCCGTGCGGGGTGTTCCAGTGGCAGCCGCCGGCGGGGTTGATCGTGGGGTTGTCGGACCTGCTCGACCGAGGATCGGAGGAGGGGTGACGGTCGTCGTCGACCCGGTCGAGCCCGACCCCGCCGGCGCCCAGTTGGTGCTCGGTGCCGGTGCCCTCCTGGGCGCCTTCAACCAGGTGGGCGTTCTGGTCCCCGCGGACCTTCACGTCGCGGCCCGGCTGGCTCGGCTCGGGGACGACCACGACGAAGCGGTGGCGCTCGCCGTGGCCCTGGCCGTCCGCGGCCCGCGCTACGGCCACGTCTACGTGGACCTGGCCACCATCCGCGGGACGGCCGCTGACGTCGACGAGGACGTCGACCTCGACGCCCTGCCGTGGCCCGATCCGGAGCCGTGGGTGCGCCGCCTGGCGGCGAGCCCCCTGGTGGCGGTCGGGGAGGACGGACCGGCCGACCGGCCGCTCCGGCTGACCGGCACCGCCCTCTACCTCGACCGGTACTGGCGCGACGAGCGGGCCGTGGCCGCCGACCTGGCCGCCCGGTCGGCGCGCCCCGGCGCCGAGGTTGCCGCCGACGTGCTGGCCGCCGGCCTGCTCCGCCTGTTCCCCGGGGACGGCTCCGCGGACCAGCGGGCGGCGGCCGCCACGGCCGTGCTGCGGCCCTTGACGGTCATCGCCGGCGGCCCGGGCAGCGGCAAGACGACGACCGTGGCGCGCGTCCTGGCCCTCCTCGACGAGCAGGCCACCGCCCAGCACCGCCGCCCGCCGCTGGTGGCCCTGGCCGCCCCGACCGGCAAGGCCGCGGCGCGCCTGGAGGAGGCCGTACACGCCGATGCACCGCGCCTCGACGTGGCCCCGGACGTGCGAGCCCGCCTCCTGGCCACCCGAGCCTCGACCCTGCACCGGCTCCTCGGGCGTCTGCCCGACAGCTCCAGCCGCTTTCGGTACGACCGCCACAATCGGCTGCCGCACGACGTGCTCGTCGTCGACGAGACGTCGATGGTCTCGTTGTCGCTCATGGCTCGGCTGGTGGAGGCCGTCCGCGCCGACGCCCGGCTGATCCTGGTCGGCGATCCCGAGCAGCTGGCGTCCGTGGAGGCCGGGGCGGTCCTCGGCGACATCGTCGGCCCGGCCCAGACGGCTTCCCGGATGAGCCCCCAGGCCCGCCGGCGGCTGGCGGTGATCACCGGGACCGCCCCGCCCCCGCCGTCCCTCGCGCCTGCCTCACCCGGTGGCCCGTCCGTCGGCGACGGGATCGTGGTGCTGCGGTCCAACTATCGCTTCACGGGCCGCCTGGCCGACCTGGCCGGCGCCATCCGCCAGGGCGACGGCGACCGGGTCATCGAGGTGCTGTCGTCGGGCGAACCGGCCGTTCGCTGGTTGGCGGTGGACGACGACATCGATCCCGCCCGTCTGGTCGACACGGCCGTGCTGGAACCGGTGCGAGCGGCGGCGACCGCCACCGGCGCGGCCCTGCTCGAGGCCGCCGCCGTCGGTGACGGCGGAGCCGCCCTCGCCGCCCTCAACGATTTTCGGGTCCTGTGCGCCCACCGCCGCGGGCCGGCCGGCGTCAGCGCCTGGACCCCCCGGATCGAGGAGTGGCTGGGGGCGGCGCTCGACGGTTTCGACGCCACCCCCGCCTGGTATCTGGGGCGGCCCGTGATCGTCACCGCCAACGACTACAGCCTCCGCCTGTTCAACGGCGACACCGGGGTAGTGGTGGCCCGCCCCGACGGTGGCGTCGGCGTGGTGTTCCGCCGGGGCGACGCCCTGATCTCGGTGAGTCCCTCCCGCCTGGCCGCGGTCGACACGGTCTTCGCCATGACGGTGCACAAAGCCCAGGGCTCGGAATTCCGGTCGGTCGCCATCCTGCTGCCGCCGCCGTCCTCGCCGGTGCTGTCCCGCGAGCTGCTCTACACCGCGGTCACCCGGGCGCAGGAGCGGGTCCTGGTCGCCGGCAGCGAAGCCTCGCTCCGGGCCGCGGTGGCCCGGCCCATCGCCCGGGCGTCGGGGCTCACGGCCCGGCTGTGGGAGGCGCCCGGCTAGGTGTGGCCCAGGACCGGGTGCGGCACGTACGGCTCCTCCAGCCGCGCCATCTCCTTGGCGTCGAGGTCGAGGGCTTCGGCGGCGACGGCGTCCTCCACGTGCCCGGGCTTGGTGGCTCCGACGATGGGTGCGGTCACGCCCGGCCGGTGCAGCAGCCAGGCCAGGGCGACCTGGGCCGGGGGCACCTCCCGTTCGCCCGCGATCTCCACCACCCGGTCCACCACGTCGAAGTCGGTCGGCTGGTTGTACAGGTAGTCACCGAAGGGGTCGGTCTCCGACCGGGTGGTGAGCCGGGCGCCGTCCCGGGTCCGGGTGCCGGCGAGCAGCCCTCGGGCCAGCGGGCTCCATGGGATCACGCCCACCCCCTGGTCGAGGCATTGGGGGATCATCTCCCGCTCCTCCTCCCGGTACACCAAGTTGTAATGGTTTTGCATCGACACGAATCGGGCGCCTCCCGCCGACGCCGCGGCGTGCTGCGCCTTGGCGAACTGCCAGGCGTGCATGCTGCTGGCGCCGATGTACCGGGCCTTGCCGGCGCGCACCACCTCGTCGAGGGCGCCCATGGTCTCCTCGATCGGGGTGTGCGGATCCCAGCGGTGAATCTGGTAGAGGTCCACGTAGTCCATCCCGAGGCGGGTCAAGGAGGCGTCGATCGACGACAGGATGTGCTTGCGGGACAGGCCCTTGCCGTTTTCGCCGGGCATGGTCGGCATGTAGACCTTGGTGGCCACCACCATCTCGTCGCGGGTGAGGAACTTCGGCAGCAGCCGCCCGGTGGCTACCTCGCTCTTCCCGCCCGAGTACACGTCGGCGGTGTCGAAGAAGGTCACCCCGCCCTCTACCGCGGCCCGCACCAGCGGTTCGGCGGCGTCCTCGCTGATCACCCAGGGTCGTTCGCTCTCGTCGGCGAAGCCCATCATGCCGAGGCAGAGGCGCGACACGCGCAGGCCGGTCTTTCCCAGGTTGACGTACTCCATGGGGCCAACCTACCGGGCCTCGCCGGCGCCCTGGTCGGTTGCGGCCTGGGCCTGACGGGTGGCGCGCCGCGAGAGGGGGTCGAGGGCGTAGTAGACAGCCATGACGCCGTGCAGCGCCAGGCAGGCGTAGGCGTTGATGAAGGCCACCCCGAGGATGGCCGTGTAGGCGACCGTCCCTCCCGTGAAGGCCACGGTCGAACTGCGGCGCTGGGATTCGGGAAACGCCGGGACGAGCAGCCGGCGCCCGGCTGACGCGTACAGCCAGAGGGCCGCCCAGGCGTAGGCGTTGACGGCCATGGTGGCGCTGTACAACACCGCCGCCACCCGGGCGCCCTGGTTCCGGTGCAACGCTTCGCCGAAGATGCCGGTCGGGAACGGGAGGAAGCTGACGGTGAGGAGGAGCAGCAGGTTGAGGAACACCAGGCCCCGGTCGGCGTGGCTGATGTGGGCGAAGATCGAGTGGTGGTTGAGCCACATGATCCCGATGATGGCGAAGCTCACCACGTAGGCCGCCAGCGACGGCCAGCGCTGACCCAGCTGGTGCCCGAGGTGCTGGTAGTCGGTCACCGGGTTGATGGTGAGCACCAGGAGGGTGATGGCGATGGCGAACACCCCGTCGGTAAACGACTCGAGGCGCCCTTTGTTCATGCCCGGCTCACCGGGCCGACAGGATGCGGGCCGCGTGACCGGCCAGGCCGTCGGCGACGGGCCGCAGCGCCGGGAGGGGCCCGGCGCAGCGGGACGCGAACCGGGCCGCCTCGTCCAGGCGCTCGCCGATCAGCTGCCAGGCGGCCCGGTGATGGGGGAGGAGATAGTCCGGCTGGTAGAACAGCTCGAAGGGGGCGCCGGCCGTGGGCCGCGGCTCGCCGTCGCCGGCCCGGGGCTCGGACGCGGCCTGGATCGGGAGGGTGCCGAGCAGGGTCCCGATCGGGGCGATCCCATCGAACATGAGCCCCACCGCCACGTCGGCCAGGAGCGCGGCCTCCTCGGCCGTCTCGTCGATGCGAGCCAGCAGGCGGTATAGGGTCAACAACAGGACCTCGTACACCACGTTGAACAGGTCCGCGACGCGAGCCGTCTGCGGGTCCTCGATCAGCGGGCTGTCACCGCCGCCCTCCCCTGGGCGGACCAGGGCCGCGACCACCGGTCGGGCCGGCTCGAACGACGGGTCGGCGGCCCGCGCCGCCAGGTATTCGTCGAGGACCTGCTTGAAGCGGCCGAAGTGGGCGTGCCGCCAGTCGCCCCGCGGCCCTTCCCCCTGTTGCACGATGGCTTCGATGGCGGCGACGGCGCTGGGCAGATCGGTGACCGGCTGCAGCTCGGCCCAGCCAAAGGTCGTCGGCGTCAGCTGGGCCTCGGGAGGTCCGATGAAGACCCGGTCGGCGCCGAGTTTGTCGACCAGATGGGCGAAGCCGGCCTCGATGGCGCGGTACAGGTGACCCACGGTGGCGAAATCCTGGAGGCGGGGGACGATCTCGTCGTCGGCCATGAGGGGCACCCCCTCGGCCATCGCGGCCATCCCGGCCGCGTCATCCAGGGCCATGCCTTCCGGACGCTCGAGGAAGAGAAAGTGCCGCAGCGCCTGCTCGCCGAACGGCAGCAGGGCGATACGTACTCCCGGCGGGTAGTGGCGGGCCGGCTGCGGCAGATTGGGCCGGGACAGGTGGGGTGAGGCGCCGAGCGCGGTCAGCATGTTGGCGGTCAAAGCCAGGTGCAGCATCTCCTGGCCGGCCACCGCCAGGATGGCCTTCCGCCACCGGGCCACCGCGGCCTGTTGCTCAGGGTCCAGCCCGTCGTCGCCGGCCTCCTTGAGGGAGAAGGCCGCGAACAGGTACTCGCACATGAGGCCGTGTTCCATCTCCGCCGCCGCGCAGATCATGTAGATCAGGGCCTCGCGATGCTCGATGACGAGCGGGCGCTCTGGCGTGGGCTCCGACTCGCCCCGGGTGCGGACCACATGCGACAACGTCATCGGACTATCACCAACCGCCCCGGCTCGGTCCCTCTGACCCGCATGATTACAGGATTACATAGGACGGGGCGGGGGGACCACCGAAATACTGCTTCTCGGCGTGAGGCGCACATCTCGGTGTCATCGACGACGTGGATCCGCGGAAAGGACGCCGAGATTCGCCGGTTACGCCGAGATGTGCGCACCGGGGGACCGGCCGGCGGGGGCGAGAGCGCGGCACCGGGAGGGGGCACGGCCCGAGGTTAGGGTGCCCGGGCGGCCGCGTCACTCGGCGGGGCCCGCTCGCCGGCGGCCGGTCGCGGCTGGCCCCCAGTCTCAGGTTGTGTTCACATGAAACGGTAAGGATCTGATGCCATGCAATTGATGTACCCCGAGATCCAGCCCGATGCCGCGCCGGTGGCCCATCGTCCGACGGCGCTGGAGCTGGGCGCCGCCGGACTCCTGCTGGCCACGGTCATCCTGCACGTGGTCGCCATGCTCCCCCAGTACTTCGGTGGCGCCGGCCAGGGGTCGCTGACCTCGCAGCCGGACCAGGCCGCGTTGTACGCAGTGCTGGCCGCGGGCTGGGCCGGCGCTCTCGGCATCGCGCTCACCGGACCGGCCCGGTCGGCCGTGGCCGCCGGCCTGGCGGCCGGCCTGGCCGTCACCGAGTTCGGGTTCCGGCTGTCGGACCTGGGCCAGGTGTTCCGCTACGGCTCCGGTCAGGGTTCGACCGGGCTGTGGTTGATGACCGCCGCCTGGGCGGTGGGGGCCGCCGGCGCCGGGGTGGCGGTGGTGGCCGCCCGGCGCCGGACTGCGCCGGCGAGTGCCCTGTCCGACGCCGCGGCCGGGGCCGGCGGCCACCGAGCCCGCGGCCGCCGAACTCGCGCCCACAACCGAGGCGCCGGCGTCGGACCTCTGGGCCCGGCCGCAGCTCGGCTCGGGGGCCGCTCTCCCCCCGGCCCCCGAGCCGTGGGCGCCCCCGGCCGCCGTGCCGGCCGTGCCGGCCGAGCCCGCCGAGCCGGCCCAGCCCGCCGAGCCGGCGATGGCCGCGACGCCCGATGTGCCTGCGCCCGATGTGCCTGCGCCCGAGGTAGTGGACCCCGCCTCCGAGCCTTCGGCCCCGGCGCCCGGAACCGGAGAGCAACGACCCGCCCGCCACGGGGCCGGCCCCACCCTTCTGGTGGCGGCCCTGGCCGTGATTACGGCCGGGGCCTTCCTCCCGGCGTGGGACCACTACGTGGGGATATCCACGACCACGGGCCGGTCGATCACCTTCAACCTCGGCAACGCCTTCCAAGGCCCCTGGCAGGTGGTCCTCGGTACGGTGTGCGCGGCGCTGGCGCTAGCCGCCGTCCCCATCGTGGCCATCCGGCTGCGGGCCCGGGCCGTGGGGGCCGCGGCGGTCGCCGGGTCGCTGATCGTCCTGGCCGGCCAGTTCGCGGCTGCGGTGGTGCAGGTCGACCAGGTGGTGCCGGCGTCGGTCGCCGGCCTCAGCCCCAGCCAGGCCAACCAGCTGGGCCTCCAACTGCATCTGGAGCTGACGGGCTGGTTTACCTTCGACCTGATCGCCGCGTTCTGCCTGTTCGTGGCGGCCATGGTGCTCGGCCACGCCCGCGAAATCGACCCTCAGGCCATATCGGCGGCGACCCGGCCCATCGCCCCCGACGCCCGCAGGGCGGCGACCCTGCCCTGGTCGTAGCCGACCTCGGCCAGCACCTCGGCGGTGTGCTCGCCGATCAACGGCGCCGGCCGGCGCACCTGCTGCGGGGCCCCGGCGAACCGCACGGGCGGGGGCAACACCTTGTAGGTCCCGGCGTGCGGGTGCTCGGCCTCGGGCAGCTGATCAACGAGGTCGTCGAGCGAGGCCACCTCCCCGGCGGGTACGTCGAGTTGGCGGAAAAAGGTGCGCCATTCGGCCGTCGTCCGGTCGGCCAGCATCCGGCCCACCAGGTCATAGAGGAAGGCGGAGTTGGCGATGCGCTCGCGACCGGTCGCGTACCGGGCGTCGCCGAGCAGGTCGGCCCGACCCGCCGCGGCGAAGATCCGGTCGTAGTGCGCCTTGGTGTACGGCAGCACCACCATCCAGCCGTCGCGGGTCGGCCACGGCCGGCGGTGGGGGGTCAGGATGCGCTGGTAGCCGGCGGGACCGAGCGGCGGCCGCGACACCGCGGCCGCCCCGTGCTCCATCAGGGTGAAGGCTTCAATCGTCTCGCGCATCGGCACCTCGATGTGCTCCCCTTGGCCGGTATGGGCCCGGCGGTACAGGGCCGCGTTGACGGCGTACACGATGGTCAGCCCGCACACCTTGTCCGCCAGGAGGGTGGGGGCGAGCATGGGCTGGCCGGTGTAGCGGGCGGCGGCGTCGGCGATCCCGCTCTCGGCCTGGATCACGTCGTCGTAGGCGGGGTCGTCTTGGCGGGGGCCGCCGGTGGGGTAGCCGTGGGCCTCGCAGTAGACGACGTCCGGTCGCACCGCCACCACGTCGGGGTAGGCCAAGCCGGCCCGGCTGAGCGTCCCCGGTCGCAGGTTGGTGATAAACACGTCGCACGTCGCCGCGATGTCCAGCAGGGCCCGGTGGCCGTCGGGGTGCTTGAAGTCGAGCGCCACGTTGCGCTTGTTGCGCAGGGCGTTGAGCGCCACCCCGGACAGCTGCCGATGCGGACCGGGCCCCATGGCCCGGATGGCATCGCCCCCAGCCGGCTCCACCGCGATCACATCCGCGCCCAGGTCGCCGAGCAGCTGGGTGGCGTACGGACCCATGATCACCGAGGTCAGGTCGAGCACCCGGACGCCGGCCAGGGGCCCGGAGGCGGGTTCGGGTTCGTCGGGTGCGATCATCGCCGGTCACAATGGCACGCCGTGCCCCTGGCCTTCCGCTTCGCCGTGGCGTCCGACGACGAAATCGCCGCCATCGTCGACCTGGTCGACTCCGCCTACCGGGGCCCGGCCAGCCGCCAGGGTTGGACGACCGAGGCGGACCTGCTGGAAGGGCAGCGCACCGACGCGGCGGCGGTCCGGGCCATCATCGCGGCCAGCGCAGGCGGCCTGCTGCTGGCCCACGATGGCGGCGAGTTGGTGGCGTGCTGCCAGCTCGAGCGGCGGGCGGGAGGGGTGGCGTACTTCGGCATGTTCGCGGTCCGGCCCGGCCGGCAGGGGCGCGGGCTGGGTCGGGCGGTGCTGGCCGAGGCCCAACGGCTGGCCCGCGCCGAGTGGCATGCCACCCGCATGGAGATGACCGTGATCCGCCAGCGCCTCGACCTGATCGCCTGGTACGCCCGCCTCGGCTACCAGCCGACGGGCGCCACCGAGCCGTTCCCCTACGGCGACGAGCGGTACGGCCTCCCGATCCGGCCGGACCTGGAGTTCGTCGTCCTGGCCAAGCCCCTCGGGTGAGGCCGCGGGTTCGGCCGCTACCGTTTCGGCGCATGGCCCCGGAGATCACCCCTTTCGCCATCGAGGTGCCCGACGCCGAGCTCGAGGAGCTGCGGACCCGCTTGCGGCGGACCCGCTGGCCGGAGCCGGCGACGGTGGATGACTGGTCGCAGGGGGTACCGCTCGCCTACGTGCAGGACCTGTGCCGGTACTGGGCGGAGGGCTACGACTGGCCCGCCCGGCAAGCCCGGCTCAACGCCTTTCCGCAGTACCGGACGCCGATCGACGGGGTCGGGATCCACTTCCTGCACGTGCCGTCGCCGCACCTCGGCGCCCTGCCGTTGGTCCTGACCCACGGTTGGCCCGGTTCGGTCGTCGAGTTCGTAGAGGTGATCGGGCCGTTGACCGATCCGCCGGCCCACGGCGGTGATGCCGCGGACGCCTTCCACGTGGTGGTGCCGTCGTTGCCGGGCTACGGGTTCAGCGACAAGCCGGCGGGGACGGGCTGGAGCGTGGTGCGTACCGCCACCGCCTGGGCGGCCCTCATGGCCCGGCTGGGGTACGACCGGTACGGGGCGCAGGGCGGCGACTGGGGTTCCATGGTGACGACCAGCCTGGCGGAGCAGGACCCCGAGCACGTCGCCGGCATCCACCTCAACATGGTCATCGGGTTTCCCGGACCCGACGACGGCGAGCTGACCGAGGCCGAGCAGGCCGCCCTGGCCACCGTCAACGACTACATGCAGCACGACTCGGGCTACTCCAAGCAGCAGTCCACCCGGCCGCAGACGATCGGCTACAGCCTGGTCGACTCGCCGGCGGGGCAGTGCGCCTGGATCCTCGAGAAGTTCTGGTCCTGGACCGACACCGGCGGCGACCCGGTGGCCCAGCTCGGCGCCGACCGCATCCTCGACAACATCATGCTGTACTGGCTGCCCGCCACCGGGGCGTCGTCCGCCCGCATGTACTGGGAGTCCTTCAACCATCCGCCGCTCGGACCGGTGGCGGTGCCGATGGGGGCGTCGGTGTTCCCGAAGGAGATCTTCCGGAGCTCCAGGCGGTGGGCCGCCCGGCGGTTCAGCGACATCCGGTTCTGGAACGAGCCCGCCCAGGGCGGTCATTTCGCCGCCTTCGAGCAGCCGGCCCAGTTCGTCGACGACGTCCGGGCCTTCTTCCGCACCGTGCGCTGACGCGACCCGGCCGGGACCCGAAGGTCCCGGCCGGGCGTGGAAAGCGGGACGGCTGGCTAGACGGTGGCCTGCGACAGCTTGGCCATCTCGGCCTGCACCATCGCTTCGTGGGCGTCCTCGTCGGCCTTCGCCGCCTTGGGACTCCACCTGCCTTTCATGAGTGGCACCGTGCCCAGGAAGAAGATGACGCCGCCGAAGCAGATCCAGTACCAATTCTTCCACTGGCTGCCGGTGTGCTTGGCCGCGGACTCCACCTTGGCGGCGTGGGCCCCGAGGAAGGTCAGGGCCGGGGCCAGGCCCGGGCCGGCCTTCTGGAACGTGGTGAGCGTCTGGATGTAGTTGGGTCCCAGGATCTGCTGGGCCTGCGCCAGCGCAGCGGGCGTGACCCCCTTCTGCAACTGGGCCAGGACCGGCACGATGTTGGGATGGGCCTGGATCACGGCGAGCTCGGGCGCGTACTGCTTGGCGTAGGCCGCCGTCTGCGCCCCGTAGGTGACCAAGGGGGTCACCGTGTTGATCACCGTCGGCAGCAGCAGGTAGGCGACGAACACCACCACCCGGATGATCCAGCCCCAGATGGCGAGGCCGGTGGCGGTGAGCGCCGGGTTGCGGGCTTCGACGGTCTCGGTGAAGCTCGCCATCCACGGCACGTAGGCCACGCCCAGGCAGAAGGCCAGGGCGGCCAGCAGGATCGCCATGTGGTAGTAGCTGGTCGGCTTGCCGATCTGCTCCAGGTAGATGACGATCATGATGGCGGCGCCGACGCCGCCGGCGATCATGAAGGGCTTCCGCACCCGGAACCGGTCGGAGATGAACCCGAAGAGGATCACCGCGATGACGTTGAACCCCCAGTTCCAGTTGCCGAGGGCGTTGCCGTCCTTGACCGAGAAGCCGAAGACGGTGGTGAAGTAGATGAGGGCGAAGCCGACTGCGGTGTAGTAGATCAGCAGGAAGATGGCGATCCCGAGGGCGGACACGATCACGTCGGCCTTGAGCAGCTGGCCGAACGGGTTGCGCAGCGAGGCCTCGATGTCGATGCCCTTGGCCTTGGCCTCGATCAGGGCCCGGTCCCGCATGGTGACCATCAGCTGGTCTCGCAGCCCGGGGGACAGCTCTCGAAGGGCGATGGCGGCGATGGCGAAGACGACCAGTCCGGCGATGCCGCAGATCTTGTACTCGTGCACCCAGAAGTTCGGGCTGGGATTGTTGCCGATGGTGTGGCTGGCCACGATGAACACCACCAGGCTGCCGAGCACCGGGCCGCTGGTCCAGAAGCCCATGGCGGTGGCCCGCCCGACCTGGGGCGAGAAGTCCCGGATCAGGGCCGGAGTGGCGACCAGGCAGATGCCTTCGACCACGCCGACGAAGAAGCCGAAGATGGTGAACTCCCACTTGTTGGTCGAGGCGGGGATCACGAAGGCCGTCATGACGGCGGTGATGAGCAGGCCGACGACCACCAGGTTGGTGCGGCCCAGTCGGTCGGTGAGGCCGGCGAACAGGGAGCCGAACGCCCCGATCAGGTTGCCGAACGCCAGGGTGTACACCAGGAAGCTGAAGGTCATGTGCAGCTTGACCAGGAACAGCGTCGATACCGAGCCACCGACGTACAGCTCGTAATAGAGCATGACCGTGCACAGCACCGTGATGCCCAGATACATCATGCGCGGCGCGGTTTCTGGATAGTTATCGAGTTGCCGGTCCCACAACGACGCCAATCCCCCGCGTCTCGGCACTGAGCCAGCTGCGGTCACACTCATGCAGACCCCCCGATCGTTTGGTAAGTGCAAGCCCCGGGCGGTCCGCCCGGTAGCGTCAGTAACGCTTACTACACGTTAGGCCCGCAGACAACGCCTATGGGTGAACACCGCTAAGGGTTCGTCCCGGTCTGGTCCGATTCGCGGCGAAGGTCGGAGCCGGCCGCGCTCACGGCGACCCCTGGCCGAGCTTCGCCAGCTCCGCGTCGACCAGCGCTTCGTGGGCCAGTTCGTCGGCTTTGGCGGCCTTGGGGCTCCAACGGCCCCGGAGCAGCGGAATGCAGCCCAAGAAGGCGACCATGCCGCCGAAGCAGACCCAGTACCACGTCTGCCACTGGCCCGGTGAGTCCTTGGCCGCCTTCGCCACCTGGGTGCCGTGGGCGTTGAGATAGGTGAGGACGTTGGGCGGGGCGGCCTTCAAGGCCAACAGGTCCTGCAGGTAGTTGGGCCCGAGCAGTTGGTGGGCCTGGGCCAGGGCGGCCGGAGTGGGATTGGCGGCCAGGCTGGCCAACAGCGACGGTGGCAGGGTGGCGGCCGGGTACTGGGCGACGAGCGCCTTCACCGGGGTGCCGTAGTCGACGAGCGGGCTGACCGAGTTGATGACATGGGGGATGATCAGGAACGCCACGAAGACGACCACCCGGATGATCCAGCCCCAGATGGCGAGGCCGGTGGCCGTGAGCGCCGGGTTGTGGTCCTCGACGGTCTCGGTGAAGCTCGCCATCCACGGGGTGTAGGCCAGCCCGGTGAAGAACGACAGCAGCGCGACCAGGATGGCCAGGTGGTAGTAGCTGGTGGCGTGCCCGGCCCGTGACAGGTAGAGGACCATCATGACGGCGGCCCCGACCCCGCCGATGACCATGAAGGGCTTTCGGACCCGGAGGCGGTCGGAGACCACGCCGACGAGGATGACGGCGATGACGTTGAAACCCCAGTTCCAGTTGCCCAGGCCGTTGGCGTCCTTGAGGCTGGTGTTGAAGATGGTGGCGAAGTAGATGACGCCGAATCCGACGGCGGTGTAGTAGGCGAGCAGGAGCAGGGACACCCCGACGGCGGAGACGATCACGTCCGCCTTGAGCAGCTGGCCGAACGGGTTGCGCAGCGAGGCCTCGATGTCGATCCCTTTGGCCCGGGCCTCGATCAGGGCCCGGTCGTGCATGGAGACCATGAGCTGGTCGCGCAGGCCCGGGGAGAGCTCCCGCAGCCCGACCAGGGCGATGGCGGCGACCACCAGGCCGGCGACGCCGCAGATGCGGTACTCGTGCTGCCAGTTGGTGTGGGCCCCGATGGTGTGGGCTCCGACGACGGAGACGACGAGGCTGCCCAGGACCGGCCCGCTGGTCCAGAAGCCCATGGCCGTGGCCCGCCCGACCTGGGGCGAGAAGTCGCGGATGAGCGCCGGGGTGGCTACCAGGCAGATGCCCTCGACCAGCCCCACCACCCACCCCTCGATGGCGAACACCCACTTGTCGGTCGCGGCCGGGATCACGAAGGCGACGAGGACGGCGGTGACGATCAGGCCGGCGACGACCAGGTTGGTCCGCCCGACCCGGTCGGCCAGGCCGGCGAAGAGCGAGCCGAACGCCCCCACCAGGTTTCCGAAGGCCAGGATCGTCACGTAGAACGTGAAGCTCATGTGGAGGTTCGCCAGCTGCAGCGTCGACACCGAGCCGCCGACGTACAGCTCGTAGTAGAGCATTACGGTGGCGATGACCGTGATGCCGAGGTACGCCAGGCGCGGGCCGGTGTCGGGGTAGGTCTGCAGTTGGCGGTTCCACAGCCACGACATCCCGCCGCGCCTGGTGACCGCAGCCGGGGGGGCGTCGTTCATCGGACCACGACTACTACATGGGTGGCCGTGGTCTCAATGTGACGGTAAACAGTAGGGCCATGTCGCTCAGCTACGAGGAGGCCAGTGCCCAGGTCACCGCCCCCGGCCAGATCTTCGAGGTGGCACCCATCAGCGTCGACGGGATCGACTACCAGGCGTTCGCCTACGCCCCCGCCAGCCTGCGAGACCTGTTCCACTCGGCCCGGGGGTACGGCGACAAGACCTTCCTCGTCTACGAGGACGAGCGTTGGAGCTTCGCGTCCGTCATGGCCTCGGTCGACGCCCTCGGCCACGCCCTCGTCCACCGGTACCGGGTGGCGCCCGGCGACCGGGTCGCCATCGGCATGCGCAACTTCCCCGAGTGGGTGGTGGCCTTCGCGGCCATCACCTCCATCGGGGCCATCTCGGTGTCGCTCAACGCCTGGTGGACCGAGGACGAGCTCGACTACGCCCTGGCTGACAGCGGCGCCACCCTCCTGATCGCGGACGGGGAGCGGGCCGAGCGCAGCGCCTCGGCCTGCACCCGGCTCGGCATCCCCATCGTCGCCGTCCGCACCCCGCCCGGCGCCGCCGGCCCGGACCTCGACCGGTGGGAGGACGTGGTGCACCTCGGCGCCGCCCTGCCCGAGGTCACGGTCGGCCCCGCCGACGACGCCACCATCCTCTACACGTCGGGCACCACCGGCCGGCCGAAAGGGGCGGTGTCGACGAACCGGGCGGTGCTGCAGGCGTTGATGGGGTTCGCCTGCCGCGCCGTGGTGGAGCGGACCCGCGACCAGGCCGAGGAGCCCGGCACCGCCGAGGTCGAACTGGCCGAGGCCGCCGAGCAGAGCTTCATCCTGGTGGTCCCGCTCTTCCACGTCACCGGGTGCGTCCCGGTCATGCTCAGCTGCTTCGCCTTCGGGATGAAGCTGGTGATGATGTACCGGTGGGAGCCGGACCGGGCCTTGGAGCTGATCGAACGAGAAGGCATCACCACCTTCGTCGGTGTCCCCACCCAGAGCTGGGATCTCCTCGAGAGCCCCAAGTTCGACCAGTACGACACGTCCAGCCTGCGGGCCGTCGGCGGTGGCGGGGCGCCCGCGCCCCCGGCCTTGGTCAAACGGGTGGCCGGCAGCTTCGCCCAGGGCCGCCCCAACATCGGCTACGGCATGACCGAGACCAACGCCTACGGGCCGGGCAACTCCGGCCGCGACTACCTCGCCCACCCCACCAGTACTGGCCGGCCCACCCCGATCCTGGAGATCTCCGTCCGCGACCAAAGCGGGCACCCCGTCGCCACCGGCGAGTCGGGGGAGATCTGGCTCAAGAGTCCCAGCCTGTTCCGGGGGTACTGGGGCCAGCCCGAGGCGACCGCCGAGACCCTCGTCGACGGGTGGCTGCGCACGGGGGACCTGGGCCGCGTCGACGGGGACCATTTTCTCTACGTGGAGGACCGGCTCAAGGACATGATCCTGCGCGCCGGCGAGAACATCTACTGCGCCGAGGTGGAGGCCGCCCTGTACGAGCACCCCGGGGTGCACGAGGCCGCGGTGTTCGGCGTGCCCCACCCCCGCCTCGGCGAGGAGGTGGCCGCCGTGGTGGTCCCCAAGGCCGGGGTGACGCTCGACGCCGCCGAGTTGCAGGCGCACGTGGCGCAGCGGCTGGCGGCGTTCAAGGTGCCGAGCCGGGTGGTCATCGTGGCGGACGCCCTGCCCCGCAACGCGGCCGGGAAGGTCCTCAAGAGCCAACTGCGGGAGGAGGTCGCCGCCGCCGGCGGCTGACGGCCCGCGGCGTCGTCCCAGAGAGCGGGATCGGTCTCGTTGACGCTCCCCCCAGGCGGGCGTACGTTCGGGCCCTTATGACAGCGTCAGTGGATACCACCGGGCCGGCCATCGACCTCGTCGACGCCGCCAACTTCGTGGAGGCGGTGCCGCACGAGCGGTTCGCCGAACTGCGCCGCCAGGGCGTGGTGTGGCAGGACGAACCGCTGGGCGGGCCGGGCTTCTGGGCCGTCACCCGCTACCAGGATTGCGTGGCGGTCAACCGCGACTTCGAGCGGTTCTCGTCCGCCCCCAAGGCCGTGTACATCTGGGACCTGCCGCCGGAGGAGCTCCCGCAGCAGCAGCTGATGATGCTCAACATGGACCCGCCGCTGCACACCCGTTACCGGCGGCTGGTCAACAAGGGCTTCACGCCCCGGATGGTGGCCCAGCTGGAGGAGCACATTCACGAGACCGCCGACGAGATCATCGACGCGGTCATCGAGACCGGCCGGGCCGACTTCGTCACCGACCTGGTGGCCGAGCTGCCCCTGATCGTCATCGCCGAGCTGCTCGGCGTGCCCCGGGCCGACCGGCACCTGGTCTTCGACTGGTCCAACCAGATGATCGGCAACGAGGACCCGGAGTTCCAGATCAGCGCTGATCGGGCCACCCAGGCGGCCATGGAGCTCTATGCCTACGCCTCGGAGCTGTTCGCGGCGAAGCGCGCCGCCGGCCACGGCACCGACCTCATGACCGTCCTCACCCAGGTCGACGTCGACGGCGAACGACTCTCCGACCTCGAGCTCGAGCTCTTCTTCCTCCTCCTGTCCGTCGCCGGCAACGAGACCACCCGCAACCTGATGGCGGGCGGCATGAAGGCGTTCTTCGACAATCCCGACCAGTGGCAGCGTCTGGTCGCCGACCGGGCCCTCCTGCCCACGGCCGTGGAGGAGATGCTGCGCTACGTCACCCCGGTCATGAACTTCCGGCGCCAGACCGCGTCCGACACCGTCATCGGCGACCAGCCGATCCAGGCTGACCAGAAGGTGGTCTTCTTCCACATCTCGGCCAACCGCGACGAGACCGTCTTCGACCAGCCCGACGCCTTCGACATCGGCCGCGACCCCAATCCGCACATCGCCTTCGGCGGCGGCGGCCCGCACTTCTGCCTGGGCGCCAACCTGGCCCGCATGGAGATCCGGGTCATGTTCGAGCACCTCCTCGACCGCATGCCGGACCTGGCGCCGGCCGGGCCGGCGGAGCGCTTGCGGTCCAACTTCATCAACGGGACGAAACACCTGCCCGTGTCGTTTACCCCCGGGCCACGGGTCCTGCCGGCGGGGCGCTAGTACCAGGCCTGGCGCCGTTCGAGTAGCCCCTTCAACACCGTCGGGCGGTCGGTCATGATCCCGTCCACCCCCAGGTCGAGCAGGCGCGCCATGGTGGTCTCGTCGTCGATGGTCCACACGTGCACCTGCAGCCCGGCCCGGTGGGCGGTATCCACCAGGCGGCGGTCCACCATCGGCATCCAGCCCTGCCGTATCGGCACCTGGGCCGCCCCAAACCGGCCGAGTGGCGCCGCCGCCGGCGTCGCCGCGGCCCGGGGCAGCGCGCTGGCCAGCCGGAGGGCGCCCACCCCGGCGGGGCCCATCGCCGTGCACAGCTTCGGGCCCAACGCCTTCCGCATACGCGTGAGCCGGCGATCGGAAAATGACGTCACGCACACCCGCTCGACCGCGCCCGCCTTCCGCAGGGTCTCGATGAGCGGATCGATGGTGCTGTCGTGTTTGGCGTCGATGTTCCAGCGCATCTCCGGCCAGGCGGCCAGGACCTCGTCGAGGCGGGGGATGGGCTCGCCGGCGGGGGTGGCCGGCCCCGGGCGCGGCGTCAGGCGGACCTCCGAGAGCTGCTGCCAGGTCATTTCCCGGACCAGCCCGGTGCGGTCGCTGACGCGCTGCAGGAAGGGATCGTGGATGGTCAGGACCACGCCGTCGGCCGAGGCGTTGACGTCCGTCTCGATGTAGCGGTAGCCGAGGTCGCGGGCGTGGGTAAAGGAGGTCCAGGTGTTCTCCGTGGCCTCCAGGGCGCCCCCCCGGTGGGCGAAGGCGATGGGGCCAGGATGGTCGAGGAAGGCGAAACGCGGCCCGCTCACGCGTCGCGACCCTAGCGACCGCACCAGTTCGACCGGGCGAAACGCGTCGGGGTGCCCCGGGGGGTCCTACGCTCCGAACTCGTGCCGCCTTCCCATCAGCCGCCGCCAGCCTGGCCCCGCCCGGTGCCGACCATCGGTGACCCGTCCAGCGCCGCGACGCGCGCGCGGCCGACCCCGCGGGTTGGGCCTTTCCGACCGACGAGCGCCAGGTGCTGCACCGGATCCTGGCCGCCCGCCGCGACATCCGGCGCTTCCGGCCCGATCCGGTCGACGAGGACATCCTGGCCCGGGTGCTGGCCGCGGCCCACACCGCCCCCTCCGTCGGCCATTCGCAGCCTTGGCGGTTCGTGCTGGTGGGCGCCGCCACCACCCGGGCCCGGGCGGCAGTCATGGCCGACCGGGCCCGCCTGGCGCAGGCCGGCGCCATGACACCCGACGCGGCCCGCCACCTGCTCGACCTCGACCTGGAAGGCATCCGGGAGGCGCCGCTCGGCCTGGTCGTGTGCTGCGACCGGCGGGCCGCGCCGGCCGGCGTGCTGGGCCGGGCCACCTTCGTCGACGCCGACATGTGGTCGTGCGCCTGCGCCATCGAGAACCTCTGGCTGGCCGCCCGGGCGGAGGGGCTCGGGGTGGGATGGGTGACCCTGTTCGAGCCCGGCGAGCTCGCGGTCCTGGTCGGCGCCCCCGATGGGGTGGCCACCCTCGGCTGGTTGTGCCTCGGTTGGCCCGACGAGCGCCCGCCGGCGCCGGGCTTGGAGCGGCGGGGCTGGTCGCAACGGCTACCGCTCGACGGGCTGGTGGTGCGGGAACGGTGGCCGGCGGAGGCGGATGGTGGGGAGCCGTCCCCGCCCGTGTCCCGGGTGGCGGCCCCCCTCCCGGCCGCCGTCGTCGCGGCTCATGACAGCGGCGATCGGATCCTCACCGCGCCCGGCTCGCTCGGGGCCCTGGACCGGGCCATCGACCGGATCCTGGCCCTCGGCCCGCCGCCGGCCGGCGGCGCGCTGGTGCTGGCCGCGGCCGATCACCCGGTCGCGTCCCACGGGGTGTCCGCCTACCCGACGTCGGTGACCCGGCACGTCGCCGAGGCGGCGGTGGCCGGCACCTCGGTGGGGGCGGTGGCCGCCCGCGCGGCCGGCCTGGAAGTGGTGGTGGTCGATGCCGGCGTCGACGGGCCGCCGTTGGAGGGGGCCGAATCGGCCCGCCCCCTTGACCCCCGCGGCGACCTGGTCAACTCCGACGGACTGTCCGCCCGCGACGTGGAGCGGCTCATGGCGGCCGGCGCCGAGGTGTCGTCCGGCCGGTCGCTGGTGGCCCTCGGCGAGGTCGGCGTGGGCAACACCACGGTGGCGGCCGCCCTGGCCGCGGCGCTGCTCGGCGCCGACCCCGGCTCGCTGGTCGGGCTGGGGTCCGGCTCGGACTCTGCGATGCTCGCCGCCAAGCGGCACGTGGTGGGGCGGGCCGTGGCGCGCCTGGCCGGCGTACGCGATCCGCTGCCGGCTGTTGGCCGCCCTCGGGGGCGGCGAGCTCGCGGTCCTGACCGGCGTGGTGCTCGGTGCCGCCGCCGGCGGCGGGGTGGTGGTCCTGGACGGGATGGCCACGTCGGTGGCCGCGCTGGTGGCCGTCCAGCTGGAGCCGGCCGTGGCCGCCCATCTCATCGCCGGCCAGCGCAGCCGGGAGGTCGGCCACAGCTCGGTCCTGGCTGCCCTGGGGCTCGAGCCCATCCTCGATCTCCGGCTGCGGGCCGGCGAGGGCGCGGGAGCGGCCCTGGCGGTGACGGTCCTCCAGGCCGGCCTGCGGATCCGTTTGGAAGCGGCGCGCGTCCGGGAGCCCGGCGCCGGCGAGTCAGCGCCCTAGCCCGGGTCGGCCTCGTGGCCAGCGGTACGCAGGCCCCGGTAGGCGTCGACCGGGCGCTGCTCGCCCATCACCACCTTGTAGATCTCCTCGCAGATCGGCAGTTCGACCTGATGTTGCTCGGCGAGCGCCAGGGCGGTGCGGGCCGTGCCGACTCCTTCGGCCACCATGTGCATCTCGGAGAGGATCTCGTCGAGCGGTTTCCCCCGGCCCAGCAACTCGCCGACCGTGCGGTTGCGGCTGTAGGGGCTCATGCAGGTGGCCACCAGGTCACCCATGCCGGCCAAGCCGGCGAGCGTCTGCGGCTCGGCGCCCATGGCCACCCCCAGGCGGCCCAGCTCGGCGAGGCCGCGGGTCATCACCGCGGCCCGGGTGTTGTCGCCGACCCCGAGACCCTCACCGATCCCCGCCGCGATGGCGATGACGTTCTTGAGCGCCCCGCCGATCTCGCAGCCCACCACGTCGTGGTTGCGGTACACCCGGAACAGCCGGTGGCGCAGCACCGCTTGCAGGGCCGCCCCCACCCCGAGGTCCTCGGTGGCGATCACGCTGGCGGCGGCCTGGCCGGCCATGATCTCCCGGGCCAGATTGGGGCCGCTGAGGGCGGCGGCGGGGTGGCCGGGGAGGAGCTCCTCGATGACCTGCGTCATCCGCAGGAGGCTGCCCGACTCGATCCCCTTCGTCAGGCTGACGACGGGGATCCACGGCCGAATCCACTGGCGGCAGTCCTCGAGGGCCCCCCGAAACCCTTTGGAGGGGACGCCGACGATGAGCACGTCCGCGGTGCGCACCGCCTGCTCCAGATCGGCGGTGGATCGCAGCCGCCGGGGGAGGGTGACGGTGGGGAGATAGGCGGCGTTGGTGTGCTGGTCGTTGATCTCCGCGGCCACCTGCGGGTTGCGGGCCCAGAGGATGGTCGGGTTGAGGGCGGTGGTGAGGCTGGCGACCGTCGTCCCCCACGAGCCGGCTCCGAGCACGGTGACGTTCATGTGTCTTCACGCCTCCCCACGTGCGCTGGTGGGGACAACCTATGGCAAACCGCCCCGCCCCGCCGCCCTGCCGCCGGCCCGAAAGTCGCTCCGGGGCCGTCGCAGGCCCCGAGTAGGGTGGCCGGCATGGCCGATCAGGCCCAGTTCGCGGAACTGGCGATGGAGTACATGGGATCGCTCTACAGCGCGGCCCTGCGCATGACGCGCAATCCCGCCGACGCCGAGGACCTGGTCCAGGAGACCTACCTCAAGGCCTACCGGGCGTTCGGTTCGTTCAAGGAGGGCACCAACCTCAAGGCCTGGCTGTACCGCATCCTGACCAACACCTTCATCAACTCCTACCGGGCCCGGAAGCGCCGCCCCGAGCAGACCGACATCGACGACGTCGAGGACCTCTACCTGTACCGGCGCCTGGGCGGCCTCGAAGCCGTGAGCGCGGGCCGCAGCGCGGAGGAGGAAGTCCTCGAGCATTTCACCGAGGGCGATGTCAAGGCCGCGGTCGAAGCCCTGCCCGAGCAGTTCCGCATGGCCGTCCTCCTGGCCGACGTCGAAGGATTCTCCTACAAGGAGATCGCCGACATCCTCGACATTCCCATCGGTACGGTGATGAGCCGGCTGCATCGCGGAAGAAAGGCGCTGCAGAAGACGTTGCATGATTTTGGAATGGAGCGAGGGCTGGTCGCGCCGGCCGTCGAAGCTCCGTAGGCAGACTCCGTCGCCGAGCAGGCATCCGCAGGCCACCCAGATGGACGGACAGGCAGGCGACTTCAACATGGACGAACCGGCGAGCGGCAGGGGACTGCGAGCAGGCGCTCCGCACCCTCTACTACTTCCTTGACGGGGAGTTGACCGAAGAGCGGCGGGACGGCGATCCAGCACCACCTGGACGAGTGCTCGCCCTGCCTGGAGGCGTTCGACTTCGAAGCCGAGCTCAAGATGGCCATCGCTCGCTGCTGCCGGGACCAGGTCCCCGATGGGCTGCGGCAGCGGGTGGCGGATGTCCTCTCCAAGGCATCCGATCCGCCGCGCGAGCTCGTATAGAGAGGGCAGGAATCCGGCCGGCCCGGTGAGCGTTAGGTGGAGTGATGAGCGAACGATCTCTCGGAGGACACACCCTGAGCGGCAGCGAACGGCCGTCCAAGTCGTTCGGCAAGGACCGGACCTGCCGTGAGCCGGGCTGCGAGACCAAGCTGTCGATGTACAACAACGGCAAGTACTGCTACCAGCACGAGCCCATGGCCGTGCCCCGCACCCGCGGCAGAAGATCGCCTGATCCTCGCTCGGGACGCTGACTGCCGGTCCGGCCGGTCGACCGCGTGGGCCGGCCGACGGTACGATGCCCCATGCATCGGGCGCGCCGCGATGGCTGAGCTGATCTCCTGGGAGACCGCCATCAACGTGGCGACCCGAGTGGCCCGGCGGCAGAGGCGCTGACGGCCTACGAGCGGCGGGCCCTCGAAGCGGATTTCGAGGAGCTGACGGCCGAGGCCGAGGAGTTGGTGGCGGCCGAGACCGGGTTGCGGTCCCTGGCCGGTCCGGCCCGGGCCCGGGTGGCCGACCGGCCCAATGGGTGCGACGCCAACGTGGCGTCGTTCCAGCGACTGCTCCGTCCGGTCACCGACAAGCTCGGGCGCCCAGTTGGAGCGCAGCGGGCTCCTGGAGCCCGGTGCCGGCCGCGGTATCCCGCCGGGTGACCGGCGCCCAGGTCGGGTTGGTGCTGGGCTGGATGTCGACCCGGGTGCTCGGCCAGTACGACCAGCTCCTCATCGAGGACGAGCACCCCGAGGACCAGGACATCGTCTACTACGTCGGGCCCAACGTCGTGGCCATCGAACGCCGGTACGGGTTCCCCGCCCGGGAGTTCCGGCTGTGGCTGGCCCTCCACGAGGTGACCCACCGGGCCCAGTTCACCGGCGTGCCGTGGATGCGGGAGCACTTCCTGTCGCTCGTCGAGCGCACCCTGGCCGGCATCGACCCGGACCCCAAGCAGTTGCTCGCCGCCCTGCGCCGGTCCGTCGAGGAGATCCGGGCCGGGCGTAATCCGCTCGACGACGGCGGCCTGCTGACCCTGATCGCCGGCCCGGAGCAGTACGCCGCCATCCAGGAGATCGGCGGCCTGATGAGCCTGCTCGAAGGCCACGGCGACATCACCATGGACCGGGCCGGGGCCGACCGCATCCCCAACGCGGCCTGGTTCGGCCAGGTCCTCAAGCAGCGCCGGCGCCAGCGGGGCTTGTCGAAGGTGCTGAGCTCCCTGATCGGCATGGACGCCAAGTTGCGCCAGTACGAGCAGGGCGAGCGGTTTATCGAGGCGGTCGAGGGGGCCGGCGGTCGCGACCTGCTGGCCAAGGTGTGGGAGGGCCCGGGCTGGCTGCCCAGCTGGCCCGAGATCCGCACGCCCGGCGGACTGGATCGCCCGGCACCGCGGCCGGCCCGACCGCCCGTCGCGCTCGGCTAATGGTCCGCTCGCCATCCGGCCCGGCCCGCCCCGCCGGCCCGCCGGCCCGGCGGGGCCGGTCGACGAGTCCCTCGTCGCTCGGCTGCTGGGGCGGTGCGCCTTCCCAGCGCCGGGCGGGGCGCCGGTCGCCCTGGCCGTCTCGGGCGGTCCCGACTCGTTGGCGCTGCTGGTCCTGGCGGCGCGGGCCGGGCTGGACGCGGTCGCCATCCACGTCGATCACGGGCTCCGGCCCGGGTCGGCCGCCGAGGCCGACGTGGTCGCCGCCGCCGCGGCCCGGTACGGCGCCGCGCTTCGAGCCCCGCGCCGGTCGCCGTGCCGGCCGGCCCGGACCTCGAGGCCCGGGCCCGCCTGGCCCGCTACCGGCTCCTGCCGCCCGGCGTGCTGACCGGGCACACCATGGACGACCAGGCCGAGACGGTGGTGCTGGCCCTGCTGCGGGGCGCAGCCCTGGACGGGCTGGCCGGCATGCGGGTCGCCGGGGCCGGTCCCGACGAGCCCGACGCCAGGTCCGACCGGCCCCGCCGGCCCCTCCTCGGCCTGCGCCGGTGGGAGACGGCAGCCCTGTGCGCCGCCGAGGGCCTCGACCCCGGTGGATGACCCCAGCAACCGGGACGCCCGTTTTCGCCGCAACCGGGTCCGGGCCGAGATCCTCCCCCTGCTGTCGGAGGTCGCCGGCCGGGACGTGGTCCCGGTCCTGGCCCGGCAGGCCGGACTACTGGCGGGGGACGCCGAGTTGCTGGAGTCGTTGTCGGCCGGGGTCGACCCGACCGACGCCCGGGCCTTGCGCACTGCCCCCCGCCCGCTGGCCCGGCGGGCCGTGCGGCGGTGGCTGCGCGGGGCCGGCGCCTTCGCGGACGCCGAACGCCATCCGCCGTCCGCGGCCGAGGTGGCCCGGGTCCTGGCCGTGGCCGGCGGGGAGTTCCAGGCCTGCGAGCTGGCCGGCGGGCGCCGGGTCGAACGGCGCGCCGGGCGGTTGCACGTGGCGGGCCGGTAGGGTCGACCGGTCATGATCGAGCCCGGCACCACCGCCCCGAACCCGGCCCCGGTCCCACTCGAGGACGGGGCGCTCGGTGAGGTGGTGGTCTCCCAGGCCGACCTGCAGCGCCGGGTGCGGGAGCTGGGCGAACAGATCACCGCCGACTACGCCGGCCGGCCGCCTCTTCTGGTCGGGGTGCTCAAGGGGGCGTGTTTTTCCTCTCTGACCTGGCCCGGGCCATCGACCTCCCGGTGGAGATCGACTTCATGGCCGTGTCCTCGTACGGCAGCGCCACCCACACCAGCGGGGTGGTGCGCATCCTCAAGGATCTCGACCTGGACCTGACCGGGCGGCGACGTGCTCATCGTCGAGGACATCGTCGACTCGGGCCTCACCCTCTCCTATTTGCGCCGCAACCTGGCCGCCCGCCACCCCGCCTCGTTGGAGGTGGTGGCCCTGCTGATCAAGGACGGCCTCCAGTCCGTGGACCTCGACTTGGCCTACCAGGGGTTTCGGATCCCGCCGGAGTTCGTGGTCGGGCTACGGGCTGGACGCCGCCGAGCGCTACCGCAACCTTCCGTACATCGCGGTCTACAAGGGGGCGCCCGGTGATTCGACCCCCGGGGCTACCCTGGAGCCTTCATGAGGAAGGCCCTGCGAAGCCCCGTCGCGTACGTGCTGCTCGCGGCCGTGGTGGCCCTGCTTATCTTCAACGTGGTCCGCTCCGGATCGAGCCCGAAGTCCATCGCCCTGGGCGACTTCGAACGGGATCTGGCCGTGCCGGGCCAGGTCGCCTCCGCCACCATCCACGACAGCAGCGATCAGGTGACCGGCAAGCTCAAAGACGGCACCAGTTACGTCGTGCAGTACCCCGACCGGCTCACGGCCGAGCTGACGAACAAGATCACCACCGCCGTTCCCGGCGCCAAGGTCACCCACTCCCACTCCAACCCGTGGCTGTCGGCGCTCCTCAATTACGGGTTCATTCGTCCTCCTCTTCGGGCTGTTCCTCTACCTGCTCAACTCCATGCAGGGGGGCGGCTCGCGGGTGATGCAGTTTGGCAAGGCCAAGGCCAAGACCGCCGGGAAAGACCAGCCCAAGGTGACGTTCGCCGACGTCGCCGGAGCGGACGAGGCGGTGGCCGAGCTCCAGGAGATCAAGGAATTCCTGGAGGCTCCCGGCCGGTTCCAGGCGCTCGGGGCCAAGATCCCCAAGGGGGTCCTGCTCTTCGGTCCTCCCGGCACGGGGAAGACCCTGCTGGCCCGGGCCGTGGCCGGCGAGGCCGGCGTGCCGTTCTTCTCCATCTCCGGCTCGGATTTCGTGGAGATGTTCGTGGGGGTGGGGGCCAGCCGGGTCCGCGACCTGTTCGAGCAGGCCAAGTCCAACGCCCCGGCGATCGTGTTCATGGACGAGATCGACGCGGTGGGCCGGCATCGCGGCGCCGGACTCGGCGGCGGTCACGACGAGCGGGAGCAGACCCTCAACCAGCTCCTGGTGGAGATGGACGGCTTCGACGTCCGCGGTGGGGTCATCCTGATCGCGGCCACCAACCGGCCGGACATCCTCGACCCGGCCCTCCTGCGCCCCGGCCGCTTCGACCGCCAGATCGTCGTCGACCGGCCCGACCTCGTCGGCCGGCGCAAGATCCTGGGCGTGCACGCCAACGGCAAGCCGCTGGCCAAGAGCGCGGACCTCGACGTGCTGGCCAAGCGGACCCCGGGGTTCACCGGCGCCGACCTGGCCAACCTGCTCAACGAGGCTGCCATCCTCACCGCCCGCCGCAACCTGCGCCAGATCGGCATGCGGGAGTGCGAAGAGGCGATCGATCGGGTCCTGGCCGGCCCGGAGCGCAAGACCCTGGTGATGAGCGAGCACGACAAGCTCGTCACCGCCTACCACGAGTCCGGCCACGCCATCGTCGGCCACGTGCTGCAGCACTCCGACCCCATCCACAAGGTGTCGATCGTGGCCCGCAGCCGATCGCTCGGCCTGACCTTCACCCTCCCCGAGGACCGCTACAACCACTCCCGGAGCCAGCTACGCGACTCCATGGCCATGTGCCTCGGGGGCCGCACGGCGGAGGAGCTGGTCTTCTCCGAGCCGACCACCGGCGCCGAAAATGACATCGAGAAGGTGACCCGGATCGCCCGGGCCATGGTGACCGAGTACGGCATGAGCGACACCCTGGGACCCCAGCAGCTGGGGCAGCCCAACGCCGAGGTGTTCCTCGGCCGGGACTTCGGGCACCAGGCCAACTACTCGGAGGAAGTGGCGTCCACCATCGACCGCGAGGTGCGGCGCCTGATCGACGAGGCCCACGGCCGGGCTCGGGCCGTCCTGACCCGCCATCGGCTGACCCTCGACCGCATGGCGCAGGAGCTCGTCGAACGCGAGACCCTGGACGCCCTCGACCTGGCCGACCTCCTGGGCCCCCTCGACGTCTGGCCCCTCGAAGAGCCCGCGCCGGCCCTGCCCGAGCGCCCGACCCGCGGCCGCCGGGGCGGTCCCGCGGTCGGTATCCCGGTGGATCCCATCCCCGCCGACCCGGTCGGCGCCGGCGGTCGCGGCCGCGGCGCCGGCGACGGATCCGGCTCGAGCCGGCCGGTGGCACCCGGTCGGCGGGCGCCGGTCGGGGTCGCCACCCGGGCGACCACCCCGCGGTCGCGTCGCCCGTGGGCCCCGTGGTGGCCCAGGCCAAGGCGGCCGCCCCGGCGACCGCGCCGGTCCCGCCCGCCGCCCTGCCGGGCCGACGGGGCCCGGGGTCGGCCGCACGCGCCGTTGCCGCCTCCGGGAAGCCTGCGCCAACCGCCCGGACTGCGAGCCGCGCCGCGGCCTCGGGATCGGTCACCAAGCGGGCCGCAGCCAGCCGCCGGGCCGCACCCGGAGCGACCAGCGTGCCGGTCACCAAGGCCGCGGCGTCCGCGGCGTCGGCCCGCGCTCGGCGGGGACGGGCCCCGGCCGCCCCGGCCGACGACTCCCCGGTGCGGCGAGCCCGGCCCCGGCCGAAGCCGTCCGAGCCGTGACCGCCGCAGGAGACCGGCCCGCCGGCGCCGACCGGAACGGCGGCCGTCTGGGCCTGGTGGGGACGGCGGCCGACGACGGCGTCGCCGCCGTCAGCCGGGATGGGCAGCCAGGCGTTGACCTGCCCCGGGTGGAGCGAGCGGTGCGGGAGATCCTCCTGGCCATCGGGGAGGACCCGGACCGGGACGGGCTGGTCGCCACCCCGCACCGGGTGGCCAAGATGTACGAGGAGATCTTCTCCGGCCTGCGCGAGGATCCCGGCCGGCACCTGTCGGTGGTCTTCGAGGCCAACCACGACGAGATGGTCATGGTCAAGGACATCCCGGTGTACAGCGTGTGCGAGCACCACCTGGTCCCGTGGTTTGGGCACGCCCACGTGGCCTACATCCCCAACGAGGACGGCCGGATCACCGGGCTGTCGAAGCTGGCCCGGCTGGTCGACGGGTTCTCCCGCCGGCCGCAGGTCCAGGAGCGGCTGACCACCCAGGTGGCCGACTGCGTCGAAGCGGTGCTCGCCCCCCGGGGCGTGCTGGTGGTGGTGGAAGCCGAGCACCTGTGCATGTCGATGCGGGGGGTGCGCAAACCGGGGGCGACCACGGTCACTTCCGCCGTGCGGGGCCTGATCCGCGACAGCGTGGCGGCGCGCAGCGAGGCCATGAGCTTCATCCACGGCCGCTGAGCGACCACCCTCGCGTTTGGCCCGAAAAACCTGGTCATTGCCCGCATTTGGGTAGGGGCCCCGCCTGTAGCCTACGGCCGTGACCCGTGTGATGGGCGTGCTCAACGTGACGCCGGATTCCTTTTCGGACGGCGGCCAGTGGCTCGACCCCATCGCCGCCATCGCCCATGGGCGGCAGCTCATCGCCGAGGGCGCGGCCGTCGTGGACGTCGGCGGGGAGTCGACCCGGCCCGGCGCCACCCCGGTGCCCGAAGCGGAGGAGCTGCGCCGGGTGCTCCCGGTGATCGAGGCCCTCGCCGGCGAGGTGACGGTCTCGATCGACACCCGCAAGGCGGCGGTGGCCCGGGCGGCCGTGGCCGCGGGAGCGGCGATCATCAATGACGTGTCCGCCACCCTCTGGCCCGTCGCCGCCGACACCGGCGCCGGGTGGGTGGCCATGCACCTGCCCGCCGACCCGTCCGTCATGCAGCAGCACGCCCACTACGACGACGTGGTGGCCGAGGTCCGCGACCACCTGGTGCAGCGGGCGGAGACGGCCCGGGCGGCGGGCGTCTCGGAGATCTGGATCGATCCCGGTATCGGCTTCGGCAAGACCGCCCGGCACAACCTGCTGCTGCTCCGCCACCTCGACGCCCTGGTCGCGACCGGCTACCCGGTGCTGGTCGGCACCAGCCGCAAGACGTTCCTCGGCGCCCTGGCGCCCCTCCCGGACGGCAGCCCGGCGCCGACCTCCGATCGGCTGGAGGCCACCGTGGCCACCACCACCTGGGCGATGGTGCAGGGCGCCGACGTGGTCCGGGTCCACGACGTCAGGCCGGCCGTCCAAGCGGCCTACTTGTTGGACCTGCCAGGCCTGTTCGACGTGCCTGGCCGGGTCGACCCGCCGGGCCGGTCCGCCCGGCCGGCTTCCGCCTTGTCCGGGGGAGCACGCCCGTGAAGAGCAAGTGGGCCCGGGGCATCACCCCCCGCTTTTTCTCCTGGATCATCAAGGGCCACCTGGCGGTCAGCGAACGCCCGGGCGGGTACGCCCGCAACCACCGGAAGGTCCGCCGCCACGAGGAGATCCTGTGGCTGCGCGGCGAGGGTTTCACCCGGGTGGTCTCCCTGCTCCCCTCCCCGCACAACCTGCACGCCTACGACGAGCTGGGAGTGACCTGGAGCCACCTGCCGTTCGGGCCCCACGACGACCCGGCGGTGGTGCTGGCCGACCTGTACGCCCGGCTCAAGGAGTGGCTGGCGGAGGGGGAGGTCGTCCTCATCCACCAGGAGGAGCTCGGCGACCGGCTCATGGGCGTGGTGTCGGGGTATCTGCGCTGGTCCGGGATGGTGCCGAGCGGCCCGCAGGCCATCGCGGTGGTGGAGAAGATCCTGGGCCGGCAGATGGGGCCCGCCGGCCGCGAGCTGGTCGCCCTGGCGCCCGCCCTCACCGGCCACGCCGCCGAGCCGTTGGGCAGCTAGGCAGGCAGGCGGCACCCCGGCCCATGGACCACCCCCCGACCGCATCCTGCTCCGGGGCCTCCAGCTCGTCGGCACCCACGGGGTGCTGCTCGAGGAGCACGAGCGGGCCCAGCCGTTCGAAGTGGACCTCGATCTGGAGGTCGACGTCCGCGCCGCCGGCCGCTCGGACGCCTTGGCCGACACCGTCGACTACGGCGCCGTCACCGAGGCCGCGGCCGCGGTGATCGCCGGCCCGCACGCCGACCTGCTCGAGCACCTGGCCGAGCGCATCGCCGCCGCGGCCCTCGCCGCCGCGGGGCCGCTGGCCGCGGCGGTGACCGTGACGGTGCGCAAGACCCGGCCGCCCGTTCCCTACCCGTTGGCCTCCGCCGGCGTCACCGTCCACCGCCGGCGCACCCCCTGACACGCGTGCCCGCCCCCCGGCGCCCACCCGGGCCCGCGCCCCGGCGCCCCCAGGAGGGGTCCGGCCGCCGCCCGCAGGCGCCGCCGCCGACCGCCGAGAGCGCCATCCAGGAGCGGCTGACCCCCCGCCAGCCCGTCCGGGCCTTCCTGGGTCTGGGCTCCAACTTGGGCGACCGGCGGGCTTACCTGCGCGACGCGGTGGACCGGTTGCCGGACGTGGTGGCGGTGTCGCCCCTCTACGAGACCGATCCGGTGGGGGGACCCCCGGGGCAGGGCGCCTACCTCAACTGCGTGGTCGAGCTGCGCACGTCCCGCAGCCCGCGGGAGCTGCTGACGGTGGCCCAGGCCGCCGAGGCCGCCGCCCAGCGGGTCCGCCTGCAGCGATGGGGTCCCCGCACCCTGGACGTGGACGTGCTGCTCGTCGGCGACGAGGAGGTCACCGAACCGGACCTGGTCGTCCCCCACCCCCGGATGTGGACCCGCGGCTTCGTGCTGGTGCCGCTCGGCGACCTGGCGCCCGAACTGGTCCTCGGCCATTTGACGTCGGACCTTGCCAGAGGAGTGCGCGCAGCCGGTAACGTCTGAGGTCACGAACGGCACCCGCTCCGGGGCTGGAACGTCAGTGAGGCATCCGTGACCCTCGAACTCATCGCCACGCCGGCGGCATGGCGCGCCGCCCTGGACGCCCATCGGGCCCAAGGGCAACGGGTCGGGCTGGTGCCCACCATGGGCGCGCTCCACGCCGGCCACCTGTCGCTGATCCGCCGGGCCGCGGCCGACTGTGATGTGGTGACGGTGTCGGACTACGTCAACCCGCTGCAGTTCGGGCCGGCCGAGGACCTGGCCGCCTACCCGCGCAACGTGGCCGAGGACTGCCGGCTGGCCGCCGAGGTCGGCGCCCACGTGGTGTTCGCCCCCGCGACCGAGGACCTGTGGCCCGAACCGCCCCGGACCACCGTCCGGGTCGAGGGCCTGACCGACCCGCTCGAGGGCGCCTGCCGGCCCGGGCATTTCGACGGGGTGGCGACCGTCGTCGCCAAGCTGTTCGCCCTGGCCGGGCCGTGCTGGGCCTACTTCGGCGAGAAGGACTTCCAGCAGCTGGCGGTGGTCCGCCGCCTGACCGCCGACCTGTCCCTGCCCGTGGAGGTGGTCGGCTGCCCGACCGTCCGGGACTCCGACGGCCTGGCCCTCTCGAGCCGCAACGCCTACCTGACCCCGGAGGAACGGGAAGCGGCCCCGCACCTCTACTACGCCCTGCTCGCCGGCAAGCGCGCCATCGAGGACGACGGCGTGACCGATCCCGGCCTGGTCAGCAAGGCCATGAGCGCCGCGCTCGCCCGCCAGCCCCGCTTCGAGCTCGACTACGCCGAGGTCGCCGATCCCGACGACCTGACGCGGCCGAAGCCGATCGAGGGCGAGGTGCGCCTGCTGATCGCCGCCCGGTTGGGCCGGGCCCGGCTCATCGACAACCTCTCGGCCACCGCTCCTACGATCCATGACGCCAAATTTCATGATGGAGGAAACCCCTGATGCGTCGCCGCATGCTCAAGTCCAAGATCCACCGGGCCACGGTGACGGAGGCCGACCTCAACTACGTCGGCTCCATCAGCCTCGATCCGGCCTTGATGTCGGCCGCCGACATTCTCGAGCACGAGCAGGTGGCGGTGCTCGACATCGACAACGGCGCCCGGTTCGAGACCTACGCCATCACCGGGCAACCCGGCCAGGTGTGCCTCAACGGGGCGGCCGCCCGCCTGGTCCACCCCGGCGACAAGGTCATCATCATCACCTACGCCGACTACGAGGCGGCCGAGCTCGACGCCTACACCCCGACCGTGGTCCACGTCGACCAGTGGAACAAGGCGACCGCCTCCCCGGGCCTGGCCCCGGCCCATCCTTGAACCCAACCGACCCCACCCCCCTCGACCTGCTGGTCGTCGGCAGCGGCGTCGCTGGCCTCTCCGCGGCGGCGCGCGCCGCCGGAGTGGCGCCCGGCCTGCGCATCGGCGTCCTCTCCAAAGGCGCCCTGTCGGACTCCGCGACCCAATGGGCCCAGGGGGGAGTGGCCGCGGTCCTGCACCACACCGAGGCGGATGTCCGCCACCCGGGTGACTCCGTCGCCCTGCACGCGGCCGACACCCTGGCGGCGGGCGCCGGACTGTGCGACCGGGCCGCGGTCGACGTCCTCGTCACCGAAGGCCCGACCCGGGTGCGGGAACTGGCCGCCCTGGGGGCGGAATTCGACCGCAACGATCAGGGCGTCTGGGAGCTCGCCCGCGAGGGCGGCCATTCGGTGGCGCGGGTGGTCCATGCCGGCGGGGCCGCGACCGGCGCCGAGGTGGAGCGGGCCCTGGTGGAAGCGGCCCGGGAGACGGCCACCCGCATCTGGGAGGGCTGGTTCGCCCTGGACCTCATCGTCGAAGGCGGCCGGTGCCGCGGCGTGACCGTCCTCGACCCAAGCGGTGCCGCCGTCGAGTTGCGGGCCGCCCACACGCTGTTGGCGACCGGCGGCGCCGGCCAGCTGTATTCGGTCACGACCAACCCGCCCCAGTCCTGCGGCGACGGGCTGGCGATGGCCCTCCGGGCCGGGGTGGCCGGCGGCCGACGTGGAGTTCGTGCAGTTCCATCCCACCGCCCTGCACGGGGCCACCGCCGGTCCCCGCCCGCTCCTGAGCGAGGCCCTGCGCGGCGAGGGGGCCCTGCTGCGCGACCAGCGGGGCCGGCGCTTCGTCGACGAGCTGCAACCCCGCGACGTGGTGGCCGCGGCGGTGGCCGCCCGCATGCGCGAGGACGGCGTCGAGCACGTGTGGCTCGACGTCGCCGGCGTCGACGCCTTCCCGGCCCGCTTCCCGACCCTGGCCGCGGTCGTCCGCGACCTCGGCCTCGACCCGGGGCGGGACTGGCTCCCCGTGGCCCCGGCCGCCCACTACTTGTGCGGAGGGGTCGTCACCGACCTCGACGGCGCCACCATGCTGCCGGGCCTGTGGGCCGCGGGCGAGGTGGCCTGCACCGGCGTGCAGGGGGCCAACCGGCTGGCGTCGAACTCGCTGCTGGAAGGCATGGTGTTCGGGGCCCGGGCGGTCGAAGCGGTGCTGTCGGGGAAAGAGGCGCCCGCCGCGACCGGTGCCCTCCGCCCGGTCCTGCAACCCGGCGCCTCCGGCCCTGGTGAGATCGGTGTGGCCTGGCTGTCAAGGCCGGATCGCTCCTCGGGGCGAACGCCCCGCCGACCCGGTCAAGGGTCGGGAGGTGCTGCAGCGGGCCATGACGCGCGGCGCCGGCGTGGTCCGCAGTGCCGAATCCCTGGCCGCCGCCGCCGAAGAGGTGGCGCAGCTGGCTCCCGGCCCCGGTGAGCTCGCCAACCTGGTGGACGTGGCCGGGGCCCTGATCGCGGCGGCCGACCGCCCGGGAGGAGAGCCGGGGTGGACACCGGCGAGAAGATTTCCCGGCGACGTCCGAGGACTTTGCTCATAGGTTCGTGCAATGACGGCCACCTGGTTGGACCCCCCGGTCACGGCCGTGCGCGAGGTGGTGGCCCGGGCCCTGGCCGAGGACCTCGGCGTGTTCGGCGACCTCACCGCCAGCCTGGTGCCCGCCGGCGCCACCGTCACCGCCGCCGCTGGTGGCCCGGGCGGCCGGCGTCCTGGCCGGCCGGCTGGCCGCCGCCGAGACGTTCGCCGCCGTCGACCCGGCCATCGCCGTGCGGTGGTCCGCCGGCGACGGCGACCGCATCGAGGCCGGGCAGGCCCTGGCCCGGGTGCACGGACCGCTGGCGTCGGTGCTGACCGCGGAGCGGACCGCCCTCAACCTGCTCGGTCACCTCTCCGGCGTGGCCACCCTGACCCGCCGTTACGTCGAGCGTCGCCGGCCTCACCACCCGCATCCGCGACACCCGCAAGACCACGCCGGGCTTGCGGGCCCTGGAGAAGGCGGCCGTGCGCGCCGGCGGCGGGGTCAACCACCGGGGTTCCCTCTCCGACGGCATCCTCCTCAAGGACAACCATCTGGCCGGCATCTCCATCGAGGCCGCGGTGGCGGAAGCCAAGCGGCGCTGGCCCAGCGTGCCCTGCGAAGTGGAATGCGACACCCTCGACCAGGTCAAGGTGGCGTTGGCCGCCGGCGCCGATCTGCTGCTGCTCGACAACATGGATCCCTCCGAGGTCGCCGCCGCGGTGCACGTCGTCGGTGGGCGCATCCCGGTCGAGGTGTCCGGGCGGGTCACGTTGGACACGGTGGCCGCCTACGCCTCGGCCGGCGCCGACCTGATCTCGGTGGGCGCCCTGACCCACTCGGCCCCGGTGCTCGACATCGGCCTGGACCTGGAGCGCTGAGCGGTGCTGGTCGCCATCGACGTCGGCAACACCCAGACCGTCATCGGCCTGTACGCGCCCGGCGACGGCCCGGGGGGCAGCGGCACCGAGCTGCTCCACCACTGGCGCATCGCCACCGTGGCGTCGCGCACCGCCGACGAGATGGCGCTGCTCATCGACCAGCTCTTCCAGCTGCAAGGGCTCGACCCGGCCGAGGCCATCACCGGTATCGCGGTGGCCTCGGTCGTGCCCCGGTTGCGCACGGCCCTGCGGGAGATGAGCGACCGGTGGTTCAAGGTGGACACCGTGATCGTCGAGCCGGGCGTCCGCACCGGCATGCCGATCCACTACGACAACCCCAAGGAGGTGGGCGCCGACCGCATCGCCGACGCGGTGGCGGCCTTCGAGAAGTACGGCGGCCCCACCATCGTCGTCGACTTCGGGACCGCCACCACCTTCGAGGTGGTCTCCGCGAAGGGCGAGTACCTCGGGCGGCATCATCGTGCCCGGGCATCGAGATCTCGTTGGAGGCCCTGTCCGCCCGGGCCGCCCTGCTGCCGCGGGTCGAGCTGGTCGAGCCCCGCAGCGTGCTGGCCAAGAACACGGTCGAATCGGTGCAGGCCGGGGTCATCTACGGGTTCGCGGCCCAGGTGGACGGGCTGTGCCGGCGCCTGCAGGACGAGGTGGGCCCCTGCACGGTGGTGGCGACCGGCGGGCTGGCCGGGCTGATCGGCCCGTACTCGGCCGCCATCCAGCACCACGAGCCCTGGCTGACCCTGGACGGGCTGCGCATCATCTTCGGACGCAACGAGCGATAGGGCCGTCGATGGAGGGCATCCCGTACCGGTTTGACCGCGACGCCTCGGCGGCGGAGCTGGCGGCCCGGTTCGCCTCGCTCGAAGCCGGCGCCGACTCCGGCGTGGTGGTGTCCGTCGCCGGCCGGCTGATGCTGCGCCGGGAGATGGGCAAGCTGGCCTTCGGCACCCTGCGGGACTCCGTCCGGGGCGATCCAGCTGTTCGCCGGCGCGGCGTGGACGGAGCGCTTTCAGGAGTTCGGGCACCTGTCACTCGGCGACTGGATCGGCGCTACCGGCGAGGTGGTGCGGACCCGGACGGGTGAGCTCTCCGTGAAGGTCACGTCGTGGGTGTTGTTGGCCGAGGCCCGGCGCAGTTTCGGCGACAAGTGGAAGGGTCTCACCGACGTCGACCTGCGCTACCGGCAGCGCTACGCCGACCTGTGGGCCCACGAAGGGTCACGGGAGACGCTGCTGCTGCGCAGCCGGGTGATCTCGTGGACCCGCCGCTGGCTGGAGGAACGGGGGTTCGTGGAGGTGGAGACGCCGATCTTCCACCCCATCCCCGGCGGGGCGGCGGCCCGGCCGTTCGTCACCCACCACAACGCCCTGGACCTCGACCTGTACCTGCAGGGTCGCCCCCGAGCTGTACCTCAAGCGGCTGGTGGTCGGCGGCTTCGAGAAGGTGTTCGAGATCGCCCGGGTGTTCCGCAACGAGGGGCTGTCGCCGCGGCACAACCCGGAGTTCACCATGCTGGAGCTGTACCAGGCCTACGCCGACTACACCGACATGATGGCGCTGACCGAGGAGCTGGTCGCCGGCGCGGCCCTGGCCTGTCTGCGGCACCACGTCGCTGGAGTACGACGGTCGGCCCCTTGTCCCTGGCCGTGCCGTGGCGGCGGGCGACGATGACCGAGCTGATCGTCGAGCACGCCGGCCTGTCGGTCGACGTCTCGATGCCGGTGGAGGAGCTGCGGGCCGTGGCGGCGAAGGCCGGCGTTGCGGTCCACGACGCCTGGGGCCCCGGCAAGCTGATCCTGGAGATCTACGAGAAGACCACCGAGGCGGAGCTGTGGGGGCCGGTCTTCGTGACCGACTACCCGAAGGAGGTCTCACCCCTGGCCCGGGACCATCGCACCCAGCCGGGCCTGGTGGAGCGCTTCGAAGCCATCGTCGCCGGCCGGGAGCTCTGCAACGCCTTCAGCGAGCTGGTCGACCCCGACGAGCAGCGGGCCCGGTTCGAGGCCCAGGCCGAGGCCCGGGCCGCCGGCGACGACGAGGCCATGGTGGTGGACGAGGACTACCTGCGGGCCCTGGAGTTCGGGCTGCCCCCCACCGGCGGGCTCGGGATCGGCATGGACCGCCTGGTCATGCTCCTCGCCGGCGTGGACGCCATCCGCGACGTCATCGCCTTTCCGACCATGCGGCCGGAGCAGACCTAGGCGGGCGTGAGGCCGGGACCCTCGCATGTCCGCCCCTCCACACTGTTCCGGCCTGGCGTACCTCGGTCGGCCCTTCCAGATCGAGCTGGCCGGGCTCGCAACGACGGTAACGCGCCAACCACTTTCTGCTCGCGGCGACGATTGTCACGCAATCGTCATAGAGAGCGGCTTTCGCGCCAGCCGCGCCTTTCAGCGTCACGCGCCTGTCGCGTTACCGTTCCCTCTCGGGTCCGGCCCCGATCGGTGTCAGGCGGACGCCGATCGAAGGAAGTCAGGTTACGTCGAGCTCGTCGATCAGCCGGTGGCCCATCTGCCCGAGCACCGCCAGGCGGATCGCCGAGCCGCCCTCGGTCCGCAGCAGGTCCAGGGCGGAGTCGGCCTGGTCGGCCCACCGCCGGGCCTCCGCGATGGACGCCACCACGGCCTGGGTGGAGAGCACCAGGTCGCGGGCCTTGTCCCGCGCCGGCGGGTCCAGCGGTCCGCCGAGCAACGCCCGCAGGTCGTCGCCGGCGCCCGGGACGGCCAGGGCCCGCAACACCGGCAGGGTGTAGGTCCCCTCGACCATGTCGTGGCCGGCCGGCTTGCCCAGGTTGGCTTCGTTGCAGACCAGGTCGCGGACGTCGTCCCAGATCTGGAAGGCCATGCCCAGGGCGTGTCCGTAGTCGGTCAGGGCATCGACCCACGGCCGGGGCGCGCCGCTGACGAGGCCGCCGATGCGGGCCGAGGTGGCCATCAACGAGGCCGTCTTGCCGGCGATCGAGGCCAGGTAGGCCGCTTCGGGCCGAGACGGGTCGAACGAATAGCGCAGCTGCCCCACTTCGCCTTCGCACAGCTGGCCGATGGTGCGGGCCAGCAGGGCCGCCACCTCGGTGCCCAACGACGCCGCGATCTCCGAGGCCCGAGCCAGCAGGAAGTCGCCGGCCAGGATGGCGATCAGATTGCCCCACCGGGCGTTGACGCTCTCCACCCCCCGCCGGTGCTCGGCCTCGTCCATGACGTCGTCGTGGTACAGCGACCCCAGATGCACCAACTCCACCGCCACCCCGCCCTGGATGACGTTCTCATCGACGTCGATGTCGGCGGCGCCGTCCGCCCCCGCCGGGGAGGCCGTGCTGACCGCGGCCGCTGCGATCACCAGCGCCGGCCGCAGCCGTTTCCCACCGGCTCTGACCAGGTGACCGGTGACCTCGGCGAGGAAGGGATCGGCCGCCGCGGTCGTGGTGGACAAGGCCTGCTCGACCCGGCCCAAGGCCTCCTCGAGGCCAGGAAGACGCAGTTCATCTACGACAGTTCACTCCTGGCGAGAGTACGCGACCCCCGTCGCAAGTACGAACTGGGGCGTGGTGCCCGGGCCATGCTCAGACGGAACGGGAGAGTGGCGGGTACACTGCTGGGACGGAGGACCAGCATGTTCGAACGTTTTACTGACCGAGCCCGAAGAGTCCTGGTCTTGGCCCAGGAGGAAGCGCGCCTTCTCAACCATAACTTCATCGGCACCGAGCACATCTTGCTGGGCCTCATCCACGAGGGTGAAGGCGTGGCGGCCAAGGCGCTCGAGTCCCTTGGGGTCAGCCTGGAAGCGGTGCGCGAGAAGGTCGAAGAGACCATCGGCCCCGCCGGGTCGTCGACGACGGGGTCGCCGCCGTTCACGCCCCGAGCCAAGAAGGTCCTGGAGTTGTCGCTACGCGAGGCGCTCCAGCTGGGCCACAACTACATCGGCACGGAGCACATGCTCCTCGGGCTGGTGCGCGAGGGCGAAGGCGTGGCGGCCCAGGTACTGGTCAGCCTCGGCGCCGACCTGCCCCGCGTCCGCCAGCAGGTCATCCAGCTCCTGTCCGGTTACCAGTCGCCCGGCGGCAAGGAGGGCGCCCCGGCCGGCCCGGGTGCCACCCCCGGCCAGGAGGCCCCCAGCGGTTCGCCGGTCCTCGACCAGTTCGGTCGCAACCTGACCCAGCTGGCCCGGGAGCGCAAGCTCGATCCGGTCATCGGTCGCGAGCGCGAGATCGAGCGGGTCATGCAGGTCCTGTCCCGCCGCACGAAAAACAATCCGGTCCTCATCGGCGAGCCCGGCGTCGGCAAGACCGCCATCGTCGAGGGCCTGTCCCAGAAGATCGTCGGTGGCGACGTCCCCGAGACCATCAAGGGCAAGCAGCTCTACACCCTCGATCTGGGGGCGCTGGTGGCCGGGTCCCGGTACCGGGGTGATTTCGAGGAGCGCCTCAAGAAGGTGCTCAAGGAGATCCGGACCCGCGGCGACATCATTCTTTTCATCGACGAGTTGCACACCCTCGTCGGGGCCGGCGCGGCCGAAGGCGCCATCGACGCGGCGTCGATCCTCAAGCCCATGCTGGCCCGCGGCGAGCTGCAGACCATCGGGGCCACCACCCTCGACGAGTACCGCAAGCACCTGGAGAAGGACGCGGCCCTCGAGCGGCGCTTCCAGCCCATCAAGGTCGAGGAGCCCTCGCTCAGCCACACCATCGAGATCCTCAAGGGGCTCCGGGACCGCTACGAGTCGCATCACGGGGTGACGATCACCGACCAGGCCGTGGTGGCCGCCGCCAACCTGGCCGACCGCTACATCGCCGACCGGTACCTGCCGGACAAGGCCATCGACCTGATCGACGAGGCCGGCAGCCGCCTGCGCATCCGCCGCATGGCCACCCCGCCGGACTACAAGGCCATCGAGGACGACATCACCCGGGTCCGCAAGGACAAGGAGCTCGCCATCGAGAAGCAGAACTTCGAGCAGGCCAAGAAGTTCCGCGAGAAGGAGGAGGAGCTCCTCCAGCGCAAGGCCGCCAAAGAGCAGGAGTGGCGGGCCGAGGGCGTCGACCTGTTCGACGTGGTCGACGAGGAGGTCATCGCCGACGTCCTGTCCAACTGGACGGGCATCCCGGTCTACAAGCTGACCGAGGAGGAGACCGCCAAGCTGCTCCGCATGGAGGACGAGCTGCACAAGCGGGTCATCGGCCAGGAGGACGCCATCCGGGCCGTGTCGCAGGCCATCCGCCGCACCCGGGCCGGTCTCAAGGATCCCAAGCGGCCGAGCGGCTCGTTCATCTTCCTGGGCCCCTCCGGCGTGGGCAAGACCGAGACGGCCAAGACCCTCGCCGAGTTCCTCTTCGGCGACGAAGGCTCGCTCATCCAGCTCGACATGTCTGAGTACATGGAGAAGCACACCGTGAGCCGGCTCGTCGGATCGCCCCCCGGCTACGTGGGGTACGAGGAAGGCGGCCAGCTGACTGAAGCCGTGCGTCGCAAGCCGTTCTCGGTGGTGCTGTTCGACGAGATCGAGAAAGCGCACCCCGATGTGTTCAACGCCCTCCTCCAGATCCTGGAAGACGGCCGGCTGACCGACTCGCAGGGGCGCAGCGTCGACTTCAAGAACACGGTCATCATCATGACCTCCAACTTGGGGACGGCGGATCTGCGCAAGACCTCCGTCGGTTTTGCCAAGACCAGCGAAGCGGTGACCTACGAGAAGATGAAGCTCAAGGTCAACGACGCCCTCAAGGCCCACTTCCGGCCCGAGTTCCTCAACCGCATCGACGACGTCATCGTCTTCCACGAGTTGACCAAGGACGAGGTGACCGAGATCATCGACCTGATGATCAAGCGGGTGCGCACCAGCCTCGAGGGCCAGGGTCTGAGCCTGGAGCTCACCCAGGCGGCCAAGTACCACGTCGTCGAGAAGGGTTACGACCCGACGATGGGGGCTCGGCCTTTGCGCCGGGCGCTGCAGCGGATGGTCGAGGATCCCCTTTCCGAGAAGATCCTCTGGAAGGAGTTCCGGGCCGGCGAGACGATCATCGTCGACCTCGAACCCGATCCCGATGGGGGCGAACCGGTCATCGTGTTCCGGTCCATCGAGGGCCTGCAACCGCCGCCGGTCGAGATGGCCGGCGCCGGCAGCGGCGAATAGCCCGTAGCGGCGGGGGGCGCCACCTCCCGCGCCCCGCCGCCCTGCTGGCCGCGCTCATGGCGCTGGTGGCGCTGGCCGGCTGCCAGGTCACCACCCAGGTCTCCGTCGACGCCGCCAACGGCGGGCGGGGGGTGGTGGGCGTCTCGGTGAGCCTCGACCGGTCCGCGCTGGGCGCGGTCGGCGGCTCGGCGGCCTTGGCCGCCCAGCTGCAGGTCGCGGACCTGACCGCGGCGGGGTGGACGGTCACCGGTCCGTCGCCCGGCCCCGGCGGGACGACGGTGGTGGCGGCCAGCCACCCGTACACCACCCCGACGCAGGCCAGCGCCCTGGTCCGCGAGATCGCCGGCGCCAAGCCGTTCCAGCTGGCCATCTCCTCCCGGCACACCTTCTGGCGCACCGAGACCACCCTGACCGGGAAGGTGGACCTGACCTGCGGTCTGGCCTGCTTCGGCGACTCCGGCCTCGCCGGCGTGCTGGGTTCGCCGACCGGTGTCAACCCGGGTCCCTTGGCGGGCGCGGCCGGCCAGCAGCCGGCGCAGGTGTTCACCTTCGGGGTGGCCGCCCACCTCCCCGGGGGCGTGGTGCGGAGCAACGCCGGCTCCCGCAGCGGCGGGAACCTCCAGTGGACGCCGCGCCTGGGCCAGTCCCTCACCCTCACGGCGGTGACCCGGCAGTGGGACTCGGGGCGGATCGTGGCCGCGATCGTCGCCGGCGGTGTGGTGGTGCTTGTGCTCTTCGGGCTCGGCGCCTTCTGGTGGCGCCGGCGCCGACGGCGGCGCGGACCTGGCCGCGGCCGGCAGCGCCGCGGGGCCCACCGGCAGGGCGCCCCCACCATGGCCGAGACGGTCACACCCCACCCCTAGGGTGGTCGGGCGTGGCCCGCCTCCGTACCGTCCATCGCTGCACGGACTGCGGGTCCGCCTCGCCGCGCTGGGCCGGCCGCTGCCCGGGTTGCGGGGCGTGGAACACCTTGGTGGAGGAGGTGGAGCCGGCCGCTGGTCGGGACCGCACCGGCGCCGGCGGGGGGCCCGCCGCTCGTCCTGCGGCCGCCCCTATCGCCCTGACCGACATCGCCCTCGACGGCGGGGCGCCGGTGTCGACGCACCTGCCGGAGCTGGACCGGGTGCTGGGTGGGGGCCTGGTGCCGGGTTCGGTGATCCTGCTGGGCGGGGAGCCGGGGATCGGCAAGTCCACGCTGGTGTTGCAGGCCCTGGCCCACCTGGCCCGCCGGGGCCTGCGCTGCCTGCTGGTGTCCGCCGAGGAGTCACCGGTCCAGATCCGCCGGCGGGCCGAACGCCTCGACGCCCTGGTGCCGGGATTGTGGCTGGTGGCCGAGACCTCGATGCCCGGCATCCAGGCGGCCGTCGACGAGATCACCCCCGACGTGGTGGTGATCGACTCGGTGCAGACCGTGTGGGATCCGGACCTGGAGTCCACTCCGGGCTCGGTCGTCCAGGTCCGGGGCTGCGCCCACCAGTTGGCAGCGATGGCCAAGGCGGACGGCGGTCCGACGACCATCCTGGTCGGTCACGTCACCAAGGACGGCAGCCTGGCCGGGCCGCGCGTGCTGGAGCACCTGGTCGACACCGTGCTGTCCTTCGAGGGCGACCGCCACCACGCCCTCCGCCTGCTGCGCTCGGTCAAGCACCGCTTCGGCCCCACGGGCGAGCTGGGCCTCTTCGAGATGACCGGCACCGGCCTGGAGGGGGTCACCGACGCCGGCGGCATCTTCCTCCTCGACCGCCGCTACGGGACGCCCGGGTCGGTGGTGTTCCCCTCCATGGAAGGCCAGCGGCCGTTGCTGGTCGAGATCCAGGCCCTGGTGGTGGAAACCCCGATGGTGAGCCCCCGCCGGTCGGCCACCGGCTTCGACGCCGGCCGGCTGGCCTTGCTCCTGGCCGTGCTCGACCGGCGGGCCGGTCTGAGCCTGGCCCACCACGACGTGTACGTCTCGGTGGTCGGCGGCGTCCGCGTCACCGACCCGGGCGCCGACCTGGCCGTGTGCCTGGCGTTGGCGTCCGCGGCCACCGGGCTGGCCGTCGGCGACGATCTGGTCGTCCTGGGCGAGGTCGGTCTGGGCGGCGAGGTGCGGCAGGTCGCCCACACGCCGCGGCGCCTGGTCGAGGCCTCCCGGCTGGGTTTCACCCGGGCCCTGGTGCCGGAGCGCGGTCCCAGCGACGGTCCGCTGACGGTCAAGCAGGTGCCCACCCTCGCCCACGTCCTCGACCTGTATCTCGGCGCGGACTGGCCCGCCCTGCCGCCGTTACGGGTGGTCGGCGACGACGGCGACGCCGATTCTGCCAGCGGCGGAAGGGGCTCCGTTCGGTAGGATTGCCGGGTGTCGGAACGTCCTCGCGCCGCTCTGATCGAGGCGTTGGGCGCCATCGCCCCGGGGCGTCCGCTGCGCGAAGGCCTGGACCGGATCCTGCAAGCCAACATGGGGGCCCTGATCGTGGTGGGCGACGGTCCCGAAGTATTGGGGATCTGTTCGGGCGGCCTGTTGCTCGACGCCGAGTTCAGCCCGCAACGGCTGTCCGAGCTGGCCAAGATGGACGGCGCCATCATCCTGGCCTCCGACGCCAGCCGCATCGCCCGGGCTAACGTCCACCTGGTCCCCAGCCCCAACGTGCCCACCAGCGAGACCGGCACCCGCCACCGCACGGCCGAGCGGGTGGCCCGATCCATCGAGGTCCCGGTCATCTCCGTCTCGGAGGACATGTCGGTCATCACCCTCTACCGCGGCGACAGCAAGCACGCCCTGGACTCGGTGGCCCGCTTGCTGGGCCGGGCCAACCAGGCCCTGCAAACCTTGGAGCGGTACCGCGACCGCCTCGACACCGTGACCAGCGCCTTGTCCGCCCTCGAGGTCGAGGACCTGGTCACCGCCCGGGACGTGGTCACGGTGCTCCAGCGGGCCGAGATGGTGCGCCGCATCGCCGAGGAGATCGAGGGCTACATCGTCGAGTTGGGCGCCGACGGCCGCCTGGCCCACCTGCAGCTGGAGGAGCTCCTTGCCGGCGTCGACGACGAGCGCCGCCACGTGGTCCGTGACTACCTGCCCGACGAGGATCCGGATCGGGCCGACGAGACCATGGCTGCCCTGGCGTCGATGCCGACCGAGCGGCTGATGGCGCCCCACGCGGTCGCCGCCCTTTTGGACTTCGAAGGCGCCCTCGATCTCGAGTCCAGCGTGCAACCGCGCGGCTACCGCCTGCTGGCCCGGGTGCCTCGCCTCCCCGATGACGTGGTCAACCACATGGTGGCCCGGTACGGCAGCCTGCAGAAGGTGCTGCGGGCCACCACCGAGGACCTGGAAGTGGTGCCCGGGGTCGAGACCACCACCGCCCGGGCGGTCAAGGACGGGCTCGCCCGGCTGGCGGAGTCCAGCATCCTCGACCGCTACAACTGACGCCGGCGCACGTGCCGGGTGCGCCGGCGGGTCGGGGATCGGGGGGTCGGGCCGGCGGCGGCGCAACCCCCGGCCCGGGCGGTACCCGCGTCGTGGCGGCGGATTTCTTTGACCAATCTGTGCTCTTCGGGACGTACGCGACACTCCGTGTCGCGTACGTCCCGAAGACGCAGGAATCGCCAAAGAAATCCGGCCCCGGCCTGCCGGCGGCCTGCCCCGGCCCCGCCGGCCCCCCGGCCCCGCCGGCCCCGCCGGCCCAGCCGGCCCGCCGGCCCCGCCGGCCCAGCCGGGCCGCCCGGCCTGCCGCCGGCCCCGCCGGCCCCGCCGGCCCCAGCCGGCCCAGCCGGCCCAGCCGGCCCCGCCGGCCCCCCGTTACCTGGCCCGCTGCGCCAGCCGTTCCCGTTGCACGATGCGATAGCGCCGGTCGAGCTGCTCGATCCAGCCCAGGCGGATGAAGGCGGCGATGGACTTGTTGACCCGCTCTCGGGAGGCGCCCACCAGGCCGGCGAGCTCCTCCTGGGTGATGGGCAGCTGGAAGTCGTCGTTGGCGCCGGCGAGCTCGAGCAGCCGTTTGGCGGTGCGGCCGGTCACGTCGAGGAACACCGCGTCGGCGAGCGCCGAGTCGGTGTTGCGCAGCCGCTCGGCCAACAGCCGCACCACTTCCCAGAGCAGCTCCGGTCGGGCGTCGAGGGCGGCGCGTACCACCCCGTAGGGGATCCCGAGCACCTCGGAGCGTTCCAGGGCGCGCGCCGACGCCGAACGCGTCCCCTGGTCGAACAGGGGCATTTCCCCGAACAGGTCGCCCCGCTCCATCAACGCCACCAACGACTCCCGTCCGTCCACCGAACGCCGGCCTACCGCCACCCGCCCGGTGCGGACCACGAACAGCTCGTCGGCCTCGTCGTCCTCCGAGAAGACGACGAAATTGCGGTCGCATTCCAACGCCCGCGACGACGCCACCAGGGTGCGCAACGTCGGCTCGTCGAAGGCCGAGAACAGGTCGCTGCGGGCCAACAGTTCGATGTCGTCCATGTCGCCGAGGGACAATACCGAACGGTTCCGGGCCGCCGCCCCGGGGCCCGGTCGCGGGGAGGGGCTGGTATCCTGGAGGGCACCCCCCCTGTAGTTGTCGCCTTGGGAGCAGAATGTCATTCGACGTAGGAGACAAGGTCGTCTACCCCCATCACGGCGCGGCCGTGGTGGAGCGGCGCGAGCTCAAAGAGGCGTTCGGCGAGAAGAAGGAGTATCTCGTCCTGCGGCTCGCCTACGGCGATCTGACCCTCATGGTGCCCTCGGACAACACCGACGACGTGGGGCTGCGCGAAGTCATCAACGACGAAGAAGTCGAAGAGGTCTTCGCGGTGCTGCGCAAGAAGGACGTGCGCATGCCGACCAACTGGTCCCGCCGCTACAAGAACCACGTGGAGAAGCTCAAGTCCGGCGACATCTACCAGGTGGCCGAGGTGGTCCGAAACCTCTCCAACCGGGACAAGGACAAGGGTCTCTCCGCCGGCGAGAAGCGCATGCTCAATCGGGCCCGGCAGATCCTGGTGTCGGAGCTCACCTTCGCCATCGGCGTGAGCGAGGCCGAGGCCGAGAAGAAGCTGGACGACGCCCTCCCGTAACCGGACGGGGGCCGGCGTGTACGCTCCGCAGCCGGTGGAAACCTGGGCGGTCGTCGTCGCCGGAGGCACCGGCAGCCGATTCGGCGCCGCCAAGCAGTTCGCCCATCTGGCCGGCCGGCCCCTGGTGGCCTGGTCGCTGGAGACCGCCCGCCAATGCTGCCACGGAGTGGTGCTCGTCGTTCCCGCTGGCGCGCCGGCGGCGAGCTGGGACGCCGACGCGGTGGTGCCGGGCGGCGCCACCCGGGCGGATTCCGTGCGGGCCGGCCTGGCGGCGGTCCCCCCGACCGCGGAGATCATCGCCGTCCACGACGCGGCCCGCCCGCTGGCTCGCCCGGAGCTGTGGCAGGCGGTGCTGGACGCCATCCGGGCGGGCGCCGACGGGGCCATCCCGGCCGCGCCAGTGACCGACACGGTGAAAGAGGTCGACCCGGATGGCCGTCTCGTCACGCTCGACCGGTCCCGCCTGGTGGCGGTGCAGACTCCCCAGGCGTTCCGGGCGACCGTACTGCGACGAGCCCACCTGGCGGGCGGGGACGCTACCGACGATGCCGCGCTCGTCGAGGCGGCGGGAGGGCGGGTGGTCCTGGTTGATGGCCCGACCGACAACCTCAAGATCACCTCGCCGTCGGACCTGATCGTGGCCGCGGCGCTCAAGCGATGATCCCCCGGGTCGGGCTGGGCTTCGACATCCACCCGTTCTCCGAGGACGCCGGGCGCCCCTTGGTCCTCGGAGGCGTCACCGTCGACGGCCCCGGCCTGGTCGGCCACAGCGACGCCGATGCCGTCGCCCACGCCATCGCTGACGCCCTGTTGGGCGCGGCCGGTCTCGGTGACATCGGCACCCACTTCCCCGACGACGACCCGGCCTACGCCGGCATCGACAGCATGGAGCTGTTGGGCCGGGTGGTCCTCACCGTGTCCACCCACTGGGAGATCGGCAACGTCGACGTCACCGTCGTGATCGAGGCGCCCAAGCTGGCCCCCTACCGCGAGGTCATGCAGCACCGCTTGGCGGACGTGGTCGGCGCCTCGGTGAGCGTCAAGGCCAAACGGGCCGAAGCCCTCGGCGCCCTGGGCCGGCGGGAAGGGGTGGCCTGCTTCGCGGTGGCGCTGTTGATGCCCCGGTGACCCGACCCCGCCCCGGTCGAGCCGGGAGGATTCCCGGCCCGCGGCGCCCGGCGCCGCCGGCTGAAGGGATGGGTGGTCAGCAGGTCGAAGGGCGCCAGGCGGTACGGGAGCTGCTGCGGGCCGGGCGCCGGCGCGTCCACCAGCTGCTCGTCGCCGAAGGGGCCGACGTCTCTGGTCCGCTGGGCGAGATCCTCGAGCTGGCCCGCGCCGTGGGCGTGCCGGTCCGCCGGGTCGACCGGGGCCAGCTCGACGCGGCTGCCCTCACCGACGCCCCGCAGGGTGTCCTGGCCCGGGCCGATCCCATTCCGGACGTGGCCCTCGACCGGCTCATCTCGGGTGCTCGTCCCTTCCTGGTGGTGCTGGACGGGATCACCGACCCCCACAACCTGGGCGCGGTGATGCGCAGCGCCGTGTCCGCCGGCGCCACCGGGCTGGTCACCGGGCGCCACCGCGCCGCCGGCCTCACCCCGGCCGCCCTCAAGGCCGCGGCCGGGGCCGCCGAGTACCTGCCCGTGGCCCGGGTCTCCGGCATCCCGGCCGCCCTGGCCACCCTGACCGGCGCCGGGGTGTGGACGGTGGCGCTCGACGCCGGCGCCCCCACCCCGCTGTGGGACCTCACCGTGGCGTCCGAGCCCATCGCCCTCGTTCTCGGCGCCGAGGGCCGGGGCCTGGGCCGGCTGGTCCGGCAGCGCTGCGACCTGGTGGTCGACATCCCCCTCCGGGGCCCCCTCGACTCGCTCAACGTGGCCGCCGCCGCCACCCTGGCCTGCTTCGAGGTGGCCCGGAAACGCGCCACCACCCGGACGAACTAGTCATTTCGGGCCTCCAGGCGGAGGACTCCCGGCCGGGCCGGCAGGGCGCGAAGGCGGCCACATTCCCTCCGATTCGCGAAGATAGTGCGTATTTTGCCTGGTCAGACCCAATTTCCAAGTCGGCAAAATCAGAAAAAGTGGGCCGTGACAGTTGACACACCGGACCGGCGTAGATAAGAGTGACTAGTCCGTTCGATCTAGAACGTCGATGACCCTCCTACACCACTCCGATACCACAGAGGTCACCATGGCGCTCCGCATTCCCGTCGTTGTCCTGGCCGATTTGCCGGACGAAGAGCTGGTCGCCCGTTGGCAGGAGGGCGACGCCGCGTCGCTCGAGTTGCTCCTGCAGCGGTACCGGCGCTTCGCCCGCAGCAAGGCCCGCACCTACTTCCTGGTCGGTGCCGACGCCGACGACGTCGAGCAGGAGGGCCTGATCGGCCTGTTCAAGGCGGCGAGGGATTTCCGGGCCGACCGGCAGTCGTCCTTCCGGGCCTTCGCCGAGTTGTGCGTGACCCGGCAGGTGATCAGCGCCATCAAGGCCGCCACCCGGCAGAAGCACCAACCCCTCAACCGCTACGTGTCCATCTCCGGGGTCCGGGGATCGGACGATCCCAGCGAGGGGAGCGTCGAGGATCTGCTCGACGACCATCGGATCACCGACCCGGCGGACGAGATCATCTCCCAGGAGCAGATCGCCGCCATGCGGCGTTCGATGGCCGAGAGCCTGTCCGGCCTGGAGGTGGACGTGCTGCGCCTGTACGTGGAGGGCAAGTCCTACCAGGAGATCGGCTGCCACCTGGGCCGCCACGTGAAGTCGATCGACAACGCCCTGCAGCGCATCAAGCGCAAGCTCGACCATCACCTGACCGAGGAGGACACCGAGTTCGAGCCCAGCCTGGTCGCCTGACCCGGCCGGCGCACGCCCGGTGCTGACGCCCGGTCGCTTAGCATCACGGCCCGTGACGACCGCCCCGGAGGAAGCCACCTCATCCGAGGAGATCCGGCAGTTCCGCTTCGTGCGCCCGGCCGGGGCGACCAGCATCCTGCTGATCCGCCACGGCGAGTCGGCGCCGGCCCGCGCGGGCGAGTCCTTTGCCCTGGTCGACGGGCACGGCGATCCCGAGCTGGCGCCGGCCGGACAGGAGCAGGCCGTCCGGGTGGCGGACCGGTTGGCGGGCGAGCCGATCGCCGCCATCTACGTGTCTACCCTGCGCCGCACCAGCGAGACGGCCGCCCCGCTGGCGGTCCGGCTGGGCCTCCAGCCGGTCGTCGAGGCCGGCCTGCGGGAGGTGTACCTGGGGGAGTGGGAGGGCGGTTTGTTCCGGATCCGGGTGGCCGAAGGGCATCCCATCGCCCAGCGCATGATCGCGGAGGAGCGCTGGGACGTGATCCCCGGCGCCGAGCCGGCGGACGCTTTCGGCGCCCGGGTGCGCCAGGCCCTTGTCGGCATCGCCGGGCGCCACCCGGATCAGACGGTGGCCGCGTTCACCCATGGTGGGGTGATCGGCCGGGCTCTGGCCGAGGCCGCCAGGTCGCGCGGGTTTGCCTTCTCCGGGGCCGACAACGGCTCGATCAGCCATCTGGTCGTCGTCCCCGAACCCGACGGCCGCTGGGTGGTGCGGGCCTACAACGACACCGCCCACCTCCACCTGGGCTTCACCACCGCTCCCGAGGCGCCTACATGAGCGTCCCGGCCTCCCGCGCCGCCTACGCTGGCGGGTGTCGCCACGGCGTTGGCTGGCAGGCCGGGTTAGCTCAGTCGGTAGAGCACTTCTCTTGTAAAGAAGATGTCGTCGGTTCGATCCCGACACCCGGCTCCGGGTGGTCGGCTGCCCCGCTCTGGTCGTCCCTGACGTCGGCCCGGAGCGCTCGGTGCTTGATCCGGCCGGGTGGGGGTGGCAGGCTCGATCGGATGGCACTCTCCGAGCGTGACCGTTCGATCCTGGAATTCGAGCGGTCCTGGTGGACCGCACCGGGGTCCAAGGAGGCCGCCATCAAGGCCCGGCTCGGGCTGTCCGCCACCCGCTACCGGCAGGTGCTGGCCGCCTTGGTCGACTCCGACGAGGCCGAGGCCTACGACCCGCTGGTGATCCGCCGGCTGCGCCGCCGCCGCGAGCAGCAGCGCCGAGCCCGCTACGAGGGCCGTCCGGCGGGCGGCGGGCGAGCCAGATGAATCAGCCCGGCCGGCCGTCCGGGTCGTCGACCGGCACCCAGACCGGCAAGGCCGTGCTGCTGATCGCGGTGGTGGTGCTCATCGGATTCCTGGTCCTCAAGCACCATCCGAAGACCGTCTCGACGACCACCTCGACCACGCACTCGACCCACACCTCCACCACGCTGACGGGCCCGACCACGCCGACGACGACGCCGGCCGTGATCGCGCCGTCGAGCATCAAGCTGCAGGTGCTCAACGGGGTGGGGACGGGCACGCTGGCCGGGCAGTGGAGCGCCAAGCTCAAGGCCAACCCGGGCTACAACACCTTGGCGCCCGATGACGCCACCGCCAAGGTGGCGGCGTCGATGATCTACGTGCTCACCCCGGGCTACCTGCCGGAGGCCAATGCCCTGGCCGCCGCCGTCGGTCTGCCGGCCTCGGCGGTCAACCCGACCATCCCGGCCCCCTTGTCGGCGCCCATCCGCGCCACTGAGCGCACCATCGCCAACCTGGTGCTGGTCGTCGGGCCCGACCTGGCCGGTCGCGCCTGAGCTTCGGGCGGGCAGCCGACGGTCGACGACACCAGATGGGCGCCGTGGGTGCGGGCGCCGGACCGGGCCGGGGTGTTTGTGGACTTCGACGGCACGCTGGCGCCGATCGTCGACGTGCCCGCCGACGCCCGCCCGCTGCCCGGGGCGGCCGAGGTCCTGGACCGCCTGGCGGCCCGCTTCGCCCGGGTGGCGGTCATCTCCGGCCGCCCGGTCGCGTTCCTGGTCGACCACCTGAGCGGCGGCCGGCGGCCGTCGAGCTCATCGGCCTGTACGGGATGGAGCGGGTGGCCGCCGGCGGGGTGGCCGTCGATCCGGCCGCGGCCCGGTGGCAGGCCGCCATCGCCGCGGTGGCCGCCCGGGCCGAAGCCGAAGCCCCCGCCGGGCTGCGCGTCGAACGCAAGGGCCTGGCCGTCACCCTCCACTACCGCGAGCGGCCTGAGTTATCCGGCTGGGCGGCCGACTTCGCCGCCGCCTCGGCGGACGCGTCGGGCCTGGTCGCCCACCCCGGCAAGATGTCGTGGGAGCTGCGCCCACCCGCACCTACCGACAAAGGCACGGTGGTCGCCGAGCTGGCGGCCGGGCTGGCCGCGGTGTGTTTCGTCGGCGACGACACCGGCGACCTGCCGGCGTTCGCCACCCTCGCCCGGTTGCGGGCCGGCGGCCTGCACACCGTGGCCGTCGCCGTCGCCGGGCCGGAGACCCCGGACGAGGTGACCGGCGCCGCCGACGTGGTCGTGCCGGGGCCGGCGGGGGTGCTGGCTCTGCTGGAGGCCCTCGCCGTCGCCGGCGCCGGCGCCGGCCCGGCCCCCGGCCCCTGACGTAGCCAATCTCTGACCGTTTCAGAAGTAACGAAAGTCGTCAGAGATTGCCCGGCCCCGGCCCCGCCGGCCCCGCCGGCCCCGCCGGCCCCGGCCCGCCGGCTACGGCGTGCGCGCCGCGGCCCGCTGGTCGTCGAACCAGTCGAGCGGCCCCCGGACCTCCACCACCTTGCGCAAGGCCTCGGCCCGGGCGGCCCGGTCCGCGGCCGGCAGGTCCAGCGCCGCGCCGAGGGCGTGGGCGGTGCCGGTCACGTCAAACGGGTTGACCCCGACGGCGTGCTCGCCGAGCTCGTCCCAGGCGCCGGCCTGGTGGCTCAGGACCAGCACCCCGTCCCGTTCGTTGACGAGGGGGCCCTCCTTGGCCACCAGGTTGAGCCCGTCCCGGACCGGGTTGACCAGCAGGACGTCGGCGCGGCGCAAGGCGGCCACCGACCTCGGGTGGTTGTCCTCCGCTTCGAGCCTGATCGGCGTCCACCCGGCGCCGGCCGGTCCGGCCGGCTGGGCCCACTTGGCGTTGATCTGGGCCACCAGCGCCTGCACTTCCTGGCCGTAGCCCAGGTACTCGGCCAGCCCCAGCCGGGACGGGTAGACCATCGCCGCGAACACCACGCGGCCTCGCAGGTCGGGCCGGGTCTCGAGCAGCTCGTCGAAGGCCCAGAAGCCCCGCAGCACGTTCTTCGACAGCTCGATGCGGTCGACCCGCACGATCAGCTGGCGGTCGCCGACGGCCGCGTCGAGCTGCGCCAGCTCGCGCCCGCACGCCGCCGAGGCGGCCACGGCGCGCAGATCGTCGACGTCGGTGGCCGCCGGCGAGACGAACGTCGCCGGCTCGTGGCCCAGTCGCTCGCGACAGCAGGCCGTGAACGCGTCCGCCCACCGGGCCGAGTGGAACCCGACCGCGCCGGCGCCGGCGAGGCCCGACAGGACCGCCGCGGCCACCGCGTCAGGGAGGGTCGCCAGCTCCGAGGGCGAGCACCACGGGGTGTGCAGGAAGGCCGCCGTGCGCAGGTCCGGTCGCTGAGCCGCCAACAGGGCCGGGACCAGCGCCAGCTGGTAGTCCTGCACCAGGACCGTCGCGCCCGGTGCCGCCTCCGCCGCCGCGGCCGCCGCGAACTGGGCGTTGACGGCGGCAAACCGTTCCCACGCCGACCACCAGTGCCGATCGAAACGGGGCCGACGAGGCAGATCCCACAGGCCGTGCAGGCAAAACCACAGGGTCTGGTTGGCCACCACGTCGTAGTACGCCCGGTAGTCCCCAGGGTCGACCATGACCGGGTGGACCCGGAAGCCCTCGTTGTCGAACAACCCCAGCCGGGCGGCTTCCTCGTCGTCGGGACCCACGCCCGCGGCCACCCACAGCGCCTGGTCGCGCTCGACCCCCGGCCCCAAGGTGACCACCAGCCCGCCGGCGCCGCGCTTGGCCGTCAACCGCCCGTCGGCGCCGCGGGTCATGCTGAGCGGGCCGCGGTTGGAGAGGACGAGGAGCTCGTGGTTGCCGGCCATAGTTGCGGACGACCCTACCCACGCCGGCACCCGCTCCCTGACCGGGCACACTGTGACTCATGCCGCACCTGGTCGCCGCCCCGGACAAGTGGCGGGGCAGCGCCACTGCCACCGAGGTGGCCTCCGCCATCGTGGCGGCCGCCGTGGCCGCGGGCTGGACCGCCGACGCCGCGCCGGTATCCGACGGAGGGGAGGGGTTCTCGGCCGTGCTCGGCGGCAAGCCGCACATCCAGCGGGTGCACGGCCCGCTCGGCGCCCCCATCGATGCCGCCTGGTACCTCCTCGATGGCGGGACGACGGCCACGGTGGAGATGGCCGCGGCGTCCGGACTCGTCCTCGCGGGCGGCGCCGACCGCAACGACCCGGTCCGGGCCTCCACCGTCGGCACCGGCGAGCTCATCGCCGCCGCGGTCAAGACCGGAGTCCGCCAGGTCCTGATCGGCATGGGCGGGTCGGCCACGACCGACGGCGGGTGGGGGGCGCTGGAGGCCCTGGAGCCGCACTCCCGCCTGGCCGGCATCGACCTGCAGGTCGGCTGCGACGTCACGACCCGCTTCGTGGACGCGGCGGCCACCTTTTCACCGCAGAAGGGGGCGTCGCCGTCGGAAGTGGAGTTGCTCACCCGACGCCTGCTGCGGCTGGTCCAGGTCTACGAGGAGCGGTTCGGGGTCGACGTCGGGGACCTCGAGGGCTCGGGGGCGGCCGGCGGCCTGGCCGGGGGGCTGGCGGCGGTGGGCGCCACCCTGACCAGCGGGTTCGATCTCGTCGCGGAGCGGATCGAGCTGGCGGAGCGCATCGAAGGCGCGGACCTCGTCATCGCCGGCGAAGGGTTGCTCGACGAGGAATCCTTCCACGGCAAGGCCGTCGGGGGGGTGGTCGCCCTGGCGGCCGAGCTCGGCGTTCCGGTGGTGATCCTGGCCGGCGACGCCGTCGGCGATCACCCCGTCGCCTTCCGTTCGCTCGTCGACGCCGTCGGCGAGGAGCGGGCCTGGGCCGACCCGCTGGGCGCCCTGGGCGAACTGGTCGCCGAGGTCCTGGCCAGCCGCTGAATCAGGCCGTCATGCGGTGGGCGGGCACGGTGACGAGCGCGGGCTGCTCGCCGAGCGGGCCGGTCCCGGCGTCGACCCCGGCCCGGGCCAGCGCCAGCTGCAGGATGGCGAGCGCCTGGGCGCTGAGCTCGACCAGCGGCCGGTTGCGGTGCACCCGTACGCCCAGGTCGCATTGCACCAGCCCGCTCACCCCGAACCGGGCCGTGACGTCGATCAGCAGCCCGAGGTCCACGCCGTAGCCGGCCGCGAACGGCACCGCCGCCAGCACGTCCCGACGAGCCGCGCACTCCCCGGCCAGCGGCTGGCTCAGCCCGGCCAGATGGGGGAAAAAGACCGAGATCAGCGGCCGGGCCATCAGCTCGGTCACCCGCCCGCCTTCGCCCGGTCGCCCGTCGAGGGGCCGGTCGTAATAGCCCTTGACAAAGGTGACGTCCTCACGGGTGAGGAGGGGGCCGAGCAGGCCCAGCACGAAGCCGGGGTCGAAGCTGCGGATGTCGGCGTCGCAGAACACCACGATGTCGCCCGACGCCACGTGCACCGCCCGCCACATGGCCTGGCCCTTGCCGTGCGCGGTGCCGTACTCGGGCAAGACGGACGCGGCCGCCACCACCGTGGCCCCGGCGGCAGCGGCCACCTCGGCCGTGTCGTCGCTCGAGCCGTCGTCGATCACCAGGACCTCGTCGACGACCGGTTGGGCCAGCATCAGCTCGGCGCGGATGGTCGCCACCGTGGCGCCGACGGTGCCGGCCTCGTCGCGGGCGGGCAGGCATACCGACACCCGCCGGCCCCGCTTGGCGGCCAGCAGGCGCGCCGGCGGGAAGTCCCGATGGTCGAAGGTCCGCAGCATGCGGGTGTCATCCTGCCACGCCGAATCGACGTGCCCGGTCTCCGGCGGCCGGGTAACATGAGCGTCGACATCATCAAGAGCGGCTGAGGGACGGGCCCTGTGACGCCGCGGCAACCAGCCCCTTCGGGGGTATCTGGTGCCAATGCCCGGTTCGATGACCTCAAGGAGGAGCTCAGTTTGCCGTACGTGGAAGGACTCCGCTGCCGGGAGTGCGCGCACCCCTACCCGGCCGAAGCGCTGCATGTGTGCGAGTGGTGCTTCGGGCCGCTCGAAGTGGTCTACGACTACGACGCCATCCGGCGGGCCGTGAGCCGGGAGTCGATCGCGGCTGGTCCGCTCTCCATCTGGCGGTACGCGGATCTGCTGCCGGCGGCCGCCGAGGGTGCGGTCAGCCTGGGCGCCGGCTTCACCCCGCTGGTGCGGGCCGATCGCCTGGCGGCCGAGCTCGGGCTCGGTGAGGTCTGGATCAAAAACGACACCCTCAACCCGACCGGATCCTTCAAGGACCGGGTCGTCTCGGTGGCGCTGACGAAGGCCCAGGAGCTGGGCTTCAAGGTGGCGGCCTGCGCCTCCACCGGCAACCTGGCCAACTCGGTCGCGGCGCACGCCGCCCATGCGGGCATGGAGTCGGTGGTGTTCATCCCGTCCGATCTGGAACCGGCGAAGGTGACCACCACGGCCGTGTTCGGCGGCCGGCTGATCGCAGTGGATGGCAACTACGACGACGTCAACCGGCTGTGCGCCGAACTCGCGGGCGAGCACCCGTCGTGGGCGTTCGTCAACGTCAATGTCCGCACCTACTACGCCGAAGGCTCCAAGACCCTCGCCTTCGAAGTGGCCGAACAGCTGGGCTGGCGGGCTCCCGACCACGTGGTGGTGCCGGTGGCGTCCGGCAGCCAGCTGACGAAGGTGGCCAAGGGCTTCCAGGAGCTGTGGGACGTGGGCCTGCTCGACGAGCAGCCGCACGTGCGCATCTCCGGGGCCCAGGCGACCGGTTGCTCGCCCGTCGCCGACGCGTTCCGCGCCGGCCTGGACGTCGTCAAGCCGGTCAAGCCGGACACCATCGCCAAGTCCCTCGCCATCGGGAACCCCGCGGACGGTCCGTACGCCCTGGATGCGGTCCGGGCGTCGGGTGGGTCCTTTGGGTCGGTGACCGACGAGGAGATCATCGCCGGCATCCGATTGCTGGCCCGCACGGAGGGGATTTTCGCCGAGACCGCCGGCGGGGTGACCATCGCCACCCTGGCCCAGCTGGCGGCGTCGGGTGTGGTCCGGCCCGACGAGCGGGTGGTCGCCTACGTCACCGGCAACGGGCTGAAGACCGTGGAAGCGGTCGCGGGCGAGTGCCGGCCCACGGCCACCATCGCCCCGACCCTCGAAGCCTTCGCCGCCGCCGTCGAGCTCAGCGAGGGGCGCACGTCGTGACGGTTACCGTTCGCATCCCCACCCAGCTGCGCCCGCTCGCCGGCGGCCAGAGCGAGGTCGCCACCGAGGGGGCCACTGTCGCCGAGGTCCTCAAGGCCCTCGAAGCGGCCCACCCCGGTTTCGCCGATCGGCTCTTCGACGACACCGGCCGGCTGCGCCGCTTCGTCAACGTGTTCCTGGCCGACGAGGACATCCGCTTCCTCGAGGGGATCGACACGCCCGTGCCGGCGGGTCCACCCTCTCCATCGTGCCGGCCGTCGCCGGGGGCTGACGCCGCACTTTCCGACCGATGTCCGTCCGGGCAGATCTGCTCGGAGATCCCGCCCCTCCGCTGATCGAAGTGGTACCGTGCGCGCCGCGAGTGTGTACTGCGCCACCGTGAGACGTAAGAGAGAAGGGGAAGCAAGGATGCGACAACGATGGAATGGTGATCGGTCGCGTTCGGCCCGCGGGCCGAAATGGTTGGCCGCCTTGGCCGGATCGACACTGATGGCGGCCACGGTGGGGCTGCTGGCCCCGAGCGCCCAGGCGGCCGTCGCTCACACCTTCCACGTGGGCACCACGGCCGATGACACCGGCGTCGTCACGGCGGCCACGTGCGAAAGCCCGACCAACACCACCTGCGCCCTCCGCGACGCCATCGCCAACGCCAATGCCGACGGGGCGGGCAGCACCGACACCATCGTCTTCACCCGCCTCCACGCCCCGGCCACGATCACCTTGACCCACGGCGTGCTGTCGATTTCCGACCTGGGCACGCTGGCGATCAGCGGCGCCGGCGCCGGCAGCACCATCGTCGACGGGAACCGCGCCACCGAGGTCTTCGCCGTGACGGGGCCCGCCGTCACCATCGCTGGCCTCACCGTGCAACACGGTAGTTCTGCGGCCAATGGGGGTGGCATCCTCAACAGCGGCAAGCTGACCCTGTCCCACGTAACGTGGTCGGCAACGTCGCGAATTCCGCGGGTGGCGGCGTCTACAACTCGGGGCGGTTGACCGTCAGCGGTGGCAATCTCAACGGCAACGTGGCCACGGGCAGCTGCGGCGGCGCCCTGGAGAACATTGGCGGCACCGCCGTCGGGACCGTCGATCAGGCGACGATGGCCAACAACACGTCTGACTGTGGCGGCGCCATCGACAACGTGACCAATTCCACGCTTACCGTCACCCGCAGCACCATCAGCGGCAACTTCGCCCGGGACTACGACGACGGTGGCGGTATCGAAAACCTCGCCACCCTGGCGCTGACGAACGACACCATCGTCAACAACACGTCCACTGAGTACGGCGGCGGCCTGGCCAACGACAACAACGGCAAGGCCACCCTGATCAACGACACCATCGCCAACAACAACGCCCTGCAGGACGGCGGCGGCATCTACCAGAACAACAACGGACCCACCAACTTCCTCAAGGTGCAAGGCACCATCTTCACGGGCAACGTCAACTACAACACCCCGAACCAGTGCTTCGGCTACGGCCCGGTCACGACCATGGGCTACAACGTGGTCGGACCGCAAAACGACATCAGCTGCGCATTCAACGGCCCCGGCGACAAGGCCAACACCGACGCCCTGCTGGGCCCGCTGGCCAACAACGGGGGACCGACCAACACCATGGCGCTGCCGTTGGGCAGCCCGGCGATCCACGCCGAGCCGAAGGCCCTGTGCCCGGCGACGGACCAGCGGGGGGTGAGCCGGCCCCAGCCCTCGTCAGCGAACGCGTGCGACGCCGGCGCCTTCGAGTTGGCCCAGGCCAACCCGGTACCTGGGTACTGGACGGTGGCGTCCGACGGCGGGATCTTCGCCTTCAACGCCCCCTTCTGGGGCTCGACGGGCGGCATCCATTTGACCGCCCCCATCGTGGGTATGGCGACGGATCCGCTGACGGGCGGCTATTGGCTGGTGGCGTCCGACGGTGGCGTGTTCGCCTTCCACGCCCCCTTCCTCGGCTCGATGGGCGGTCACCATCTCAACGCTCCCATCGTCGGTATGGCCGCCGATCCGGCAACGGGCGGCTACTGGCTGGTGGCGTCGGATGGTGGCATCTTCTCCTTCCACGCCCCCTTCTGGGGCTCGACGGGCGGCATCCACCTCAACAAGCCGGTTGTCGGCATGGCGGCGGATGCAGCGACGGGCGGCTATTGGCTGGTGGCGTCCGATGGCGGCATCTTCGCCTTCCACGCCCCCTTCCTCGGGTCCACCGGCAACATCGCGCTCACGAAGCCGGTGGTGGGCATGGCCGCCGATCCGCTGACCGGGGGCTATTGGCTGGTGGCGTCGGATGGTGGAATCTTCAACTTCCACGCTCCGTTCTACGGGTCGACCGGCAATCTGGTGCTCACCAAGCCGGTCGTCGGTATGGCCGGGGATCCGGCGACCGGGGGCTATTGGCTGGTGGCGTCGGATGGCGGCATCTTCGCCTTCCACGGCCCCTTCCTGGGCTCCACCGGCAACATCCACCTCAATGCGCCGATGGTCGGGATGGCCGCCAGCCCGACGGCGTAACCCCGCCCTTGCCAATCGCTCGACCGGCACGACGGACGCCTCCTCCGGGGGGCGTCCGTCGTCGTCATCCCTTCTGACCGCCGCTGACACCCGGCCCCCCGGGGATTTCGGCGGCCCGCGGTTGCACTATGTCGCCAGAGGCGGTTAACTGTTAGCACTCGCGATGTGAGAGTGCTAACCGTGGTCCGCCCAATGGAGGGAACCAAGTACCAATGCCCAAGCTGATTGCTTTCGACGAGAACGCCCGGCGCGCCCTGGAGAGCGGGATGAACCAGCTCGCCGACGCCGTGCGCGTCACCCTCGGCCCCAAGGGCCGCAACGTCGTACTAGAGAAGAAGTGGGGCGCCCCCACCATCACCAACGATGGCGTATCCATCGCCAAGGAGATCGAGCTCGAGGACCCGTACGAACGGATCGGGGCCGAGCTGGTCAAGGAGGTCGCCAAGAAGACCGACGACGTCGCCGGTGACGGCACCACCACCGCCACCGTGCTGGCCTGGGCGCTCGTCCGCGAGGGCCTGCGCAACGTGGCCGCCGGCGCCAACCCCATGTCCCTCAAGCGGGGCATCGAGGCCGCCGTCGAGGCGGCCGTCGCCTCCCTCAAGGCCATCTCCAAGGAGACCGAGACCAAGGAGCAGATCGCCCAGGTGGCGTCCATCTCGGCCGCCGACACCGAGATCGGGGATCTGATCTCCGAGGCCATCGACAAGGTCGGCAAGGACGGCGTCATCACCGTCGAGGAGTCCCAGACCTTCGGGATGGACCTCGAGCTGGTCGAGGGCATGCGCTTCGACAAGGGCTACATCGCCCCCTACTTCGCCACGGACACCGAGCGCATGGAGGCGTCCCTGGACGACCCGTACATCCTCCTGGTCGGCTCGAAGATCTCCGCCGTGCGCGACCTCCTGCCGCTGCTCGAGAAGGTCATGCAGTCGGCTCGCCCGCTGGTGATCATCGCCGAGGACGTGGAGGGTGAGGCGCTGGCCACGCTGGTGGTCAACAAGATCCGTGGCACGTTCAAGAGCGTGGCCATAAAGGCTCCCGGATTCGGCGAGCGCCGCAAGGCCATGCTGCAGGACATCGCCATCCTCACCGGCGGCCAGGTGATCACCGAGGAGGTCGGCCTCAAGCTGGAGAACACGACGCTGGACCTCCTGGGCCGCGCCCGCAAGGTCGTGGTGACCAAGGACGAGACCACCATCGTCGAAGGGGCCGGGTCCGAGGACGAGATCAAGGGCCGGATCAACCAGATCAAGACCGAGATCGAGAACACCGACTCCGACTACGACCGGGAGAAGCTCCAGGAGCGCCTGGCCAAGCTGTCCGGTGGCGTGGCGGTCATCAAGGTGGGCGCGGCCACTGAGGTCGAGCTCAAGGAGAAGAAGCACCGCATCGAGGACGCGGTGTCGACCACCAAGGCAGCGGTCGAGGAGGGCGTGGTCCCCGGTGGCGGGGTCGCCCTGCTGCGGGCCCAGAGTGCGGTCGCGGACCGGGCCGAGAAGCTCGAAGGCGACGAGGCCACCGGTGCCCGTATCGTGCACCGGGCCTTGGAGGAGCCGCTCAAGCAGATCGCCATCAACGCCGGCATGGAAGGTGGCGTGATCGTGGAGCGGGTGCGCAATCTCAAGAACGCCTCCGAGGGCCTCAACGCCGAGACCGGCGAGTACGAGGACCTGTTCAAGGCCGGCGTCATCGACGCCGCCAAGGTGACCCGTTCGGCCCTGCAGAACGCGGCGTCGATCGCGGCCCTGTTCCTCACCACCGAGGCCGTCATCGTCGACAAGCCCGAGAAGGATGCCCCCGCCATGCCCGGCGGTGGCATGGAGGACTTCTAGTCCCCGCTTAGTCGGCGCTTCTACGCAGAAGGTCTGGCACAAGGCGCACGCCCGGTCCCGAGAAAAAGGGACCGGGCGTGTCGCCTGAGCCAGACCTTTTCTCATTCCGGCCAGGCGGTCTCTCGTTGAGACGCTGACGCGAACGGCTGTCGATTTTTTGTTCTGTCACGCCCGCGGCTCCTCTTTTGCGACGCGCCTTGGCAACCGTCATCTGTTTCATTCGCGCCGGGGCTGAAGGGCGGAGAGGGCCGGCAGCCTGAGTGGCCGGTCCGTTCGACAGCGGACCGGCCGCTCAGCGCTTGCCGGGCGTCTCCACCCCCGGACCGGCCACTCAGCGCTTGCCGGCCCTCTCCCCGCAGTCGCCGTAGGCTTCGGGGGTGATGAATGAGCCGCTGTCCCCGTCGGTGGGCTGGGGGGTCCTCCACCTGTTCTGCAAGCTGCGTCCGGGCAGCGACGGTGAGGCCATCGTGGCCGCGGTCAAGGCCACCGAGGGCGACGACCATCAGGTGATCACCTTCTCGGTCCTGGGCCACAAGGCCGACCTGGGTGTCATGGCCATCGGACCGGACTGGGTGCGGCTGCGCCGGCTCCAGGCCGCGCTGCAGGCCGCCGGCCTCGAGGTGGTCTCGTCGTACGTGTCGCTCACGGAGCTGTCGGAGTACTCGAAAGGGATGCCGGAGGAACATCTCCAGGCCCGCCTGTACCCGCGGTTGCCGCCGGAGGGCAAGCGGGCCATCTGCTTCTACCCCATGTCGAAGCGCCGAGGCGAGACCGACAACTGGTACGCCCTCGACTTCGAAGAACGCAAACGCCTCATGATGGACCACGGCAAGTCCGGCCGTCGCTTCGCCGGCCGCATCGTGCAGCTGATCACCGGCTCGACCGGCCTCGACGATTTCGAGTGGGGGGTGACGCTCTTCGGCGTCCATCCCGACGACCTCAAGGACACCGTCTACACCATGCGCTTCGACGAGGCGTCCACCCGCTTCGCCGAGTTCGGGCCGTTCTATGCCGGCATCGTGGGTCCCGTCGAGGAGGTCGTCACCCAGGTCGGGCTGGGCTGACGCGCCCCGCGGTCAGCGCCGGTCGCGGTCTTGGCCAAACCGGGCCGGGGCCGCGCCCCGGCCGGTGCTCCACGTGGTGCCCCCCAGCCGCCCCTCCACCAGGTCGCCGGGATCCCGGCGCTGGTAGTGCGCAGCCAGGATGGCTTCGGCATCGTCACCGTCGTAGAGCGCCTGGCACGGCGCGCCGAACGGGCAACGGGGGCAGGCCGACTGCGACGGTGACGGGTAGACGATGACGCCGGGATCGAGGATCTCGCGGGCTTCGCGGGCCAACTGGCGCCCGGCCCCCTCGATCTCCGCCCGAGGCCGCCGGATCCAGGTGCGGCGAAACCACGGGCCGAGGTCACGGATGATCGGCTCCGGCTCGACCGGTTCGTGGGACCGGGCGTAGAGGCGGCGGTGCTGGGGGACGGACCGGCCACCGCCGCTGCCCTCGGACTGGGGTATACCGCGGCGCTCGTGGGTCGAGGCGGGCGGTCGGGCCGCCGGTGGCTCGGCATCGGGTTCGAAGTCGGCGGGGGGCCGGAGCTCGTTGTGGATGGTGCCGGCGATGGTCATGCCGAGGTAGAAGTGCTCCCAGGCCCAACACGAGGCGAGCGCCTCCTCGTCGCGCTGCAGCACCTCCACGGGCGACCAGTGGTCGACCAGCCGGTGTCGCACGATCCAGTAGGCGTCAAACTCGTCCACCGCCAGCAGGTCGACCCGGCCGCGGTAGCGCACGCTCGTCCCCGTGCTGGTCCGAAGCGCCGCGTCCGGTTGGTCCGGATCGGGGAGGTCCACCTGGTAGTCGACCTCGACCAGGACGGGCGAAAGGCGCTCGATGCCCGGCGCCCAGTCGAAGTAGGCGACGAGGAGCCGCTGCATGGCGGCCGCCAGGGCCTCGAAGTCAGCCGGGAGGCGGGCACCATGGGTGTCCCGTTGTCGCTGCAGGCCTCGGTCGAGGGCCTGGGTGACCAAGGGCAGGACCACGGCGCGAGCCCAGTCCCACATCCCGGGGAAGTAGTACACGGCCAGGGCGTCGCGGATCAGTCGGTCGGCATCGATGGGACCGGCGTCCTCGATGGGTTCGAGCCCGCGACGGCTGCCGGCCCCGAAGTCCCACGCCCGGCGACAGCGCTTGAAGTCCGCTCGTTCCTCTGGAGAGAAGAGCTGGATGCGATCCATCGAACCCTCCAGGCTTCGACGCGTCGTCGCGAATGGTAGGCGGTCAGTTTGTCCCCCGGGGTGGGGCGCGACGAAACATTCCGAACGCCCCCGGACGGCCGCCGGCGCGTAGGCTCGCTGGCGGGAATTGCGGAGAAGGTCCAGTCCTCGCCTGCCGCTCGCCGCGACGATGGGGGAGACGCGATGACTGCACCTGGAAAGGCGCCCAGCAACGGTAAGGCAGGGGACCTGGCGGCCGAGGCTCTGCTCAGAGCGGTCATCGAGACGTCCGACGACGCCATCTTTACCGCCGACGCCGCCGGTCGGATCACGAGCTGGAGCCCCACCGCGGCGCGGCTCTTCGGTCGCCCCGCGGCCGAACTGATCGACCGGATGATGCACTTGCTGTTCCCGGCACATCTGCAGGACGAGGTCCACGCCGTGGTGGCGCGTGTCGCCGCGGGCGAGCGGGTCAAGCACTTCGAGACCGAGGTCCTGCGTCCCGACGGCATGCCCATGCCGATCTCGCTGTCGATGTGCCCCGTCGTCGATGCCGGCGATCTTCCCATCGGGTCGGTGGTGGTGGCCCGGGACGTCACCGAGCAGCGCCTGGCCCAGGCCACCCTCGCCGAGGTGGAGAGCCGGCTGGCGGAGGGTGAGGCGCTGGCCCATGTCGGCAGCTGGCTGTGGGACGTGCGCACGGGTGCGGTGCAGTGGAGCACGGAGTTCCACCGGATCCATGGCGTCGACCCGCTCGACTTCGATGGCACGTTCGAATCGCACCTGGCGATGGTCCACCCCGACGACCGCGACCGGGTTCGGGCCGAACTGGAGGCGTCGGTCGCATCCGGGCGGCCCTTTCACGGTCAGTACCGGATCGTTCGTCCCGACGAGGCGGTCCGGTTGCTCCGGGTCCGAGCCCAGCCCACCATGGGGTCGGCGGGGACCGCGGTCGGGTTACGGGGGATCGGTCAGGACGTCACGGAGCGCGACCGCGGCTGACGTCACTCGTGGCCGACGAGATGCCGGACGCGGGCCACCAGGTCGCCGCCCGTCACGGGCGCCACGCGTTCCCCGTCGACGATCGAGGCCAGCTCGCGGAGGGTGCTGCCCATCTGGGCGCGCGCCGCGGCGACGACGTCGGAGAACTCGTCGGTCTCGCACAGGGCCTTGAGGGACCGCCCCAGCTGTTCGAGGTCCTTGCCCCCGGTCTTCGCGCCCACGACGTAGCCGACGGCCAGGGCCACCAGGATGTTCATCGTCAGTCCTCCAGTTCCGCCTCGACTTGCAGGCGTACCCGCACGTCGGGATAGATGCGCAGCATGAGCACGGTCGGCGACGGAATGGCGAAGTCGCGAATGTCGAAGACCTGTTCGCCGGTGATGACCAGGCGGCGGCCGGCCACGGCCTCCACGCTCACCGTCCCTTCCGCGGGGCGAGTCACGCCGTGAAAGGTGAGGGCCCCCTCGAGGTTGTACCGGGAGGTGAGGCCGGTCGGGGTGCAGTCCCGCAGGTCCACCGTGGCGGTCGGGAAGCGCCGGGCGTCGATGCGGCGCAGTAGCTCGGCGTCGTAGAGCCCGTTTCCGGAGCGCAGCCCGGCCACGTCGATGGTGATCCGGCCCGACGGCGGGACGTCCGTGCATACCAGGCCCCGGCTGACGGCCGCGTCGATGTGCCCCGAGACGCCGATGGCGCCGAAGCTCAGCGGTCCGACCGTGGAGCGCACCTCGATGAGCACCACGGAACGGTCGGGGATCAGGCGGAAGCGCCCCGGGACGGCGGCCGTGTCGGTCGCCGGGGCGGCCTCGGCTGTCGCGGCGAGCGGGTTGAGCTGGATCCCCCCGTCCAGGGCCCCGATATCCGGTGGCTCCGTGTCGAGGGGCACCAGCCGCCGTCGGGCGGCGGAGGTGGAGGACACGGCGGACCACCCGGAGCCCAGGGCCACCGCCCAGCCCCCTTCCACCTCGGCCAGGACGGCATCGATCGTGCCGGTCGCCTGGTAGCGCCGCAGGACCTCGCCCAGATAGTCGTGCTCCTCCTTGATGACCCCCATCCAGACCCGCAGCACCCGCTCGCCCAGCGCCGTGATGCGATAGACGCGCCGGGCCGTGCCTGCGGTGGGGTTCTGCGACGACGCTTCCACCAGGCCGTCGCGTTCGAGCTGGGCCAGGGCCCGGTAGACCGCGGGGCGGTCGACGTGCCCGAAGTGGAATTCCTGGAGCCGGGGGACGAGACCGTACCCGTACCCGGGCCGCTCTGAGAGCAGCAGCAGGATGGCCGGGAGCACGAAGCGGCGGGGCGGCGCCAGCTCGAAACGCGACATCCCGTCAGCACTCGTTACCGCGGGTTGCGTGCCGTCGTCCATGTCCGGCACCTGTTCCTACCCCCGGCCGGTTGCCCTGTCAACAGGCTGGAACCCGCCCGTCGGCGCCACTGACAGTGCAAAAGACACTCATTTACGGGGGTGGCGCACGGGGGGTATCACTACAGCGAGCCGCGCCACGCGACGCGGCCGCACGACCAGGGAGGGACCTGCTGTGACGGCTACCGAGGCGCCCCCGGACGAAACCGTCGTCCACGTCCTATGGATCAATGCCGGGCTCAGCTGCGATGGCGACTCGGTCGCCTTGACCGCGGCCACCCAGCCGAGCATCGAGGAAATCGCCTTGGGGGCGCTCCCCGGGCTGCCGAAGATCGCGGTCCACTGGCCCCTGATCGACTTCGAGTGCGGTCCAGTGGGCGGCGCCGACGACTTTATCGAATGGTTTTTCAAGGCCGATCGGGGTGAGCTCGACCCCTTCGTGCTCGTCGTCGAGGGGTCGATCCCCAATGAGGCGATCAAGCGCGAAGGCTACTGGTGCGGGTTCGGCAACAACCCGGACACGGACCAGCCGATGACGACCAGCGAGTGGCTCGACCGGCTGGCGCCCAAAGCGCTGGTCGTGCTGTGCGCCGGTACGTGCGCGTGCTACGGCGGGATCCACGCCATGGCCGGCAACCCCACCGGGGCCATGGGCGTCCCCGACTACCTGGGATGGGGCTGGAAGTCGAAGGCGGGCATCCCGATCGTGTGCGTGCCGGGCTGCCCCACCCACCCCGACAACCTGTCCGAGACCATCCTGTACCTCCTCTACCAGGCCACCGGCCAGGCGCCGATGATCCCCCTCGACGACGCCCTGCGCCCGCAGTGGCTGTTCGGCGCCACCGTGCACGAGGGCTGCGACCGGGCGGGCTATTACGAGCAGGGCGACTTCGCGGCGGAGTACGGGAGCCCGAAGTGCATCGTCAAACTCGGCTGCTGGGGTCCGGTCGTCAAATGCAACGTGCCCAAGCGGGGGTGGGTCAACGGCGTGGGCGGCTGCCCGAACGTCGGCGGCATCTGCATCGGGTGCACCATGCCCGGCTTCCCCGACAAGTTCATGCCGTTCATGGACGAACCACCGGGGGCCCGAGTGTCCACCATGGCGAGCGGGCTCATGGGCGGCGCGATCAGGGGCCTGCGCAAGATCACCGCCAAGACCGTCGACGAGGAGCCCAAGTGGCGCATGCCCGGCCGCGACCTCCTCACTGGGTACAAGGAAACGTGGAGGTAGGGACGATGGCCACCAAGACAGGGACCACGGACGCCAACGGCCTGGTGGAGATGGCCTGGGACCCGATCACCAGGATCGTGGGCAGCCTCGGCATCTACACCAAGATCGACTTCGGGAAGGGCCGGGTCGCCGAGTGCCACAGCACCTCGTCGATCTTCCGGGGCTACAGCATCTTCATGAAGGGCAAGGACCCCCGCGACGCCCACTTCATCACCAGCCGCATCTGCGGGATCTGCGGCGACAACCACGCCACCTGCTCGTGCTACGCGCAGAACATGGCCTACGGCGTGCACCCGCCGGCCCTCGGCGAGCAGATCGTCAACCTGGGCGAGGCGGCCGAGTACATGTTCGACCACAACATCTTCCAGGAGAACCTGGTCGGCGTGGACTTCTGCGAGAAGATGGTCGCCGAGACCAATCCGGGGGTGCTGGAGCAGGCCAACCGGACCGAGGCGCCGCACGCCGGCGAACACGGGTACCAGACCATCGGCGACATCATGCGCTCGCTCAACCCGTTCTCCGGGGAGTTCTACCGGGAGGCGCTGCAGGTGAGCCGGTACACCCGGGAGATGTTCTGCCTGATGGAGGGGCGCCACGTGCACCCGTCCACCCTGTACCCGGGCGGGGTGGGGACGACCGCGACCATCCAGCTGTTCACCGACTACTACACGCGGCTCATGCGCTACGTGGAGTTCATGAAGCGGGTCGTGCCCATGCACGACGACCTCTTCGACTTCTTCTACCAGGCGCTACCGGGCTACGAGGAGGTCGGCCGGCGGCGGGTGTTGCTGGGCTGCTGGGGCGCCTTCCAGGACCCGGCCGTTTGCAACTTCGAGTACAAGGACATGACCAAGTGGGGCCGCGCCATGGGCGTGACGCCCGGCGTGGTCGTCGACGGCAAATTGGTGACCAACGACCTGGTGGACATCAACCTGGGCATCCGGATCCTGCTCGGCCATTCCTTCTACGACGACTGGGAAGGCCAGGAGATGTTCGTCACCAAGGATCCGCTGGGCAACCCGGTCGACCGGCGCCACCCGTGGAACCAGCACACCAATCCCCAGCCGCAGAAACGCGACTTCGATGGCAACTACAGCTGGGTCATGTCGCCTCGCTGGTTTGACGGCACCGACTACCTGGCCCTCGACACCGGCGGTGGCCCGCTGGCCCGCCTCTGGTCGACCGCGTTGTCCGCCCTGGTCAACACGGACCACCTGCAGGCCACCGGCAACAGCGTGGTGATCCACCTCCCGAAGACAGCGCTCAAGCCCGCGGTCACCCTGGAGTGGAAGGTGCCGCAGTGGTCCAACACCATCGAGCGGGACCGGGCCCGGACGTACTTCCAGGCGTACGCGGCCGCCGCCGCCCTCGACTTCATCGAGAAGGCGCTGGCCGATGTGCGGGCCGGCAAGACCAAGACCTGGGAGCCGTTCGACGTGCCGGACGAGGCCATCGGCGCGGGCTTCACCGAAGCGGTGCGCGGGGTGCTCTCGCATCACATGGTGATCAAGGGCGGCAAGATCGCCAACTATCACCCGTACCCGCCGACACCGTGGAACGCCAACCCCCGGGACACCTTCGGCACCCCCGGTCCGTACGAGGACGCGGTGATGAACACCCCGATCTTCGAGGAGAACGACCGGGAGCACTTCAAGGGCATCGACATCATGCGGGCGGTACGGAGCTTCGACCCTTGCCTGCCGTGCGGCGTGCACATGTATCTGGGCCAGGGGAAGGTGCTCAAGAAGCTGCACTCACCGACCCAAGTGTCCCATCCCGAGCTCGCTTCCTGAGACGGGGCTCATCATGCCGGCACCACAGAACCTCCGGGCCACGGGCGACCGGATCGAGCAGATGCTCGAGGAGCTGGAGGCCACCGCCGACCCGAAGACGTTCGACCGGGCGTCCGAGTTGCTGCGTATGGTGGCGGAGTTGTACGGGGCCGGCCTCGGCCGGATCGTGACGCTGGCCGCCGAGCGGGACCCGCCGCTGCTGGACGAGTTGGTGGCCGACGAGCTGGTGGCCAGCCTGCTGCTGGTGCACGGCCTGCATCCGGAGTCCCTGGCCCGCCGGGTCGAGGCGGCCTTGGCTCAGGTCCGCCCCACCCTCGCGGCCCACGCCGGCGACGTGGAGTTGCTCGGGATCGACGAGGAAGCGGGCGCGGTGCAGATCCGCCTCCTCGGCAGCTGCGACGGATGCCCGTCGTCATCGGTCACCTTGCAGCTGGCCGTGGAGCGGGCCATCGTGGAGGCCGCGCCCGAGATCGTCACCATCGACGTCGACCAGCCCTCGCAGCCCCAGCCGGGGGTTCCCGTAGCTCTCGGGACGAAGCCCGTCTACGACGAGTGCCCGGCGGAGATGGCGGGTACATGACCAACATGGCGATGGATGACCCCCTCGCCGTACTGCAGCGCATCCGCCAACCCCGTCCCCGCCCGGAGGTGCGGGCGGGGGAGCGGTGCGAGCTCTGCGCGGAGCCGATCTCCGACGAGCACGGCCATCTCGTCGACGTGCCGGCTCGCAACCTCATGTGCGCCTGTCGCGGCTGCTACCTGCTCTTTACCTCCGACGGCGCGGGAGGGGCGCACTACCGGGCGGTGCCCGACCGCTATCTGGCCTTTCCCGACTTTCAGCTGTCACCGGGGCAGTGGGACTCCCTCCAGATCCCGGTCGGCGTCGCCTTCTTCTTCCTCAACTCCGCGCTCGGGCGCGTCGCCGCCTTCTACCCGGGTCCCGCCGGCGCGACCGAGTCGGAGCTCGCCCTCGACACGTGGGACGAGGTGGTCGCCGCCAACCCGGTGCTGACGACGCTGCAACCCGACGTCGAGGCCTTCCTGGTCCGGGCCGACCGCGGTCACGGCGGCGCGGAATGCTTCATCGTGCCGATCGACACCTGCTACGAGCTGGTCGGCCAATTGCGCCGGCTATGGCGCGGCTTCGACGGCGGCCGCGAGGCCCACGACGCCATGGACTCGTTCTTCGCACGGGTACGAAACCGGGCCCGATGACCAGCCTGGCCTTCGCAGTCGTCGATGCTGGCGCGGAAGCCCACGCCGCGGTGCCGACGATCATGCTGCGGGTGCGCGTCACCGAGACGGAGGGCGGCACCGTGCACGCCCTGGCCCTCCGGTGCCAGATCCGGATCGAGCCCCAGCGTCGGCGGTATCAGGCGGACGAGGAAAGCCGCCTGTACGAGCTGTTTGGCGAGACCCCCCGCTGGGGGGACTCGTTGCGGCCCTTTCTGTGGACCCACGCGTCGACGACGATCGCCGGGTTCACCGGTTCAACGGAGTTCGACCTGCCGATCGAGTGCACCTACGACTTCGAGGTCGCGGCCGCCAAGTACCTGCACGCCCTGGCAGCCGGTGAGATCCCGCTGATTCTCCTGTTCTCCGGGACGGTGTTCACCCGGGGGGAGCGGGGGTTCGCGGCGGAGCCCGTCTCGTGGAACCTCGAAGCGTCCTATCGATTGCCGGTCGCGGTGTGGCGGGGGGTGATGGACCTGTACTTCCCCAACAGCGGCTGGCTGCGCGTCGACCGCGACACGCTCGACCGGCTCCAGCGGTTCAAGGCGGCCCGGGCCGTGCCCACCTGGGACCAGGCCTTCGAGTTGCTCCTCAAGCACGCCGGCGAGGACGGCTCGTGACGACCTCGGTGACGGACCGCTTCGCGGCGGCGCGGGCCGTCGCCGACGCGGTCCTGTACGAGGGGTATGTCCTCTACCCGTACCGGGCGTCGTCGAGAAAGAACCAGCTGCGGTGGCAGTTCGGGGTCCTCACCCCCCGGGCCTTCAGCGAAACCGACGGGTCCGAGCGGTGGGCCGTGCGCACCGAGTGTCTGGTCGACGCCGGCCCGGGATCGTGCCTGTCGGTTCGTATCCGCTGCCTCCAGCTCCAGCACCGCGCCGTCGAGGCGGCCGCCGGCGGCGGCGCGTTCGCGGCCGTCGGCAAACTGGAAGTCGACGGTCAGGTGTTCGTCGACTGGGACGAGGCCGTCGACCAGGTCGTCGAGCTGCCGCCGCGGCCCCTCCGGGAGTTGGCCGCCGGCGATGAAAGAGACTTCCGGTTCGTGGGCGGGACGGAGACCGAGTTGATCGAGGCCGGTGCGGGAGTGGTGGCGGGTCGCGTGGTCAGGCGCCGCGAACCGGTCGAGGGCCGCGTCCGGGTCGAGGCCACCCCCGCGGCCGGAGGCGGTCCGCTCGTCAAGGTGGCCGTGACGGTCGAAAACCGCTCGGTTGGGGCGGGGGCGGCCCTCCGGCGGGACGAGGTCCTGGGCCGATCCCTGGTGGCGGTGCACACCATGCTGGCCGTCGATGACGGCAGGTTCGTCTCGCTGCTGGACCCCCCCGACGGGGCGCGCCAGGCCGTCGCCAGCTGCCACAACGACGGGGCCTTTCCCGTGCTCATCGGTGCCGACGACGTGATGCTGTCGTCGCCGATCATCCTCTACGACCACCCGGAGGTGGCCCCGGAGAGCCCCGGCGACCTGTACGACTCCACCGAGATCGACGAGATTCTGGCCTTGCGGGTGCTGACGCTGACCGAGGACGAGAAATCCGAGGCCCGCGGCACCGATCCGAGAGCGGCCGCCATCATCGACCGGTGCGACGACATGCCCCCGGAGATGTGGGAGCGGCTGCACGGCGCCGTGCACGCCCTCGGGCCCCGCGCCGAGCCCGAGCCGGAGCTGGCGGTCCCCTGGTGGGATCCCGCCGTGGACGCATCGGTCGACCCGTGGACCGACTCGATCATGATCAATGGGGTGGAGGTCGGCAAGGGCACGTTGGTGCAGTTGCGACCGTCGCACCGGTCCGACGCCCAGGACATCTTCCTGCAGGGCCTGACCGCCACGGTGGCGGGCGTGTTCAGCGACGTCGACGGCACCACTCACGTCGCGGTCACCGTCGACGACGACCCGGCTACGTCGGAGCTGGCCTGGCAGGGCCGGTACCTGTTCTTCCACCCCGACGAGGTGGTGCCGCTACCGGACCAGGACCCGTCACCATGAGCCGGGGCGTCCTGGTCGCCGGCATCGGCAACGTCTTCCTGTCTGACGACGGTTTCGGGGTCGAGGTCGCCAACCGCCTGGCGGCCGGGCCCCTGCCGCCCGGAGTGCGGGTCGCCGACTACGGCATCCGCGGCGTGCATCTCGCCTACGAGCTGCTCGACGGCTACGACGGTGTGGTCCTCGTCGACGCGGTGCCGATGGGCGAGCCGCCCGGCACGGTCGCCGTCATCGAGCCGGACGCGGACGGCACCCCGGTGCCGGACGACGACGCCCCGGTCGTCGACGCGCACAGTATGGGCCCCGAGGTGGTGCTCGCCACGCTGGCCCGCTTGGGCGGGAGCGTGCCCCGCGTCTACGTGGTCGGATGCCAGCCCGCCAGCCTTGCCGAGGACATGGGCCTGTCGCCGCCCGTGGCCGCCGCCGTCGACGGCGCGGTGGCGCTGTGCCGCCAGCTCATCGACGAGATCGTGCAACCCGCCGAAAAGGGGATAGAGGAAAAATGATCGTCCGTTTCGTGGCATCGCTGGCGTTGGCACTGGTCGCCGGCCTGGTGGTGAAGTCCTTGCCTGATATCGCCAGGTACCTCAAGATCAGGGAGATGTGAGATGGGGCGGCCCCACCACGGGTCGCGACGTCGTCGCATCCCGGGACTCGGTCTCTTCTCCGATCTCGCCCGGTACCTCAGGATGCGCAGGATGTAGCCACGTGGCTCGCTACCGGATCGACCCCGAGCGCTCGACCGTGTCGGTCCACGCGCGATCGAGCCTGCACCCGATCCACTCGACGACCGACGGTCTGGAGGGATACGTCGATCTGGACATGGAGGCCGACGGCGGGGTGGACCTGGGGGCGAGGCCGGCCGCCCAACTGTCGCTGCCGGTGAGCCGCCTGTCCTCCGGCAACCGCATGGAGGACCGCGAGTTGCAGAAGCGCATCGACGCCCGGCGCTATCCGACGATCACCGGGGTGTTGGAGGAGATGGTGCGGGCGGGCAGCAACGGCAGCTACCGGGTCTCGGGCCAGGTCACCTTCCGCGGCGTGTCGCGGCCGCACCAGGACGAAATGACGATTCACGCCGTCGACGACCAGACCATCCAACTGGCGGGCACGTCCCGCTTCGACATCCGGGAGTTCGGCATGGAGCCGCCTCGCATCCTCATGTTGAAAGTCGACCCGCAGGTCGACATCCACGTCGATATCGTCGCCATCAAGGAGGCCTGAGAACCATGCACGAACTCGGCTTGTGCACCTCCATCGTCGACGCCATCGAGCGACGGGCGGGCGACCGCCCGGTGACGCACGTCCGGGTTCGGGTGGGCAAGCTCCATCACGTGCACCCGGAGGCGTTCGACCAGTCGTTTGCCGTCGCCGCCATGGGCACCGTCGCCGAGGACGCGGCCGCAGAGCTGGTGCTGCTGCCGGTGCGGGCCCAGTGCGCGACCTGCACCCATATCTGGGAGTGCGACGAAATCCCCGTGGCCTGCAGTGGGTGTGGGTCCGTGCAGATCGAACTGGTCGGCGGTGACGAGTTGGTACTCGAGTCGATCCAGTACCGAGGTTAGAAAAGGAGCGCAGCGTGTGTCTCGGGATACCCGGCCAGCTGGTGGAGTTCGTCGATGCCAACGACCAGCTCGCCCGCGTCGACGTGTCCGGGGTGACCCGGATCATCAACATCGGTCTGCTCGAAGATGAGGGCCTCCACCCCGGTGACTGGGTGCTCATCCATGTCGGTTTCGCGATGTCGAAGATCGACGAGGAGGAGGCCAACTTGGCCCTGGCCTCGCTGAAGTTGATGGGCCAGGCCTACGGGGACGAGCTGGACGCGCTCTGGTCGTCCAGGATCACCAGCGACACAACAGGAGGTTGACATGGGAGTCATCATCGGTGTCGTCGTCGGCTACGCGCTCGGCACCCGGGCGGGGGAGGAAGGTTGGGTCGAATTCAAGGACGCGTTGAAGGTGATCAGCACGTCCGAGGAGGTCAGAGATCTGCTGTCTGGTGGGTTCTCGGTCTCCCGTGACCTGATCGGACGGGGCAGCGAGCTCCTGGCCGGCGTGCTGGGAACCCGGGACTCCGGGGCCAAACTGCACCGGGTCGCGTAGGGGAGCCCGTGCGCTTCGTCGACGAATATCGAGATCCCTCGGCCGCCCGGGCCCTGGTGGCGCAGATCACGGAGCTGGCCGGCGAGGACGAGTTCAAGTTTATGGAGGTGTGCGGCGGTCATACCCACACCATCTACCGGCACGGCATCGAGCACATCCTGCCGGAGTCGGTGGAACTGGTCCACGGGCCCGGGTGCCCGGTGTGCGTGATCCCCATGGGACGCGTTGACGACGCCATCTCCGTGGCCAAGGAGCCGGGAGTCATTTTCACCTCGTTCGGCGACATGATGCGGGTGCCCGGCAGTCGCGGCAATCTGCTCAAGGCCAAGGCCGAAGGGGCGGACGTGCGCTTCGTGTACTCGCCCCTGGACGCCCTGCGCATCGCCGCGGAGAACCCCGAACGCCACGTCGTCTTCTTCGCAGTCGGCTTCGAGACCACCGCCCCGTCCACCGCCATCACCCTCCTGCAGGCCCGGGCGCGCCAGGTTCGTAACTTCTCCGTGTTCTCGAATCACGTCACCATCGTCCCCCCCATCAAGGCCATCCTGGAGTCCCCGGACCTGCGTCTCGACGGCTTCCTGGGACCGGGCCACGTGTCGACCGTGGTGGGTCAGCGGCCCTACCGTTTCGTGCCGGCCCAGTACGGCAAACCATTGGTCACGGCCGGCTTCGAGCCGCTCGACATCCTGCAGGCCATCGCCATGCTGCTGACCCAGATCCGAGAAGGCCGGTGCCAGATCGAGAACCAGTACTCCCGAGTGGTCCGCGAGGAGGGCAATCCCCGGGCCCTGGCCATCCTGGCCGAGGTGTTCGAGCTGCGTCCGCACTTCGAATGGCGAGGCCTGGGGTTCATCTCCCAGAGCGCCCTGAAGCTGCGGCCCGAGTTCGAGCGCTTCGATGCCGAGCTGCGCTATGACATCCCCGGCGTGCGAGTCGCCGACCCGAAGGCCTGCCAGTGCGGCGAGGTCCTCAAAGGGGTCATCAAACCCTGGGAGTGCAAGGTGTTCGGCACCGCGTGCACCCCCGAGACCCCCATCGGAACCTGCATGGTCTCGTCGGAAGGGGCGTGCGCGGCCTACTACAACTTCGGCCGGATGCACCGCGAAGCCGCGGTCACGCTGGGCCGGAAAGGCGCGCTGAAGGTATGACCGCCACGGCCGTCTCCGAGATCCGGGTGCGACGCCGGATCCGGGTGGCCGGCGTGGTCCAGGGCGTGGGCTTCCGGCCCTTCGTGTATCGCCTGGCCACCGAGCTCGGCCTGGCGGGGGTGGTGGGCAACGACCCGGACGGGGTGTTCGTCGAGATCGAGGGCCGACCCGACGCGGTGGCGCGCTTCGAGGGTCGCCTCACCCCCGACGCCCCGCCGCTGGCGCGCATCTCCGAAGTGGTGACGACGGCCGTGGCGCCGGTCGGCGAGGCCGGGTTCCGCATCGTCGGGAGCCGAGCGGTCGGGGCGGTACGGACGTTCGTGTCCCCGGACGTGGCGGTGTGCGACGACTGCCTGGCGGAGCTGGCGGACCCCGGCGACCGCCGGTACCGCTACCCGTTTATCAACTGCACCAACTGTGGACCCCGGTTTACCATCACCGTCCGGCTGCCGTACGACCGGCCCAACACCACCATGGCCGGGTTCTCGCTCTGCCCCCAGTGCGCCGCCGAGTACCACGATCCTCGGAGCCGGCGCTTTCACGCCCAGCCGGTCGCGTGCGCCCGATGCGGTCCCCGGGTGTGGTTCGAGTCGGCCGCGGGGGGGACGGTCGACGCCAGTGACGCGGCCATCGCGGCCGCCCAGGAGGCACTGGGACGCGGCGAGATCGTGGCCGTAAAGGGGCTGGGCGGCTACCACCTGGCCTGTGACGCCACGTCCACCGCGGCCGTGGCCGAGCTGCGGCGCCGCAAGCACCGGGCGGAGAAGCCGTTCGCGGTTATGGTCGCCGACCTGGCCACCGCCTCCTTGCTGGCGGCGCTCGACCGGCGCGAGACCGAGCTGCTGGGCAGCCCCCAGCGGCCCATCGTGCTGCTGCGCCGATCGCCCGCACCCCCACTGGCGCAGACGGTCGCCCCCGGCAACCCCTACGTCGGCGTCCTCCTGCCGTACACCCCACTCCATCACCTCCTGTTCCGGCCGGTTCCCGGCGCCGATTCGGCGGTGCCGGACGTGCTAGTCATGACCAGCGGCAACCTCACCGACGAGCCGATCTGCCACGACGACGCCGACGCCAGGCGGCGATTGCGGGGGATCGCCGATTCCTGGCTCGTCCATGACCGTCCCATCCATGTCCCTTGTGACGACTCCGTCGTCCGCGTCGACGACGGTGAGGAACTGCCGATCCGCCGCTCCCGCGGCTACGCCCCCCTTCCGGTGCGCCTCCCGCTCGACGTCACCCCGACGCTGGCGACGGGGGGAGCTCAAGAATGCCTTCTGCCTGGCGGCGGGCCGGGACGCCTGGATGAGCCAGCACATCGGCGACATGGGCAGCCTGGAGACGCTCACCGCATTCGAGCGCTCCACCCGCCAGTTCGCCGACATCTACCAGATCCGGGCGGACCGGATCGGGGCCGATGCCCACCCCGGCTACCTGGTCCGGCGCTGGTCCGAAGACCACGCCGGTGACCGGCAGGTGGCGCTGGTCCAGCACCACCACGCCCACGTGGCGGCGGTGATGGTCGAGCACGGCGTGCCGGCCGGCGAGCAAGTGATCGGCTTCGCGTTCGACGGCACCGGCTATGGCACCGACGGCGCCATCTGGGGTGGGGAGATCCTGGTGGCCGGCTACCACGGGTTCGAGCGGGCCGCCCATCTGCGGTACGTACCGCTGCCCGGCGGTGACGCCGCCATCCGCAAACCCTACCGGGCGGCGCTGGCCCACCTCTGGGCCGCGGGCATCGCCTGGGCGCCGGACCTGGCGCCGGTCCGGGCCGCCTCGGCGACGGAGCTGACGGCGCTCGAACGGCAGCTGCAGCGCGGCGTGTCGTGCGTGCCGACCTCGAGCATGGGCCGGTTGTTTGACGCGGTCAGCTCCCTGCTCGGGGTGCAGCAGGCGGTTTCTTATGAGGCCCAGGCGGCCATCGAGCTCGAGATGGTCGCCGAGAGCGACGGGGCCGGCGATCCGGGTGACTACCGGTTTGCCGTCGCGGGGGACCAGCTCGACCCGGTCCCGGTGCTGGTCGACATCGTCCGCGACCTTCGGCGCGGCCGCCCGGCCGGCGCGGTGGCGGCCGGGTTCCACTTGGCGGTGGCTCGCCTGATCGGGGAGGTAGCCGACGAGGTGCGCCGGGCGACCGGGATCGACCGGGTGGCCCTGACCGGAGGCGTGTTCCAGAACGTCCTCCTCGTCCGCTTGGCCCGAGCCGAACTGACTCGACGCGGCCTCGTCGTCCTTGCCCATCGGGTCGTACCGCCCAATGACGGCGGCCTGGCCCTGGGCCAGGTGGCCATCGCCGGGGCGACCAGGGCCCCCGACCGGGAGGTGTGATGGGAGCTATCGACCTCCTGCTGCCCGCCGACGAGACCGGCCCGGCCGAGGATCTGGCTGCGGCGGCCGTGTCGTTGGCCCGTCGGTTCGCGGCCGGCGCCACCATGTGGTGCGTGGCGACGGCGTGGCCGGCCCACGGCCGCCATGTGGCCGTCGAGTTCGTGCATCCCGTGATCGTCGGCAAGCGGGCTCTGCCCGCCGTGCATCTCGACGGGCCCGGGCTGGCGACCACTTTGCGACTGCTGGCCCGGCCGGGCGACGTCCTGCTGGCGGTGAGCACCGAGGACGATCCGGAGACCGTCGACCTGCTCCGCCGCGCCGAGGCCTGGGGCCTCACCCGCATCTGGCTGGGCGCCGGCCCGCGCCGGCCGTCCGCTCTCGCCGAGCATGTGGCCTGGGTCGAGGGAGCCGATCCGGGGCTGGCCGCCCGCTCCGGCGACGTGGTGCTCCTGTACCACCTGCTGTGGGAACTGACTCACGTGGTCTTCGAACACCCCGGCCTCCTCGCCGCCGAGCCGGCTTGCACCGACGAGGTGTGCATCACCTGCTCGGACGACGGCCAGGTCGCGGAAATCCAGGCCGTCGATGCCGGCGCCAGCGCGACCGTCCTGACGAGGGGCCGGCGCCAGACGGTGGACGTCAGCCTGGTCGATCCGGTCAGGCCCGGTGACCTGGTGCTGGTGCATGCCGGCGTGGCCATCACGGCCATCGGGGGCGGCGCCACATGAGCAGCGAGCCCACCGGATTCCTCTATCCCTTCATCGAATCGGAGGAGCGCGACGCCGCGGTCCTGGTCGCGGATCTGGCCGTGTCGGCGCGGGCCAAGATGGCGGACAGCCGGGCCCTGCGCGTGGCCACGCTCGAGCAGTGCCACGGGATCCTGGCGGAAGCGGCGCTGGCGATGGCGTCCCGGTTCCGGGCCGGCGGGCGCCTGTACGCCTTCGGCAACGGCGGCAGCGCCACCGACGCCGAGGGGGCGGTGGCCCTCTTCCGGGACCCCCCGACCGGCCGCCCCCTCCCGGCGATGTCCCTGGTGGACGATCGCGCCGTCCTGACGGCCCTGGCCAACGACGTGGGCTTCGATCTGGTCTTCTCCCGGCAGCTCATCGCCCACGCCCGGCCCGTCGACATGGCGGTCGGGTTCTCCACCAGCGGCGATTCCGTCAACGTGCTCCGGGCGTTGGAGGAGGCGTCGCGCCGGAGCGTGCTGACGATCGGGTTGTGCGGGTACGAGGGCGGCGCCATGGCCGGCAGCGGCGCGGTGGACCACTGCCTCATCGTGCGGTCCGACAGTGTGCACCGCATCCAGGAAGCCCAGGACGCCCTGACGTTAGAGCTGTGGTCGGGCGTGCAGCGCCAACTCGACGAGGGGAGCGGGTCATGACGGATCTGGCCCGGCAAACGGGGGCTACCAGCCGCGAAGCGGCGGTGTTCGCCCGCATCGAAGCCTTCCGGCGCCGGCGGCCGCGGCTGCTCGACGAAGTGGTCACCTTGGCCCACGGGGCCGGCGGCAAGGCGTCGGCCGCGCTGCTCGACGCGGTGTTTCTGCCGGCGTTCGCCAACGACGTCCTCGGGGCTCAGACGGACGCGGCGGTGCTGACCCTCCCGTCAGGAGACCGGCTGGCCTTCAGCACGGACTCGTTCGTGGTCAAGCCGCTGCGCTTCCCCGGAGGGTCGGCAGGCCATCTGGCGGTGCACGGCACCGTCAACGACCTGGCCATGATGGGGGCCCGTCCCTTGGCTTTGTCGGCCGCCTTCGTGCTGGAAGAGGGCTTCCCCATCGAGTCGCTCAAGGAGATCGTCGCCGACATGGCCGAGGCGGCCGCCGGGGCGGGCGTCTCGATCGTCACCGGCGACACCAAGGTGGTCGATCACGGGGCCGCGGACGGCATGTACGTCTCGACGGCCGGAGTCGGCGTGATACCCGAGGGACGCGATCTCCGCGCCGCCCGGGTCGTCGACGGCGATGTGGTGATCGTGTCCGGCACCATCGGTGACCATGGCACCGCCGTCATGCTGGCCCGGGGCGACCTGGCCCTGGAGGCCGAGATCGTCTCGGACACCGCGCCGTTGCATGGCCTCATGGAGGGCCTCCTCGCCGCCGCGCCGTCGACCCGGTGGCTCCGCGACGCCACTCGGGGCGGCGTCGGGACGGTGTGCAACGAGCTGGCTCGGGACAGCAACCTGACGGTAGTGCTGGACGAGGCCGCGCTGCCGGTCCGGCCGGCAGTGGGCGCGGCCTGCGAGCTGCTCGGCATCGACCCCCTGTACGTCGCCAACGAGGGGAAGCTGGTGGCCGTGGTGGCGGCCGAAGAGGCCGACGCGGCCCTGGCCGCCCTCCGGGAGCATCCCGTCGGGCGCGACGCCGTGGCCATCGGCCAGATCCGGTCCCAACCACCCGGCATCGTGGTGCTGGTGACGGCGTTCGGCGGGACCCGGATCGTCGACATGCTCGTCGGCGACCCGTTGCCCCGCATCTGCTGATCGCCGACGGTCGGGGCGCCACCCGTGTCGGGGGCGCGCCAGCCACATCGCCGAGAGGCGCACCCGTTACTCTTGGCCGGCTCGCCCGTCATGCGGGATGAGGACGCACGAGGAGCGCACACCGGATGGCCCACATGGCGCAGGCAAGCCGCCCGCGTGCGAGCAGTCGTCCGGCGGTGGGCCCCGATCCTGGCGGCGTTCGCGGTGATCGTGGCGACCGAGGCCCGGTTGTACACCTTCATCAAGGCGAGGGGCGTCTCGGTCACCGGTGACGAGCCCCACTACCTGATCGCGGCGAAGGCGTTCACCCAACTCAGCGTCCACCCGCTCCAGGCGTACCAGGCGGATCTTCGGACGCACCACTTTTTTCAGTGGCCACCGGGCACCCAACCCACCAACCTGATACTGCAATTGTTCGCCGGCCCGCACGGCCCGGTGAGTACCCACTCGCTGGGGTTGTCGGCGTTGTTGGCGCCGTTCATCTTCGGCGGAGAACGGCTCGCCCGTCTCGCGCTCATGGCGATCGAGACGGCGGGGTTCATCTACTTCTACGTGCGGGCCGCCAACCTGGCCGGATTGAGCCGGCACGCGAAGGTGGTCTTCGCGATCGTCATCGCCAGCCCGGCGATCTGGTTGGCCGGCACCCAGATCTACCCGGACCTCCTGACGGGCATCCTGATGGCCTGCAGCCTGGTGGACCTGGTGGCGGTCGAATCTCGGCGGCACCTGGACAGGTGGGGTATCGGGGTGGCGGCGGTGTCGCTGGGGCTGCTCCCCTGGCTGCACCAGCAAAACCTGGTGCCGGCGGCGCTGATCTTGTTCGCCTTCGTGCTGGTGGCTCGCCGGGCCCAATGGTGGCGGCCGCTGCTGGTCGTCGCCGGCGTCTCGGTCGCGTCCTGGATCCTCCTGCTGGCCTACAACCTGTACGACTACGGCCATCCCTTTGGTCCCCCCCAGCCGTTCCCGTCCCTCAACGGGGCCGGCTTCACCGAGATCCTCGGCCTGTTGTTCGACCGTCACCAAGGGCTGTTCGTCCAGGTTCCCCTCGCGGTGCTCGGCCTGATCGGGCTGTGGCTGGCGAGACGCCTGGTCCCGGTAGCGGTGATCGCCACCGTGGTGTCGGCGGCGTCGCTGCTCTACCTCAACGGCACCTTTTACCACGCTCCGTACGGAGGACTCAGTTTCGCAGGCCGCTTCCAATGGGCTTCGTTGGTGCCGCTGTTGGTGTGGTATCCGTATGTGATCGCCTCGTTCGACCGTCACCGGGCCAGGCTGTGGGGTCTGGGCGCGTTCGCCGCGGTGCTCTCGCTGCTCGAGTCGGTGCCAATCGCGCGCGGCGATCACAGCTATTACAACCAACTGTCCGTCGCCGCGCCCTGGGACCCCTCTACCTACCCGGGTTGGTGGGGTGGAATCGACCGGCTCCTACCGGAATTCGTGCCGGGGAGCCGGCTTCTCGGTTGGCCCTGGTTCGGTCTGCCGGTGGTGTTGGTGCTGCTCGGCCTGGCCGCCGTCGTCACCTCGACCATCACCCGGGTCGATCGCCACGGGATCGTTCGGCTCGGCGCGGTGTCGGGCGTGACGGCGGTGGTCACCGGTGTGCTGGCCGTCGTGGCGCCGCTTCCCCTGCCCTCGGGGCCCCTGTCGTTTCGGGACCAGGATGTGGGCGGACCGCTCCATTCGGAGGTGTTGCCCGCCACCGGTCCGGCCGTGGCGTTGCAGGGTGTCGGGGCCGGCACGTTCCGGATCACCGTCGACTACACCCTCCAGGGGGATCCGGGATCGGCGAAGCTGCTGTCGTACTGCACCCACGGCGTCGCGGGCGGCGCAACCCAGGCGAACGCTTCTACCGGCGCGACGATCCCGCCGGGCAACCGGCGCACCGTCATGACCCTGCGCTGCCCCGCGGGCACCATCTGGTTCCAGATGGCTGTGCAACCGGCGACCAGTCTAGCGGTCGGCCAGCTGGTCCTGGCCAAGACGGCCAACTAGACACGGGCGAGGGTCGCTTTTTGTCAGTGCCAAAGCTGGGAAACTTTTGCCGAACGCTAACCCTGGCTGTCAGGGTTCGTTCAGTTTGATCTTGGATACTGGTGCGATGGCCTCCGGGTGTCGAGCAGGGGGATGAGGCCAGTGATCACCGCGTCTCCCACCCGTGACCGAGCTTCGCGCCGCTTCCCCGGGTCGTCGCCCACGGCGGAGTTGGACCAGCCGACCCGTGAGGGCTTGGTGGCCGCGGTCATCGCCGTCGGCGCCGCGCTGGTGCTGCTGATGTGGTGGGCGGACACCACGCCGGCCTCGGTCCAGGGCACGGGCCCGTGGTTGACCGCGGCGGGTCGCGTCACCGGCCTGCTCGGCACCTATCTGGTGGTGGTCGGGGTGCTGTTGATGGGCCGGGTGTCGTGGCTCGACCGGCTCATCGGCATGGACCGCCTGGCCGTCTGGCACCGTCGCAACGGCGAGTACAGCCTTACCCTGCTGGTCGCCCACGCCGTGCTGATCATCTGGGGTTACGCGGTCACGGCCCATGAGAGCCTCTTCCGCGAGACCAGCTCGGTCGTGCTGTCGTACACCGACATGCTCGCGGCCACGGTCGGTCTCGGCCTCATGGTGGTCATCGGCGTCATTTCGGCTCGGGCCATCCGTCGTCGCATCAGCTACCAGGCGTGGTACTTCATCCACCTCTACGCCTATCTGGCCCTGGCCTTGTCGTTCGCCCACCAGTTCGCGACGGGAGCGGACTTCACCACCCATCCCCTCAACCGGGCGGCGTGGATCGCCTTGTACGCCGGAGTGGGGGGCTTGCTGGTGGCCTACCGGGTGGTGAAGCCCGTCCGCGACGGCTTTCGTCACCGGCTGCGGGTGGCCGGGATCGCACGCGAGAGCGCCGAATCGGTATCGGTCTACCTGACCGGGCGTGACCTGCATCTGCTGGCGGCCGAATCTGGCCAGTTCTTCATGTGGCGGTTCCTCACCCGTGACGGCTGGTGGCAGGCGCACCCGTATTCACTGTCGGCCGCACCGAACGGCGAATGGTTGCGAGTGACCGTCAAGGGTCTCGGCGACCACAGTCGCGATCTGCCGCGGCGTGCGCCGCGGCACCCGGGTGCTCGCCGAAGGCCCCTACGGCGCCTTCACGTCGCACCGCCGCCGCCTGCGCCGGGTCCTGCTCATTGGCGGAGGCGTCGGTATCACCCCGTTGCGGGCGTTGTTCGAGTCGCTGCCGGGGCGCGGCCGGGACATTACTTTGCTGTACCGGGCTCGGACCGTCGAGGAAGTCATGTTCCGCAGCCGAGCTCGACCGCATCGCCCAGGCCCGCCACGCCCGCGTGGTGTACGTGGTCGGGTCACGAGCCGAGCACCCCGAGTACTTGACAGCCGGTCATCTGCGATCGCTGGTGCCGGACATCACCGCCCACGACATCTACGTGTGCGGGCCGTCGAGCATGCTCGATACCGTCCAGGAGGCTCTCGATCAGCTGCGGGTTCCCCGCCGCCAGATTCATTCCGAGAACTTCGAGCTTTAGGAGCTTCGCGTGCGCCGCGCCGTCATCGCCACCGCCGCGACCGTCGTCGGCTTGGTCGCCCTGCTCGACTACAAGTCGTCCGGGACGGTCCACCGCTCCCAGGTGTCGGTGAGCGGAGGAACGCCGGCCACGACAGCGCCTTCGGCCTCACCGGGCACCGCCACCGGCACTCCCGCCACCACCATTCCCGCCAAAGGGACGACCGGGTCCGCCCCTGGCACCACGGCGCCCGCGGCGTCCGGAGGGCGATACACCGGCACCGACGTGGTCTACAAGTACGGCGACATCGTGGTGCAAATCACCGTCGCCAACGGACGCATCACCAACATCACAATTCCCCAGGAGTCGGCCAGGGATTCCCGGTCACAGTCCATCAACGACCAAGCCATCCCGATTCTGACCAGTGAGGCTCTGGCCGCCCAGAACATGCAATTCGACGTCGTCTCCGGCGCCACCTACACCAGTGAGGCGTTCGCCCAGTCCCTGCAATCGGCCCTGACCCAGTCCGGAAAATGAACCCGGTCGGCCACGCCGAGGACGTCATGGGCACCGTGGTGACCTTCGAAGTACGCGGCCAGCCGGCCGCGGTCGCCGGGCCGGCCATCCGGGAGGCCGTGGCCTGGCTGCACTGGGTAGATGCCACGTTCAGCACTTACCGCCCCGACAGTGAGATCAACCGCCTCGACCGGGGCGCCCTCGCCGCGGATTCCTGTCACCCGCTGGTGCGCCAGATCCTCACCCTGTGCGAGCGGTTGCGAGCCACCACCAACGGTTTCTTCGACGCCCGGGCGACGGGCCGGCTCGATCCGTCCGGGGTCGTGAAAGGCTGGTCCATCGAGCAGGCGTCGCAGATACTGATCTCCTCCGGTTGCCCGGACCATCTCATCGATGGGGGAGGCGACGTCCGGCTCCACGGTCGGGCCGGCCCGGATGCCCAATGGCGGGTGGGGGTCGTACACCCGCTAGGCCTGGACGCCTATTGCGCCGCCCTGCAGCTGCATGAAGGCGCCGTCGCCACCTCGGGCACGTACCAGCGCGGCTTCCATGTCATCGATCCCCATCAGCGACGGCCTGCCACCGATCTGGCTGCGGTCACCGTCATCGGCGCGGAACTCACCATGACCGACGCCTACGCCACCGCCGCCCTGGCCATGGGGGCTGCCGCCCCCGCCTGGCTGGAGGGCCTGGCCGGACACGAAGGCCTGGTCATCGACAGCGACGGCCGAGGATGGCAGACCTCCGGGTTCTCCCGGTATCAGCTCGAGGTCCGCGTCAGTTAAGGCGACTCGGCGCACGGCGGACCGTCGGTGTTCAGGGCTTTACGAAAGTTTTGCCCGCCAGCGCGCCGCGACGGCACCGTCGGACACCGATACTGGGGGCGTGGCTTCTCGTCCCTGCCGCTCCTTGCCGTTGGGCCCTACTGGCCTCGTCGTCGACGGGGCTCGGCGGTGACCCGCCATATCGCCGTCAACCCCATCGCCTGCGACGGACATGGGCTGTGCGCCGAGTTGCTCCCCGAGCTGATCCGGCTCGACGACTGGGGCTACCCGATCATCGATCCAGCCCCGATCCCCTTTCACCTCGCAGACCACGCTCGCCGGGCCGTGGGGGCATGCCCCACGCTGGCGTTGTTGATTGAGGAGCGCCACGAAGCGGCTCGGCCGGTCACGCGCAGGCGGTAGCGCCGTTGCGAACGAGTCGAGGGTGACCCGCTCACGAAGCACCACTCGAGTAGGCCACCGGCGCGCCGAACCACCGCGAGCCGCATCCCCACCGCATCGTCGCTACACCGTGTTCGTGTCCTGGTCTATTGCCTTCGCCCTCGCCGGGGTTGTGAGCGGCTGTGGTGGCGGCTCGCCGGCCGCGTCGCATCCGTCGGCGGCCCCCCCGTCGGTCATGACGCGGCCGGTTCCCACCACCGGCACCTCCTTGCCCGCCACCTCCGCGCCCACGACGACCACCACGCGGCCGCCGCCGCCACCGTTGCGGGCTCCGACTTCGGTCCCACCCTTGGTTTCACCAGCGATGCCCGGAGAGGGAGTCTGGCAGCCGGTCACAGGGGACAAGCTGGCCCGCGGCTACGCCGTGTACACCACCCAGCTTCGCTCCGCCGCCGGCTCTCCGTCCGCCGGCCTGGCCTGGATCGACTCGGCCGCCACCAGGTTGGCGCTCTATGCGGGCAGCAGCGAGCCCTACGGGACCTGGCCGCAGCAGGGGGTGGTCGCCGTCGCGCAGCTACCGACGCTGCTGGCCGCGTTCAACTCGGGCTTCAAGATCTACTCGTATCAGACCGGGTGGTACGAGCAAGGCCGCAGCGCCGTCCCCCTCCAAGCGGGCGCCGCCTCTTTGGTCATCTTCACCAACGGCACCGCCACCGTCGCCGACTGGGGCCGGGACGTCAGTCTCGGGCCTACGGTCGCCGCCGTCCGCCAGAACCTCACTCTCCTCGTCGACCATGGTGTCGCCGCCGCCACCGCCGCCGCACCCGGCCAGTGGGGGGCGGTGCTGGGGGGCGGCACGTTCACGTGGCGTTCTGGGGTGGGGGTAACCGCAGCCGGCGATCTCATCTACGCCGGCGGGCCCTCTCTGTCCCCGGCGGCTCTCGCCCGCCTGCTGATCGCCGCCGGTGCGGTGCGGGCCATGGAGCTCGACATCAACCCGCAATGGGTGTCATTCGCCACCTTCACCCACGCCGGAGGGATCGCCGGTGGTGGAATCCTCGCCGGCACCAACCTCCTGGCCGGGATGTACTACCAGCCCGGTCACTACCTCCAGCCGTACTCCCGGGACTTCTTCGCGGTGTTCTACGCGATAAGCCTGTCAGGACGTATGACGGGTATACTGATCCGTATGACAGTGATGGTCAGTTTCCGCGCTGACGACGAGGATGTCGCCGAGGCCGATCGTTGGGCCAAGCGACTTGGCGTCGAACGCTCCGAGCTCCTGCGCGACGCGCTGGCGAGTCATATTGCCCATCTCGCCGCCGAGGGTGAGGCCAGCGTCTATGAGGCCCAGCCGTTCACGGCCGACGAGCTGGCCTTGGACGATGCCGACGAGTGGGGTCCGGCTGAGGACTGGTCTGATTGGGTGACTTGGGTTGACCGGCGGGGCCGTGCAGCGGGGTGAAATCTGGTTCGCAGCCGTCCCAGGGGGCGGGGATCGGCCGGTGCTGGTCGTCACGCGGGACCCGGTTGCCGACCGCATTGACCGAGTGGTGGTGGCGGCGCTGACGCGTACACAGCGAGGAGTTGTCTCCGAGTTGGCGCTCACGGTCGCCGAGGACGACGTGCCTTCGGACTGCGTCGTGTCGTTCGACAACCTCCACACGTTGCCCCGCTCGGCTTTCCGGCGACGCCTCACCGCTCTATCTGCGCCACGTATGGCGCGGGCCTGCCGGTCACTTCGAGCCGCGGTCGCCTGCTGACCTTCTTCGTACGCAGGGAAAGTCCGCTAAGCCTGCTGGGTCGCAGATGGCCAGGGACGGAGAGTGGACTGCACTGACGTTTTTGGCCGTACCGGGTCGCGCCGGGCTCATATGCGATGCGATATAACCTGGTGGAGTGATCCAAGATCCCGAGTGGTAGGCGGTGGCCGGGGCGCTCATCTCTGATGCCCGCGGTCGAGCCTGGTTGAGTGGGAGGCGTCTTCGCCGACAGGGGAGCGGGCTCGCTGGCGAGCCAAGCCCGACGACCAACGCCGCATCGCGCTTGCCGGACCCGTGAACCAATGACGTCAACCCGTCAACGATGTGAATGGTGACGCGGCGACGTAGTCTCGGCGGGTGAGCGCTGAGTTGTTGTTCCTTCGTGATGCCTACCTGCGAGAGGTGGACGCCACGGTGACGGCGGTTGATACCGGGGGCCGTCGGGTCGCGCTGGACCGGACCGTCTTCTACCCGACCGGCGGGGGGCAGCCCCACGACATCGGCACCCTCGCCGATCTCCCGGTGACCGACGTGCGCAAAGAGGGCGACGATGTGTGGCACACCCTCGCCGGCGACGGAGCCCTGCCCGCGCCCGGCACCTCCGTGCACGGCGAGGTCGACTGGGGCCGCCGTCACGACCTGATGCGGACCCACACCGGGCTGCACGTGCTCTGTGGGGTCATCTGGAACGAGTGGGGCAAGGCCGTGACGGGCGGCAACATGGAGCCGTTGTCGGCCCGCATGGACTTCGAGTTCGACCCCCTCCCGGAAGGTTTCGGTGCCGAGGTCGAGCAGCTCGTCAATGCCGAGCTGGCCGCGGGCCGCCCCATCGAGGTCTCGTTCATTCCCCGCGCCGAGGCGGTGCTCGACGCCGACCTGATCCGGACCAAGGTGAGCCTGGTCCCCGAGTCGGTACCCGAGATTCGCGTCGTCGACATCGTGGGCCTGGACAAGCAGGCGGACGGGGGCACCCACGTCCGGCGGACCGACGAGGTGGGCCGCGTCGTCGTGCTCAAGACCGAGTCCAAAGGCAAGGGCAACAAGCGCATCCGCCTGCAAGTGGTGGACGGTTGATGGCGAGCGGACCGGGTCTGGCCGCCCTGCGGGCATCCCTCGAGCAGCGCGAGCGGGTGGTGGTGGCATTCAGCGGTGGGGTGGATTCGGGCCTGCTGGCCTGGATGGCGCACGACGTGCTGGGCCCGGACCGGGCCGTCGCGGTGACCGCGGTGTCGCCGTCGTTGGCCCCGTCGGAACGGGCCGACTGCCGCCAGCTGGCGGAGTCGTGGGGGCTGCGATGGCTGGAGGTCGAGAGCGACGAGGGGGCCCGGGCCGGCTATGTGGCCAACGGACCCGACCGCTGCTACCACTGCAAGAGCGAGCTGATGGACCGGCTGGCCCCGATCGCGGCGGAGGAGGGAGCGGTCGTCGCCCTCGGCGTCAACGTGGACGACCTCGACGACCACCGCCCCGGCCAGCGCGCCGCCCAAGAGCGGGGCGCCATCTTCCCCTTGGTGGAAGCCGGCCTCACCAAGGATCTGATCCGCGGCGCCGCCCGGGACCTGGGGCTGGCGGTGTGGGACAAACCGGCGGCCGCCTGCTTGGCCTCCCGGGTCCCGTACGGCACCCCGGTCACACTGGGCACCTTGACCCAGGTGGCCCAGGCCGAGGAGGCGTTGCGGGCGCTCGGGTTCCGCGAGCTGCGGGTGCGGCACTACGGGGATCTGGCCCGCCTCGAGCTCGGCCCCGATGACCTCGAGGGGGCCATCGGCATGCGGTCACGGGTCGTGGCGGCGGTCCGGGCCGCCGGCTACCGGTACGTGACGCTCGACCTCGAAGGCCTCCGCTCCGGCAATCTCAACGACGCCCTGACCCGCGAGCAGTGACAGGGGGTCCGGCCGGCGGGGGCCGCGAGCGGCGCCAGACCTGACGACGATGGAGTCGATCGAGCCGCACGCGGCGGCGCTCGCCGACGCCATCGACGCCGCGCTGCCCGGTTGGATCACCGGCTGCATCCTGCGGGTGGCCCAGGCCAGCGCGGGCGAGGTGTCCCCGGAGCTGGCGGCCGCGGCGACCGCCGCCGGCCTCGAGGTCCAGGCCCAGACCGGGGCCGCGGTCCGCCAGCTGCTGGCGGCCGACATCGACGCCCAGCGCACCACGCCGCTGGCCCTCCTGCGCCAGGCGGTGCAGGTTCCTACCCGGGTCCTCCGCGCCGCCGGGATCCCGCCTGTGGCGCGGGATCGCTTCGCCCGGGAAGCGTTCCCCGACGACGACTACGACCTTTCACCAGCTTCGTGGGCCGACGTCGACCCGGGGCTCGCGGAGCTGGGCATCACGTGGGGCGCGGCCAAGGCTTTCGAGCACCGGCGCCGCCACCGGTCGCCGGCCGACTAGCGCCGCTTACGACGCTTCTTCTTCGGCTCCGGAGGGAGGGCGTTGAGGGCATGGGCGGTGTTGCTCATCGGCTCGCTGGACGCCTGCGTCCACCCCGCGCCCGACACCAAGCGGTCCTCGAAGAAGAGGCAGCCTTCCGGGCAGGCGAAGGGGTGCTCCTCGTTGGCGGACAGCCGGCAGCGTTGCATCGCCTCGCCGGTCGGCGTGCTGCGGTGCACGTAGTGTCGACAGTCGTCCCTGACGGCCATGCCCCCCATGGTGCCATGCCGGCCGTCGTTGGCGGCGGCAGTGGTGGCAGCCGCAACCGGCGCGACGCGTCGACGACCCGGCCCCCCGCCCCTTACAGTCTCCGGGATGGGAGAGCGCCTACTGGTCATCGGCGGGGACGCGGCGGGCATGGCCGCGGCGGCGCTGGCCCGCCGGCGGGCTCCCACGCTCGAGATCGTGGCGTTGGAGAAAGGGCGTAGGACCAGCTACTCGGCGTGCGGCATCCCGTATCTCGTCGGGGGGGCCGTCCACGCCCTCGACGATCTCATTGCCCGCACCCCGGAGGAATTCCGGGCCATGCGGATCGACGTCCGGATGGAGCACGAGGCGATCGGGCTCGATCTGGCCGCCGGGAAGGCCGAGGTCCACAACCGGGCCCACGGTCGCACCTTCAGCCTGGGATTCGATTTTCTGCACGTGGCCACCGGGGCCGTTCCCCGCCGGCCGGACCTCCCCGGCATCGGTCTGCCGCACGTCCACGGGGTGCAGACCCTCGACGACGCCACCAGCCTGATGGCGGACGCCCAGGCCCGGCAGCCGAAGCAGGTGGTGGTCGTGGGCAGCGGGTACATCGGCCTGGAGCTGGCCGAGTCCTTCGTCCAGCAAGGCGCGGCGGTGACCGTCGTGGAGGCGGCCGACGAGGTCATGGGGACGCTCGACGCGGACATGGGGGCCCTGGTGGCCCGGGCCATGCGAGACATGGGAATCACCGTCCGGACCGGTGAGCCGGTGGTCGCCATCTCCGAGGAGGCGGTGCATACCGCAACGGGTGAGATCCCCGCGGAATTGGTAATCCTTGGGCTGGGCGTGGAGCCGAACTCGACCCTGGCAGCCGGGGCGGGGGTGCGGACCGGGGTGCGGGGCGCCATCGTCGTCGACCGCCAGCAGCGCGCCTCGGTGCCGGGGGTGTGGGCCGCCGGCGACTGCTGCCAGTCGACGCATCTGGTGTCCGGGCTGCCCGTCCACCAGGCCCTCGGCACCGTCGCCAACAAGCAGGGCCGGGTCGCCGGCATCAACATCAGCGGCGGCTACGCCACCTTTCCCGGCGTGGCGGGAACCGCCGTCACCCGGATCTGCCAGCTGGAGATCGGGCGGACCGGTCTGTCCGAGCGGGCCGCAGCCGAGGCCGGGTTCTCGTTCCTGGTGGCCAAGATCGACGCCACCACCAACTCCCGCTACATGCCGGACTCGGCGCCCATCACCGTCAAGCTGCTGGTCGAACGAGGGACGGGGCGCCTCCTTGGCGCCCAAGTGGTCGGCGGCCACGGGGCGGCGAAGCGGGTCGATGTGGTGGCTGCGGCGTTGAGCTCCGGTGGCACTGCCGAGGACCTGCTCAACCTGGATCTCGGATACGCCCCGCCCTTCTCCTCCGTCTGGGACCCGTTACAGGTCGCCGCCCGCCAGGCGCTGATGGCCCTCGGCTGACGCCCCTGCGGGGCCTGCCGCGCCGGCCAGTAGGTGCAACGAGCGGTCAGCCGGTAGTGTTCGGCGCGATGTCGGACGAAGGGGTCACGGCCGTCGACCTGATGCGTTGGAGCGAGGCGTTGGCGGGGATCGCTCGCACCGGCTTGGCCTTTACCGACAGCCTCTACGAACAGGAGCGCTTCGAGGAAGTGCTCAAGGTGGCGGCGGACATCCGGGTGGCCGCCGGTCACGACCAGGGCCGCTTCGACGCCGGCGAGGTGGTCGCCGGCTGGATGGAGAGCGTCGGCGAAGGGGTGGCCGGCTACGTGACCCCGAAGGTGGCGGTGGGCGCCATCGTCGGCAACGACCGGAACGAGTTGCTGCTCATCCAGCGCGGCGACTCCGGCGTCTGGCTCTACCCGACCGGATGGGCGGATGTGGGCTACTCGGCCGCCGAGGTGGTGGTGAAAGAGGTGGCGGAGGAGACCGGCATCGACGTGGAGCCCGTCCGGCTGGTCGCCGTCTTCGACGGGCTGCGCCTGGGGGCGCGGGGCCTGCCGTTCTACTCCCTGGTGTTCCATTGCCGGGCGGTGGGTGGCGAACTGCGTCCACATCCCCTCGAGGCCCGGGCCGTGGGTTGGTTCCCCGAGGACGGCCTTCCGGAGCCGCTGGCGGGCGGGGGCCATTGGCAGCATCTGGCGTTCCGGGCCATCCGGGGCGAGGCCTTTGACGTGGTCTTCGACTCGCCGCGGCCGTCGACCTGGCGCAGCTGATCCGGCGGTGGCCGACCGGCGTGAGGGGACTGGCCGGCTTGCCCGGCTGGAGCAGCCTGACGAGGCTGGCCCAGGCCCGGAGGCCATCGGTGGTGGTATCCGGCGCGGTGGAACGGGTCGACGACCCGGTCCTCGAGCGCTATCTGGACGGCCTCGGCGCAGATGGCGCGGTGGCCCGGCAGCTCGACGCCGACGCCGACGCGGCCCTCCGGTCGGTGCGTTCGCTCAGCTCACTCACGGCCCCGCTGGCGATCGACTACCTGGAGCGGCTGGCCCGGCCCATACCGGCGCTGACCCTGGAGATCGGGGTGCAGATCGTGACCCGGGCCTACGTCGCCCACCTGGTCGTCGAGGCCGACCCGGTCCCGTTCGGGGCGACCGAGGTCCCGGTGCTGACCACACTGCCGCCCCTGCGCCGCGGCTCGCCGCCGCAGGACCTGCTGACCCGGGTGGTCAAGGCCACCCGCCGCCACTTCGAAGGCATCCGGGCGGTCTCCACGCCGGTCTGGGAGGGCTTCGTCCGGGCGCTGACTCGCCGGGCCCACGACCAGGTCCCGCAGCCGGGCCCGAACGGTCTGGTGGCGCTGGAGGTGGTGGAGGGGCTGGCCCGGGTGGGTTGGGTCCTCCGCCAGGTCGACCTGCACTACGGACTGGAGCCGGAACGGGAGTAGGGCGGCCGCCTCACCCCCCGCTGCCCCAGCCCCCCGCCGCCTCAGCCCCCGCCGGCGTCCAGCTGCCGCCACAGGTCGCCGGCGATCGACACCGCCCCGCCAGTGCGTTCCCACTCCTCGGCGATGGGTTCGTGGTCCACCAGCCCGGAGGCATCCGGTTCGATCCCCAACGCGTTGGCTGCGGCCGAGGCCAGCGGTTGGGGCTCCACGTCGTCGCCGTAGGCGGCGAACACCTCCAGCCCGTCCCACAACGACTCCAGCGGCGCGGGCAGCGTCCCCCGTCGCCAGGGCCAGCGCCGCAGCCGAGAACACCTCGTAGGTCCCGGTGCCGTGCGGCCGTTGGTAGCGGGCCACCGGATGCAGCCGCCATTCCAGCATCATCCCGCCCGGACCGTCCTCGCGCAGCCACACCTGCGACCCGTTGACGTAGGCGTCGACCGGTTCGCCGAAGCGGTCGTCGAGGGCCACGATCACCTCGGGCCGGGCGCGCCACACGGCGGCGGCCACCAGCCGGGCCACGACCGCTGGTGCCTATCCCTCGCGGCGCTGGTCGCGCAGGAAGCGCTCCACCTGGGCGGCCAGCTCGTCGGCGCTGCCGATCTCCAACGGTCCGGGGGCGGCGCCGTCGTCGGGCCCGCCGCCGACCGCATCCAGATCCTCGGCGTCCTCGAGCTGGGCCACGTAGGCGGCCGCGTCCTCGTCGTCGGCCACCCGCTCGCTCACCTGCCGTTCGTACTCCTCGGCGGCCACCCGCAGGGCCAACGGATCGAACGGCGCCCCGAGCAGCGCCGCCGACCGCTCCACCAGCGCTAGCGCGGCCTTGGGTGACGGCAACTGGTGTACGTAGTGGGGCACGGCCGCCCAGAAGGACGCGGCCGGGAGGCCGGCTTGGCGCAGCGCCTCCAGGAGCACCCCCACGATCCCGGTGGGCCCCTCGTAGGTCGGGGCCACCAGCCCGACCCGGCGGGCCAGATCGTCGTCGGTGGTGGTGCCGGACACCCGGACCGGGCGGGTGTGCGGGACGTCGGCGAGCATGGAACCGAGGACCACCACCAGTTCGGCGCCCGTGGTCTCCACGATCGACACGACCGCCTCGCAGAAGGTCCGCCAGCGCAGCTGCGGCTCCACGCCCCGCAGGAGCAGCATGTCGTGGCCGGATCCGGGCACCCGGGCGGCGAGCAGCTCGACGTGGGGCCACTCGATGTGCCGCTCTTCCCCCGAGCCGTTGCGGACCAGCGGCCGGGTCACGGTGAAGTCGTAAAACTGCTCGGGGTCGATGGTGGCGCACCGGGTGGCGTGCCATTCGTCGGCTAGGTAGTCGAGGGCGAGAGTGGCGGCGTCGCCGGCGTCGTTCCAGCCCTCGAAGGCGATCACAAACAACGGGCGGCGCAGAACCGGCCGCTCCGCCCAGTGCACAAGCTCCATCGGGGTCAACCTACCCGGCTTCACCCGTTGTCGACACCGGGCCGCCCGCGGCTGCCTCGTCGTCCGGCGTCGGGGGGGAAAGACGATGGCCCTGCTGGCGCTGGGCGCGGCTCGCCGACGCGGGGTGGGGCGCGGCGCCAGCTCGCCCTTCCGAATTGACCGTTCGGCCACCGCCACCACCACTGCGCCCCGCCGGCTCCGGGCTCGTCTCCCAGCTGGCTCCCAGCAACCTGTACTCGAACGTCGAGGTCGCGCTCAGCTGGCTCTGAGGCCCGCCCGACTAACTGGAAGGCATGCCCACTCCCTCTCTCCGAGACGCCTGGTTGCGCCGCACCCGCACTGCGACTGGGCTGGTGGCGGCCGGGTCCCTCGCCGGTGTCGGCCTTTTTACCGCCCTGGCGGCCCAGCCCTCGCACACCGCGACCGCCTCGAAGACGAGCTCGACGACGGCCTCGACGAGCTCGTCCTCCACGAGCTCGTCCTCCACTTCGTCGGCGTCGAAGTCGACGAGCAGCACCACCCTGCAGTCGCCGACGACGACGCCCACCAGCACGTCCACCTCCACCACCACGACCCACGCCTCGTCCGGGGGCTCCTAGATGGCCCCCTCCTCGATGGTCTTCCAGGCCCTGGGCACCCTGGCGACGGTCACGGTGACCGAGCCGGAGGCCCTGCCCACCGCCATGGCCGTGGTGGCCGCCGAGATCGCGGCGTGCGACCGGGCTTGCAGCCGGTTTCGCGGTGACTCCGAGTTGAGCCGGCTCAACACGGCCGGCGGGCGCGCCGTCGAGGTCTCGGCCCGCCTGCTCGACGAGTTGGCGGTGGCCGTGCGGGCCGCCCGGATCACCGGCGGCGCGGTCGACCCGACGATCGGGCGGGCCCTCATCAGCCTGGGCTACGACCGGGACTTCCCCCTCGTCGCCGCCGACCGCCGGCCGGCCCCGGTCACCTTCACGCCCGTGCCCGGCTGGCAGTGCCTGCACCTCGATCACGCCCGCGGCCGGGCCCAGGTCCCCACCGGCGTGATCGTCGACCTGGGGGCCACCGCCAAGGCCCGCTGCGCCGACCTGGCCGCCCCGGCCGCGGCCACTGCGGCCGGTTGTGGCGTCCTGGTCAGCCTCGGGGGCGACCTGGCCGTGGCCGGCCCCGCGCCCGCCGGCGGCTGGCGGGTCCATGTCACCGACGACGCCCGGGCGGGTGCCGGTGCCCCCGGTCAGCGGATCGAGATCCTGACGGGCGGGCTGGCCACCTCCGGCGTCACGGTGCGCGCCTGGCGGCGGGCGGGCACCGACCTACACCACCTGATCGACCCCCGCACCGGGGCCCCCGCCCCCGTGGTGTGGCGGACGGTCAGCGTGGCCGCCGCGACCTGCACCGACGCAAACATCGCCTCCACGGCCGCCATCGTGCTGGGCCCGGATGCCCCGGCGTGGCTGGAGGAGCGCCAGCTGCCGGCCCGCCTGGTCGCGCCCGATGGGGCCGTGACCCGGGTCGCCGGGTGGCCACCGGAGGCTGCTGACGCGGAACGGGCGGTGGCGTGATGCTGGCGACCACCCTCTCGCAATCCAAGGTGCTGTGGTACGTGATGCGGGCCAGCGGCCTGGTGGCCCTGGTGCTGCTCACCCTGACGATGGTGGCCGGGATCGTCAACGTCCGCCGCTACGCCACGCCCCGCTGGCCCCGGGCGGTCATCGCCCTCCTGCACCGCAACGTGTCCCTGCTGGCCGTGGTGTTCCTCGGCGTCCACGTCGCCACCGCCGTCATCGACACCTACGTATCGGTCGGTTGGCTGGCGGCGATCGTCCCCCTGACGTCGCACTGGGATCGCTTCTGGGTCGGACTCGGCACCTTCTCCGTCGACATGATGATCGCCCTGGTCGTCACCAGCCTGCTCCGGTCTCGCCTGAGTCATCGGACCTGGCGGGCCGTGCACTGGCTGGCCTACGCCTCCTGGCCGTTGGCGATGGCCCACGGGCTGGGTGCCGGCACCGACAGCGGGGCCCTGTGGGCCGAGGCCGTCTACGCCGTGTCCGCCCTCGCCGTCGTCGCCGCCGCCGGTTGGCGGCTCCGCCAGCCGGCCGGCCGCACCCTGACCACCACCACCCGCCCGACCCTCGCCACTGGAGCCCGATCATGACCATGACCGCACCGCCCCTGACCGACCTCGCCACCGGTCGGCTGCCCCGGCTCCTCCCGGGACAGCCGGACCCGTCCTATGCGGCCCACTGGGAGCGGCTCGGTCCCCTTCCCGCCCGCGGCCGGGACCTGATCGACGAGGTCCTGGCCTCGGGGCTCCGGGGTCGGGGCGGGGCCCGTTTCCCGACCGGGCGCAAGATGGCGGCCGTCGCCGACCGGCGCGGTCCGGCGGTGCTGGTCGCCAACGGCACCGAGGGCGAACCGCTGTCCGCCAAGGACCGGGCCCTGCTGGTCGGAAACCCGCACCTGGTGCTGGACGGCATCACCGCGGCGGCCGCCGCGGTCGGCGCCCATCGCATCCTGCTCGCCGTCGAGCGGGCCCGGCCGGACACGGCGGCGGCCATCCGCCACGCCATCGCCGAACGCCGCTCCGGGCCGGTGATCGAGGTGGTCGAAACCCCCAGCCGCTACGTCGCCGGCCAGGAGACGGCCCTGGTCCGCTGGATCGACGGCGGCGACGCCAAGCCGGTCTTCGGCAGCAAGCCCTTCGAGCGAGGCGTCGGCGGTCGCCCCACCCTGGTCGACAACGTCGAGACCCTGGCGCACATCGGGCTGATCGCCCGCTTCGGGGCGGACTGGTTTCGCCTCCTCGGTCCCGACGACGAGCCCGGATCGGCCCTGGTGACGGTCAGCGGCGGCGTCCGGCGCCCGGGGGTGTACGAGCTCCCGATCGGCTACCCGGTCGAGGCCCTGTTGGAGCATGTCGACGCCGCCCCGGCCCAGGCCGTGCTCGTCGGTGGGTACTTCGGAGCCTGGGTGGGAGCCGACGACCTGGCCGGCTTGCGGCTATCCAGCTCCGGACTGGCCGCCGTCGGCGCCTCCCCGGGCTCGGGCGTGATCGTGGTGGTGCCGGAGGACGCCTGCGCCCTGGCCGAGGTGGCCACGGTGGCGGAGTGGTACGCGTCGCACAGCGCCGGCCAGTGCGGTCCCTGCCTGTTCGGGCTGACGGACATCGCCCGCGCCGTGCGCGGCGTGCTCGCCGGTGACGCCGACGGCGAGCCGGCCGCCCGCCGGTGGACAGCGATGGTGCGAGGGCGCGGCGCCTGCCACTTCCCTGATGGGGCGGCCACCTTCGTGGATTCGGCCCTCGACGCCCTGGCGGCGGAAGTCGCGGACCACCGGCACGGTCGTTGCCAGCGCCGGACGGGCGGGTACCTGCCGGCCCCGGCCCCGGGGTCGTGGCGATGAGCCAGTTCCGCCTCGTCCTCGATCCGGTCGCCTGCGATGGGCACGGCCTGTGCGCCGAGCTGTTCCCGGAGGGTGTCGAAATCGACGACTGGGGGTTCCCGATCATCCGCGGCGAGGTGCCCGAACGGCTGCTGGTCCACGCCCGGCGGGCGGTCACGGCCTGCCCGGCCCTGGCGCTCCGGCTGGCCCGGGTGGAGGCGCCGGTAGCCTGACCCGCCGTGCCCCGTCGCCGGCTGCTCGTCGACGTGGCCCCGCTGCGGCACTCCCGGGACTTCCGCCTGCTGTTCTCCGGGCAGCTGGTGTCCACCCTGGGCACCCAGCTGACCGTGGTCGCCGTCCCGTACCAGGTGTACCGGATGACCCATTCGTCGCTGGATGTCGGCCTGGTCAGCCTGGCCCAGCTGGGTCCCCTGCTGGTGTGCTCCCTCATCGGGGGCGCCGTCGCCGACGCCCACGACCGCCGGCGGTTGCTGCTGGTCACGGAGCTGCTCTTGGGGGTCGTCAGCGTCGGGCTGGCGATCAACGGGGGACTGAGCCGACCGGCCCTGTGGCCGTTGTACGTCCTGCCCGCGGCGGCGGGAGGACTCGCCGGCTTCGACCGCCCGGCGTTCAACGCGTCCATCCCTGGGTTGGTGCCGCGGGGCGATCTGTCGCCGGCCTACGCCTTGTGGCAGGTCCAGATGCAGGTCGGCACGGTCGTGGGGCCGGCGCTGGCCGGGCTCATCCTGTCGGGCCTCGGCCTGTCCGCGGTGTACTGGCTGGACGTCGGCAGCTTCGGGGTGTCCTTTGCGTCCGTGCTCGCGATGGCGCCGCAGCCGGCCCGGGCGGGTGCGACCCGGGCCGGCTGGCGGTCGGTGGCCGAGGGACTCGCCTATCTGCGCGGCCGCCCGGTCATCCAGGGCGTCTATCTGGTGGACATCGACGCCATGGTCTTCGGCATGCCGCGGGCGCTGTTCCCGGCGCTCGGCCTCGGCTTCTTCCACGGGGGCGCCCAGGCGGTCGGTTTCCTCTTCGCCGCCCCGGGCGCGGGCGCCCTCGCCGGCGCCCTCATGACCGGCTGGGTCGGCAGCATCCGGCGGCAGGGCCGCGCCGTGATCGTGGCCGTGATCATCTGGGGGTCGGCCATCACGGTGTTCGGGCTGGTCGACATCCTGTGGATCGCCCTGGTCCTGTTGGCCGTGGCGGGCTGGGCGGACGTGGTCTCCGCGGTGTTCCGCAACACCATCCTGCAGACGGCCCTGCCCGACGAGCTGCGAGGGCGGCTGTCGGCGGTGCAGATCGCGGTGGTGCAGGGTGGGCCGCGCCTGGGGGATCTGGAAGCGGGGGGCGTGGGCCAGGCGTTCGGGACCTCTTTCTCCGTGGTATCCGGGGGAGTGGCCTGCGTGGCCGGGGTCTTGGTGCTGGCCGCCGTCCTGCCCGGCTTCCGGACCCAGCAGGCGCCGACGCTCCAAGTGGCCGGCGACTGAGGGCTTCAGGTGGCCAGGTCGAGGAGGCGGCGCAGCATCGGCAGGGCGTGGCGCGGCGGGGCTGCGCCCCCTACAGTCCGGGCCCGTGGTCATTGTTTCCGAAGCAACCGAAGCGACCCCGGAGGTCGTCGACGCGGTGGCCCGACTGCTGCCCCTGCTCTCCTCGTCGGCTCCGGCCCCCAGCGCCGCCGAGGTCGCCGAGATCATCGCCTCGCCGGCCACCACCCTGTTCCTGGCCCGGGACGGAGAGGGGGGCCCGATCGTCGGGACGCTGACTCTGGTGCTGTTCCGGATTCCCACCGCGGTGCGGGCCTGGATCGAAGACGTCATCGTGGCCGAAGAGGCCCAGGGGCAGGGCTGCGGCGAGGCGCTCAACCGGGCGGCCCTGGCCGCCGCCGCCGCGGCCGGGGCCCGCACCGTCGATCTCACCTCCCGGCCGTCGCGCCAGGCGGCCAACCGCCTGTACCAGCGCATCGGCTTCGTCGAACGACACACCAACGTGTACCGCTACGAGCTCAGCCCATGATGCCGGGCCGGCTGGAGGGCCGGGTGGCGCTCGTCACTGGGTCGAGCAGCGGTATCGGCGCCGCCATCGCCAGTTCGCTCGCGGCCGAAGGGGCCCACGTGGTCGTCAACTCGCGCTCCTCGGTCGCCGCCGGCGAGGAGGTGGCGGCCGAGATCGGCGGCAGCTACCGGCAGGCCGACGTCGCCGACCCCCAGACCGCCCGGGACCTGGTCACCGCCGTCGCTGCCGAGCAAGGGCGGCTCGACATCCTGGTCAACAACGCCGGCACCACCCAGGTCATCCCCCACGCCGACCTGGAGGCGGCCACGCCGGAGATCTGGGCGGAGATCTACGCCACCAACGTCATCGCCCCGTTCGTGCTCACCACCGCCGCTGCTCCTTACCTGCGGGCCGCCCCGCACGGCGGCGTGGTCATCAACATCGGGTCCCTCGCCGGCGTCCGGCCGACCGGCTCGTCGATCCCCTACGCCGCGAGCAAGGCGGCTCTCCACCACCAGACCCGCCTCCTGGCCGCGGTGCTGGGCCCGGAGGTCCGGGTCAACGCGGTGGCGCCGGGCCTGGTCGACACTCCGTGGACGGCGGACTGGCACGAGGCCCGGGCCGGGATCGCGGCCATTACCCCCATGCGCCGGGTGGCCGTCCCCGACGACGTCGCCGAGCTGGTGGTGGCCCAGGTGACGTCGTCCCTGGTCACTGGCGAGGTGTGGGTCGTCGACAGCGGCCTGAAGTTGGTCCGCTAGTCCCAACGCCGCGCCTCAGTCGGTCAGGTGTCGGGTCCCAGCTCCTCCACCTCGAGCAGGGTGAAGCCGTCGATGATGGTGCGCAGGACCTGCTGGGCGACCCGGGGATCCAGCCCCTCGTCCTTGGCGAGGGCGGCGATGCGGGCCAGCATCTCGTCCTCCCGGCCCCGGTCGACCACCGCCAGGTGGTGGGCCCGCTTGTAGTGCACCACGCCGCCCACCAGCCGAGCCCGTTCCGCCAGCAGGCTCACCAGCCGCCGGTCGACCGCGTCGATCTGCTGGCGGATGTGGGCCAGGTCGGGAACCGGGGGCAGGTCGTCAGTCTCGCCGTCCATGGCCGCCATCTTGCCCGATCCGGCCGCCCGGCCCGGCGGCTGGCGTGTCCGAGGTCGCCTGCAGTGCAAGTCCGAGGGGGGAGTAGCATGCCGAAGCGGAACACCCACGACATGACGATCTCCTATAGGGGGAGCAGTGGCTGAATCGATCACGGTGACCGACAACCGCACCGGCGAGGTGGTGGAGATCCCGATCACCGACGGCGGGATCGCCGCCGATGAGCTGCGGAAGCTGCTGCCCGGGGTCTGGTTTTACGACCCGGCGTTCATGACGACCGCGCTCACGTCGAGTGCCATCACCTACCTGGACGGCGACGCCGGCATCCTGCGCTACCGGGGCTACCCGATCGAGCAGTTGGCGGCCCAGTCCACCTACTTGGAGGTGGCGTACCTCCTGGTCCACGGCGAGCTGCCCACCGAGGCCGAGCTCGAGGGGTGGACCAACGAGATCCGGTACCACACCTACATCCACGAAAACTTCCGGAAGCGGTTCGTGGACGGCTTCCACTACGACGCCCACCCCATGGGGATGCTCTTGTCCGGCATCGGGGCCTTGTCCACCTTCTACCCGGAGGCCAAGGAGATCAGCGACCCGGAGGTCCGCCACAAGCAGATCATCCGGCTGATCGCCAAGGTCCCGACGCTCGCCGCCGCCTGCCACCGCTACAGCGTGGGCATGCCGTTCGTCTACCCCGACAACTCGTTGACCTTCCCCGAGAACTTCCTCTCCATGATGTGGAAGGTCGCCGAGCCGCGCTACGAGGCGGACCCGATCCTGGCCCGGGCCCTGGACGTGCTCTTCATCCTCCACGCCGACCACGAGCAGAACTGCGGCACCCTGGCCATGCGCACCGTGGGCTCCTCGCACGCCGACCCGTACTCGGCGGCGGCGGCCGCCGCCGCGGCCCTGTACGGCCCCCGCCACGGGGGCGCCAACGAGGCGGTCCTGCGCATGCTGACCGAGATCGGCTCCATCGACAACGTGCAGGCGTTTATCGGCGACGTCAAGGCCGGCAAGGGCAAGCTGCAGGGTTTCGGGCACCGGGTCTACAAAAATTACGACCCCCGGGCCACCATCATCAAGAAGACCGCGGACGAGGTCTTCACCGTCACCGGGAAGAACCCGCTCCTCGACATCGCCCTCAAGTTGGAAGAGGTGGCGCTGTCGGACGACTACTTCATCTCCCGCAAGCTGTACCCCAACGTGGACTTCTACTCGGGGCTGATCTACCAGGCGATGAACTTCCCCACCGCCATGTTCACGGTGCTGTTCGCCATCCCCCGGGTGTCCGGCTGGTTGGCCCACTGGCAGGAGCTGATCGAGCAGGACTCGAAGATCTACCGGCCCCGCCAGCTGTGGATCGGCCACGACGAGCGGGCCTACCAGCCCATCGCCGATCGAGGCTGACCCACCCGCCGCGTTACGCCCGCCGGACCCCGGTGCGCAGCAGCCCTTCCTGTACCACCGACACGGCCAAGTCGCCGTCCCGGGTGTAGATCGTCCCGGTCGCCAGCCCGCGGGCCCCGGCGGCAGTCGGGCTGGTCTGGTCGTACAACAGCCACTCGTCGGCTCGGAACGGCCGGTGAAACCACATGGCGTGATCCAGGCTGGCCTGGGAGCCTTCCGTCCAGATCAGTCCGTGGGGCGCCATGATGGTGTCCAGCAGGGTCATGTCGCTGGCGTAGGCGACCAGGCAGGCATGCAGCAGCGGCTCGTCGGGCACCCGGCCGTCGGCACGGAGCCACATCTGATGGCTGGGCTGGCGGGGGGCGGAGCCGGGGGAGGTCCGGATGGGATCGCCGACGTGGCGGACGTCGATCGGACGCGGCCGGTTGAACCAGTCGCCGAGGACCGCCGCGTACGGGGCCATCCGCTCCGGCCAGGTGGGCAAAGTTTCCGGATCGGGGACGTCGGGTACCGGTTGTTGATGGGACACACCCTCCTCCGGCACGTGAAACGAGGCGGACAGGTGGAAGATCGCTTCGCCTCGCTGGATGGCCGCCACCCGTCGGGTGGTGAAAGACTTCCCGTCGCGGATGCGGTCCACTTGATAGATCATCGGGATCTTGGGGTCGCCGGGGCGGAGGAAGTAGGCGTGCAGGGAGTGCACCGGGCGCTCCGCACCCGCGCCGTCGGCCACCGTCCGGCCGGCGGCTACCAGGGCCTGGGCCGCGACCTGGCCGCCGAAGACCCGCAGGCGCTGCTCGGTGGGGCTGATCCCCCGGTAGAGGTCGACATCGATGCCCTCCAGGTCGAGGAGCTGCAGGAGATCGTCAAGAGCGGCGGTCACCCCACCATCATGGCCTGGCTTTGGGCCGGGACCGATCTCGGATAGCCTGAAGCCAGTGGCTATGACCATCCCCGACGTGATGGAGAAGCTCCGCAGTCCGGGGGGCCAGAAGCTGTTGCGATATTCGATGGCCTCCGCGGTCGCGGTCGTCGTCAGCGTGCTGCTGCTGGTGCTGTTCAACGGGCTCATCGGGCTGAGCGCCTGGGTGTCGAGCACGCTGGCCACCGCCATCGCGGCCGTGCCCAACTACGAGATGAACCGCAAGTGGGCGTGGGGGAAGTCGGGCCGGAGCCATTTGTGGAAGGAAGTGGTGCCGTTCTGGGCCCTGGCCTTCCTGGGCTGGGGCATCTCGACCCTTTCAGTCCATTTCATGGAGGCTTACGCCAAGCATCACCACTTCAGCCACCTGTTGTCGACCTTCACGGTGGCGATCGTGTACATCGGGGCCTTCGGCGTGCTGTGGATTGCCAAGTTCGTCATCTTCAACAAGGTGCTCTTCGTGCATCACCTGGAGGATCTGCCGCCCGAGCTGGATGGCCGCTCCGGCGTCCGCTTCTAGCCCGGCGAGGTCAGGGTCAGGCGGTGGAGGCGGAGCTGCAGGCCTTCGCCCGTACGGTTAAGGGGTTCATGCCCGATGACGAGGGGTTGGCCCTGCACCGGGCGGGGCTGGCGGCGGGCCGCACCGGGCTCGGGCCGCTGCTGGAGGTCGGCACCTACTGCGGCAAGTCGGCCGTCTACCTCGGCGCCGCGGCCCGGGAGGCCGGCACTGTCCTGCTGACGGTCGACCATCATCACGGCTCGGAGGAGAACCAAGCCGGCTGGGAGCACCACGACCGGACGGTCGTCGATCCCCGCACCGGGCGCATGGACACCCTGCCGTGGGCCCGCCGGGCCCTGGAGGAGGCGGGCCTCGAGGACCACGTGGTGCTCGTCGTCGGCCACTCCACCACGGTGGCCGCGGTGTGGAGCGGGTCGCTGGGGTTGCTCTTCATCGACGGCGGCCACGGCGCCGACGTGGCCTGGGCCGACTACCGGGCCTGGACGCCCAAGGTGGCCGCGGGCGGGTATCTGGCGATCCACGACGTGTTCCCCGATCCGGCGGCCGGGGGCCGGCCTCCCTACGAGCTGTACTGCGAGGCGCTCCGGTCGGGGGAGTGGGTCGAGGAGGCGACCCTCGGGTGCGGCAGTCTGCGGGTGCTGCGCCGTTTGGGTTCGGCAGCCACCTCCCGGTAGAGCTGCCCGAGCCGGGCCCCCATGGCGAGCACGTCGAAGTGGGCCGCCAGGCGCTCCTTGCCGGCGGCCGCCATCCGGCTGCGGACGTTGGCGTCGTCCAGGAGCCGGACGACTCGGGCGGCCATCGTCTCGCTGTTCCCGAACGCGACCAGGTAGCCGGACACGCCGTCCTCGATGGTGTCCCGGCTGCCGGTGACGTCGGAGAGCACGACCGGGGTGCCGGCCCGCATGGCTTCGAGCGGCGTGTACGGTCCGCCCTCGAACCGGGACGGCAGGACGAAGACGTCCAGCTGGCCGAGGGCCGAGGCGGCGTCTGGGAGATGGGGTATCTGGTGCCACCGCGCGCCGAGCCCGTGGCGAGCCACCGCGTCGTCCACCCGCTCCTGGAGCGGTCCCATGCCGATCAGGAGAAAATGGGGCTCGGACCGCTGGCGGGCCACCGCGGCGCACACGGCCACGAACTCTTCGGGTGCCTTCTGCGGCACCAGTCGGGCGACGCAGCCGACGAGGGGAGTGGCGGGATCGAGCCCCAGCACCCCTCGCACGTCGGTCGCCGGCTGATCGTCCGGTTGGAGATCGATGCCGTTGGGGATGACCACGATCCGCTCGGCCGGCACCAGGCGCCATCGCCGGGCGTCGTCCGCCTCGCTGGCGGACACTGCGATCAATCTGGCGGTCAGTGGCCCCAGGGCGCGCTCGATCAGGTGGCTGGCCCGGTCCGAGGCCAGCCCGTTGGGGGTGTACAGAGCCGGGATCCCGGTCGTGGCGCGGGTTGCCCGCGCCAGGGCCCCGCCGATCGAGGAGTGCCCGTGCACGACGATCGGTCGCAACCTGGACGCCAGGCGATGAAGGGCCAGCGCGCCGGCCAGGTTGGCGGGGTGGGTCGGAGTCCGACGCATGCCGACCCGGTGCAGGTGGGCGCCCGCCGCCTGCATGGCGTCAATCGCGGCCGAGTCGTACAACGCGCCGGATCCCGGCTCCTCGATGGGCCGCTCCGGCACCGCCACGTGGTGGACGACGTCGCTCACGGCGCGCACCACGTCGACCAGATGGCGAGTGGTGCCCCCCCGGACCGCTTCCAGCACGTGCAGGACCGGCGGGTCGGTCATGCCGCGAGTAGCAGCTTGCGATCCCTCAACTGACGGGCGGCGGTGGGCACGCAGTCAGTATGCGGCTCGGCGCACCAGCAGCGCCGGGATCGTCTTCAGCAGCAGGATCAGGTCCAACCCCAGGCTGCGGGTGGCGACATAGGTGAGGTCGAGCTCGACCATGTCCGGGTAGGGAAGGGCGTTGGCGCCGTGTACCTGCCACAGGCCGGTCATACCGGGCAGCACCTGATGACGAATCTGCGCGCCGGTGTCGAACTCGTCAGGATCGACCGGTAACGGGCGGGGGCCGACCAGGCTCATATCCCCCCGTACCACGTTGAACAGCTGTGGCAGCTCATCGATCGACAGGCGGCGCAGGATGTGCCCGACCGGCGTGATCCGCGGATCCTGATCGAGCTTGAACAGCAACCCCCGGTTGACGTTGTCGGCCAGATACTGGTCTCGTTGGGCCTCGGCGCCGACGACCATCGACCGGAACTTGTAGATGGTGAAGGTCCTGCCGCCCAGGCCGACGCGTCGCTGCTTGAAGATGGCGGCTCCCGGGCTGCCGATTCGGATGGCGACGGCTGCCAGCACCAAGAGCGGGCTCGCCAGCAGGATCAGGACGGCCGACAGGGTGAGGTCGAACATCCGTTTCGCCGCGTCTGATCCCCGGGAGGAACGGAGCCGGATCGGAATGAGCGAAAGGTCCCCGACGTGCGCGTGCGGCTGACCAGCTGACAGGCCGGCAACGGGAAGAAGCACGCTGATGTTGACCCGGCTGGCGGCGAAACGAACGAAGTCCTTGAAGACGACATCGTCCATGGCGTCTGCGGCGCACAAGACGTGCTCCGCGCCACCCTCGGCCAGCAGCCGGTCGACCAGCGTTCGACCGCTCTCGGGGTCGGTCCCGTCGTCGATCGTCGGGGTGTAGCTCGACTCGAAGCGCAGACCAGCTTCGGGGAAGGTGCGCAGTCGATGCTCGATCTGGGCGATCCGGCCGAGCGGGCCGATCACCAGCGTCGATTGCAGGCCGTCGCCCCGGCGGCGAGCGGCCGCGATCAGTTGCCACAGTACGGCCCGCGCCAGTGCGACGGCGAGAAACGCCGCCACGGCGCCGAATGCCAAGCGGCGATCGGTGATGCCCACCCCGATCATCCGGGCGATCACCCCCGCGGTCATGATCGTCCGTGCCAGCGGAAGCAGGAGCCAGCTGACCCCCTGGGTTTCCGGGATGGAACGAGGTTTCCACAGACCGAATAGCACGCCGGCGAGGCATAGCACGACAGCGATCGTGATCGCGGTTGCCAGTGACCGGGTGGCGGCGAGGGCGGCGCCGAACCCGAGGGCACAGTCCAGGCCGATCGGCACCGGATGGCGGCTGGCCTGATGCCAGACCGTGATCGGCTGGAGCCAGGGCGCCTCGGCAAAGCCGACCGTCGGCCGGCTGGGGGCGGCGCTGAAGTCAGGGGTGACCGTAACCTCGGCCACGGCACCACCCGCCTCGAGGGCCGCCAAGTTGAGGCTGCCGTCGAGCCCGGATGCGACGTCAACGTCCACCAATCGCTCCCGCAATCTGCTTGTCGTGCTTCGGCTCCCCAGCCCACATGACGATGGTTGCCGGTCAGCCGGCGCGACGGCGCTGTCGATTGAGCCGGACAATCGCGTAGCCCAACACGATGAGCAGGGCGGCGATCAGCAACAGCACCAGCACGTTGGTGCCAGTGAATGCCAACGCGCCACCGGAACTCGTCGTGCCAGTGCCGGTGCCAGTGCCAGCAGTGCCCTGGGGGTTACTGCCGACGGCCAAGCTGATCGGGTCGAGGCAGCCGCTGAGGACGACCGGCATGGCGTTGCTGGCCTGCCCGAAGTGATCCACCGCCACCGCCGGGTAGTTGCCGGGGACCAGGCAGATCGGGAAGCTGGGATCGGCCGTGCAGCCGCCCGAGAGCACCACCCCGGTGCCGCCGCTGATCGTGATCAACTGCCCGCCCAGGTACAACTGCACGGTGGTGCCCACCGCTTGTGGGGGGAACCCGCACGCCTGCCACTTGACCACGCCGTTGAGGTAGCTGATGGTCAAGGTGATGACAATGGTGATGCCCGAGGTCGTAGTGGTGGTGCCACAGGTTGCCACCGTCGAGCCGGTGTAGGGATCGGTCGGGCACGTGGTCGCCGCCGAGACCGAACCGTTGCGGAGTGACGTGGCGCTGGCCGAGGAGTCGGCCAACAGCGGGACGAGCAAAGCGGACAAAGCGATCAAACTCGCGACTACCGAAGCGGTTCCCCGGCTCGGCCGTCTGCGATGCGATCGATCGGTCATGGTCATCCGAGTTGGCTCCCACCTCGGTCGTGGTCACCACCGAAGGTCGGTGATGGCCAAGTACCGGTCAGTTTTCGATGCCCGTACGTCCATATCCTCCCCGAGACGACCGGTTCTCGTCAACCTTTGTCATGAAAGTCTCGGCGATTACTTGTTATTTCTATGCTTTTAGCTGAGTTTCTGACGGTAGACCGTCGAAATCACCCTCGGTGTCGGCACCATCACGAAGCGCGAGGCACTCGGCGAGGTTGGCGCGACATACAGGTTCAGCACGACATGGGTGCCGGTACCGGCGGGTATGGTCACCGTGAATGTGACCGTCGTCACACCGTTCTGGCTGTCTTGGACCGGACTCGTCGTCACCCCGCTGGCCGTCTCGCTCCCCATCAGTTGAGAATGCGCCGGCAGGTAGAGGGTCACCAAGCCCTGGTAGTCGCCGGCGGTACCTCCCGGGTTGTACGGACCGAACACCTCGACCGGGGAGGTTCGTCCCGGAGGGGCAGTGTTCGCCAAGTCGATGGTAGCGGTGAGGCGGCCACCGAGCGCGGACGGACGACTCCCGGTCAACGTCAAGGCGCTCCGCAGGTAGTAGTCCAGCTTGTCGCCACCGAGGTTCTGTACCGTCAACTGGGTAAACGCAGTCGTGGGGGCGGGCAGGGCGCCGTCGAAGGCCAGGCCGCGGATGATCGCCTCGTCGGTGCCGTCGTTGGTGTACATCATCACGTGGCGGTCCTTGCCGGCCGCCACCAACGCGGTGCCCAAGGGTCGAAGGCCGGGAAACCGGCCGGAGGTCAGTTGCGCGAACGCGGCTTGCGCCACTTCGCCGGTGTAGTCCTGCCGGAGCTGACGGTTCGTGGTCACCTGGTAGGCGTCGCTGAGCGTCAGCGGTACCACGTTGGCGGCGCTGACGAGGCCGAGATCGGGGGTTTGCACCGGGCCGACCCCCGCCAGGATGGCTCCCAGTCCGGCGGGGTCGACCTGGATGACCCCGTCGACCGGCAGCCCAGTCGCCTGGGTGTACATGGCCTCCATGACGGGCGCGTCGACCGTGAAGTCCGACATGAGGTTGACGTTGCGCCAGTTGAGCGTCGGGCCCAGGTCCGAATACCGGCTGGTGAAGTCAGACGGAAAGGGCACCTTCGTCTCCGGTTGCGTCAGCTTGAGCTCATCGATGGGGCCGAAGTGGGCGAGGGAGACCTTGCCGGCGTGGGAGGTGAGCACGCCGTAGGACAGGATCATCCCGCCCGAGCCGCGCATCTCGGCGCTGTTGGCTACCGCGATGAGGTAGCGGCGATTGCCGTTTGCGCCGGCGATGTCGTCCAATAACCGCATCGACGCGCCCACGCTCCCAAGCTCGTTGCGCCGTCGGACAGCCTGGGCGTAGACCTTTTCCTGAAGGGAACGGACCCGGGACAGCACCAACCCTCCCCCGGACGTGGTTGCCGAGGTAGGCAGGTTCGTCGCTACGTCGCTGAGGGCCGTCGCTACAGATTCGCTCGTTGACAGAGGAATCTGACCTTGGTTGAGTGGAACCTCCAAGTGCCCGTCGTGACTCTCGAGTGGCAACGCCGCCTGGAGAATCTGCTCGCCGCCGCCGATCATCTGTAAGCCAAGCTTGACCGCATCGCGAACGGCGTCGATGTTTTGCCGCGCCACGGGCAATAGGCCCACGATCGCGAAGTCGGGGCTGTTGTACAGAGTCGAGTTGACCGAGGTCAGCGTGTCCTGCGCTTGCAGGAGATCGACTTGTGCCGTGCGCAGTTGTCCATTCTCGGCTGCGGTCGCGGCCGACTGCAGGGTGGCCGGAAGCGTCTGGACCCGTTTCTCGAGTTGGAGCGTGTGCAGGATGGCGATCACGCCGATCAGCGCGACGAGTCCGATCACTACGCCGACGATCCACACGGTCGGAAGGACCCAACCCGGTCGTTGGCGTCGCCGACGGCGGGGAGCGGGGCGCCCAGTACTCACGCTCTACGGCCCCGTCGCCTCCCCGTGGCGTCTGGCTCGTCCTCGGCTCGATCGACGAACAGCCGTTCCGCGACCGCGTCGGCGACGGCGTCGACGACTGCCGGGTCAATCCCTTGGTCGGTACGTGCCCGGAGGGCGATGCGGCGGCGCAGCATCTGGGTTTGATCGGAAAGGGTCTGCAACCGATCGAGGATCTCGGCGATCCCCTCCTCCCCAGGACCGACGTTGGTGCCCTGCTCCAGTGCGTCGAGCCGTGATTCGAGCTGGGAGCCGAGTTGGCTGACGGCCGTGGCCACCTTCGCCGTCGCCTTGGATTGCGCCTCCACGGCCGAGCCGAGCCGGCTGATGGCGTCGGTTTGAGTGGCACGAGTCGACTCCATCTCGGCCAGCTTCGAGGTCAGCTCGGCCCGACCGGCGACATCCGCCTCGAGTCGGGCCGTGACCGCGGCCGCCTCGTCCTGGACCGCGCCCTGGCGGCTGCCGAACTCTTCGATGGCGTCGAGCAGGCGCTCCAGGTCCTCGGCCTGGGCGGCAGCCAATCGACCGACGCGCTCGTCGAGGTCCCGTAGTACCTCGGCACCGTGCTCGTCCCCCAGCGGACGCCCAGACGTGCGCGTCGCGACCGCAAGCTCGAGGCGTTCCAGCGCGGCAGCGACTTCCGTCGCCTGCACGTCCGTGGAACTCGTGTCCGGCGGCGCCGCCAGCGCCTCGAGTCGAGACCGGATGTCGCCGAGGAGCACTTCGATGTCCGGCATTGCCACTTCAGGGCGTTGGGTGAGGGCGTCGAGTTGGGTGTGGAGGTGTTGGAGTTGGTCGTGGAGGGGGGTGAGGTCGACGTCGGCTGGTTGGGGGCGTTGGGTGAGGGCGTCGAGTTGGGTGTGGAGGTGTTGGAGTTGGTCGTGGACGGGGTTGAGGTCGACGTCGGCTGGTTGCGGCTTCTCGACGAGGATGTCCAGTTGGTCTTGGACGTACTCGACGGCGCCAGTGAGCGGAGTGATGTCGATCTGGCTCGGCTCGGCTCGCTGAAGGAGCGCTTCGACCTGCGCACCGAGGCTCTGCAGTTGGTCTTCGATAGGCGACAGGTCAGGTTCCGGGTGCTGGGCCGCTAATCCAGCCACGTCTTCGAGGCGTCGACCGAGGTGCTCGAGTTGTTCGAGTTGAGAGTGGACCACCCGGCCGGTCTTGTCCAGATCGGCCGCCACGGCTGCCACTGAGCGCTCGAGGCGGCGCAGGGCGTGCTCGCTTTCACCGAGGCCCGTCTGCAGTTCGACGACCGACCGTTCCTGCAGGCGACGGTAGTCCTCCATCTCCCGATCATTGGCCGCCTGGGCCCGGACGACTTGCTCGCCGTAGTCGGTCAGCCGGTCAGAGACGACCGTTCGTAACAAGGCCATGGTGTTGGACAGGCCGTCCATCCGCACAGCTATCGACGCCAGCGCGGCCTGCAGCGAGTCGGTGCGTGTCGCGAACATTTGTACGTCGAGGCCGTGGCCGGGAGCCGACGTTTGGGGGGGACGATCCTTGTCCCCTGCTACTGCGTCTGGCTCAGGCGCAGGCGGTTGGGACGCCTCGTTTTCAACGGTGGCGTCCGTCGGGCGCGACGTGACCCGGGGGGCGTCATCGCTGACGTCCGCTCCCGGCCAACGAAGGCTGACATCGAGATCGTCTTGCGGCGTCCCTCGAGAGTCCATTCGGCGAGAGGGTAACTTACGAAGCGGCCAGGTTCTTGCCACATGGGCGCGAGCGGTCGGGTGGAAGCCGACGTTTGGCTATGGAAACAACCGACGACCGACCCGAATCGGGACTCACTGAGTCGTCATGGGCCGTCGTGGATCACGCGAGGCCCCAGCGCCAGACGCAGCCGCACGAGCGCCGGGACCGACCCGAGAATCCGACGGGCAATCGGCGTCCGCGGCGGGCGCTGGTCGGCGACCGTCACCGGGATGGCAGCGACGACGAGGCCAGCACGTTCGGCGCGTATCACCAGTTCCGTATCGAAGATGTCGCGGCCGAATTGGCAACTCTTGACCAGCACCTCGAGCGGGTCCCGACGCAACGCCTTCATGCCGTGCGTATCGCTGACTTGGAGACCGAACCCGTGGCGGAGGACAAGGGAGAACACGGCAGTCACGGCCTTGCGACCGAGTCGGCGCTGGTCATCGGCACCCGAGCCCCGCTTGGATCCCACCACAATTGCAACCGCGCCCGGAGCCAGGACCTCGAGCGCTCGGTCCAAGAAGCGAAGATCGACCAAATCCACATCGAAGTTGACCACCAGCTCACCGGTGGCGGCGAGGAAGCCCGCTTTGAGGCTCGTACCGTAGTCTGCGACCGGTGAACGCAGAACCTTGACTTCCGGATACGTCTGGGCGAGTTGTTCGGCCTCCGCGACGGTGCGGTCGGTCGAGCCGTTCTCCGCCACGATGACCTCGAAGCGATGCCCGCGGTCCCGCAAGCCGGCCACGACCGACTTCACAGCCGGTTCCAAGTAGCCCTGCTCGTTGTGGGCGGGCATGACGATCGAGATCATGGACAATCCATGGTAGAGGTCGTCGTCGCCGACTGGCCCCGCGCGGTTGATCGCGGCACCATCTTGCCCCACATGCTCAGACGTCCGGCGCGGTGGCGGTGGTGGGGCTGGCTCGCCGCCGGCCTCGGTTGTGGGGTACTCGTGGGGCTGTCCGTACCACCGTTCGGTTGGTGGCCGCTGGCCTGGGTCGGATTCGCCGGCCTGGCCCTGCTCCTGCCCGGACGGCCGCGCCGGACAGCGGGCGGTGCTTGGCCTCGGAACCGGCGCCGGGCAGTTCGTTCTCGGTTTGTGGTGGGTCCACGAGTTCTCGATAGCCGGGTGGATCGCCTTGATGCTGTTGAGCGCCGCCTTCGCGGCCGCGGCGGTCACCCTGGTGCCGAGCCGAAGGCGCAGGGGCCTCGCGGCAGGAATGCCGGCGATGTTTGTGCTGGCGGACTGGGCACGCGATCGCTACCCCCTTGGCGGTTTTCCGCTGGGAGGGGTGTCGCTCGGCCAGGCTGGCTCGCCTTTGGCGCCGACCTTGCGCCTAGGGGGCAGTCTCCTGCTCACCGGAATGACCGTGTTGAGCGGGGTGGCCATCGCGGAGATCGTCCAGGCCGCCCGGAGTTGGCAGGCGGTTCGCTCACCCTGGACCTCAGACCCGAAACCCCGGCGGAACGCGTGGGCGACAACGGGGTCCGCAGTCAGCATCGCCGGCGCCCTCGCTGTTGTGACCGGAATCGCGTGGACAGCGCCGTCCGGAGCGGGTGGACATCTGGCACCGCTACGGGTGGCGCTCGTCCAGGGAGGGGGCCCGCGAGGCACCCGGGCCATCTACACCGACCCCGAAGTCGTCTTCGGCCGCCACCTCGCTGCCAGCGCTCAGCTGCGGCCACCGCTCGACCTCATCGTCTGGCCGGAAGGCGTACTCCAGAGCCATGTGCCGTTTGCCACTACCCCCGACGCCGGCGACATCGCCGCCCTGGCCCGTAAGACCGGTGCCACGGCGCTGGTAGGGGTGGAGCAGGATGTCGGAGTCAATCACTACCTCAACGAGCTCGTGGCGTGGGCGCCCGACGGGCAGATCGTGGCCAGCTACGAGAAGAACCACCGGGTGCCATTCGGCGAGTACATACCTGACCGAGCGCTGGTCACGCGCTTCTTCAACGCCGCGGACGTCCCCTACGACGCGGTGCCCGGGCACGGTCCGGGCATCATTCGCACGCCGGCGGCCCCTCTCGGTGTGATGATCTCCTATGAGGTGTTCTTCGACGGGCGGGCCAGAGGCGCGGTGGAAGCGGGTGGGCAGATACTGATCGTGCCCACCAACACCGCCTCCTACCGGAGTACCCAGGTTCCCACGCAAGAAGTGGCAGCAGCTCGGCTGCGAGCTTGGGAGAGCGGCCGATGGGTGCTGCAGGTAACGCCCACGGGTTATACCGCGGTCATCAGCCCAACCGGTCAGGTCGTGCAGAAGACCGCGCTCGACGTGCAGGGTGTGCTGATGGCGACTGTGCCCCGGGAGGAAGGACACACCGTGTATGTCGATATCGGGGACTCGCCAGTAGCGCTGGTGGCGCTGTTGCTGGTCGTGTTGAGCTGGGTCCTGGCTCGTCCGCCTCGGCAGAGGCGCCACCACGACCGATGGGCGTTCCAGCCGTGACCCGAGCGGACACAGATGCTGCCGGCGTCTTGTTCGTGTGCACAGGAAATCAATGCCGTTCGCCGATGGCGGCGGCGCTCCTTCGGGCTCGGCTCGAGCAGCGCAATGTCTCCCTGAGCGTTGAATCCGCCGGTCTGCTGTCAGAAGGCGTCCCCCCGCCCAGAGAGGTCGTAGACGTCATGTGGACCCTCGGTGTCGATCTTTCCGGCCACCGCAGTCGCGTGGTAACTCCTGAAATGCTCCGCGCAGCTGCGCTCGTCGTCGGGATGACGCGACAGCATCTCGTCGAGTTGACCGTCATGGTGCCCGCGGTGTGGGAGCGGACGTTTACATTGTCCGAGCTCATCCACCGAGCGACCGGCGTCGGCGGTCGCCGTCACCACGAATCTGTCCAGGACTGGGTCGGCCGCATCCATGCGGGCCGGACGCGCGCCGGCGTACTGGCGCTGCCCCTGTCCGATGACATCGCCGACCCCATGGGTGGACGGTTGAAGGCGTTCGAACGGACCAGAGACCAATTGTCTGGGCTCTCGGATCAGCTGGCCGATTTGCTGATGCCAGCTTGACCGGACGCTCCTGGCCGACAACAGTCTGTACCTTATGGGCGGGAACGACTCTCTCCGGATTGCGCTCCTGGTCTATCGCGGCAATCCGCATTCTGGCGGCCAAGGTGTCTACACCCGCTATCTGTCGCGGGAGTTGGTCAATCTGGGTCATCAGGTGACGGTTTTCGCAGGTCAGCCGTGGCCGGTGCTCGACGACGGAGTGGGTTACGTGCCGGTACCCAGCCTCGACTTGTACCGCGAGCCCGACCCGTTCCGAGTGCCCGCGCCGTGGGAGTTCCGATCCGGGATCGATCTGGCCGAGTTCGCCTTGATGTGTACCGCGGGATTCCCGGAACCGCGCACCTTCAGTTGGCGGGTTCGCCGGATCCTGGCCGCAAAAGTGGGCCAGTACGACGTCGTGCACGACAATCAGACCTTCGGCAGCGGTCTGTTGGGCGTTCTGGCGGATGGGTGGCCGCTGATCGGTACCTGCCACCACCCGGTGACGGTCGACAGGTCGTTGGATCTCGAACACGCCGAGAACTGGCGACGGCAGATCACCCTCCGCCGTTGGTACGGGTTCCTGGCGATGCAGAAGCGGGTGGCCCGGCAACTGCCTCGCATCCTGACGGTGTCGTCGTCGTCGAAACGGGACATCGTAGAGCAGTACGGGATCGAGACCGACCAGCTCGAAGTGGTGCCGATCGGGGCGGACCACACCCACTTCCGACCCCACCCGGAGATTTCGCGGGTCCCAGGGCGAATCATGACGACTGCGAGCGCGGACGTGCCTTTCAAAGGGCTGCTCCCATTGGTCGAGGGTCTCGCCAAGCTGCGGACCGAGCGACCGGACGCTCATTTGGTCGTGGTCGGGCGCCTCCGCACTGAAAGCCCGGTCGCGGCCGCCATCGAGCGATTGGGTCTCACGGGAGCCGTCACGTTCGAATCGGCCGTGAGCGACGACCGCATGGTGGCATTGTACGCCGAGGCCCAAGTGGCGGTCGTTCCTTCGCTGTACGAGGGCTTTTCGCTGCCTGCAGTCGAGGCCATGGCGTGCGGGGTGCCGTTGGTGGCGACAACAGGGGGGGCCCTGCCGGAAGTAGTCGGCAACGATGGTGTGACGGGCATGCTGGTGCCCCCGGGCGACCCAGGTGCCCTGGCGATCGCCATCGGCAGGATCATGTCCGAACCCGAGCTGGCGGCTCGGGTGTCCGCGGCCGCCCGTCAGCGGGTGCTGGAGCGGTTTACCTGGCAGGCCTGCGCGGCTGCCACGATCGACAGCTACCGCTGGACTATCGAGCATCATCGAGTCACTCGCGCCGAACCGCTCGTCCCGTGCTAACTGTCCGGTACGGGCAGCTCGGGGTCCAGCCTGCGGACCGGCTGCTCGATCTGGGGGCCGGAGGGGGCCGCCATGCTTATGAGGCCATGCGACGCGGCGCCGTCGTGACGGCGCTGGACTCGGACGCCGGCGAGGTCAAGGACGTGGCCGCCATGATGACGGCAATCCTCGACCAGGAGCCCGCTTTCCCGGCCCGCAGTGGGCTCGGAACGGCGATCGTCGGGAACGCCCTAAGCCTCCCGTTCGGCTCTGAGGTTTTCGACCGGGTCATTGCGGCCGAGGTGCTCGAGCACATCGCCGACGACCGGGCGGCCCTTGCAGAACTAGCTCGAGTGTTGCGGCCGGGCGGGACCATGGCCGTGACTGTCCCAAGATGGTGGCCAGAACTGCTCACCTGGGCTCTTTCCGACGACTACCACAACACCCCGGGCGGCCACATCCGGATCTACCGCCGGTCGGTGCTAGCCGGCCGGCTCGGGGCCGCGGGTCTGGTTCTGTACGGATCCCACCACGCGCACGCCTTGCACAGCCCGTACTGGTGGTTGCGCGCCCTGGTCGGTGTTGCCGACGACGCCCATCCGCTGGTGCGTGCGTACCACCGGATCCTGGTGTGGGACATCACATCGCATACGCCGCTGACCAGAATTCCTGAGGCGGTACTCAATCCAGTGCTCGGGAAGAGCATCGTGCTCTATGTCAGGAAGCCCGTATGACCGGTCCGCTTACCGCGCTCGAGGTCTCCGAGACCGCCGCCTGGATCGCCGACATCCAGCTGCCGAGCGGCATGATCCCATGGTTTCCCGGCGGTCACGCCGATCCCTGGAATCATGTGGAGTCGGCTATGGCGCTCGTCTTGGCCGGCCGTCGGCGCGAAGCCGACCGGGCCTTCGAATGGGTGGCATCCACTCAACTGCCGGACGGAACGTGGTGCCGGTACCACCTTGCAGAAGGTATCGAGGACCCCCGGAGAGATCCCAACGTGGGCGTCTACGTGGCCACCGGTGCGTGGTGGCATCACCTCTGCACCGGCGATCTCGGCTTTCTGGAGGCGATGTGGCCGGTTGTCGAAGGCGCGGTGGGCTTCGTGCTCCGTCTTCAACAACCCGGCGGTGAGGTGCTGTGGTCGATGGATCCTGATGGCCACCTCGGGCGCTACGCCCTGCTGACCTGCACTTCTTCCATCCATCACAGCTTGCGTTGTGCCATTGCAATCGCCGAGCGGCTCGGATTCCAACGGCCCGAATGGGAATTGGCCGCCGACCGAATCGTCGAGGCGGTGGTGCACCGCCCAGGCGCGTTCGCGCCCAAAGACCGCTGGGCCATGGATTGGTACTACCCCGTCCTGTCGGGCGCAGTCTCAGGCGACGCGGCGCGGGAGCGAATCGACGCCCGGTGGTCGGAGTTCGTGCTCGAAGACGTAGGCGTGCGTTGCGTATCGGATCAGCCGTGGGTCACAGCCGCGGAAACGGCTGAGTGCGTGATGGCCCTCGACGCCATCGGTATGCGGGAACGGGCTGCCACCCTCCTCGACTGGACGAAGCACTTTCGCGAGGACGACGGCGCATACTGGACCGGCTGCGTCCACCCGGAGTGCGTCCACTATCCGGGAGGGGAACGCAGCACTTATACGGCCGCCGCGGTGCTGCTGGCCGACCACGCCCTCTATGGCTACGGCGCCAGTTCGGGCCTGTTCCGCGGTGAGACGCTCCCGGGCGTCGTCGACGTCCTGGGCGTCTCCGAACCACTCGGCGAGGCTTAGCACGGGTCGGCCCAGCGGACATTCAGTCGAGACCGACGAGCCGCGCGTGGACTGCGAGCGTTTGCTGCGCCGTCTCACGCCAAGTGAATCGGGTCGCCCGACAGCGCCCGGCGTCGGTGAGCGCCTGTCGCTGTTCGCCATCGCTGACGATGGTCGAGATGGCGTGCGCCCACTCGTCGATATCGGTGGGATCCACGAGCAGTCCAGCGTCGGCGACGATCTCAGGTAGCGACCCGCCCCGGGAGGCGACCACAGGGGTGCCCGCAGCCATGGCCTCTAGCGGCGGAAGTCCGAAGCCCTCGTCGAAGGAGGGGTGGAGTAAGGCGTGTGCTCCTTGGAGCAGCGCGGGTAGGTCACGGTCCGGGACGAATCCCACGAGCCGGATCCGGTGATGAAGCCCGAGTCGGTCGATCTCGGCCTGTACCGCTCCGGAACTTGTATCGGGGCTACCGATGAGCACCAACGGGGGAACTGTCGGGTCGAGGCGGCTTACGGCGCGTATCAACGTCATCAGGTTCTTGCGGAGGGAGATATTGCCAATGGCCAGCAAGTAGGACCCGGGTGAGACACCGAAGCGCCGACCGACAGCAAGTTGCCGCTCCCTCGGAACCTTCTGGCGGAACTCGTCACTCACGCCGAGGGGAACGACCGTGACGCGACCCGGGGCGATCGTGCCAAGGTCGAGGAGCTGGTTGGCCACGTGTTCGGAGTCGACGATCACCTCCCATCCCGACGCCACGGCTCTGTCGACTGAGCGGCGGAACCCCCATCGGACGTACGGCGAGTACCACTCCGGATGCCGAATTGGGAGCAGGTCGTGAATGGTGAGAACGGCGCCCTTCTTCGTCGGAATCGGAAAAGACGGGTAGAGGGCGTGCACGAAATCGAACTCTCCAATGAGACGTTCGAGTCGAGGCAGCCCCGCGCCGGTCCAAGCGGTGTTCAGGACTTTGCGAGGTCCAGGCACTCGCCGATACCGGGCTCCTGCCGGGAGCCAGTCGGGCTGGAGTTTCTCTCCGGGCGTGCTGAGGTCATAGGTCCAACCCGATTCTCGAGCCGCCAATCGCCAGAGCTCCGTGGTGAGGCACTGGAAGTAGCGTCCCACCCCGGTCATGGATTCGAGGGGGGAGGCCAATCGATTCGCGTAGAGGAGCCCGGTCACCGTCATGGTCGATTCTCGTATCTCACATGCGGGTCCGGAGCCGACTCAGCTGAGCGCAGCCTGGTAGACGGCATGGGTCTCTGCGGCCACCCGATCCCAGGTGAACGCACCAGCGCGTTCAAGACCCGCGGTGATGAGCGATTGTCGGGTCTCCTCATCGGCAATGACGGTTGAGATGGCATTCGCCCACTCGTCGAGATCGGTCGCATCGACAAGTAGTCCGGCATGACCCACGATCTCGGGTAGCGATCCGGCCCGGGCGGCGACCACGGGAGTACCGGCGGCCATCGCCTCGAGCGGTGGGAGGCCGAACCCTTCATCGACAGATGCGTGCAGTAGCGCTCGGGCACCTTGCACGAGCGTGGGCAGATCCTCGTCGGGAACGAACCCGATCAGTCGGACCCGTTGATGTAGCTCGAGGCGGTCGATCTCCGCTTGTACCTCCATGGCGCTGGTATGGAAATTGCCCGCCAGTACCAAAGGAGGACCCGTCGGATCTGTCCTGGCCATGGCCCTGATCAAGGTCACCAGGTTCTTGCGGGTCGAGATGTTACCGACTGTCAACAAATACGAGTCAGGTGTCATCCCAAATTGCCCGCAGACGTCGACCTGTCGCTGTCCGGGGACGCGTTCGCGGAACTCGTCGCCGATGCCGAGATGAACGACACTGATACGACTGGGGTCAATGCTCCCAAGATCGCGAAGCTGACTCGCCACGTAGTCCGAATCAACGATGACCAAGGCGGACCCGTCGGCGATCTGTTCGATCGTCCGAGCGGCGGACCAACCGACGCCTCGGCCGTACCACTCGGGATGCTGTACGGGTATCAGATCGTGCACGGTCACAACCGCAGGTCGGCGAGTTGGGACCGGCGACGACGAATGCAAGGCATGCACAAGGTCGAAGTCGCCAATGAGGCGCTCCAGCACCGGATGTGCGGTCGCGGCCCATATCAAGCGGAGCGGTCGCCGCGGGATCGGGGCGGGCCGGTACCTGATGCCCGTCGGTAGCCAAGGGGGACGCCCGTGCTCTCTGGGGGTACTGAGGGCATATCCCCAGTGCGCAGAATCAGTGACCGCGCCCAGCGCGTTCGTCAGCTCGACTACGTAGCGACCGATACCTGTCATCGTCCGCAGCGGGTCGAATCCTCGGCTGGCGAACAGCACTCCGTTCGCGCCCGGACGCACGGTCATCGAATTCCGAGTGCTGAGAGGAACGTCGACACGCTGGCGTCGACTGCGATCGCGTTCGTCGGGACGGCCGTCACCGGATCGGGAAGAGCTGCAATCGCGATCGCTGCGCTCTGGCTCGTCCGAAGGGCGGCGGCTAGTCGACGATCAGGTGATCCCTCTGTTACGACCGTGTTGTAGTGGAAGCGGCGGCTCTCAAACCAACGAGGAAGGTCCGTGACGCCGTCGAGCCGTTCGATCCGAGGATCGATGACATCGCTCTGGGCGTTGCTGCCCAGCCCCAGCCAGGTGACCCGGGCATCTGGCCGCGCCGCTTGGAGGGCTTGGGCCACGGGCCAGAGCCGGCCCGAGCGGTCCACGAGCGCGATGCGCTCCGGGCACCACCAATCACGAACGACGAGGTCCCTGTGGGGATCGAACGGCGGCCGCGCCAGCGAGGGACGACCATCCAGCTGATGAGCGAAGCGGGTCGCGAAGATCGGTCGGTTGCGATCAACTTGGACCATCCTCCTCCCTGGGCTGAACGATGCCTGTCCGACGTGCGTGACTCGTGCCGTTGGTTCGTACACCGTGCGCAGACCGATCTCCCGCAATCCGAAACACAAGTCGGCGTCCTCGTAGTAACCCAACCCGTAGATCGGATCGAACCCTCCGAGCTGTCGAAAAGCGTCTTGTCGTACGAGCAGCGCCGCGGCCGAAACGTAGTCCACGTACCTGCGGAAGTTGACCTCGGCAGCGTCGCTTGGCAGCCGATCACCGTAGCCGTACCCGATCGCATCGGCCCCAAGGACAACGCCCGCCTCCTGGACCCGACCCTCACTCGTCAGATACATCGGCCCGACCGCGCCGGCGTAGTGGTCGCCTTCGAGCACGGCGATGAGGGATTGCAACCAGCCCGGACGGGGCTCGATGTCGCTGTTGAGTACGCCCAGATATTGCCCGCGGGCATGCAAGGAGCCCAGATCGGCGGCAGTCCCGTAGCCGAGATTCCGGTCGCTGAAGACGAACCGCACCCCTTGGGTCTCGGCCGCCAGGCGCTTGCCGGCATCATCCGGCGAAGCGTTGTCGACCACGATCAGCTCGTAGTCGGCGTCGGTATTGGCCACCACAGAGGCCAAAGATCGCCTAGCCGTCTCGTAACCACCGTATACGACCATCACCAAACTGCACTTCGGGTTTGTCACTCCCGGCAGCCGGATCTCACTCAGCGCCATCGCCTGCGCTTCTGGTTTCCGAGTTCGGTGACACAACGATGCAGGAATCTCCAGGTTCGGCCGGTCCGTCGTCGACCAAACCACCAATCGGCATCGATGGTTGCCGCTTCCAGCCGGCTCCAGCCGGGGGGAATCGCGGTCACGTGTCCAGTCTGGGAGCGCCAATCCGGGTCGATCTGGTCGGCGACGGCGTCGAAAAACGCGTCGAGGCGCGCGACCTCAGGGGACGGCGTGGACGTGATGCCGGAGCGGGCCGATCGAAGAGCGTAAGACAGCGCCCTCAGGTCGGGGTCGGTGACGCGCACCTCGACCGCTGCCCAGAGGATCGCGATTTCGTCCTCCAACGAAGCCTCGGGCGGCAGCTGGGAGCCGCACTCCTCCGTGAACACCAGAGGCGGCGGCTCCGGATACCACCTTACGGCGCGAAGGAACCGGAGGCGACGTTCGAGGACGTCAATCGGAAACGTCCGAGCGGCGAGCAGACCCGCCGGTGGGTGCCCGGACTCGAGTTGGACGGTTCTTGGAGCTCCCGGTCCCAGCCTCACACGCAGTTCGTGTTCGATGACGCGGTCCTGGGCCCGTTGCGCGAGGGAAAGGGGAATCAAGGGTCGTAGAGAATCTTATGGGCGGGCGTCTAGTGAGGATTGGAGCTGTCAAACGAGTAAGGCTCGCATCGTAGCGAGTCGCTATCGTTGCCCGAAATGTCCGGCTCGAGCCGGCGGGGTCGTGCCACAGGAGGACTTGAGCTGGACACCAACCCGAGATCGCAGCCGCCAGACCGGGCGGTATCGTCCGCGCCCCGGCCGGGTGACGCCAGTCGGAAGTCCGGGGGGCGGTACTTGGCGCTCGACGGGATGCGAGCGCTGGCGGTGATGACCGTCATGCTCTTTCACCTCTTTGCGCTTCCAAAGCCACAGTGGAATCCCTTGCGACCGAGTGGCGGTTTTCTCACACTGGACATCTTCTACGTATTGTCCGGGTTCCTCATCACGAGCTTGCTCTTGGGGGAGTTGGACAAACGCGGACGGGTCAGCCTCCCGGCGTTCTACGCCCGGCGAGCCTTGCGGCTCTTTCCGGCTCTGGCGGTACTTTTGCTCGTGGCTGGCCTGGCCGCCGCGATCTGGAGCGGTCAGTCGTGGAGTCATCCGACTTTGCTCGGTCTGCCGTGGGTGCTGCTCTACGTTGGAAACTGGAACGTGGTGCTCTATGGTGGCACGGCCCCGCTCGGAGCCTTAGGTCAGACGTGGTCGCTGTCCGTGGAGGAACAGTTTTACCTGCTGTGGCCGCTCATCATGCTCGCCGTGGTCCGCCGATTCACCAACCGGGTCCACATCGCCTATGCGCTCGTAGGATTGGCTCTCGCCGAGATGCTCTACCGGTACCTCGCCATCGAGGTGCTGGGTTGGGCAGCCCGAGACCGAATCTACTTTGGGACCGACACCCATTCGGACGGGCTGTTGCTCGGTTGCGCGCTCGCCTTCTATCTGAGCTCACGCCAAGGGCGGGAGTTTTCCGACAGGTTTGCCCGACGACTCGACGTCGCCACGATCGTGGCGTCCGTGGCGCTGATCTTGCTTGTCATGAGAATGACATACGTCGCCGCATCCGGCGTGTGGTTCGGGATCTCCGCCGCCACCCTGTGCACTTCCATCATCGTGCTCAATCTCGTCACCCGGCCCTATCGTCCTCTGCAGTTGGTTCTGGAGTTGCGACCGCTCCAGTGGGTCGGAAAGCGCGCCTACGGTTTGTACCTGTGGCAGGACACCGTCTTCTATCTGGCCAGTGGCATCAACCGCCACGGTCTCGGCGACAACGCCTACCACCTTGTCCTCTTCGTCGTGCCCTTTGGATTCGCCGCCCTCTCGTATCGGTTCGTCGAGCAGCCGTTCCTGCGCCGCAAGCGCACCTTCGAGAAGGTGCATTTGGAGCCGACCTCCGAACCTGCCGTAGCAGCCGTAGCGTCGTGACACCGAGTTTATGAGTGCAGCCCGTGACCGAACAGTCAGTGACGGACCAGTGACCCCGGCCGCTCAACGAGGCGGTCTTCCCTCGCCTCGGTTCGTGCTGTCCGGCTCCGAGGAAGAATACTTCCAGCGAGTGCCGGCAGAGCGCCCGAACCTTGATGCAGCGGATGACTCGCGGTTCTGCTTCACCGGCCTAGGCGTCCGCGGTCGGCCACGGGTTATGGTCATGCAGGGCGACAGAGCCCGGGTTGAGATCGGTGACGGCGTGACATTTGGCCGCAACGTAGAGATATGGCTCGGCGGTAATCATCGCACCGATTGGGTTACGATGTTCGCCTTACGCGAGGTCGACAATTTGTCCGGCGCCTATCAGGGTCATCCCTCCTCAAACGGCGACGTTCTTATCGGCAAAGGCAGCTCGATCGGTGACGGAGTTTGCGTCCTCTCAGGTATACGCGTCGGTGAAGGAGCCGTGATCAAACCCTTTTCTGTGGTGACCAAGGATGTCAATCCCGGCGATACTGTCTCGGGAAACCCGGCCCGCATCGTTGGCCGAACACCTCGGTCGAGTGTTCGACCAGGTTCCGAGGCTGCCTCACGCCGCGCCGAGCAATATTCCCGCTTACTTAGAAAGCCGAGGCTCGTCGCATCTCGTGCGATGTATACGGCACTTCGACGTGTTCACGGACCTGACATTCGTCCTTCTGCGTCTGATTCAGAAGGCGAACCGGCACCCGTGAACATGGGCATCGCCTCATACAGCCGGCCACAAGCGAGGCGCCCACTTCACTCGGAGTGCGAGGTCGTCGTAGGCAATTACGCATCGATCTTCTGGGACGTGGAGTGCCTCTTTGATGTGCCTGGAGTCCTAACGCCGTTCACGAAGTCGGCCAAACAATCGAGGCCCGGGGGACTTGACAACTCGGACCTCCGTTCGACTATACGCATTGGGCACGACACCTGGATCGGGCGGGGCGCCAAACTGGTGGGCGCATCGGTCGGTGACGGCGCCGTGGTGGCGGCCTATTCGGTCGTGACGGAAGATGTGGCGCCGTACAGCATTGTCGGCGGAAATCCGGCACGTACTATCGGCCGGCGCTTCGATGCCGAAACCGCGGAGGCCCTAACTCGTGTCGGGTGGTGGGACTGGCCGGAGGAGGTGGTGCTCTCTCGTGCTGGGGACCTCTGTACCGATGACGTCGCCGGCTTCATCGATCGATATCGAGCGCGTATCGAGGGCGACACCGACTGTTAGCGTTCAGTGCTTACTGGCTCCAGTGGGCTGGGATGCGAATCATACCGCCTGCTGGGTCGACGGGATCGCCGGAGACCTCTATCGTGATGCCTTGGACATCGTCTATGGCGGGGATCTGGTAATTGCCGGCAAAGGCGCAGTAGACGTTGTAACTTCCTGGCTGAAGTGGCATCGATTCGAGGTGGCAGGTCATTCGGTGGGATCCGGACCGGTCGAATGATATGCCGGCATCCCGAGAAGAGACCGTGGCATATACCTTCAACTGCTCATCAGCCAAAAAAACCAGAGCAACTCCGTCTGGATGAGGCTCAGGTAACTCGATCTCGATCGCGAGACTAAGATTGCCAGCTGGCTGAATTATGCGATGAGAGGCGTTGAGGCGCCGGATGACTTTGATACTGCCGTCAGTGATGGGAATGGCGCCGCTTTGGTGCAGCTTCTCATAATCCTGCACCACGTCAACTGGTGCGCCTTGACTCTGAATGCTCCCACCGGCCAGGAGGATGGCTTCTTTGCAAAGCATCGGCACCGTCCAGATAGCATGCGTGACATAGAGGAGGGCGACTCCCTGTTTGGTAAGATCGGCGATTCGGCGGTGACACTTTCGTTGGAAGGCTGCGTCGCCGACAGCGAGAACCTCGTCGAGTACGAGCACCTCGGCATCAAGATGGGACGCCACGGCGAAACCCAGACGGGCGAGCATTCCGGAGCTATAACGCTTCACCGGCGTGTCCAGATAGGCACCGATATCGGCAAACTCGGCGATCTGGTCGAAACGCTTCCGGATAGTTTTGGGGCCCATGCCGAGTACGGCTGCACTGAAGTAGAGGTTTTCTCTGCCGGTCATGTCGGGATGAAAGCCTGCGCCGAGTTCGATGAGAGAGGCCGTTCGGCCGCGAACCGCAATCGATCCGGTCGTGGGAGCGATGACGCCCGCGACAAGTTTCAAAGTTGTCGACTTCCCTGCACCATTCGGACCGATCAGTCCGAGGCTGTTTCCCGCGTCCAGCTCAAAAGTGACGTCGGAGAGCGCCCAATGGAAGTCACCCCGGCGCGTCTGTCCGAACGACCCGGGCAAGGCCGCCCTCAGGTTCATCCGTTCGCGACCGCGTCGATAACGTTTGCTCACGGCGGCGAAGGTGACGAGTGCGCTCACAAGAGGTCGGGGAGTCGGCTCTCTACGGCGGCGGAATACCACAAGGACAGGACCAGCACAACAACCCCTGCTCCGATTATCGCACCCAGGAGTCCGGCCGAGGGCCATCGTCCGAACAGGACGGCCGAGCGGATGGCGTCGATGATTCGGCTCATCGGATTGACGTTGTACAGCCAACTGTAGTGGTGCGGTACGAGGGTTCGAGGATACATAACTGGTGTGGCGATGAATCCGACTTGGAGGATCAGGGGAATCAAGAAGCGGATGTCGCGGACGAGTGCGCCGATTAGGCTGATGATGACGGCGAACCCGGCAAGGAGGAGCAGGAGCCCGAGGTAGATGGGGATGAGCGCCAAGGTCGAGGGATGTATGGTGCCCAAGCTGAGGAGTTCCGTTGCGAGCAGGATGCACGTCGATACCGCCAGATCTATGGTGGTAACGCCGGTACTGGCTAACGGCACGATAGCTCTCGGAAAGTACACTTGCTTGATCACGGTGGTAGCTCCGACGAGGGAGTACGATGCCCGATTGATGGCCGTGGACAGGAACGTCCAAGGCGCCAACCCACAGAGTGCGAACAATAGATAGTGGCCGTCCGGTGCCTTGACCTTCAATACGCCGGCGAATACCGTGCCGTACAACGCCAAAAGCAGTAGGGGCTGGGCGACTGACCACGCTAGGCCTAAGAGGCTCTGCCGATACTGAACTATGAAGTCCCGGCGAGTCCACTGCCACAGGAGCCACCTGGATGCCCACGTCCGCTGCATGGCCCCGCGGACGCCTCCGTGGTGCCGCACCGCCCCAGCTAGGAGCGCCTCGCCTTGGGTCTGGACCACGGCACTATGCTACCGGAGTGGCTCTTGTGGAATCGGTCGAGCAGTTGTCGGGAGTGCGCTGTCGGACTGTCATCATCAATGTCCATACGGATCTCATCACTGCCCGAGCTCTGCTGTCGGCGCTAGCCCATAACGCCCTTCCGGTACTCGTCATCAACTGCGACCCGACGGAGGCGAGCCGTAAGGTTTTCGAAACACTCATGAGCACATATGAGTTCGACCTCATCGAGGCGCCGCTGGCGCTGCACGGTACGACACTCGATTGGGTGTTTTCTTCGCTGCCCGACGAGCGCGTTCTCTTGCTGGATTCCGACGCCGAAATTCGAAAGGATGGGTTCGTCGAATGGATGGGGGATAAACTAGATCACGGATTGTGCTTTGGCGCAGGATTCCTTTGGGGGCCGTTTCTTATTGACGAGGAATGGAAGTCGCCTCCGGGGGCCGAGATTCTGTACATGGAGCGGCCGTGGATCCCGTGCGTCATGCTGAAGGTCGAGCCGGTCAGGTCCGCCCTGGCTGCGGGCGTGTCGTTCAACGCGACGTGGACGCCCAACGAATTTTCAAGGGTGCCACGTTTGGCAAAATTCCTCGGAGCCCGCTGGGGGCCGCCGTGGGGATTGCAGAGCCGGAAGTTCTCGCAACTGCCCGGCAGGTTGCGCGAGCGCATGGCCACCGAACCGTTGGACGTCTTTCGCTGGGCGCGACGGCCTTACAACGGCTTTCGTCCACATATGGTGGTCCGCGATACCGGGGGAGAGATCTATGAACACCTTCGGTACAGAGCTGGGCTCAGCTTCGCTGGCACTCCGATCGAGTTGAGCGACGGTGAGGTGCACCACTACCTGGGCGTGACCCGCCACGTGCTACACGGTCCGCATGCCTTGGACACGAAGCCAGAGGACGTGGCCGAGGAGGTGATCGCCCGCTTGGCGACCGTCTACGGATATCAGTGGAAACCATCATGACGTCTCCCACATGGGGGGTGTCATCCGCGGCCTATGAGCGCGCCCGAGCCGAATGCGCGGCGTCGCTCGGGATCGCGGAGATATCGTCCCCCGCACTCGCCTACATAGCGTCTGGTGCCAGGGTTTTGGAGCTCGGTTGTTCTACTGGGCGCGACTCGGAGGCCTTGACGGGTCGGGGGTGCTCGGTCGTGGGGGTCGAACTTGACCCCCAGGCTGCTGCGCAAGCTGCAGTGTGGTGTGAGCGTGTGGTGGTCTGTGACCTTGACACTTCGAATCTTCCGCTTCTGATAGGTCACGATGCCTTCGACGCGATCCTGGCCGCAGATGTCCTCGAGCATCTTCGCGACCCGGCGCGCTTGCTGAGGTCGCTGACGAGTCTGCTGGCGCCTAACGGCACCGTGGTGGCGTCGGTACCGAATATTGCCCACGGCAGCATCCGGCTATCCCTGCTACAAGGGAGATTCGCCTACGAGGAAGTAGGCATCTTGGACCGAACCCATCTACGTTTTTTCACGGCTGAGTCGCTTCCGCGACTCTTTGAGGAGGCGGGGTACGAGCTCACTACCCTGGACCGCCTCGAGTTGCCCATCGACTATGGGCAGCGCTACGATCCAATAGCGTTGCCGCCAGGATGCGAAGACGCCGTTCGGTCCTTGCCAGACGCCCTCACGTACGAGTTTGTCGCCGTGGCCCGACGAGACCCGGCGCAGTCGGATCTGACTCCGGCGGTGGGCGGTGAGTCCAGCCCGGGGTTCATGGTGCAACTTGATGAACCTGCAGCGTCGGCTCTGCGCGACAAGGAGGAAGTGATCAAGAACCTCCAAGCCGAGGTCGCCCAACTCGCTCTCGTGCAGCACCGTCTTTCACAGACGCAGCAACAACTCGCAGCTATTGCTCAGTCGCCGGTCTGGCGAATGTGGCAGGGGTTGCGTCGATCCCTCAAGCAACCGCTCAACCTGATGGAACGGTTTTCTGCCAGACGACGCCGAAGCGACCAACATTAACGATCTCATCTGATATGCCGTGCTGTTTGCGGTAGTCATGGACTGCGTTTCGACAGGCCTCGATCTCCCAGTCATCAATGATGACCCACCCGCCGACTGATAGCCCTGGATATAGATTGACCAAAGCGTCCGTGGTCGATTCGTAGAGATCACCGTCGAGGCGGATTGTAGCCCAACTCTTATCGCGCAGATCCGGCAAGGTGTCTCGAAACCATCCCTTGACAAATACGACCTGCTCATCGAGTAACCCGTAGCGTTCGAAATTTCGCTCGTACATCTTCGAGTCCGACTGCCAGAGCCGTGTGAACATTTAGGAACAGGTCACGGTCGGCCGGATACAGCTCTGGGTTCGGCGGCGGCAACCCCTCGAAAGAGTCGGCCACGTACACTCGGCGATCCGTGACACCGTAGGCTTTCAACACGGCGCGCATCATGATGGTGGTTCCTCCGCGCCATACCCCGGTTTCGATGAAATCGCCTGGAATTCCGTCCGCCAAGGCCTGCTCAACACAGGTTCGGGCGTGGTGCAATCGGGTGCGGCCAACCATCGTCATCATGCCTGGCGGGAGCGCGGTGACAAATCGAGCGCCTTCAGGGTCCTCGGCGGGGTCAATGGTCATCTTGTACGCGAGCACCGCGTGGCCTCGCTTCACTAGCCATCGTTGAATGATGGCGCGGCGAAGCGGGCTCGCAGGAGTCTGGGTCGAAGCCGGCCGGAACACCTCCATAGGCCCGTTCGTCACGGCCAGCAATGCCTTTTCTACCAAGTCTAGATAGTCATCACGTAGATCGACCACGTTCGGCACGGAGCGGACGATAGCAAACCCGGTCAACGGACCATGACCGCGCCTAGATCCGTCGCAGGAAGCCGCCTGGATGGCACGACAGGCCATACAACTCAAGCGAACGATCAACCAGGAAAGCTTGACCCTGCTCTGTTCCGAGCCAGTTGGTCAAGGCCGGTGCCACTCCCCGTGGCCAACGTGGGTCGATACGGAGGTCCTCATCGTCGACGCACGTGTCTTCTACCACGAAATAGCCTCCGGATGGCACGAAGCGGGAGAATCCCACCAGGGCGCTCATCGTCGTGTCGTATTCGTGGGCCGAGTCCTCGATAACGAAAGGCCGGTCGTCGGGGCGTAAGAGTGCGGCGACTCGATCGGGTAGAGCTCGGTCGGTTACGTCGGCCTGGACGAACGTGATGTGGCTGGCGTCGGGATCGACCTGCCGGACCCATTGCGCCGTCTGGTCGGCGACGATGTCGACAGCGATCACCCTAGGAGCGCGGATACGGCCGTAGCGGGCCATGTCCACGAGACGGTCACGGAACCAGAGTGTGCTGCCGCCGGCGTTCGTCCCCAACTCGATGACTACGTTGCACCGAGAAGACCACAACAGGTGTTCGTAGACTCGCAGGTCCTCGGGGAACTTCTGTATCGGAAGGCTGGCGTAGCTATCGTTCGTGTGCGCCGCCAATCGGGAGCGGTGGTAGTCGAGCAGTGATTCGCCGCGGCGCGCGGCCACCGCCGTCGGAAGGGCGGAGTTGGTCGGCGCCGCCGGCGGCTCGCCAAACCACCGCCGCGCCATCGCCCTTGGTCGAGCGGGGCGTAGCATCGAGAAACGGCGGTTAAGTGCAGGCCGGAGAATGTCAGGCTCCCATCAACGTTCGAGCCCACCACGAGTGAGAGATCCGGTCGTCTGGACCGAGGGGACGGGTCTGGGAGGTGGCCGGATCGACACCCGTTTGGGTCTGCCAATCGGCGCCCCACTTGTGAGCGAGGCCATCCATGGCGACCGGGTAGGCACGGCCGAGGTATTCCTCATACCCGCCGGTGAACACGGTCTGCGCCGTCACCGAACGCTCGTGGTGCAGGTAGGCCAGGCGAGTGACCACGATGTCAAGGCCGGCGGCGTTGGCCGACAGGCAATAATCAATCTCCGCGCCCCAACCGAGCGGGGCGAAAGTGTCTGCGTCGAGCACGCCTATTCGGTCGACGGTCGACGCGGGCACGAACATGCAGGTGCCGTCGATAAACGGTGCTCGATAGTGCCTGCGCACGGGCCGGTAGTCCGTGACCGACGGGAGGGACGGATCGCGCTGGTGGATCCAGTGGCAGTCGTAGAAGGGTCCGACGATACCCGCGCCGGTCGCCCGCCACGCCTTGATCAGACCGCGAACGAAGCCGCGGGCCAACCTCGTGTCGTTGTTGAGCCAGATGTAACCGCGGTGGTCATCCCCTCTTTCCCGGGTCCCGAAGTTGGTTCCACCGGCCCATCCGAGGTTGTCGCCAGGCACCACAACGGCCTCTGTGCCGCGTCGCGGGTAGTCACCAAGGTTGTCGACTACGACCACGTCGATGAGCGAGGACTCGCTTTCGAGATCCGACAGGAGATCGTGGGTCATCTGGTGGTGCCCATAGACCGGCACGACGGCGAGGAATCTCCGCTTCACGCGGCCTCGCTCAGGAGATCGGCATAGAGCCGGCGATGGCGGTCTGCGGAGAGGTGCTGTGGGTACTCCCGGATTACCATCTCCCGGGCCTGGTTGCCGAGTCGTACGCACAGATCTGTGTCCTCGAGCAAGCGGCATAGCTGCGCCGCCAGATCGATTACGTCCTCGGGAGACGCCAACAGCCCAGTTACCCCGGGGCGGACGAGTTCGTTGACCCCGCCGACGTCAAAAGAGGCGACCGGCGTGCCGCAGGCCAAACTCTCGAGAACCACCAGAGGCGAGTTGTCGGCCCGGGTCGGGAAGACGAACACATCTGCGGCAGAGTAGATCACGGCTTTGAGCCGGTCGCTGGCGACGTAGCCGAGGTCCGCGACCTCGCAACCGGTCTCGCCCAGCTGGGCGGCCATCTGCGGCCCACGATCGCCCATCAGGACGATGGTCGTTCGCTTCCGAAGCGGTTCGGGTAGCGCTTGTAGGGTGCCGGTCACGAGGTCCGCGCCCTTGCGTCGATCGGCGACCGATGAGGCGGCAAAGAGGACGACCGGATCATCCACGCGGAGTCCAAGGGCGGTCCGGGCCGCGACTGGGTCTCGTGGGCCGAAAACCTCGGTGTCGATGCCGTGGGGGATGACTTTGACGGGGAAGTGGCCCAACATGCTCCGCTTCGCCAACGCGGCCAGCCATTCACTCGGCGACACGACCGTCAAGCGGCTTCCGGCCCACAGGCGATCCTTCATCTTCCACTCCACCGCGGTGGCATCACGCTGTATGGACGGAAACGCTTCGGGATGGGGGCAATGTCCGCAGCCTGACTGCCATCTACCGCACTCGAAACCGAAGGTGCAATGTCCGGTGAAGGGCCACATGTCGTGAAGTGTCATCACGCTCGGCTTTTGGCGAGTCAGGTGTGGCATGACCGGATAACTAAACCAACTCCCGTGGATGGCGTGATAGTGCACCACATCGGCGTGTCGGAAATCGTCTCGGCGGCCGACGGTGTAGGCCCCGATCCCGTCGAGTTCGTTGAGACCGAGACGATCAGTAATGGCTCGGATCGGCCGTCGGACAATGGCCCATTGGCGTAACTGAGCGATCGTTTCGTCGTGGGATGTCTTGGTTCCGACCAGCATCGAGGAGTCAACCCCGGCTCTTCGCAAGGCCACGTGAAGCCGGTGAGCGGCGACTGCCGCGCCGCCTCCCCGATCAGCGTGGTTGACGAGCAGCACTTTTGGGTTCATGGCGACGACCGGCGACTGGTGCGTGCCAGCATCCGGTCGGTGTGTGACCGCACCGTGCTCTCCACCACGATCCGCGAATAGCCGAGGAGATCACGCCCGATCGGGCGACCCGGCTGAGGCGAGAGCATGTCCCAGGCCCAGCTCCGGATGGTGCCGTAGAAGTCGCGGGTCCAACCGCGGCTGCGACCATCAGGAATGTAGTTGTGGGCAATGCGTACGCTGCGAATCATTTCCTTGAGCTGGGCCACCGACGTCCCGAGCTTGGCCGTGTCGGACTGGCTGTGGACGCGATAACCCACCAGGACCTCAGGCTCGTACAACAACCGGGTGGCTACGGCTATTCGCTTCCACATGTCCCAGTCGGCGCAGTAGCGGAGATTCGGGTGGAAGCCGCCGACTCCTTCATAGACGGATCGCCGGGCGATCACGGCTGGCGCTCGCACCGGATTCCACGAGAAGATTCCTTGCTCGAAGTCGGTGAGTTCCTGGCGGGTTGGCCGGATGGGAATGTTCGCTTGGATCACTGATCCCTGCTCGTCGATGTCCTCGGCTCCGACCACCACGCCCCCGATTTCGGGATTCGCGGACAGGAGGTCGCCGACGGTTCGATACAGACCTGCGTAGGCGAGGTCGTCGCCATGGAGGACATGGACCCAATGGCCCTTGGCGCGTTCGAGGCACGACGTGAAGTTTCTGCCAATGCCGAGATTGGTGGGCTGGCGCCAGAAGGTCACTCGTCCGTCCGCGAGTTCGGCCACGACGTGGTCGGGTCGATCCGTGGTGGAGCAATCATCCACGACCTCGATCTGCATGGCGTCCGGGCCCAGGTCTTGATCGAGGACCGACTGCAACGTGGCCCGCAGGAGCTCCGCGCAATTGTACGTCGGGATCATGACCGACCACTGTGGGCGTTCGACGCCGGGCGCGAGGGATCCGATCGACGGGTGGGCGGACGGGATCACGAAGACAAGATTCGACGTGCCAGGAGCATGGCCCTTGCGATCGCCTGATCCATGTCGTAGTAGCGGTACTCGCCGAGGCGCCCGCAGATCAGTACTCCTGGCAAGGATCGGGCTCTGGTTCGATAGCGCTCGAAGAGCCGCTTGTTGATGTCGTCGGGGAAGGGATACTCGTAGTCGCTGGGGTCGCTTGGGCTGTAAGGCGTCTCCGTGGTGAGGACGCTGCCGACTGCACCCTTGGCCTCTTCAGGGCTGAGCATGTGTTTCCACTCGAGGGTGCGAACGTGGCCGCCGCACTCAGGGTCCGGATTGTTGACCTGACCGAATGGTTGCGCCAGGTCGACGTCCGGGAGGTGCGTGTGCTGGCGAAGTTGGCCACGGTACTGAAGGCGTCCGAGGTCGAATCCGAAGAACTCGTCGATCGGTCCGGTGAACACCAGAGTTCGCCTGGCGTCGAAGTCGGTCCGGCGCTCCAGGTAGTCGCAATTGGGGACGACCGGGATGTCCTCCAACATGGACTCCATGAAACGGGCGTATCCGCCGACGGGGATGCCCTGGTGGCGATGAGGTTTGAGGCGGTAGTCGTCGCCGGTCCGAACATCGAATCGCCCAGCCAACTCCTTGGCGAGGGCGCGGGCTGGCACCCCCCACTGCTTCTCCGTGTAGCCCTTTACAAAGCGTTGGTAGACGACCTCCGGCATCATGGCCAGCGAGGCTTCCTCGAAGTTCTCCGGGAAGCCGTTGAAGGCTGGCTTCCATGGATCCCCGACCGCTCTGCGGATGTACTCCGCGGTGACCGGCCAATGCTCGAAGCGGCCGTCGACCCAGGATGCGAGCACTGCCTCGTACGGGTAGAAATCCGCAAACTCCGTCACAAACTTCCAGATTTTCTCGTTATTCGTCCGAAAATAGTGCGGGCCATAGGTGTGCACTCGGATCCCGCTCGGGTGAACGAAGTCGTGGACGTTGCCACCCAAGTGAGTTCTTCGCTCGAGCACGAGCACGTCCCGACCGGCATTCCGAAGCATTCTGGCGATCACCGCGCCGGTCAGCCCGGAGCCCACCACCAGGTAGTCCGCCGCGGTCACCGGTCGAGCCGCTGGCTGACGAAAGCCTCGAATACCCACACCGTGCGGGGGATCAGTCGCTGGGTCAGGAAGCGGCGATCCGCGAGCCGGGCCGCCGCGAGGGCAGGTGGTGCCAGGGCGGACCACAGACGCGGCTGCGACAGTTTGGCAATCAGTAGTTCCTGGGCGACGAGATGGCTCATGCACAGACACCGTCGGCGATCGATCACCTCGAACTGCGATTCGAGTTGGGCCAGGAGTTCGGAAGGGGCGAAGGCAGCCTCCTTCGGAGAGGGGCCGAAGGGGGGGTCGCCGACGTGGCGGTGAGCGAGCCGCCGGCGGACGTTCGCCTCGACATCGCCCTCCCGTCGCAGCCCCCGCCTGTGCAGCACCCTGGGCAGGCTCTCCAGTCGGCGTCCGATTCGAAGCGACAGGGGCTCCTGGGCCGGCCCTTCCGAATAATGCATCGGCTCGACCACCACGAGACGGCCGTGGGGCGCCAATCCGTGCGACGCGGTGCGAAGGGTATCGGCGATTTCATCCGACGAGAGGTGGTGCAGGAAGGCGTGCATGACAATGACGTCGAAGCATTCATCCCCATGCAGACCGCCAGGCTCGGCAACCTCGAAGCGCACTCGAGCACCGACGCCCGCGTCGAGTGCTGCCCTCTTTGCTCGGTCGATCTGGGCGGGCGAGAAGTCCCGGCCCACGACGGACAAGACGCCAAGTTGGGCGAGAAGGATCGTGAGCCACCCCGTGCCGCATCCCAGCTCGAGAACTTTCGAGCCGGGATTCACCAGGTCGGTGACGACCCGGAGGTAGGGGCCTCGAATGTACCGCTGAACCCAGGGCGTCTGTACCCAGCAGAATTGTTCTTCCAGGTCCCCGTATTCCCGCCACCAGCGCTGCTCCGCGTCATCGAGCTCCGGGCTCGTGCTCGCATAGCGCCCCATGCCAGGAGACTATATCTTTGTCCACTGTGACCCAATTGCCTACCCCGGTCCGTCGGGCCGCCCACAGCCTCGCCGCGATCCTGCCCGAGTCCGTGGCGAATCGGCTGCCTTCCACACTGGGTCGGCGGGTGCAGGCGTCGAGAGAGTGGCAGCGGGAGCGACGGTTCGACCTGCCAAATTCGGTCTCTCCTTTGGACAACGTGGCCTACAACCGATCACTATGGGACTGGTACGCCGATCGATGGTCCGACCACGACTTCCGGCAGCGGCAACTCGACCACGAAGGTCGCGAGACCGATGACCCATCGAGCGTCGCCCGGCTCGGCGAGGAATGGGGCCGGCTCGAGGACGTCGAAGCCATCGTCGATCGCTGGATCCTTCCGCACATCGACGGGCGCGCCGTGGTCGGGGAAATCGGGACGGGAGGAGGGCGGGTAGCTCGGCTGGTCGCTCCGAAGGTCGGGCAGTTCCACGCCTTCGACGTGGCCCCGAGGATGCTCGACCGGGCTCGCCAGGAACTGCGCGAAGTGAGAGGCGCTCAATTCCATGTGCTTGACTCCCCGACGCTTCCAGCTGAGCTGGGGGAGACCTTTGACTTCATCTACTCGTTCGATGTGTTCGTCCACTTGGACCTCCACGTCCAGTGGCAGTATCTCCAAGAATTCCACCGAGTATTGAAGCCCGGCGGTCGGGCGTTTGTGCACACTTCCAACTTGACGACGCCTGCCGGGTGGGAGCGTTTCGCGGCCCAGAAGTACTACCGCGTCGAAGGCTTCTACTTCATGACACCTCAAGCGGCTCGGACCTTGATCGACCACGCCGGGTTACGGATTCTTGAGGAGCTGGATGGCGGTCCAGACAACTTCTATTACGAGCGGGACTATCTGGTGGTCGTGGAGAAGTCCACGTCCTAATTCACGCGCTATTCTCGCTCAATCCAACCCTCCGGCCATTTTCCATCGCGAATGGCCGGGGGCAGTTCCTGGGTGGGCACGTGCGCTGCCGCGGGAAAGCGGGGTGGGTCAGTTGGGTGAAAATCGCGGAGATCGGGATTCCATTCGTCCCACACTCGACCTAACCAATCGTCGGCGAACTCCGCGCGATGCGATGACCGATGCACCTTCTGGGCCACTCGATCTCGATCGCCCACATAGCTACCATGATGGCATACGGCGACTTCGGGAGGCACGAGAAGGGCCCCTTCTCGACGCCGCCGGAAGTCCTCGGAGACCAAACCCGACCGGGAAGCTTTCGCCCAGCCACGGCGCCACCAGGTGGGATAGGGATCGCGGATATCGCCAAACTGGAATCCCGGTCGCGTCAACACGGTAAAAGTTCCCAGCTCTTTTATCCGCCAGTTCCAGGTGCGGAAATACGTCCGTAACTCGAGCCGGTATGCTTGGGCTCGGTGTTCGGTGACCCATGGCAATAGCCGACGGATGTCAGTCGGATCGTAGACTTCGTCGGCGTCGATATGCCAGAAGAACTCCGGCGGTGGAATGCTCTGCGGTTCGCCAGGCAATCGGCGCACGCGAGACTGTCGCTGGACGAACGCCATGGCGCGATTGCGGGCAAGTGGTTCGCTGCCTTCATTGGTCACAATCACCTCGACTTTGCGTTCCGGATCGATCTCGCGAGATAGCAACAGCGGGACGAGGCCTTCCGGCTCAACCGGTGCGCCATACCGATCTCGGTCGTACCGGGTGATCACCGTCGCTCCCGAAATCGCGTCGTACACAGAGCCGAGCGCCGCTCGGAAGAAGGGAACTTCGTTGAGTGCGAAGAAGACCGCGTGGACGGAAGGACGCGGCGGCATCCGGGTATGGTAGGCGACCGTGCCTCGAAGTGATCCGCACCGTTCGAGGCGAAGCCGCGTCCTCTGCGATGCGGTGCTGTCCCCCCTACAACGGCCAACCCGCCCACGCGTGAGCGTAGTCATGCCGGTGCATGGTGATCAGCCGTTCCTCGAGGAGCAGTTGGCGGCCTTGTCGAGGCAAACGTATACGGGGTGGTGGGAGGTGCTGGTGGCGGACAACGGCTGTACCCCCGACACTCTGGCGACGGCCCAGGAGTGGGTTGGCCCGATCCATCGCCTCCGTGTGGTGGATGCCCGCAGTCGACCCGGAGCGAACTACGCCAGAAACGAAGCCGTGAGCTGCGCCGATGGGGATCTGATCGCTATCTGCGATTCCGACGACGTGGTCGAGCCCGATTGGATAGTTGCTCTGGTCCGAGCTGCGGCCGATGCTGAGCTCGTCGGCGGTCATCTTGACATCTCGCGACTCAACTCCACGCTCGTCCAGGCTTGGCGCCCATCTCCTACCGAAGGTGGTTTGCCGCAAGGGCTGGACTTCCTTCCCTACGTCGCCGGGTCGAACTGTGCGCTCTGGAAAGACGTGTACCAGGCCGTGGGAGGGTGTGAGGAAGAGGGGGTGGGTGGGGGAGGCGGGGACGACGTCGACTTGTCGTGGCGGGTCCAATTGGCCGGAGGTCGCGTCGCGTTTGCGGCTGACGCGGTCGTCCACTACCGCCTTCGGTCAGATATGCGGACCATGGTGCGCCAGATGGTTGCGTATGGCGTGTCGTCGGCGCTGTTGTATCGCAGATTCAGAGAATACGGGGCGAGACGCTCGCCGCTCGGCATCACCATCAAGCACTGGATCCGGACGGTGATGCGAGCCCCTCGGATGCTCCGTTATCCAGCGAGTCGCGGGTCGTGGATCCGCGAAGTGGCGTTCATGGTGGGCCGGATTCGAGGCGCCTGGCGCCATCGCGTCATCTACTGGTGACGGGGCGACCCATCACCCGCCGCGCCGCGTCTGGGATCCCCCGCGGCAGCGAGGCGGCGATGCTCGCTTTGACATACAGGCCAACCAACCAGGCGCCGACGACTGGAGACGTTCGCAGCCCGAGAGACGGATCCAAGAGTTGGCGGAACACCGGAATGGCTAACTCGAAGTCGTTGCGCCGGTAATGGTCGACGGCTGATTCGAGGTCTTCCCGCAGGCGCAGGATCCCTTCACCGCGAGCTCTGTCAGTCGGCGGGAGCGAGTCGACGAAGTTGCGAAGCATCTGTCGATTGAGTTCGGTGTGATCGTGGCTGGGGATCTGGTCGGCGTGCACGCGGTAGTCCATGACGACCTTAGCGATCAGGGTAAAGGCGCCTGGATATGCCCGTAAGTTGATGTCACGATCCTCACACCGTCGAAGGTCTTCGTTCCAACCTCCGATCTGACGCACCGCCTCGGATCGCCACAGCAGTGTCGCCGGAGGCATGTTCCATCCGAGCAGCAGTTCGGGCCAGAGGGGTCGGGTCACGGGAAATCGGGGTTGAAGGTTTCGGCGCGGGCCAGGGACGGCGCCGAAGCGGGCGTAGGCACCACCGGCGCCCGCGGCGGTCGGCTGGCGGTCGAGCGCGGCCGAAAGGCTGGCCAGCGCCTTCGGGCGCAATACGTCGTCGTCGTCGAGGAACATCACGTATTCGCTGACACAATGAGCCAGCCCGAGATTGCGCGCTGCCGATCCGCCCCGTCCTGGGTCGACTCGAAGCGCCCGGACCCGGCTGTCTTGGAGCTGCTCGAGAAAGGTGCCGGTGTCGTCGGTCGAGCCATCGTCGACGACGATGACCGCCGCGCTGACCTGTTCCTGACCGAGGGCACTGCCCAGCGCCTCTTGGAGGTACGCCCGACGATTGTGGGTGGGGATGACGACCGTGACCTTTGGTGCAGCAGCCATGCAGGTTTAACCGATGCCTGCTTCGGTCGGCGTCTCGGCCGGAAGCGAGCCCCGACTGGGGTCGCCGTATCCGGGCCCGTAGCCGTACCCATAGCTCAAGGACCGCTCGTCCAGCTTGTTGAGCACCAGCCCGAGTATCCGGGTCTGGGTTCGAGTCAAGGCGTCCTTCGCCTCTCGTACGGTCTTGGTCGGCGTGCGTCCCGCCTCGAGTACGAGCAGGGCGCCGGCGGCGATCCGGCCGATCACCATGGTGTCCGCCACCGGCAGGACGGGAGGTGTGTCGAGCAGGACGATGTCAGCCTGATCGGCCAACGAGTGCAACAGCCGGGAGGTACGCGACGTGGCCAATAACTCGGTTGGGTTGGCGACGCCTTCGCCCGTGGCCAGGAAGTACATACCGGCGCCTTCAGATGAGGCGGACTCGCTGGTGTCGATGTACTGAAGGCTCTGCTGCAGCGATCGTCGCTCCAGCAACACGTCAGCCACTCCATATTCGTTGTGCCCGCCTACCCAGCGATGGGCGTCGGGATGGCGAAGGTCGAGATCGACCAGTACGACACGCAGCCGGGCCAGGCTGAGACTGAAGGCGAGCTCGGCACAAGTGGCTGTCTTGCCCTCCCCGGCTTGCGCGCTGGTCACGATGACGGTCGGATTCGAGAGGTCGGACAGCGCCACCAGCAGGTTGGACCGCAGGATCCGCATGGCCTCCCGGCGAGCTATCGCGCCTGCCGTACCTGATATGGCGCGCTTAGCCACTTCTGGGCTCCATGACCGTGGGCTCTACGACCGAGAGACGAGATGACCGCGAGGACCGCGACGACGACCCGAAGGAGGCGGCCGCCAGGGACGGCCCCTGCCCCAACTGGTCGAGCAGCGGTATGGCTCCCAGGACCGGCAGGCCCAGTCGGGCTTCTGCGTCTTCTGTGGTCTTGATGGTGACGTCCAGGTACTCGAGGAGCGCGACCGTGGCCAGGGCGGCCAGCAAGCCGAATATCCCGGCCAGTATCAAGTTGCTCCGGAGGCCCGTGCTCTGCGGGACTGTTGGCAGCAGCGCCGGCTGGAAGACATACACCGGGATCTCGGGCAGGGTTCCGACCGTCGCGGCCTGGTCAGGTTTGAAGGAGTTGACCTTGTTGACGAAGGCATTGGCCATGCCGGTGGCCAGGGCCTGGGCGACGGTCGGGACGGGGTCGGTGATGGTGATCGTCAGCAGTTGGGTACTCGGAATAGCGCTCGCCCTCGTCTCCGCTACGACCGTCCCTGCCGAGCGGGGCACGCCGGTCTGCGCCAATGCGTCCATCGCGACCGGCGCAGTCGGAATGAGTTCCGCGTAGGTTTGCAACAAGATGATGACCCCAACCGCCTGGTCGCCGGAAATGGTGGATGAGTTGCCTTGGGTGGTGCTGTACTGCCGTGGACCGACGACAATCGTGCTGCTCGCCGTGTACCGGGCTGTCCGCGGGGTCGCCAGGACCGCGAGGACCAGCGCGAGGACTACCGTGGCCGCCACGAGGGGCCACCGCTTCTTGAGCACGGCAAGGTAGCGACGAAGTTCCATTGGTCATCAGCCTTATATGGGAACGGGTTCCGCAGTGTAGTGTTCGGGGGACGCCCGATCCCCTCCTGCCGGGGTCTGGGGTGCGAGGGCCAAGCCCAGTCCGAGCCAGGCCACCACCGCGACGGGAAGTTCGAGCCAGACCTGCAGCACCAAACAGGCGATCGACAGGGCGAGGAAGCAACCCCGCCAGGATCCGGTGAGGACATCAGCCTGCTGAGCGCCCACGAACCCTCGTAGACGCCGGTTGACGATGATCGTGAGGGGTACGAACGCGATCAGCGAGACGATGCCGGTCTCGTTGCCGATCTGCAGGTACTCGTCCTCGCTGGTGAGCGTATCGGGGGTAGCAAACCGAGTTCCGTTCGTCGCTCCGGTTCCGAGCCCGCGCCCGAGCGGTTGGTGGACCAGTGCCTTGATCCCTGAACTGGTTCTCGAGACGTGCAGTTGCGTCGACGAGTCGCTGCCATTTACGGAACCGGACACGCGGGAGAAGAGACCGATTCCCAGGGATACCGGCAGGACAATGAGTAGCGTGGCCGCCACCAGAATCCCGAGATTCACCCGCGAGGATCGGGTGCGAGCGCGCACGGGGCGAAGAGCCAACGCGATGACGATGGCGGCGGCGGCGAGGGCATCGCGGCTCTGTACCAGGACAATACCCACCCCGATCAGGGCGGTTCCCAAGGCGACGATGGTCTTCCGGCCGCCCCCTCTCGTCAGGTACTCACATCCGATCGCGAACGCCACCACGAGGAAGAATCCGCATGTCAACCGGTCGATGAAGAAGGAGCCGACCTGGAGGCGGTGGTGGGTGCCGTATACGCGGACGTCGAGCGGATTCGGAATCACGGCCTTGAGGACGTTGACCTGATAGTTCGTCACCCGGATGGTGTGGACGACGAAGTGGTTCCACGAGTTAGACGCCAGATATTCGTAGATCCCGGCCAGAGAAGCGCCGACTCCGATCACGAATACGGCTCGTAGGAACCGAGCCCGGACCTCCTGACCAAGGCGCAGATGCTTGACGCTGAGGAAGATCACCACGAAGAGGATGTCGTTGCGCAGCGAGGTGTTCAAGACCGTGGCGCCAGTGGGCGGTCCGACCACACCCACGCCGCTGGGGTGCACGAACAGGTGGGGCGCGAGGCGGTAGAACCCGACGACGGCGATGTACAGAATCCCGAGAAGGTCGACCATGTCGAGGCGGTCTCCCCCGTCGCGATACTGACGCACCGCGGCTATGACCAATCCGGCGGCCGCGAGTTCGATCCAGTATCCGGCTTGGCGGGTTAACGATCCTGACAGGCCGAGCCGGTAGGCGTAGGCGAGTATGAACAGCTGCAGCGGATAGATCCACGCGATAGCTACCACGACGACGTGGGGTCGACGGGCGGCCGCCACAACGACGAACACGGCCACCAGCGCGGCCACGGCCAGATGCACGCGTCCGAGGCGGTATTTGATCAGCATGCCGACGACGAATGGAACGGCCCAGGCCCATCCGCCTCCGACGAGCCAATCGTGGGCGCGGGTGTACGCGCTTGTTAGCGACCTCGGGACCACCAACGGTCTCAGCGGCATGGCTCCGGACTAAGGAGCTTCGCGAGTGGGCACGCGGCCGGACGTTACCACTGGCTAGTTGGCCGCTGCAGTTGTTGCCGTCAGGATCTGCCGGGCGGCGCCGCGCCCAGAGGCGATGCACGCCGGGATCCCTGATCCTCGGTAGGTCGCGCCGGCGAGGGTGACCGCGGGCAGTCGGCGGGCGACCTGGTATTCGAGGTCGGCGACTCGGGCGGCGTGACCCGGCAGGTACTGCGGGAAGGCTCCAGGCCAGCGGGAGATCCGGGTCGCGTTTGGAGCGATCGCAGATCCGAGCGCGTCGCCAAGTTCCTCCACCAACCGGTTCACCAGGTCGGCGTCGCTCAGGTCGAGGGCCGATTGATCGCCCCATCGCCCGGCCGAAATCCGTACGACGGCTTGCCCCGGGTCAGACCAGTGCGGCCATTTGTTGGACGCGAACGAGCACGCCGTCATAAGTTTCCCCTCGCTACGAGGGACGAGGAATCCGTTGATGCCGGGCGGTAGCGCCATCCCGGAAAGGGAAGCGGTGACGATCGCGACGGAGGCAGTGGGAAGGTCGCTTAGCGGTCTGGTTCCCTCGGGGCCGAGAATCTTGGCTGCTGCCTGAGCCGGCGTGGCGACGACCGCAGCGTCGAATGGCTCCGGGTCCGGGATGACCTGGATCCGCCTGCTGGGGGTGACGTGGATCGCCTCCACAGTCGCGGCCACGAGATGCACACCGAGGTCCTGCAACGACTGGCACAGCACCTCGACGAGGCGGCCGGCGCCTCCTCGGGGGGCCAGGAACATCGGGCCGGCCTCTGCCGCAGACTGCTTCCTCAGGCCGAGGAGCAGGCTGCGGGACCGTTCGGCGACGGCGACCAGTTGGGGTACGACCTCGGCGGCGCCGAGTTTGCCGGTCCAGCCGGCATGGATCCCCCCGACCAGCGGATCGACGAGCCGGTCGGCGACCTGGGCGCCGAACCGGTCGGCGACCAGGTCCCGGACGGTGAGCCCTGCCGGCGGACGCCTACGAGGAAGCACCAGGTCGAGGGCGGCGCGCGCCACCCCTGCCGGTGAGAGGATCCCGCTCTTGATGACGCTGCCCATCTGTCTGGGGACGCCCAGCACCAGACCCTCAGGGAGGGGACGCAGTCGGCCGTCCCACCAGATCATGGAACGGCCCGCGCTCGGAGCGACCAGTTCGTCCGCGATACCCAACTCTTCGCAGAGTCGGACGGCATCTGGAACGCGAGTGAGGAAGGCGTCCGGGCCTTCGTCGACCAAATGGCCTTCGAACGAAGTCGTGCGGATGCAACCACCCAGCTGGTTTGGCTCGAACACCGTGACCTCGGCGTGGTGGCGTAATTCCCAGGCTGCGGCCAGGCCGGAGATCCCGCCACCGATGATGGCAACTCTCACGTATCGGGGTCCTGGGCGTGGCAGAGATCGACGAGACGAGCCAGCACCCCGGGGTCAGTGTCGGGCAAGACGCCATGACCGAGGTTGAAGATATGTCCCCGGCCCCCTCCATCCTTGAGGATCTGCTCGGCCCGCGGGCGGGCCACCTCCCAACCCGCCAACACGGCAGCAGGGTCGAGATTGCCCTGCAGCGCCACGTTGGGACCGACCCGCTCGCGTGCTCGACCCAAGGGCACGCGCCAATCCACGCCGACGACGTCCGCTCCGGCCTCGGCCATCTGGTCCAGCAGCTCGCCAGTCCCCACTCCGAAATGGATGCGCGGCACATCAAGGTCCGCGAGACCGGTGAGCACCGTCGAACTGGCCGGCAGGACATATCGCCGATAGTCAGCGGGCCCGAGCGCTCCCACCCAGCTGTCGAAGAGCTGGATCGCCTGGGCGCCGGCCGCGACTTGCGCTCGCAATGATGTCAACGAGATCTGGGCGAGTCGCTCGAGGAGCTCCGCCCAGAGGACGGGCTGCTCGTACATCAGGGCTTTGGTCTTGGACTGGTCGCGCGACGGTCCGCCTTCGATGAGGTAGCTGGCGATGGTAAACGGGGCCCCGGCGAAACCGATCAACGGCACGGCGAGACCGCGACAGAGGATGCGGATCGTCTCCAGGACATAGGGGATGTCGGCTTCGGGTTCGAGCCCGCGCAATCGGTCCAGATCGGATGCGCTGGCAAACGGCTTCTCGACGACCGGCCCGACGCCGGGATGGATGTCGACGCCGAATCCGATGGCGGCGATCGGCACCACGATGTCCGAGAACAGGACGGCAGCGTCCACTCCGTAGCGGAGGACAGGCTGCATCGTCAGCTCCGCGGCCAGATCGGGCGACCGTACGGAGTCGAGGATGCTCCCGCTACCTCGCGCCGCCCGGTACTCCGGTAGCGATCGTCCGGCCTGGCGCATGAACCAAACCGGAGTATGGGGCACCGGCCGGCTTCGACAGGCCCGTAGGAAGGCACTGTCCTCAGGTGCGATCATGCCGACTTGCTAGCGATCCGGCCGCTGGGTCGCCGATCGGGCGATCTCACAGGCCGTATTCAGGACCGTCTGACCGATCCGGAGGGCGCCGGTGGTCAGTCCTACCGCGATGTGCAGTGGGGTGGTGGCGACCCGGGTGACGATCGAACCAGCTTCCGGACCCCCGAGCGCGGCGGCAAGGCCAGCCGTGTCCACCTGGCCAGTGACGATGAATACGTCGCGGGCACGATCTCCGTCAGTCCCGGCCCGGCAGGCCTCTACGTTGCAACCATTGGTCTCAAACCAGGCGGCCGCGGCGTGCAGCAACCCGACTCGGTCGGGCGCTTCCACTGTCACCACCGAGCGCCCGAGCTCCTGAGGTTGGGCCTCGACGACCACCGGTCCTCTGGGGGTGAAGTTCGACGGCGGCGGGTCGCCGCCGGCGAGGTTCTCTCGCAAATCCCGGCCCAAGTGGCTCCAGTCGACCGCGGCGGCGCCACGGGCCGAGGCGACGGTCAGGCGCTGCAGGGCCAGTCGACTCCGGGGCAGCACCGTCACCGCGGCGTCCACGATCGACAGTCCGGCGGCGGTCAGGGTGCCGCTGGTGCGGGCCAGCAAACCGGCCCGGTCCCGGGTGACCACCGTGACCCGCCAGAGGTGGGGCTCCTCGGTCTCGTTGACCACCGCTCTGGTCTCGCCGGGTCCGAGCGGCGGGTGGCAGAGCACCAGTTCGCTGGCGACCAACTCGTCGGGGGCGCCCAGCAGCCACAGCGTGTTGGTGTCCGACAGCACCTCGTCGACCAGTTCGACCGGCAGGCTCGTCGGTTCGAGCAGTTCGCGTAGCGCGGACACGGAGGCCACGGCGAATCGTACCGTGCCCACTGCTGGTCCCCCTTTCGGCCGTGGCTTGCGCCCGGCGTCAGGAACACGCAAAGTGGATGTCCCCCGTATGACCCACCCGGACGTCCCGGCCGAGCAGGCCCACGTGGACTTTGCCTATGCACGGCTGGCTGCCTTGCGCGCCGCCGCCATGGGGCGGCTCCAGGACGCCTTCGGTGAGCGGGGTGGCACGTTCCAGGCCCTGACCGAGCGCGACATCCGCGTTCGTTACAGCCTGAGCCGGCTGGAGCAACTCGAGATCGGCCGGGAATCGCTGGTCTTCGGGCGCATCGACCGGGAGGCTGGCGACCGGGAGGTTGGCGACCGGGACGCTGGCGACGGCGCCCCGGCCGAGGGCGCGACGACCGCCACCGAGAGCTTCCACATCGGGCGGCTGGCGATCTCCGACCGGGACCAGGAACCCCTCGTCGTCGACTGGCGGGCACCTGTGGCCGAGCCGTTCTACCGGGCCACCGGCGCGCACCCCATGGGCCTGGTCCGGCGACGCCACTTCCTGACCGAAGGCCAACGGGTGGTCGACCTCGAGGACGAATTGTTCGACGTCGACGGCAGCGACTCCGGCGTCGGCCTCGGCTTGTCCGGGCCCCAGGTCCTGCTGGCCACCCTGGAGCGGTCCCGCACCGGCCGCATGCGCGACATCGTCGCCACCGTGCAGCGGGAGCAGGACGAGATCATCCGCGGCCCCCTGCCCGGCATCCTGGTCGTCCAGGGGGGACCGGGAACCGGCAAGACGGCCGTCGCCCTCCACCGGGCTGCCTACCTGCTGTACACCCACCGGTTTCCGCTCGAGAGCCAGGGGGTGCTCGTCGTCGGCCCCAACCCCACCTTCCTGCGCTACATCGAGCACGTGCTGCCATCGCTGGACGAGAGCGGGGTGGAGCTGTCGACCGTCAGCGGCCTGTTCTCGGGGTCCCGCCCGAGCGGGCGGGACGATGACGAGACCGCCCGGCTCAAAGGCGACGCCCGGATGGCCAGGGTGATCGCCCGGGCGGTCGCCGATCGGGAGCGCCCGCTACGTCGCACCGCGGAGGTGCCGTTCGGTGCCCGGACGTTGCGGATCACCCCCGAGCTGTCCGCCCAGGTGGTGGCTGCGGCCAAGCGCCGGCCGGGCACCCACAACGCCCGGCGCCGGGCCGTCGAGTCGCTCCTGTGGCGGTCACTGCTCGACCAGGCGGCCCGAGGGTCCGATGAGGAGACCGCCCGGGACCGAGCCGAACCGTTGACGGCGGAGGAGATCGGCCGCACCGTTCGTCGCCTGCCCGAGATGGTCACGGTCCTCGAGCGCATGTGGCCGATCCTCACCCCGCAGCAGCTGCTGCGCGACCTGTTCGGCGCTCCGCCCCTCATCGAACTGGCCGCGGCCGGGGTGCTCGATCCGGCCGACCGCCAGCGCCTGCGTCGCGATCGCGCCGACACCGTCAGCGAGGTGCGCTGGACCGAGGCCGACATCCCCCTGCTGGACGAGGCCCGCGCCCTCCTCGGGCCGGCCCGGCGCACGGCCAGGGCGAACGGGGCGGAGAACCCCCGGACGTTCGGGCATGTCGTCGTCGACGAAGCGCAGGATCTCTCACCGATGCAGCTGCGCATGGTGGCCCGGCGGTCCCTGTCCGGGTCGATGACCGTGGTGGGCGACATCGCCCAGGCCACCGGATCCTGGGTCCCGGCGTCGTGGGGCCAAGTGGTGGAGCACCTGCCGGCCCGGCGGGGCTGGCGTCTGGTCGAGCTGACGGTCAACTACCGCACGCCCGGAGAGATCATCGAGATGGCCGGCCGGATCCTCGAGCAGGTGGCCCCCGGGATGCACCCACCCGAAGCGGTGCGCAGCACCGGGCGGTCGCCCCGAATCCTCCGAGCGTCCCTGGCCGAAGGCTCCTTCCCGGGCGACGCCCTCGGGGCGCTCGCCGCCGACGCCGTCCGCCAAGAGCTGCTGGCGTTCCCCTCGAGCCACGAGGGCACGGCGGCCATCATTGTGCCGCCGAGCCTCATGGACCCGGTGGCGGCCGCGCTGGCGGCTGCGGCCGTGCCGTTTGGCCGAGTGGGGAACGGGGCCCTGGACGAGCGGGTCACCCTGCTGACGATCGAGGACGCCAAGGGGCTCGAATTCGACGCCGTGACGGTGGTGGAGCCCGCCCGGATCACCCAGGAGACCCCGCAAGGGTTGCGGGCCCTGTACGTGGCGTTTACCCGGGCCACCCAACGGCTGACGATCGTGCACTCCGAGGCCCTCCCCTCCCCGGTCTCGGCGGCTGCCCAGAGCACCGCCTGACCCCGTACGGCGCGACTCGGGACGAAAGGGAAACCGGCGCCCCGTAGCGAACATGTGAGGCAAAAGGCTGACTCGTAGCTACTGGGAGGGAGCTCTTCATGGGCCGCAGACCTGTCATCGCCGCGTTCGCCGGCGTCGCCCTGATGCTGGCCGCAGGAGGGGTCGGCGCCGCGGCCGGCGCCCATCCGGTGGCCGCGGCCGCGGTCTCACCGACAGGAGTGCTGGTCCGGGCCAACAGCCACCAAGCCCTTCCCCTCCACGGGGGCACGGTCAACAGCCTCAACTGGTCGGGGTACGCCGTCACGCCGAGCGGGGGCGGGATCACCGCCGTGTCCTCGACCTTCACCGTGCCCGCCGCCGGCCTGGTCCCGCCGGGCTTCGCCGCCACCTGGACCGGGATCGGCGGCTACAACACCACCGACCTGATCCAGGCCGGCACGTCGGAGCAGTCGCTGCCGACCCTGCCGCTGGTCGGACCGCAGTACAACGCCTGGTACGAGCTGCTCCCCAATAGCGAGACGCCGATCAGCAACTGCACGGGCGACGCCAACTGCACGGTGACGCCGGGCGACCACATGAGCGTGAGCATCACCCTGGTCTCGGGTTCGACGTGGCACATCGCCATGACCGACGCCGGGCGCTGGACCTGGTCCCTCGACGTCGCCTACGCCTCCTCCAAGTCGTCGGCGGAGTGGATCCTGGAAGCCCCGACGCTGCTCGTCCTGCAAACCCTGCTGGCGCCGGTGGGCACGGTCGCGTTCGGCCCCACGTCCACCTACACCGCCGGTGGCGTCACCCACACCATCGCCCAGGGCAGCCCGACGACGATCAACCTGTCCCCGGGGATCATCAACGAGGCCACGCCGTCGGCGCTGGCCGCGGACGGCCAGTCCTTCAACGACTGCGCCTACGCCCAGACCTGCGCGGCGCCGTAGCCCGACGGGGGCAGCCGGCCCGGTCCGTCGACCCCTGTTCCGTAAACTCGGGCCGGCATGCCTTACGACGACGCCGCCCGGATCGCCCTCGCCGAACTGGTCCGCACCTGCGGCTACGAGTACCGCGACCCCCCGTTCCAGCTCACCTCGGGGGGGTGGAGCCACGACTACGTGGACGGCAAGCACGCCATCGCCCACGGGGAGGGCCTGCGGCAGGCCAGCCAGGCCGTGATCGACTCGGTCGGCACGTCGTTCGACGCGGTCGGCGGTCCCACGATGGGGGCCGATGCCCTGGCGCACGGGGTGGCGTTGTTGTCGGGCGCCGGGTGGTTCTCGGTGCGCAAGGAACCCAAAGGGCACGGCCGCGAGGCGTGGGTCGAAGGCACCCGACTGGCGGCCGGTGATCGGGTCGTCATGGTCGAGGACGTGGTGTCCACGGGGGCGTCCCTCCTCCGGGCCGTGGACCGGATCCGGGAGTTCGGTGTCGAGGTGGTGGCCGCCACCGCCCTGCTGGACCGCAGCCCGGCGGTGGCCGAGCGGTTCGCGGCGGCCGGCATCACCTGGGTCCCTCTTTTGACCTGGGCAGACCTCGACATCCAGCCGCTCTGAGGGGGGCCGTGGGCGATCAGCCACTCTCCGAGGCCGACCTCGACGCGGATCCGATCCGCCAGTTCAACCGGTGGTTCGACCAGGCCAAGGCCGCCGGCCAACCCGAACCGGAGGCCATGGCCCTGGCCACCGCCACCCCCGCCGGCGAGCCGTCCGTCCGGTTCGTGCTGCTGCGGGGTCTCGACGCCCGGGGGTTCGTCTTCTACACCAACGGGCGCAGCCGCAAGGGGCGCGAGATGGCGGACAACCCCATGGCCGCGCTGGTGTTCCGGTGGTGGACCCTCGAGCGCCAGGTCCGGGTGTCCGGACCGGTCAGCCCGGTGGAGCCGGCCGAGTCGGACGCCTACTTCCAGTCCCGCCCGCGCGGCGCCCAGCTCGGGGCCTGGGCCTCCGCCCAGAGCGAACCGCTCACGAGCCGGGTCGTCCTCGAAGAGCAGCTGTCAACCGTCGCCCGCCGCTTCGCGGGGCGCCAGGTGCCGCGGCCGCCCTGGTGGGGTGGGTACCGGGTCCACCCGGCGGAGGTGGAGTTCTGGCAGGGCCGCCCCGACCGCCTCCACGATCGGCTGGCCTACCGCCTGGCGGGCGGGCGGTGGCGCATCCAGCGCCTGAGTCCTTAGCCGAGCCAGTGGTGGGCCAGGGGCCGGACGGTTTGGTAGAGCCACACCAACAGCCAGGCCCAGCCTGCCAGCATGGCGACCACGCCGGCGGCCAGCACCACCAGCCCTGACCAGGCCCGCCACACTGGCCACCGGTCGGCGGCGACGGGCCGCTCGGTGTCGGCCGCTAGCGCACGCACTGTCCGGCCTCACGCGCCGCCCACCGGTCTTCTACTTGCGCTTCGTCTTCGTCCGCTTCGCGGTCGAGCGCGGCCAGTCGGGCCAGGCAGTCGGCCAGCCGGAGCTCCAACTCGGCGATGTCGCGGGCCAAGCGCAGCACCCTGGTCGCCCGGTCCTCCGCCACGGTGGTCCCCATCCGTCGACTCCCTTTGCTCAAGCCAGCTCGATCAATGCTGGCATCGGCCCCGGGGTCTGGAGGGTGATAGGCGAGGAACCGTGTCACTCGGCTGTGGGGGTGACGGACGCTTCCGGCCGGCTGCAAACGTAGTTTATACGATGCAGGAGAAAGAGCCGAGTGAAGCGTCGGTCACGGCCGCTTCCGCCCCAGAATGCCGACGCTGCCAGAAAGCCGAGGGGCCAGAATGAACGCCATGTCGGACACCGCCCCACCCCCCGAAGTCGACCTGGACACCTTCGCCGCCGCCCACGAATCGGGTGCGCCCGTCCTCGACGTGCGCAACCCGGACGAATACCGGACCGCCCACGTGCCGGGGGCCGTGCTGATCCCCCTCGACCAACTGGCCGCCCGGCAGGAGGAGATCCCTGCCGGCGATCCGTTATACGTCATCTGCGCGGCCGGCGGCCGCAGCCTGACGGCCACCAAGGCCCTCGTCGACGCCGGCTATCCCGCCGTGTCGGTCGCCGGCGGCACCAACGGCTGGATCGAGCGGGGCGGCGAGGTCGTCGTCGGCGACGCACCTCGCTGATCGCCACCGCGCCCGTGGCCCGATTCGGCGCCGAGGGCCCGCCCGATCCGGTCCAGGCCGCGGGCCAACCCGGCCAGTCCGTCCGGTCCGTCGAGCGGGTCGAACAGATACCGGCGCACCCCGCCGACATGGACCGGGGCGGCCCGTTGGAGGTGCTCGAAGCCGGCAGGGGTGAGCTCCGCCAAGGACCCTCGTTTGTCGTCGTCGCAGGGCCGCCGGGCCACCAGCCCGGCGCGGACCAGGCCGTCGATACGCCGGGTCAGGCCGCTGCGGGACAGCAACAACCGCTGGGCCAGGTCGGACATGCGCAGCGACCGTCCGGGGGCCTCCGACAGGTGCACCAGCACGTCGTACTCGCCGAGGGTGAGGCTGGCGCCGGCCTGCAGCTCGCGGTCCAGGCGCTCCCGCAACCGGCAATCCACCGACAACAATCGCCGCCAGATCTGCTGTTCGGCCTCGTCCAGCCAACGGGTCGGCTCGGCCACCACAGAGGGAGTGTACTGGCCATTCGACCAGAACCGGTTGCGGTCGCAACCATCCTGTGAGAACCCCCTTCACGGATGGGCTCTGATCAGGTAATATTGACTTCTGACGTGCGCCGTTGGCGGTCCTGGACCGCGGACAGGCGGCACCAGCCAGAAGGATCTGTCCGGGTACATCGAGAGACGAGGACGAGTGCCCAACAATCACGCCGCTCAGCCCGAGGAAGACCTGGTCCGCCTCTATCTCAACGACATCGGCAAACACGCCCTACTCACCAAGGATGACGAGGCCCGCTTGGCCCAGGCGATCGAGGCCGGGCGCGAGGCGCGAGCCGAGTTGGCCGCAGCCGCAAGGGGCTGACCCCGACCCGCAAACGCGAGTTGCGCCGGCTCATCCGGGACGGTGACGAGGCCGCCGAGACGTTCGTCAAGGCCAACCTGCGGCTGGTGGTGTCCATCGCCAAGAAGTACCAGGCCGCCGAGTTGCCGCTGCTGGACCTGGTCCAGGAGGGCAACCTGGGCCTGATGCACGCGGTCGAGAAGTTCGACTGGCGCAAGGGCTTCAAGTTCTCCACCTACGCCACCTGGTGGATCCGCCAGGCCATCACCCGCGGCATCGCCAACACCGGCCGCACCGTGCGCCTCCCGGTCCACGCCGGCGACCTGCTCACCCGGGTCACCAAGGCCCGCGGCCGCCTCGAAGGACAGCTGGGCCGGCGGCCCACCGTCGCCGAGCTGGCCGCCGACCTGGAGCTGGAAGAGGAGAAGGTCACCGAGATCCTCCGTCACGCGGCCGAGCCGTTGTCGCTCTCCGAGCCGCTGCGCGAGGACGGCGACGCCGAGCTGGGTGACGTGGTGGAGGACCGCTCCGCGGTCTCGCCGTTCGACGCCGCGGCCGCCGCTCTGCTGTCGGGCGAGGTCAACAAGATGCTCATCGCCCTCGACGAGCGGGAGCGGGAGATCCTCCGGCTGCGCTTCGGGCTGGACCGGGGCGAGCCCCGCACCCTCGACGAGGTCGGCGAGCACTTCAGCCTGACCCGCGAGCGCATCCGCCAGATCGAGGCCCGGGCCATGTCCAAGCTGCGCCACCCCTCGACCGACCGCGGCGCTCGCGAGCTGCTCACCGGCTGAGCCTGCGGGGATCAGGCGGGCCGATTGAGGGCTGTCAGCAAGGTCGGCGCGTCGGTGGTCACCGTCTCCCACAGCACGTCGACATCCACGGTGTGGTAGGCGTGCACCAGGCGATTGCGCATGCCCTGAATCTGACGCCAAGGAACGCCGGGCCGGGCGAGTTTGGCGTTTTCCGGTAGCCGTCCAGAGGCTTCAGCCAGTTTGGTAATCAGCATCTGGGCCGCCTCCTGGTCTCGCCAAGACGCCAAGAATACGGATTTACCCTCGGCGCCGAGTTCGACCAAACGGCTGACAAAGAGTCGGAGTTCTGCCAGCGTGACCTCGGGGTCGAAGCCGCTCACGCCGGGATGGCGGTAGCCAGGATCGCCTCGGCCACCGGCCCACCCGATCGGTCCGAGATGATGTCAACCGGGATCCCAAGAGCGGCTTCGAGTTCGTCACCGAGGGCCGCCAATTGCAGCCCTCCGAAGTGCTCCGGGAGTCGCACCACCAAGTCGAGGTCGCTGTCGGGGCCGTCGGTGCCGCGGGCCACCGAACCGGCCAGCCGAAGGTCGCGAACGCCGTGGCGTTCCATGATGGCCAGTACGAGCGGCATCCGGGCCCTCAGGATGATCGACGGACGGATCCCGCTACTTTCGATGAGCCGCCGACGGAACTCGCTGCTGAGCGGGCGGGATCCGGACTCGACGGCGGCGAGCGCGGTACGTGACGTGCCGACTCTGGCCGCGAGTTCGGCCTGGGTCAACCCGGCCAACTCTCGAATCTCGCGGATTGTCAACCCCATCTTACGATTGTATCAACCTCTGATACGTGCCCCCGCCAGCGTCGAGTAGCCGGCGCGCAGGCGCGCCACCGTCGGCGCCGGCCCGGCGACGACGAGATACTCGGTGTTGCGGGTGCGGCCCACCTCGCCCACCTTTTCACCGTTGAGGTTGTGGATGCCGATCTGGGCGCCCACATAGCGCTTGGAGTCGAAGGCCAGGACCTCGACCGCGCCGCGCCCGCCGGCCATGTCGGCCAGGTCGTCGACGGTCACCCAGCCTTCGTCGCTGCCGGACAGCACCACCACCTCGGCCCGCAGCGCACCGACCAGGCGGGCCAGGGCGGCGGGGGCCTCCCGCCGGCGGTTGAACACCGACGACCGCTCCGGGTCCCGCACCTCCACCCGCTTGCACGCCACCCCGTAATGGGCCGGGGCGTCCCACGCCACCAGCGTCTCCCACACGTGATAGTTGCCCAGGTAGCGGTGCTGGTTGTACGGCGGGTCCAGGTAGGCCAGGTCGACTTCCGGCAGGCCGGCGGCCAGCTCCACGGCGTCGCCCAGGCGGGCGGCGCCGGGCCCGGGCAGCAGGTCGGGGAGGCGCAGCTCGAGGGGCTGGTACGACCGCGGCGACCACTGCTTGAGATAGGCCATCTGCAACCCGGTCGTCGAGTCCACCCGGTCCGCGGCCTGGAGCAGCGCGGTCAGCAGCACCGGCCGCCACGGGTGCCCGGCCCAATCGGCCTCGATGGCGTCGCGGATGGCGTCGATGCGCCGGGCGTTGGGCTCCTGAAAATACCGGGCCTGCCGGCTGAACGTCTCGGTCACGTAGCCGTCCGTGCCGGCCAGGGCCTGCAGCTGTGAAATGACCTCGCCGAGCCCGACCCGGTCCACGTCGCCGGCGTCGGTGGCGATGTAGCACTCGGCCAGCACGGCCGAGTACCGAGCCAAGTCGACTGCGGTGACGTGGGCGCCACGCCGCTTCCACTCCTGGGCCACCCGGGTGGTGCCCGTGAACAGGTCGAGGGCGGTGGCGGCCCCCACGCGGGTCAGCAGGTCGCCGAGGATCGGCACCAGCCGGCGCTTGGATCCGAGGTACTTGATCAAATGGTCCGCTTGCCCAACGATTTCGGCAGCTGGTTGAGCACCACGCTGGCGAGCAGGTGCAGGTGGCGGCTGGTGACGAGGACCACCGCGTATTTGCCTTGTGCGGTGGCTGGGGCCAGCTCCACCTGCCCGGGGGTGAACGTGCCCTTGAAGGCGACGGTGCAGACGGTGGTGTCGTTTTCGCCGGCGAGCTCGGCCTGGGCCGACGCCGGCAGGCGGCTCTTCACCAGATCGGCCGCGACCCGGTGGACGCCGATGAGGGTGGCGTGGCTGTTGTGCACGGCGTCCCGGGCGGTGGGAATGGCCCGGTAGCAGGCGCTCACCGACCCGTTGGACAAGCCCGGGTGGGGGGTGCCGCAGCCAGCCAGAATCAACACCAGGACGGTGGCGGAAAGGGCGGCCCGAGGGCGCGTGGTGGTCCTCATGCCGGAGTGGCCTCCAGGACCTGGTTGTGGCTGCGGTTGCGGCCGATGAGGGCGAGTGCCCCCCATGAGCCCCAGCCTACGGGCAGCAACAGCCAAAACGAGATGAGCCGGTAGACCAGCACCGCCGCGACCGTGGAGTCCTGGGCCCCCCCGAAGGTGACCAAGGCCACCGTGAGGCTGCCTTCGACGACGCCGAGGCCGCCGGGGGTGATGGGCAGGATGGTGGCCAGCTGACCGGCCCCGTAGGCGAGGAGCAGCCCCCGCCAGGGCACGCCGGCCCCCACGGCCAGAAACGACAGGGTGAGGCAACCGCAGTCGGCCACCCAGTTGCCCATGCTCATGGTGGTGGCCCAGGCCCAGTCCATCCTCCCGGGCGTCACCGTCCCGACCCGGGCCAGCCAGCCGTCGATGATCTCGCTGGCGTCGGTGCCGGGGGAGGGACGGTGGGTCAGGCGTTGGGACAGGCGGATGGCACGGGTCAGATGGCGGAGGAGGCGGGCTCGTTCGACCCAGGCCAGCACCAGCAGGACCGCGACGACCACGATGCCCAGGATCACCTCGACCAGGTCGAGGGCGTTGCCGGCGCCGAGCGCCATGGCTAGCCCGGCGGTGGCGAGCAGCGACAGGCAGATGAAGGAGATGGCGTTGACGGCGATCAGGGTCCATCCGGAGAGGATCTCGTCGGCGCCGAACCGACGGTATTGCCGGAAGACGTAGGCGGCGTAGAAGACGATGCCGCCGGGCAGGGAGTTCTGGATGGCGTTGGACGCCAGGCTGATCCCGTACATGGGCAGCATCGGGATGCGGATCTGGCCGGCGGCCAGGAGGCGGCGCTGCAGGGAGGCGTAGGCGAGGTACGACACCGCCTCGGCGGCCAGGGCCACCACGACCCACACCCAGCGCAGGTGTGAGAGGTAGGTGGAGGCGCCGGAGAGCTCGTCGGTTTTGCCGGTGACCGCCCAGATGGCGGCGCCGGCGGCCGCCAGCCCGAACAGGTAGCGGGCCACCCGCCAGACCCCATACCAACGGCCGGCGGAGCGGGGGACTATCGGTGGATCGGGCGGCGTGGTCGGGGCGGTCACGTGCCCGAGATCTTCGCACCCCACGGTGGGCCCGGTGCGTCACTGGGGCCGGGGTGGGTTGGTGGGTGGGTCCGGGGTGGGTTGGTGGGTGGGGCCGGGGGCTGCGGGGGTGGGGCCGGCGGGGGGTGGCCGGCGGGGGTGCCCGGGCTCGGGCACAACCGTTTCGCGCCACTCGCTTTTTGTTCCGGGCCGTCCGTGGCGCGAAACGGCGGATATATCCACCGTTTCGCGCCGATCACACGCGGGGTCGGATCGGGAGTGGCGCGAAACCGTTTGGTCAGCGCGCCGGCGGGCGCCGCCGCGCCGATTCAGCCGGCCGGCGGCGACGAGTGTTCCGCCGGCCTGACGGCCGGCGGCTACCGCCCCGCCGCAAGCGGCGGGTTGGTGTCAAAGAAGGCGGCCGGCGTCGCGGTCGCTCGACCACGTATCGGCCGGCGCGCGCCACTTCGTCACCCACCCGCCCCCCAGGGACCGACCTCGGGTTACGTTGTGGCGGCCCCGCCGCCCCCTTTGTAACAACTGGTCGGTCCTCGCCGGGGACGCGTGTTACAAAGTGGCGCGGCGCGGCTCCAGCCCCCGGCCGCCCGCCGGGCCACGGTCCAGCGGCTGTGGCAGCCTACGGGTCGTGGAGCACGCCACCGACCCCTCGGCGCCGGCCAACCGGCGCTACTGGTGGTCGCCGGCGCCCGAACCCGACCTCCCGCCGATCTCCACCAAGCGCGCCTACACCGAGGTGCTCCTGGTCTACGCCGCCTTCTTCCTGACCGGCGTGTTGGCCGCCGCCCTGCTTCTCGCCGGGCGCTACGACAACCCGCTCGCGAACGGCAGCTGGGCGGCGTACAGCCCGCAGGCCATCGACGTCCTCGCCCAGTCCGGGCTGGCGATCGCGGTCGTCCTGCTCCTGGCCGCCCGGCGCGGCGTCTCCACCAGCGCCTTGGGCCTGACGTTGCCTCGCGGTCCGGACGGTCGGTTCGCCCCGGGCCTCACCACTCGGATCTTGGCCTGGGCCATCTTCGCTCAGGTGCTGGGCGGCATCATCAACGCCCTGTTGCAGACCGGGCATCTGCCGACGACCACGCCCAACGCCCCTGAGCTGATCTTCGCGGTGACCGATTCCATCCAGGCCGGCATCATCGAAGAGCTGGTGGTCCTGGCCTTCGTGGTGGTCACGCTGCGGCAGGCCGGGCGGCCCTGGTGGGAGGTCACCCTGGTAGCGCTGGTGCTGCGCGGCTCGTACCACATCTACTACGGCCCCGGCGTGGTCGGCATCCTGGTGTGGGCGGCGCTGTTCTATTGGATCTACCTGCGCACCCGCAGCCTCATCGTGTTGATGGTGTGCCACACCGCGTGGGACGCGGTCGGGTTCCTCTCCCAGCGCTGGGCGGCGGTGGCGGCCGTGGCCATCCTGGTGGCCGTGGGGGTGTGGATCGCGGCACCGATCACCTGGCTGGTCGAGCGCAACCGCCCCCCTCCGGGCCTCCAGTGGTACCCCGGCCAACCCAGCCGCGGGGCACCGTCGACCTGGCAGGGCTGGCCGAACGGGCAGCCCTCCCAGTTGCCGCAGCCCTCGCAGCCCTCGCAGCCCTCGCAGGCCATGGCCCCGCCCGGGTGGCAGCCCGATCCGGCGGGGGTGCACTACTGGCGCTGGTGGGACGGGCAACGCTGGACCGAGTACGTCTCCGGCCCCTGACGGTCGCTGACGGCCCCGGGCTCGGCGGACGACCGAACTACCAACCCAGTTCGATCCCGTGGTCCCGCCTCCGGGCCGCCGCCGGCGACGAACGCCCCGCCCCCTGGTCAACGGCGGCCGGCGGCGCGCCCCGGTCGAGGACCCGGTCGAGGCCGGCCGATCGGGGCGCCACCCAGCTGGCCGCCACGACCCTCGACTGGTGGAGGCCGAGGGCGGCGGGTGGGCCGAGGACCAGCAAGGTACCGGGAGTCCGAGCCGCCAGCGGTGGTGTCGTGGCGTACCCGTAGCCCAGATGGGCGGCGGCGCGCCGGTCCAGGGTGACGGCGTGCCGCCCGTTCGGCTGGGTCGCCACGGTGACCTGGGCTCGCGCCGGGTCGAGGCCCAGGACAGTCAGCGGTGCGCCGGGGGGCACGTCGGGCGCCAACCGCCGGAGGGCCAGCACCCGGTCGCCGGCCTGGAGCACCCGCCCGCCGCACTCCAGGGCCGGGCCCGAGACGATCCCGCGTCCCACCAGCGCCGCTCGGGCGGCCTGGTTGAGCCCGTCCACCTCGGCGTAGCCCAGCCCGACGAGCGTGGTCGGCGTCCCAGACGTCCACTCGCCGACCCACCGGGCCAAGAGGTGCCCGGCCGCGGCGGCCGAATCGGGACGGGCGCCGATGTCGCGGTCGAACGGCGAGGGGGCGCGGGTCGGCGACGCTTCGCCGGTCCACGCCGGCACCGGCCCGGGGTCCAGCCGGCCCAACCGGTCGCCCAGGGCGGCGAGCCCGTCGCTTCGCATCCAGCTCAACCGGGGGGCGGTACCCCCTTCGATCAGCACCGTGGCGGCGCCGGTGCGGTGCGCCTCGGCGAGCAGGGCCAGCAACTCGGAAGTGCCTCGCCGGTCGGCATGATCGACGATGATGACGTCGGCGCCCGCGAGGCCCGACCGGTCCGCCGCGGCTTCGTGGGCGGCACTGTCGAGTCCGGTCAAGGCCCGCCAGCGCGCCGCCCCTTCATCGGTCGAGGTGGCGACGGCGACGTGCCGCCCGGCCGCCTGCCAGCCCATGGCCGCCACTTCGATCACCGCAGCCTGGGCCAGCAGATTGGTCCGGCCCGCGGGGGCGCGGAGCACTTGCACGCCGCCAGGGCTCGACAACAACTCCCGCGCCGCGCCCCGCCCGCCGTCCGACAGTCCGGGGTAGCCGGCCAGCGCCGATTCGACTGCGGCCGGGTCGAGCCCCGCCCCGCTGCGGTGCGACTGCGCGCCGAGCGCCGTCAGCCGCTGGTCGGTGCCGTGCGCGACCGCGGATGTCCATCGCGGCGCCGCGCCCCGCCCTACGGGGAGCGGCATCGACCGGGCGCAGAAGCCGGCGACCCACCGCGCCAACTCGATTCCGGCCATCCCGTCCGGGTGGCAGGCGGCCAGCGCTACGAGCACATCGCCCGCCCGAAATGACGACCGCTGGGCCGCCAATCGGTCGGTCACCGCCCCGACCAGGTCGCGCCCGCCGGCCACCGGCGAGGCGCCTTCGAGACCCTCGCGGCTCCGGGCCCGGGCGCCCCGGACCAGGGCCGCCGCCTGTTCCGGGCCTAGCCCCGCGGCCACGGCTCGCTCCCGCCACGGTTGGGGGGCCACGAATCGGCGGGTCTGCACGGTGGCGCCGACCCGGGTGCCCAACTTCCGGCCCTCCCTCGCCCCGAAACCGGCCTGCTCGGCCGCCGCGGCTCGGCCCCGCCCGCTGGCCGAACGCACCGCGGCGCGGGGGACGCCAGCCAGATCCGCCAGGCCGTCGTCGCGGAGCCGCCACTCCAACGCCAGCCCCCGGGCCCGAAGGTGCTGGCGCAACGCCAACTGGTACACCGAGCCGACGGACAACCGATCGACCCACCAGCGGCAGTCGATCGCCGACCACCCGCCGCCGGCATCGCTGTCCGAGATTGCCGACCAGGAGGTGGCTGTGCAGGTGCGGTTCGCCGGCCGCGTTGACCCCGTGCTCGAACGCCGCGCCGACCAGTCCGACCGCCGCCAGCCGCCCACCGGGCGCGCCGGTCCGCCGCAGCGCCAACAGGCGGCGTTCGAAATCCGCCACCACTTCGTCGACGGCGCCCCGATGGGCGGCGGCGACGTCCCGGCCGTCGCCGCCCGCCATCGCCCCGAGCAACGACAAGGACTTCGGCGCGGCCAGCGTCAGGTCCCACCCAGCCCGCCGCCGGGCCGGCTTCACCGCCGGCAGGTACCGACCGTCGCCGGGGTGGCAACCCCGCAGCACGGCCACCAGATCCCGGCGCTTCACTTCGCCGCCCATCCCCAGGTCGGCCGAGCCCGCGCCCACCCACCGTCCCGGCCCTTGCCCGCGGAAGTAGTAGTCGGCGGCGGCCGGGCTCACGGGGGTGACGATCACCATGCAAAACAACTAGCACAGCACGAAACTATATGAAAGACTACAATCAGGTTTCGGCAGCGCTCCCCGCCCACCCTTGTGCGCCCCTGTCCGGGGGCTTCACAGCATCTCCGCGAGCAGCGTTGCCGCTCGTCGGGCGCCGCCGGGATCGACGGGGAGATAGTCCACGGTGCGGGCGAGCTCTTGAGCCAGGGCGGCGGCGATGTCCTCGGGCCCGTCGGTGGTGTAGTCCATGGGTCGGCCGGCGCGGTGGCGCTGCAGGCGGTGGCGGACGTGGATGTTCTGCTCGAAGTGGTGGCCGAGCGGGAAGTAGAGGAATGGCCGTTGGCTGGCGGTGAGCTCCATGGCCGTTGATAGGCCGCCTTGCACGATGGCGATGTCGCAGGCGGCCAGGTGGCGGTACAGGTCGGGAACGAAGCCCACAACCTCCACGCCCGCCGGTGCGGTCAGGGTGGAGGGGTCGATGCGCGGCCCGGTGACCGCGATCATGCGCAACTCGGGGACCAGCCGCCGAGCAAAGGGGTAGGACCGGATCACCTGGTGGAGCAGCGAAGCGCCGACGGACGTCCCGCCGACGGTGACCACGCACACCTTCTCGTCGGGTCGCCACCCGAGCCCGTCTCGGATGGCGTCCCTGTCGGCGAACTCAGCCGGGTCGAAGCCGGTGATATACCCGGGGAAGGCGAAGTGTTGCTCTGCCCATTCCCGGATTCCGGGCAGCCCGGGGCCGAAGAGGTCCGGCACCACGTCGTCGGGGTCGCCGACAAAGACGGACCGGTCCCGCAGCCGGGGGTAGCGGGCGATGTGCTCGATCATCTCGGTGTTGTAGTCGGCGGTGAGCCGCGCCTCCTGCACGCCGCCGTCGGCCATCGGCAGCCACCCGACGAAGTCGGTGAGCCAGGCGTACGCGGCCCCTTTCAGCTCGGGGTTCTCGTGGAGGTAGTAGTCCAGCTCCCAGGCTTCGTCGCCGATCCACAGGTCGTAGTGGGTGTCGCGTACGAGGTCGTCGAAGACCATGAAATTGGACAACAGGATCTCGTCCATCCGCCGCCAGGCGGAAAAGCAGTGCAGGTCGTGCTCAGCCGACTCCGACTCGAAGTGGCCGGACTCGCTGGCGAGGAGGCGGCTGGCGGGGTGGACGCGCTCGCCGAGCGACTCGAGCACGGCGGTCACCGGATGCTGAGCCAGCCAGTCGATCTCGAGGCCAGGGCAGAGTTCTCGAAGGGCGGCGGCTATGGCCGCATCGCGGCGGACGTGCCCGAGCCCGATGGGTGAGGAGACGAAGAGTGCCCGCCGGCGCCGGCTCCGTCCTCGGGTCCATCCCGACCTCGGCGGAGACGGGCAGGCGAACTCGCGGAGGAGGTGGTTTACCAACACGGGGTCCCGTACGGAGGGCAGATGGCCGGACCCTTCCAGCGTTACCAGGGGCGCGCCGAGGGCATCGGCCAGGGCGACGCCCTGTTCGTGGGGCCGAACCAGGTCCGCGTCACCGTGGATCACCAGCGCCCGACAGCGGATTCGCGACAGCGCGTCGATGAGCTGTTCGACACTCAGGCTGGAGAGCCCCTCGGTCGCGGCGATCAGCGTCTCGGGATCGGTGTCGAGTCCCCAGCCGACGCAGTCCTCGATGGCCTTGGTGGAGTGCGGCTCGTTGAGGCACTTTGCGAAGAAGAACTCCAGGAAGTCCGGGTAGTCGCGCCGCCAATAGTGCTGGTTGTATTTGGCCCAGCCCTCATAGGTGTCGTAGCGCTTGCCGAAGTGGTACAGCTGCCGGTCTGGATGGCCGGGAGTGAGGCCGACGGCGGGAGCGAGGTACACGATTCCTGCGACCCGTTCGGGATGGTCGGCGGCCAGCACCGAACCCCACAGCGCGCCGCAGGAGACGGTCACCAGGACGGCCCGCTCGGTGGAGGTGGAGTCGAGCACGGCCAAGGCGTCCGCCGCGAACTCATCCACGCGGTACCGATCCGCCCCAGTGGGACGGTCCGACCGGCCGTTGCCGCGCCCGTCGAAGGCCACCACGCGAGCGTGGCGGGCCAGATACGGGATCTGCATCTTCCACATGCGCGACGACACCACCGACCAGGTCGGGAGAAGCAGCACGGTAGGTTCGCCCTGCCCGTACACCTCGTAGAAGAGCCGCACCCCGTCGCGCTCGACCCAGCCCTCGGCGTCTGGGTACCGGGCCCGCGACTGGTCGCGGGCCCGGTTTGCTCCGACGCGCTGGACGCCGGCGAGGGTCAAGGTCTGGCCTCGAACACCATGTTGAACGGCGTTTCCGCCACCCGGGCGAAACGGGTGAATCCGGCGTTCTGGACGATGTCCCGGATGCGGGCTTCGCCGGCCTGGGCGCCGAGGGCCAAGCCGACGGGCTGCGACAACGAGGCCGGGGTGCACAGCAGGGTGGAGAAGGCGTAGTAGGCCCGGCCCACCGGGTTGAGGTTCTCCTCCACGCGGTCGCCCGCCTTGGGCTCCACGATCATCCACGTGCCGTCGGCGGCCAGGGACTCGCGGACGTGGCGGGCGGCGGCGGCCGGGTCGCCCATGTCGTGCAGGCAGTCGAACATGGTCACCAGGTCGTAGCCGGATCCCCCGTACGTGGCGGCGGCGGCCACGTCGAAGGTCGCTCGCTCGGTGACGCCCGCGGCGGCGGCCCGCTGGCGGGCGGTGGTGATCGACCCCTCGTGGTAGTCCGACCCTACGAACCGCGACGCCGGGAAAGCCTGCGCCATCAGCACGGTGGAGGCTCCGTGGCCGCAACCGACGTCGGCCACCGTTGCGCCCTGCTCCAGCTTGGGGACCACCCCTTCGAGAGCGGGGAGCCACTCGGCGACCAGGTGGGCGTTGTAGCCCGGTCGGAAGAACCTTTCGCAACCCTCGTGGACGTCGTGGACGTGCTCGTGCCAGCCGAAGCCGGCGCCCGACGAAGCCAGGTCGGTGATGTGCGGGGAGTCGATTACCGACCCCAGGGCGATCTGGAAGAAGCCGGGCAGGTAGGCGGGGCTGGACTCGTCGGTCAGCGCGACCGCCTGCTCGGGCGGGAGGGTGTAGCGACCACTGTCGGGGTCGTAGTCGATATAGCCGCCGGCCGCTTGGGCATTGAGCCACTCCCGGACGTAACGCTCGGCCGTGCCGGTCCGGGACGCCAGTTCTCCGGGGGTGAGCGGCCCGGCGCCGGCCAGCGCGCGGTAGAGCCCGAGTTTGTCGCCCATGACCACGAGCGCGCAGTTCAGGGTGGCTCCCACCTCGTCGACGGCCCGGAAGACGAATCCCATCAGCTTGTCCATGTCGACCGACGTCGGCTGTTGCACAGTTGTCATGTCATTTTCCTCCCTCGAGAAGCGTTCGAGAGATGAAGGTAACGATGGCACTCGCCTGTCGCTTCAGGGGTCCCCCCTAGTCTTTCGGTCATCGTCGTCGGAGGGAAGGGGTGTCGAGACGGCAACGCGCCTGGTTGGACGGGAAGAGGAGCTGGCCCGGATCGACCGAGTGCTGGACCACGCCCGGGCCAGGCTGAGCAGGGTGTTGACGCTGACCGGAGAGCCCGGGGTCGGCAAGTCGGTCCTGCTGGAGAAGGCGGTCGAGCGGGCCACCGGCATGAGGGTGCTGCGGGCCCGGGGGGTGCAGTCAGAAGCCCACATACCTTTCGCCGGGCTGGCCGACCTGCTGCGTCCGGCGCTGTTCCTTCTCAACCGGGTCCCGGGGCCGCAGGCCGAGGCGCTGGAGGGTGCTCTGGCCCTGATCCCTTCTCGCGCCCAGGACCGCTTCGCCATCGGATCGGCGACGCTCAGCCTGCTGGCCGCCTACGCCGAGTTGGGGCCGGTGCTGGTGGTGGTCGACGACGCCCACTGGATCGATGGGTCGAGCGCGGACGCCCTGGCGTTCGCCTTCCGCCGACTCGTCGCAGACCCGGTGGGAGTACTGCTGGCGGTGCGGTCCGAGCACAGCTCGGTGCTGTCCGGCCCCGAGGCGGACCGGGTGGAGATTGCCGGCCTCGACCTTCTCGCCGCCGCGGAGCTCGTGACCGCCGAGGTGGGGGCGGTCCCAGACGAGCTGCTCGGCCGCCTGCACCGCGAGACTGGCGGCAACCCGTTGGGCCTGCTCGAAATGGCCCGCCAGGCCGACTCCTTGGATCGCGGCGGTCCGCTCGACACACCTCTTCCGGTGCGGACGTCGGTCTCGGAGATCTACCTGGACCGCATCAGGTCACTGCATCGAGGCGCCGCGGCCGTCGTACTACTGGCCGCGTCCAGCGACCTCACCGATGTGGCGCTGCTGACCCGGGCGTCCGGCGCGCTCGGCGCCGACATCGCCGACCTGGCAGAGGCAGAGGAAGCCCGTCTGGTCCAGTTGAAGGACGAGCGGGTCGAGTTCTCTCATCCTCTGATCCGCTCCGCGGTCTACAACGACGCTTCCCCGGACCGGCGCCGGAAGGCGCACCGGGCCCTGGCCGGCGCGCTGCCGGACCGGGAGGCTGACCGCCGGGCCTGGCACCTAGCCCTGGCTGCCCTCGGCCCTGACGCGGCCGCCTGCTCCGCCCTGGCCCAGGCCGCCGACCGGGCCCTCGAGCGCAACGCCTACGAGGTGGCAGCTCGGGCCTTCGAGCGCTCCAGCCGGCTGGCGGGCCCGGACGAGTTGCGGGCGGAGCTGCTCTGCCGGGCGGCCCGCTGTGCGTGGGATGCCGGGCTTCCCGGCCGGGCAGGCGAGCTCATCGACCAGGCTCAAGGTTTCGCTGCCGGCGAGGCTATCGGTATCGCCCTCGAGCACCTGCGGGGTCAGATCTCCGTTCGCCAGGGTCCGGTCGCGTCCGGTCTCGGCTACCTGATGGGGGCGGCGGAGCGCTCGGCGCCGATCGGCGCGGACGACTCCGTGGTGATCCTGGCCGAAGCCGTACAGGCCGCCTTCTATGCCGGCGATACCGCGACCATGCTTCGGGCAGTCGACGCCATTAACTCGCTTCGAGATCGGGTCGCATCGGAGCGGGCTGCGTTCTACGCGGCCATGGCCCTGGGCATGGCCTACACCTTCACCGGACGCGCCCGGATCGGGGCGGAGCAGCTGCACCTGGCCATCGACATCGCGGCCGGGGTGGTCGCACCCGATGATCCGCAATGGCACGCCTGGACGGCCATGTGCAACCTCTACCTCCGGGAGAGCGGAGCCAGGCGGGACCTGCTGGAACAGGCCGCGGCGGTGGCTCGTTCCCGGACCGCACTAGGGGTGCTGGTCTACCTGCTCTGCTACCTGGCTATCGACCACGCCACAGCCGACCGGTGGCCCGAGGCCGAGGCCGGCTTCCACCAGGTTCTGGCCCTCGCTCGCGAGACCGGACATCGGACCGACCTGTCCGCCGCGCTGGCGCGCCTGGCGTGGCTCGAGGCTCGACAAGGCCGGACCGATACCTGCCTGGGCCACGCCGAGGAGTCCTTGTCCATCGCCGCCGATCTCGGGCTGCGTCTCTGCGAGATCTGGGTGCATGCCGCCCTGGGCGAGCTGCACCTCGCGCATGGCGAGAGCAAACAGGCGGTCGAGCACTTCACCGCCCAGCAACGCCTCATGGACAGCTGCGACATATCCGACGTCGATCTGAGCCCGGCCCCCGAGCTGGTGGACCTGCATCTCCGATCTGGTGCCAGCGGCGAAGCGGCGGAGCTGGCGGCCGCCTACCAGGAGGCCGCGTTGGAAAAAGGGCTGCCCTGGGCGCGGGCCCGAGCGGCGCGAGCCAGAGGGCTGGTCGCGCCGGAGGCGGAGATGGAGGCGCTGTTCGACGAAGCCCTGCAAGCCCACAGCCAGACTCCCGACAGCTTCGAGACGGCTCGCACCCAGCTGGCGTACGGTTCCCGGCTGCGTCGGTCCCGACAACGGGTTCGAGCGAGGGAGCAGCTACGGGCCGCGATCGACACCTTCGACCGGCTCGGCGCCCAGCCGTGGGCGACCCAAGCCCGCACCGAGTTGGCCGCCACCGGAGAGAAGGCGCGGGCCCGAAGCGTCACCACCCGCGACGACCTCACCCCCCAGGAGATGCAGATAGCCATCCTCCTCTCGGCCGGCCGGACCACTCGCGAGGCGGCGTCGGCCATGTTTCTCAGCCCGAAGACGATCGAGTACCACCTACGAAACGTCTATCGGAAGCTGGACTGCCGCAATCGCGGTGAGCTGTCAGCGGCGTTGGTGGCCGTGCACGTCGCAGATTGACGGGCCTCGACGACGGCCCCGACCGGCCTGACGCCGCTCGAATAGCGCCGATCTTGGATTGAAATCAGTAGAACTTCATAAAAAGATGTGAAAGACTATTGACATCGGCTGCCTGCGCAGCCCCCAGCCCGGATCAGTCCCGTCCTCTCCCTGGAGGTGCGCATGCCGTTTGCCTTGTTCAATACCTTCGTCGCCGTCAGCACGCCCCCGTTCAACCCCAACGCTTCCGGGCTACCCGGCACGTCGATCGTGCAGAGCTTGGCCAACGGTCTCGGCTGGTGGGCCCTGATCGCAGCGGTGGTGGGCATCGTGGTCGGAGCCATCCTGTGGGCGTTCGGCCACTACAGCCAGAACTACCAGCAGGCCTACAACGGTCGCCGCGGCGTGATGGTCTCCGCGCTGGCCGCCGTCCTCATCGGCGGCGCCCCCCACATCATCGGGTTCTTTCTGGGCCAGGGCGCGGGGATCAGCTCGTGAGGATGCTCCTGGTCGGCGATCCCTCGCTGTGTCTGCCAGTGCTGACCTGTGGCGGCGCCTCGTCGGTGACCGGCACCCTGGCCCACGACGCGGCGGGGGCCGTGTTGGACGCCGTCACCAGCGGTTTGACCTCGGCCGCGGCCTGGCTGGTCGGGCACGTCATCCAGCTGGCCGTCGGCCCCGGTCAGGTCCGGCTCGGCGAGCCGTGGTTCGTGGCCCGGTCCACGGTCATGTTCCAGCTGGTCGAGTTCGTGGTGGTCCCGTTGTTGTTCGCGGCCACCATCGGCCCGGTGCTGCGCCAGGACCTGCGCCGGTTGGGGCGCGTCTGGGGGGTGGGTCTTCCGGTCGCCCTGGTGGCCGGTCTGCTCGGGGCCCAGTTCACCCAGCTGGCGATGGCGGCCACCGATGGTCTGTGCTCGGCGATCCTCGGCCGGTCCGGCGCCGCGCTTGGTGGCAGCCTCCGGGGCCTGACGACGGCCATGGTCACCCCCGGCGCGCCGCAGTTGGTCGCGGCGGTGCTCAGCTTCCTGCTGATCGTGGGGTCGGTGCTCCTGTGGCTGGAGCTGGTGGTCCGGGCCGCGGCCATTTACGTGGCCGTGTTCTTCATGCCGCTGGCGCTGGCCTGTTACGTGTGGCCGGCGACCACGGCGATCGCCAAACGCACGGTCGAGCTGCTGGCCGCGCTGATCCTGTCCAAGTTCGTGATCGTGGCCACCCTCACCCTCGGCGTGGCGGCCCTGCACGGGGGCCCTTCCGCGGACAACGCGGTGGTGGGCTCGGCCATCCTGCTCATCGCCGGCTTCGCACCTTTCACCCTCCTGCGGCTGGCGCCCATCGTCGAGGCCGGCGCCATCGCCCACCTCGAAGGCCTGTCGCACCGGCCGCTGCGGGCTGCGGGCCGGACCGCCACCACGGTCGCCACCGCCCCCAGCCATCCAGTGGTGGGGCTCGTCATGGCGGCGAAGTCCGGTGGCGCATCGCAGCCGCCCCCGGCGAGTGGCGTGGTGCCGCAGCGGATCCGCGATCGCCAGGCGGACTATCCCACCGAGTCGTCGGGGGCGGCCGGTGCCTGAGCCACCCCGTCGCTATACGTTCCATCCCCTCGAGCGGCGCGGCGTGCTGCTGGGGTTGCAGGGCGGGCAGATTGCCACCCTGCTCGGCGGGGCGGCCGCCGCCCTGGTCGCCGGCCGGGCCCTGCCGGGGCCGGCCGGACCCGGCCTGGCGATCGTGGTGCTGGCCGTCGCCGCGTCGGGCGCGTTGTGGCCGTGCGCCGGGCGGCCGCTCGCGGCGTGGGCGCCGATCGCGCTCGGCTGGGCTGCCCGTCGGGGTCGGGGGGCGGTGCTGGCTCCTGACCCGCTGGCCGGCCGCCCCCGGGCGCCGGGGTTGGGCCTGGCGGGCGTGGAGGTCGTCGAGGTGGCGGGCTGGCCCGGCCACGAGGCCCTGGGCTTGGTCCGGGACCGCCGATCGGACACCTGGGCGGCGGTCGTCCCCGTCAAGGGCCGGTCCTTTGTCCTCCTCGATGGCGACGAGCAGGTCGGGCGGCTCGAGTCGTGGCGCGCCGTGCTCGGCACGTTGGGCCGGCCGGGCACTCCCCTGCGGCGGGTCCAGTGGATCCATCGCAGCGCCCCGCTCAGGGGGACGGCCGGGTCGCTCCCGGCGGGCGGCGCCGGCACCGAGCGGGCGCGGGACAGCTACCGGCAGCTGGTGACCGAGGCGGGGCTGATCACCCAATCGCATCTGGCCTGGATGGTCCTGGCCGTGGCCGCCCACGGGAGGGGCACCCGGGGCGACCGGGCGCTCGACGAGCTGCGCCGAGAGGTGCGCCTGCTCGACGGGCACCTGCGTCACGCCGACCTGCGGTCCGGGCCGCCGCTCGGCGTGGCCGCGCTGGGCGAGCTGTTCGCCGGGGCGTATGCCGGTCTCCCGGGTGGCCCGCCGACCCGGCGGCCGTGGCCCATGGCCACCGACGAGGCCTGGTCGGCGTGGCGGGCCGACGGCACCTGGCACGTCACCTACTGGGTGGCCGAGTGGCCGCGGGTCGACGTCAACCCCGACTTCCTCACCCCGCTGCTGCTCTGCGACGGGCGGCGCACGGTGTCGGTGGTGATGGCGCCGGTGCCGGCCGACCGGGCCGCTCGGGAGGCGCGCGCCGCCCGGGCCGCGGACGTGGCGGACGAGGAGCTGCGCACCCAGGCCGGGTTCCTGCCCAGCGCCCGGCGGGGCCGGGAGGCCGAGGGGGTGATGCGGCGCGAGGCCGAGCTGGCCGAGGGCCACGCCGACTACCGTTTCTCCGGCTACGTGACCGTCACCGCCGGCGACCGCGACGGGCTGGAAGCGGCGTGCCTGGAGACCGAGCAGGCGGCCCAGCGGGCCCATCTCGAGCTGCGTCGCCTGTACGGCCGGCAGGCCGAGGCCTACACCTGGACGCTGCCGCTGGCCCGGGGGCTGGCATGACATGGCGGCGGTCCGGGCCCGGGCGGCCGCCGCCGGCGCACCGGGCCACCACCGCCCACCTGCAGGCGGTGTATCCCTTCGTGGCCGAAGGGGGCCTCGGAGGCGGGGGACCGTTGATCGGGCGGGACCTGCTCGGCGGGTCCTTCTGCTTCGATCCGTGGGACCTGTACCGCCGGGGCGTGTTGACCAATCCCAACCTCATCGTGCTGGGCCAGCTGGGCCGGGGGAAATCCACCTTCGTCAAGACGCTGGTGTGGCGGCAGGTGGCGTTCGGCCGGCAGGCGTGGATCGTCGATCCCAAAGGGGAGTACGGACCGCTGGCCGAGGCGTGCGGGGCGGTACCGCTGCGGCTGGCGCCGGGCGGCGACATCCGACTCAACCCGCTGGAGGTGCGACTGGGCGACGGCGGCGGTGGCGGCGCCGCCGGCGCCGGTCCTTTCGCCGGCTCGGGGGACGGCACGGGCAATGGCGCCGGTGCCGATCCCGGCCCAGACGCCGGCTCCAGGGGCCGCCCCGGCAACGACGCCGGCGGCGGCCCCTCCGACGCCGTACGCCGGCGAGCCGGGCTGGCCGCCTCCCTGGCGGCCTCGTCCCTGGGCCGGACCCTTTCGCCGCCGGAGCGCACCGCAGTCGAGTTGGCCGTGCGCGGGCTGGCGGCGCGGGGCGGCGATCCGACCCTCCCGGACCTGGTGTCGGCCCTGCTCGACCCCGACCCGGCCTGGGCCGCGACCGTCCGCACCACCCCCGCCGGGTTGGCCCGGGACGGCCGTTTGGTCGCGCTGGAGCTGCGCCGGCTGGTGGAAGGGGACCTGGCCGGCATGTTCGACGGGCGCACCTCCCCCGGGCTGCGCCTCGACGCGCCAGTGGTGGTACTCGACCTGTCGGCGGTGTTCACCTCGCCGGCGCTGGCCGTGCTCATGACCTGTGCGACCGGCTGGCTGCAGGCGATCCTGGCTGAGCCGGGCGGGCCCAAGCGGCTGGTGGTGGTGGACGAGGCGTGGGCCGTGCTGCACGATCTGGCCACGGCCCGGTGGCTGCAGGCAGCCTTCAAGCTGGCCCGGGCGGTGGGCGTCGCCAACGTGGCGGTGGTGCACCGGCTGTCGGACCTGCGGGCGGCCGGCGCCGAAGGGTCGGCCCAGCAACGCCTCGCGGAAGGGCTCCTTGCCGACGCCGAGACCCGGGTGGTGTTCGGTCAGCCGGCGGCCGAGGCCGACGCCAGCGGCCAGCTCCTGCGCCTGACCGGCACCGAACGGGACCTGGTGTCGCGGCTGCCGCGCGGGGTGGCGCTATGGAAGGTGGGGGAGCGGTCGTTTCTCGTCGAGCACGCCGTCGGTGGGCTCGAGGCGTCCTTGGTCGACACCGACGCGGCCATGCGGGAGGGCGCGGGCTGATGGCCTGGTCGGGACACCCCCGGGGCCGCCGACCCGACCACCCGGCCGGCGGGGGGATCGACGCCGTGGCGGGGGCGGCCGCACTGGCGGCCGTGGCGGTGGGTGGCTGGGTCTGGGCTTCGGGCCAGGTGGCCGGGTGGCTGGCGCGGGGGCGCTGGCCCCCGGTGGGGTTGTCGGCGGTCGCCGCCATCGTGGCTGGTCTGCCGGCCCATCTGGACGATCCCCGGGGCGCCTGGCCGCCGGCCGCGCGCCCGGTGCTGCCGGGCCCGGTGCTGCTGTACGGATGCGCCGGGCTGCTCCTGGGCGTCGCCGGCGCCGCTGCTCGGGCGGGCTGGCGCCATCGACCGCGGGCCCGGCCCGGGCCGGCGAGCGCCGCCCGGCGGACAGGCCGCCGGCGGCAACCGGCGGGCGGCCCCCGCTGGACCGGAGGAGCCCGCTGGGCGTCGCGTCGCGACCTCCGGGAGCTGCGGGTGCGGCCGGGCGACCGCCGCGGCCGTCTGGTGTTGGGACGGGTGTCCGGGCCGCCGGGGGGCCGGCCGTTGCTGGCCACCGAAGCTCGCCATTCCGTCCTGGTGGTGGGCCCCACCCAGTCGGGGAAGACCACCGGCCTGGCCGTGCCCGCGCTGCTGGAGTGGCGGGGCCCGATCATCGCCACCTCGGTCAAAGACGACCTGGCCGCGGCGTCCCTAGCGTGGCGGTCCCGCCACGGGCCCTGCTGGGTGTTCGACCCCACCCGGAGCTCCGGGCTGCGACCGCTGGCGAGTTGGTCGCCGCTGTCCGCCTGCCCGGACTGGTCCGGCGCCCAACGCCTCGCCGGCTGGATGGTCGAGGCCACCCCGGCCCGGACCGGCACGGCCGACGCGGCCTTCTGGTACGCGGCCGCCGCCAAGCAGCTGGCACCGCTCCTGCTGGCCGCCGAACGCGGCGGGATGACCATGGCGGAGGTGGTCCGCTGGACCAACGCCGGTGGGTTCGACGAGCCCATCCGGCTGCTGGAGGTCGCCGGCGAGACGGAAGCGGTGGTCGCCCTGACCGCCTGCGCGGCCCGCGAACCGCGGATCCTCAGCTCGGTGGCCACCACCCTCGAGACGGTGCTGGCGCCGTTCGAAGATCCGGTGGTGGCGGCCTCGACCGCGGCCGCGGAGATCGATCTGCGGGCCCTGCTCTCCAGCGGCGGCAGCCTGTACCTGTGCGGGCCCAGCCACGAGCAACACCGGGTGCAGGGCCTGTTCGCGGCGCTGGTGTCCGCGGCCGTCGCCGCGGCCATCCAGCAGGTCAACGACTCCGCCCTCCCGCTCGACCCGCCCCTCCTCCTCGTCCTCGACGAGGCGGCCAACATCGCGCCGGTCCGCGACCTCGACACCCTGGCCTCCACCGGCGCCGGCCTCGGCGTGCAGTTGGTCACCGTCTGCCAGGACCTGGCCCAGCTGACCAACCGGTACGGCGCCGACCGGGCCCGCACCATCGCCAACAACCACCGGGCCAAGGTGCTCCTCTCCGGGGTCTCCGACCTCACCACCCTCGACCTGCTGTCGGGCCTCGCCGGCGAGGCCGCGGTGCGCGAGGACACCGTGACCCACGACCTCCGCGACGGGCGCCGGACCCGGTCCACAGCGGTGGTCTTCCGCCGCCTGGCGCCCACCGACGAGCTGCGGCGCATCCCGCCCGGCGAAGGGGTGCTGGTCTACGGGCACCTGCCGCCGGTGCGGCTCCGCCTGCGGCCGTGGTTCCGGGACCGCCGGCTCCGGGCCCGGGCGCACGCAAATACCGGGGAGGGTGCCGGTGCGGATTTGTGGCAATGAGTCGCGTAGTACCCGACCTATTGCTCGAAATACGCCGGCCGCCGGCCGCCTCCCCCGGCCCCTATTGCGGCTTGCGGGCCCGGCTGGGCGCCACCCGGGGCGGCTCGCCCGGCATCTTGGGGTACACGGGCGGCCAGGGCGCGTCGACCAGACCGTCGGCGAAGTCGCGCGCCGACATCTCGAGCAGGGGTTCGAGCGACTGGGGCACCGACGCGGCCCACGGGTCGCCCTGCTCCCGGAAACGGGCCACCACGGTGTCGATCGTCAACGCGTCGGGCGTCACCGCGCCGAGCTCGTCCCATCGGAAGGGGGCGGAGACCTGGGCCCCGGGCCGGGCTCGCACCGACCAGGCGCCGAAGATCGTCTTGTGTGGGGCATTTTGGTTGAAGTCCACGAACACCCGCCGGCCGCGCTCCTCCTTCCACCACGCCGCGGTGATCAGGTCCGGCCGGCGCCGCTCCAGCTCGCGGGCGGCCGCCACCGCCGCGGCCCGCACCTCGATGGACGTCCATTGGGGTAGGAGGCGGACGTACACGTGGATGCCCCGGTTGCCGGTGGTCTTGGGCCAGCCGACCAAACCGACGCCCCGCAGCAGCCCGTCGACCTCGTGGGCGGCCTCTCGCACCATCTCGAAATCCACGCCGGGGGTGGGGTCGAGGTCGAGGCGCAGCTCGTCGGCGTGCTCGGGGTCGTCCGCCCGGTTGGGCCACACGTGGAAACCCAGACAGGCCAGGTTGACGGCCCACAGCACGTGGGCCAGGTCGGCGGCGACCAGGGCTTGTGACGTGGTGCCGTTGGGCGTGGCCACCACCGTCGTCTGCAGCCAGTCCGGCCGCTTCTCCGGCACTCTCTTTTGGAAAAAAGAGGGGCCCTCGGCGCCGTGCGGAAACCGTTGCAACAGGACGGGCCGGCCGCCCATAGCCGCCAGCAGGGCCGGCTCCACCGCCTGGTAATAGCGGGCCAGGTCCAGCTTGGTCTGGCCCGAACCACCGAAGAGCACCTTGTCCGGGTGGGTGATCTCGACCACCCGCCCGCCCGCCTCCATGGGGACGGGATCGCCCTCGGTGTCGCCGGCCACTAGTCCTCGGGTGGCTCGGGTGGCTTGGGCGGGTCCGGGCGGTAGCTGGTCGCCAGCAGGATGGCGGCGTTGCTCACCCCGAAGGCGGCCGCGAACAGCGCCCACCGCAAACCGTGGCGGTGCCGGCCGAGCAGGTAGTCGACCGAGTACCGGCCCGGGCCCAGGGCGGCCAGGGCTGCGGACACCGCGGCCACCACCCCGACGTACTCCCAGCCGTTCTTGAACATAAAGAAGCCCTTGCCCTTGTGGTCCGTGCGGGCCGCCGTCGTCATCAGCCCGATGGCGGCGGCCGCCGGCAGGGGACTGGCCGCGCCCAGGGTGATCAGCGCCCCCGCGCCCAGCTCGGTGGCCGCGGCCAGGCGGGCGTGCACGAAGGCGGGCCGCAAGCCCAGGCCGTCGAACCACCGGGTGGTGCCTTCGAGGCCGCCGGCCCCGAAGACCTTGTTGTAGCCGTGGGTCATCAACATGGGGCCGATGGTGAGCCGCAGCATGAGGGCCGGCATGTCTGCCCCGGGAGACCGGGACCGTCTTTTCTTCATTGGCGTCAAGGTAGCCTCGGGCCGACCGTGTCACCTACTGCTGTCGAATCGCCCACTGGCCTCCCCGCCCGCACCCGCCTGGCCGCCGGGATCGGCGGAGCCGTCTCCGGCCTCTCCCGGCGGCTGGGCCGCGGCGGCGGATCGGTCGTCGGCGGCCGGGCCATCCTGGCGGTGGATCCCGACGCCCTGCGCCGGTTGGCGGCCGGGCACACGGTGGTCCTGGTGTCGGGAACGAACGGCAAGACCACCACCACCAGCCTGCTCCGGGCGGCCCTGGCCACCGCCGGCCCGGTGGCCACCAACGTGCTCGGCGCCAACCAGCCGCCCGGCCTGGCCGCGGCGCTGGCGGCGGCGCCGGCCGGGGCCGCGGCCGCCCTGGAAGTGGACGAGGCCTGGTTGGGGCGGGTCGTCGATGCGACGGCGCCCCGAGTGGTGGCGCTGCTCAACCTGAGCCGCGACCAGCTCGACCGCAACAACGAAGTCCGCCAGCTGGCCGCCACCTGGCGCCGGACCTTCGCCGGCCGGGCCGGCACCACGGTCGTCGCCAACGCCGACGACCCCCTGGTGGCGTGGGGCGCGGGGGCCGCCCCCGACGTGCGCTGGGTGGGCGCCGGCCAGCCGTGGACCCTCGACGCGGCGGGATGCCCCAGCTGCGGCGGGCGGATCAGCTTCGATGGGCCCGAGGGGCCGGGATGGGCGTGCCGCGGCTGCGACCTGCGCCGGCCCGCCCTCGACGTGCGCCTCGAGGACGGGGCTGTCGTCGATGCGGCGGGCCGCCGCACCGACCTGCACCTGGCCCTGCCGGGCCGGGCCAACCAGGCCAACGCGGCCATGGCGCTGACCGTGGCGGAGCTCCTGGGCGTGGAGCCGAAGCGCAGCGCGGCGGCCATGGCCGGCCTGGCTGAGGTGGTGGGCCGCTACGCCTCGGTGCGGGTGGGACCGACCGCGGCCCGCCTCCTGCTGGCCAAGAATCCGGCCGGCTGGCTGGAGGTCTTCGACGTGCTGCGCCCGGCGCCACTGCCGGTGGTGGTCATCATCAACGCCCGGATCGCCGACGGGCGCGACCCGTCGTGGCTGTGGGATGTCCCGTTTGAGCGGCTCGCCGGCCGGCTGGTCCTGGCGAGCGGGGAACGCAGCCGCGACCTGGCGGTCCGGCTGCGCTACGCGGGGGTCGAGCACCGCCATCACCCAGACCCGGTGGCGGCGATCACCGAGGCGGGCGCTCCGGCGGTGGACGTGGTGGCCAACTACACGGCGTTTCAGGCCCTCCGGACGCGGTTGGCGGCATGACCGGGCGGGACTCCACGGTCACCGTGGTCCTTCTTTTTCCCGACCTGCTGGGAACCTACGGCGACTCGGGGAACGCCGTGATCCTGGCCGAGCGGCTGCGCTGGCGGGGGTTCGGCGCCGAGGTCATCACGGTGCGGTCCGGCGACCCGGTGCCGGCCGGCGGCCAGGTGTACGTCGTCGGCGGCGGCGAGGACCTGCCCCAGGCGCTGGCCGCCCGGCAACTGGGGCCGCCGACCACCGGGCCGTTGCGGCGGGCCGTCGACGGCGGGGCGGCGGTGCTGGCGGTGTGCGCCGGGCTGCAGATCCTGGGGACCACGTTCGTCGGGCCGGACGGGGTGGAGGCCGACGGGCTGGGGCTGGTGGAGGTCGTCACCCGGCGCGGCACCGGGCGCCGGGCCGTCGGCGAGATGGTGGTGGAGCCGGCCCCCGAGCTGGGACTGCCGGCCCTCAGCGGCTACGAGAATCACGCCGGCGTCACCTCCCTCGGGCGCGGCGGGGTGCCGGCCGGCCGGGTCCGCCACGGGGTCGGCAACGGCGACGGGTCGGGGACCGACGGGGTCTGGTCCGGGCGGGTGTTCGGGACCTACCTCCACGGCCCCGTCCTGGCTCGCAACCCGGCCCTGGCCGACCGGCTGCTGGGCTGGGCGGTGGGCGAGCTGGACCCCCTCGACGACCGGGAACAGGAGGCCCTACGCACCGAGCGCCTGGCGGCCGCGGCGGCGGAGGCCCGGCGGGGGAGCCGGCGCCGGCTCGTCGGGGGCCGGAGGTGACAGCCCTCTCGACCGCGCTGCTCACCGACCGCTACGAGCTGACGATGCTCGATGCCGCCCTGCAGGCCGGCACCGCGGCCGAGCCGGCGACGTTCGAGGTGTTCACCCGGGGGTTGCCGGCCGGGCGGCAGATGGGCGTGTTTGCCGGGCTGGGGCGGCTGCTGGACGCCATCGAGGCGTTCCGGTTCGGCCCCGAGGAGCTGGCCTGGCTGGGCGAGGCCGGGGTGGTGACGCCGGCCGCTCTCGACTGGCTGGCCGCCTTCGAGTTCGCCGGCGACGTCGACGCCTACGCGGAAGGCGAGCTGTATACCGGCGGCTCGCCGGTCCTCACCGTGGCGGCGCCCTTCGGGCAGGCCGTCCTGCTCGAGACGGTGGTGCTGTCGATCCTCAATCACGACTCGGCAGTGGCGACGGCTGCGTCGTTGATCGCCCAGGCGGCCGCGGGCCGGCCCGTGATCGAGATGGGCAGCCGGCGGACCGACGCCTGGGCGGCCGTGGCCGCGGCCCGGGCCGCCTACATCGGGGGGCTGGCCTCCACCTCCAACCTGGAGGCCGGCCGTCGCTACGGGGTCCCGACCGCGGGGACGGTGGCCCACGCCTTCGTGCTGTCCTTCGCCGACGAGGGGGCCGCGTTCGCCGCTCAGGTCAAGGCGTTCGGGCCCGACACCACCTTCCTGGTGGACACCTACGACATGGAGGACGGCATCCGGCGGGCGGTCGACGCGGCCGGCCCGGAGCTGGCCGCCATCCGGGTGGACTCCGGCGACCTGGGCGCCATGGCCCGCCGGGCCCGCGAGCTGCTGGACGAGCTGGGCGCCACCCGGACCCGGGTGATCGTCACCGGGGACCTCGACGATCGCGCCATCCGGGCCCTGGGTGCGGCCCCGGTCGACGGTTACGGCGCCGGCACCAGCGTGGTGACCGGGCTGGGCGCGCCCGACCGCCGGCCTCATCTACAAGCTGGTGGCGGTCGGCGGCCGGCCGGTGGCCAAGCGGTCGCCCGGCAAGGCCACCTTCGGCGGCCGCAAGTGGGCCTGGCGGGTGGCCGACCGAGCGGAGGAGGTGGTGGCGACGTCACCCGAGCCTGGCCCCGACGGCGGGCGGCCGTTGCAGTCGCGGGTGATGGCTGCCGGCGCCCGGGTGGAGGGGCCGGGGACGGTGAGCCTCGAGGCGGCCCGGGCCTGGCACCGCCGGGTCCGGGAGGAGTTGCCGGCTGGCGAGCCCCTGCGGTTGGTGCGCACCCGCTAGGGGGCGCGCCCGCATCGGCGCCGACCGGACGTAGGGTGACCGCATGGCGCGTTCCTCCCGCCGCTGGCGCCTGTTGACCCCCTTGGCCATCGCCGGCATCTTCGGCTTGGTGGCCTGGGTGCCGACCTTGTCCGCCGCCGCGGCCCCTCCGTCCCTGCCGGCCATCTCGGCCCACGATCTGTTGGTCAAAGTCCAGCAAGCGCACGTCCCTGGCCTGAGTGGCGTGGTCGAGTGGTCCGCCAACCTGGGCTTGCCCGACCTGGGCTCCTTGGGGTTGTCGACCGGCGGATCCGGCTTCGATCCGACCAGCCTGCTGTCGGGCACCCACCAGATTGAGGTGTGGGACAACGGGACCGACCAACAGCGGCTCGCCCTCCCCCGCACCCTCGGCGAGTTCGACATCATCCACAACGGGGACCAGGTGTGGAGCTATGACAGCGACACCGACCAGGTGACCCGGTGGGTGGCGCCGGCACGATCCGCATCCGCATCCGGGGCCGGCTCGGCCGACCAGAAGGCAGCCGCGCCGGCAGGTGGTGCGGCCCTGACGCCCGACCAGGTCGCCACCCGCATCCTCTCGACGGTGTCGCCGTCCACGGCGGTCACGGTGAGCGCACCAGTCGACGTGGCCCATCACGCCGCCTACGTCCTGACCCTGACCCCGGCCCCGGGGAGCGCGGGCGCGGCGACCTCCACCATCAGCCGGGTGACCCTGGCCGTGGACGCCGCCAACGGCCTGCCCCTGCGGGTCCAGGTCTTCGCCAAGGGACTCAAGGGCCCGGCGCTGTCCCTGGGCTACACCAAGGTGAGCTTCCACGCCGTCGGCGCCTCGGAGTTCCGGGCCCCGACGGGCACCAGCCAGGTGACCAAGACCGCCCAGGTGCCGGCCATGGGATCGCGGGCGGGTCGCACCGGCTCCCCGGACCAGCGGGTCTCGACGTTCGGGGCGTCGTGGGCCGGCGTCATCAAAATGGACCAGGTCCATCTCGGGGTGGATTCCCGGGCCCTCGACGCCGCCACCACCCCGGTGCAGACCGCGGCCGGCCCGGCCCGGCTGCTGCAGACCAATGTGATCAACGTGCTGATCCTGCCGGGTGGGGGCATCGGCTCGGGGTCGGCGACGGTGGTCGCCGGCTTCGTGACGCCCGCCGCCTTGGAAGCTGCGGCGTCGCAGCCCTAGGCCCCTGGTGGTCGCCGCCGCCCCCCTCGCCATCGCCACCGAGGGCCTCACCAAGCGCTTCGGCGACCTCGCCGCCGTGGACGGCATCGACTTGGCGGTGCCGGCCGGAAGCGTGTTCGGGTTTCTGGGTCCGAACGGGTCGGGCAAGACCACCACCATCCGGGTCCTGCTGGGCCTGATCGCCCCATCCGCGGGGACCTGGGAACTGCTGGGCCAGCCCATGCCCGCCGGGGCCATGGCCGCCCTGGGCCGGGTCGGATCGCTCATCGAGGGGCCGGCGTTCTACCCGTGGCTGTCGGGACACGACAACCTGGCCCGGCTCGACGCGGCCGGGCCCGACGGGCGGCGGCCCACCCGGGCGGCCCGCATCGCCGAGGCCCTGGCCCGGGTAGGGCTGACGGCCGCCGCGGGCAAGAAGTATCGGGCCTATTCGCTGGGTATGCGCCAGCGGCTGGGGTTGGCCGCGGCCCTCCTGCGGCCCCGAGACCTGCTGATCCTCGACGAACCGACCAACGGCATGGACCCTCAGGGCACCCGCGAGATCCGGCACCTGGTCCGGGAGCTGGCGGCCGACGGGCACACCGTCTTCTTGTCGAGCCACCTCCTGTCCGAGGTGGAGCAGGTGTGCACCCACGCCGCGGTCATGTCGAAAGGGGTGCTGCTGGCGCAGGGCACCCTGGCCGAGCTGCGGGCCGGTGGGACATCCCGGCTGGAGGTGGAGGTGGACGCTCCCGACACCGCTGCCGGGATTCTGGCCCGGCTCGGTGTCGGCGAGGTCACCGTCGAAGGCGACAAGGTGCAGGGGGCGCTGGGGGACCTGGCCCCGGAGGCGTGCTGCCGGGAGCTGGTCCTCGGGGGCGTGGGTGTGCGGGCCCTGGGCACCCAGCGACCCAGCCTGGAGGACCTGTTCGTGGCCCTGACCGGTGAGGGCTTCGATGTTGATCGCTGAGCTGCGCACCCTGTTCCACCGCACCCGGGTACGGGTCCTGCTGGGGGTGCTGTTCGCGGTGCCGGTGCTGTTGACCATCGTGGTGTACATCTCCGGTGGGCCGCAATCGGGTGGGCAGGGGCCCGGGTTTCTCAGCCGGGTGTCCCACAACGGCGTGTTCGCCGCCCTCGCGGGCCTGACCGTCACCCTCCCGCTCTTCCTGCCGCTGACCGTGGCGGTGGTGGCGGGCGACACCATCGCCGGCGAGGCCAGCCTGGGCACGCTGCGCTACCTGCTGACCCGCCCGTCCGGGCGGGTCCGGTTGCTGGCGGTCAAGGCGGTGACGGTGGTGGCGTTCTGCCTGGCCGCGGCCCTGGTGGTGGCGATCGGGGGGCTCATCGCGGGGGCCATCTTCTTTCCCCTGGGCCGGATGATCACCCTGTCGGGCACCACCCTGTCGCTGGGCGACGGCATCTTCCGGGCCCTGGTGGCGGCGCTCATCGTGGGGGCGTCCCTGCTGGGACTGGCCGCCATCGGGATGTTCATCTCCACCCTGACCGACGTCCCGGTCGGCGCCATGGCCGGCACGGTGGGCGTGGCGGTGCTGTCGGGCGTGGTCGGCGCGGTGTCGCAGCTGTCGGCGATCCACCCGTGGCTGTTCACCGACCAGTGGCTGTCGTTCGGGGATCTGCTGCGATCGCCGGTCCAATGGCAGCACATCCGCCAGGACCTGCTCCTCCAGGCGGGCTACATCGCGGTGTTCGGGTCGGCCGCCTGGGCCCGGTTCACCACCCGGGACGTGCTGGCCTGACGCCTACGGGGTGCGCTCCCAGAGCTTGATGCCGCCCAGGATGCCGGCGTTGTTGTCGACCAGACTCACGTCGTCGGGCAGCGGCACGTCGATGCGGGCCGAGTTGCCCCCGCCGATAAAGCAGTGGTCGAAGAAGGTCAGGGCCCGGAAGGTGTCGACGGCGTCGAGCACCCGCTTCTGCCACTTCTTGCTGCCGATCGACTTGCGGGCCGCGTCGCCGATCTCGTCGTTGTAGGTGCCGCCCTTGCGGAACGGAGTGTGGGCGAACTCGAAGTGCGGCAGCAGGCGGCCCTCGAGGAAGAACGCGGTGCCCACCCCGGTGCCCAGGGTCAGCACCGTCTCGAACCCCTTGCCGGTCACCACCGCCGCGCCCTGCAGGTCGGCGTCGTTGGCCACCTTGACCGGCTTGCCGGTCACCCGCGCGAGCTCCGACTCCAGGTCAAACCGGCCCCAGGCCTTGACGAGCTTGGGCACCGGCGTGCCGCCGGGGCCGTCCGGGGACACGAAATGGGGTGCCGACAGGATGTGGCCGCCCCGCACCATGCCCGGGAAGCCGACCGACACCCGGTCGAAGGGCGGCAGTGGCTTGATCAGGTCCTCCAGGACGGTCACCAGCTTCTGGGGGGACAGCGGGTAGGGGGTGGCGAGCCGCACCCGGTCCTGCTCCATCCGCCCCGTGTCGTCGAGCACGGACGCCTTCAGCCCGGTGCCGCCGATGTCGATGGCGAGGGTGGCGAGCGGCTTGGCCGGCGGGCGGGGCGGCGCCGCTCGGCGAGCACGGCTGGACGTGGTAGCGGGAACCGGGCCCGCCGTCCTCTGCGCCGAGGTGGCCGCAGGCCCTCGGGTGGTTTGGGTGGCCATGGCGTAACGATAGGTGCTGACGCGGGTGGCATGACACGCCGATCCCTGACATTCAAAATGTTCCGGGATTCAAAATGTTCCGGTGTTCGTGAGCTTTTGTACTTGTCACTGGCCGAAACGGCGCCGAAGGGTGAAGAATGGGTAGCACCACCTGCGAGGTGGCCGCTGAGGACGAGGGGAGGTGAGATGAGCACTCGAGACGATGCGACGCTCACAGCGAGAGAACGCGCCGCCCTGGCCAGTCTCGCGGCCATGGCCGCCGCCGAGGACCCGCAGTTGGCCAGCCGCCTGCGGGGATCGGCCCGGATTCATCTGGTTCTCCGCTTGCCCCGGATCCCCGACCGGGTCCGCAGCGAGTGGTGGGGGACGCCGATTCTGGTAGTCGGGCTGGCGTTGATGGTGCTGAGTCTCAGCAGCACGATGGTGCTGGGCGTGGCCGGCGCGGTGATCGCCGCGTGTGGCGCCTGGTTGGTCGCGGAGGCCCTCGGCCGGCGCTGGACGCGTCACCCACCGCCGGACTAGATCTGCCGGCGCCGGGCCCGGGCGCCGGCGATCCGAGGCGGCGACCGGAGGGCCGACCGGGTTGCCTGGGGGGCGCCCGTTGTGGGTCCGCGGGGGCGGCGCGGCACTGGCGCCCAGTGCCTAGGCGGTGGTGGTGCCCAGTGCCCGGGTGCGATGGGGGTGGTGGTGTGCGATTTGTATCTGTGGTGCACTTATGTCTATGAGATGTACATAAATGCACCACAGATACAAATCGCACCACGTGAGGGCATGGTTGTGGGGAGCGGTCCACTGCCGCCGGCCGAGCGGCCTAGCCGTCGGCGAACCCCCCGCCTAGTCGCTCGCCCGCCAGCGCCGGCCTAGCCGCTAGCCGCCGGCGAACCCGCCGCCGCCCCCGCCGGCGGCGCGGGCGCCCGTCCCGGCCGACACGCCCTGGGCGGTGGCCCGCACGGACGTGGCGGTCACCGTGCCGCCGGCGCCGGTGGTGCCCTGGACGACGACCGTGTCGCCGGTCTGCAGCCCGGTCAGGCTGGACTTGGCGGTGCGGGTGACGGTGGCGGTGGGACCGACCGCCACCTTGACCAGGTTCCCGGCGGCATCGGTCACGTACAGGATGTTGCCTTGGACGCCGGTGACGATGCCGGCGGTGGCGGCGCCGGCGGCCCCGAGCCCACCGCCGCCCCCACCCGTTGCGCCGGCGCCCGTCCCGCCGAAGCCCGTCCCGCCGAGAGCGGCCGCCCCGGCGCCGGCCGCCCCGGCGCCGGCCGCCCCGGCCCCCGCCGCCCCGCGCTGGCGCGCAGGTTGGCCAGGGCGCTCAAGGCGCTCGACCCCGACGACGAGCCGGAATGGTGCTTCTCGGCCACCGCCCCGCCCCAGAACCCGCCGGCCAGCACGATCAGGCCCAGGAGGGCGGCGGTGGGCGCGTGGAGCCGCACGCCTTTGCGGGTCGGACCGGTGGACCAGTCGTCGTCGGGGTCCTCCGGGTGGATGGCGAGCTGCGCCGTCGGGTGTTCGAGTGCGGCGGCGCCGGGGCCCTCCAGCTCGTCCGGCCGGAGCACCGCCTCGCCTCTGGTGATCGCCGCCAGCTCGCTCGTCGGGGCCTCCGGCGCAGAGACGCCGTCGCCGCCGGCGGAGTCAACTGCCTCCGGCGCAGAGACGCCGTCGCCGTCGCCGCCGCCGGCGGAGTCGAACGACTTCTCGGACACGGCCGCTACCTCCTCGTCACTCATGGCGTAGGGCATCGATCGGCCGCAGCGACGCAGCCCGGTTGGCGGGGTACAGCCCGAAGAACACCCCGACTGCCACCGCCACCACGAAGGCCTCGATGATCGAGGTGGGGGCCACGACCGGTTTGACACCCACGATGCGGAACTGGGCGCCGATGAGACCGATCCCTACCCCCGCGATGCCGCCCAGCAACGACAACATCACCGCCTCCGTCAGGAATTGCCCCAGGATGGCGCCCCGCGGGGCTCCGATGGCCTTGCGGATGCCGATCTCACGGGTCCGTTCGGTGACGGTCACCAGCATGATGTTCATGATCCCGATGCCGCCGACCAGCAGGCTGATGGCCGCCACGGCCCCCAGCAACACGGTGAAGGTCTGGTTGGTCGACGCGCTGGTGGCCAGCAACGAGTCCTCGTTGATGAGGGTGAAGGGCAGGTTGGCGGTGCTGGTCTGGTTGGCGGACGCCAGGACGTCCGCCGCCTCCTGCTCGGCGTTGTTGACGCCGTTGGCCGACGCGGCCTGGACGATCAGCTCGGTAAAGCTGGTGACGTAACCCGTCAGCTCGTCCTCGGCGGTGGTGTAGGGCACGATGGCGATGCCGTTGAGGTCCTGCCCGCCGCTCGAGCCCTTGCTGGCCAGCACGCCGACGACGGTAAACCGGGCCGCCCCGAAGCTGATCTGGGTGCCGATGGGGTTGGTGCCGGCGTTGTACAGGTTGGTCACCAGGTCCTGGCCGATGACGACGACGGGGGCGTGGCTGGTGATGTCCGCGCTGGTCAGCTGCCGGCCGGCCTGGAGCTGGTAGTCCTCGGCCCCGATGAAGGTGGGGGTGGTCCCGGTGACGGTCACCGAGGTGGAGGCGGCGCCGTAGTCCGCCGTGAGGCTGCTCGACACCACCGGCGATACCGACGCGATGTCCGGGGCTTGGCTGGGATCCTGGAGCCGGTTGACATCGGCGAGGGTGATGGTGGCCGCCCGGGTCTGGGTGCCGCCGGTCGACGGGCCTCGCCCGAAACGACCCCGGTTGAGGATGGTGATGGTGTTGGTGCCGAGCAGTTTGATGCGGTTCTGCACGGCCTGCGACGAGCCGTTGCCGACGGCGACCAGGATGATCACGGCCCCCACGCCGATCAGGATGCCCAGGACCGTGAGCGCGGATCGCAACTTGTTGGCGGAGAGCCCCCGGATGGCGGCCCGGACGTTGTCGGCCCAGGTCACGGCGCGGCTTGCAGTGCGGCGGGGCCGGGCCGGGCCCGGGTCGACTCGTCGGACAGGATCAGCCCGTCACGGACGCGGACCGCCCGCTTGGCGTAGGCGGCGATGTCCGCCTCGTGGGTGATCAGCACCACGGAGCGGCCGGCGGCGTTGAGCTCGGCGAAGACCCCCATCACGTCCTCGCTGGACCGGGTGTCGAGGTTGCCGGTGGGCTCGTCGGCCAGGATGAGCGCCGGGTTGGTGACGATGGCCCGGGCCACTGCCACTCGCTGCTGCTGCCCACCGGACATCTCGTTGGGCAGGTGGTGCATCCGGTCCGTCATGCCGACGAGTTCCAGGGCGGCCTCGGCCCGCTCCCGGCGGACCTTGGCCTTGACCCCGGCGTAGGTGAGGGGAAGCTCCACGTTGGCCAAGGCCGAAGTGCGGGGGATGAGATTGAAGCTCTGAAAGACGAAGCCGAGCTTCCGGTTGCGGACCCGGGACAGCGCCAGCTCGTCGAGGTTGCGCACGTCGACGCCGTCGAGCCAGTACCGGCCGCGGGTGGGGATGTCGAGACACCCGATGATGTTCATCAGGGTGGTCTTGCCGGAGCCGGACGCGCCCATGATGGCCACGAACTCGCCTCGCTCGACCACGAGCGACACGCCCCGGAGCGCCTCCACCAGGACCTGGCCCATGCGGTACGTCTTGGTCACGTGGCGCAAGGCGATGACAGGGGGTGGCAGGGCCCGGCCGGTTGCGGCCGTTGCGGGCGGCCACGATTGGGGCGACAGGGCGGGAGGGGGTTCGGCCGCGGGCATCATCATCCGCCCGTTCGCACCGCGCCGCCCGTTCCCGCGCCACCGAGACCCGCGCCGCCGCCCAGGCCACCAGCACCGCCCAGGCCGCCACCGCCCGCGCCGCCGAGCACTCCGGTGATGCCGTTGGTACCGGCGCGGGCGGCGGCTCCGGTGCCGGTCCCGCTGGCGGTGACCGACGGCTCGACCACCACGTCACCGGCCGACAGGCCGGAGGTGATCTGGGTCGCGGTGTCGCCGGCGAGACCGGTCCCGACCAGCTGGGTGGTCTGCTTGCCGTTCTTGAGCACCGAGACGGTCGTCACCCGACCCGTGGTGGTGATCGCCGACGTCGGCAGCTCGAGCACGTTCGATTCGGAGGCGACGGTCACGGCCACGTTGGCGGTCATGCCCGGCTTCGCGGTGGCCGGCGGGCTGGTGAGGGCCACGGTGACCTGGTAGGTGACCACGTTGCTGACCACGGTCGACACCGGGCTGACGGCGGTGACCTTGCCCGGGATGGAGGTGCTGGCGAGGGCGCTCAGGGTGACGGTCGCGGGCTGGCCGACTTTCACCTTGGTGGCGTCGGCCTCGGCGAACCCGGCCACCACCTCGAGGTTCGACATGTTGGAGAGGGTGAGGAACGGCGTCGAGCTGGAGCTGGATGCGCCGGACCCCGACCCCGAGCCCGACCCGCTGGCCCCGGCGCCCGACGCCGCGGCCCCGCTGCCGCTTCCCGACGACGCCGCCGACGAGGACGACGCCGCCGACGAGGCCGCGCTGTTGCCAGTGCCGCTGACGGTCTGGCCTACCGCGCCGTTGAGCACGGTGACCGTGCCGGCGAACGGCGCCGTCAGCGTGCTCTCCGACAGGGTCTTCTGGTCCGCGGTGACCGTCTGCTGGGCCTGGGTCACGGCCGCCTGGTCTTGCAGGATCGTCGCCGGGTTGACGTAGCGCTTGGCGTCGATGGTCAGCTGGGCCTGGGTGAGGCTGCTCTGGGCCTGGGTCACGGCGTTCTGGTCCTGGGTGATGGTCTGCTGGTCGCCGGCGACGGCCCCGCAGCCGGTGCTGGCCCCCGACCCTGAGCTGCCCGATCCTGAGGTGGCGGTGGCCGGGCTGGACGTGGAGGGGACGGTCGTCGATGTGGTGGGCCGCGACGGGGCGGCCGCGGCCCCGACCGACGCCGCCGACGTCGAGGTGGCGCAGAGGGCCTGGTCGGTGGCCAACTGCTGCTGCGCCGCGGTCAGGGCGGACTGGGCGGTGCTGACCTGGGTGTCGGCGCTGGAGATGGTGGCGGCATCCTGCGCCAACTGGGGCGGGGTCTCCCCGCCGGCGGCGGCAAGCGTCAGGTTGTCCTGCGCCGCCGTCAGGTTGTCCTGGGCGGCCGTGACGGCGGCCTGGGCGGTGGTCGGGTCGAGCTTGGCGAGCACCTGGCCGGCGGTGACCTGCTGGCCCAGGGCCACGTCCAAGGCGGCGACGGTTCCACTCGCGGCGAAGTCGATGTTTTCCGTCTGGCCCGACGAGATGTTGCCAGTGGCCGTCACCGTCGACTGCACCGTGCCCAGTTGGGCGGTGACCGTCCGCGGCGTGGCGTGGGCGGACGACTTGTGGAAGATGGTGTTGACGCCGAGCAGGGCCAGGACGGCGACGACGACGGCCAGGGTGCCGTTGACCATCCAGAAGCGGCGGCGTCCGTTCATGCGGCCGGGGCCAGGGTGGTGCCGGTCGCGCTTCGGGCCGGGAGCAGGCTGGCGCACGCCTTCTGGGCCGCCGGGAAGGCCGGATCATTACGCAGCTGGCCCCCGCCGAACCCGCCGGTCGACGCGGTCTGGCCCGGGGTGGTGGTCGGGACGGTCACTCCGTGCAGCTGCAGGCAGTTGCGATACGCCGCGAACTGGGTGCCGTTGAGGTTGCCGCCGCCACCGCCGAAGCCGCCCGCCGGCCGCAGGCTCTGACACGCCGTGAATGCCCCCTGATACTGGGCCGGGATGGTCGGTCGAGTGCCCGTCGGGGCCGTCGGGCTGGGGCTACCCGGCGTGGTGGTGCCGGTGCGCCGGCGCCCGCCGCCGAGCCCGACCACGGCGCTGGCAGGCACGCCGTGGCTGGTCAGGCACTGCCGGTAGCTAGCGGCCGCGGTCGATCCGCCGGCCGGGGTGGTCGTCGTGGTGGTGCCGGCCGTCGCCGCCTTGGTGCTGCCGCCGCAGGCCGCCAGGAGGGCTGGGAGGGCCAGGAGGGGCAACAGGGCGATGACCCAGCGGCCCGAGGGGTACCTGGGGTAGGGGCGCGAGGAACTCACGAGCGCCGATTAGACCCGATGGACATGAAGAGGGGTTCGGAAACACCTAAGAGTTCGATCAGAACCGAGCCCATTCGGCTCGTTCTATGCTGCCACCCTCAGGTAACTCTCAGATTCCGGCGTTAGACACATCCTGCCCGCCCCCACACATCGACAGGAGCAAGCGTGCGCATATTGGTTCTCGGTGGCGACGGTTACCTGGGCTGGCCCACGGCGCTGCATCTGTCGGCTGGGGGACACGATGTCGCGGTGGCGGACAATTTCGTCCGCCGCCAGTACGACCTGGAGCTCGGAGTGGGGAGCCTCGTGCCCATCGCCACCCTCGAGCGCCGGGTGGCCCGGTGGCAGGAGCTGTCCGGCCGGCAGATCGACACCTATGTCGGTGACCTGTGCGACGCCGCCTTCGTGCACCAGATGGTCCGCGACTGCGACCCGGACGCCGTCGTGCACTTCGCGGAGCAGCGATCCGCGCCCTACTCGATGATCGACCAGCAGCACGCCGTGTACACCCAGACCAACAACGTCATCGGCAACCTCAACGTGCTCTACGCCATCGGGGACTTCAACCGCGACATCCACCTGGTCAAGCTGGGGACGATGGGCGAGTACGGCACTCCCAACATCGACATCGAAGAGGGCTGGCTGACCATCACCCACCGGGGCCGGACCGATACCGTGCTGTACCCCAAGCGACCGGGGTCCTTTTACCATCTGTCCAAGGTCCACGACAGCCACAACATCGAGTTCGCCTGCCGGGTCTGGGGGCTGCGAGCCACGGACCTCAACCAGGGCGTGGTGTACGGCCACCAGACCGATGAGACCGTCGTGGATCCCCTGCTGGCCACCCGCTTCGACTACGACCATGTCTTCGGGACCGTCATCAACCGCTTCGTGATCCAGGCGGTGATGGGGCATCCCCTGACCGTGTACGGCACGGGAGGCCAGACCCGGGGGATGCTCAACCTGCTCGACACGGTGGAGTGCATCCGCCTGGCCGTCGAGCATCCGGCCGAGTCCGGGGAGTTCCGGGTGTTCAATCAGTTCACCGAGCAGCGGTCGGTGCAGGACCTGGCCGCCACCGTGGCCCGGGCCTACCCCGGACCGTGCACCATCGAGGAGATCGACAACCCGCGGGTGGAGCTCGACGGTCACTACTACCGGGCCGCCCACACCCGGTTGCTCGACCTGGGCCTGGTGCCCCACCTGCTCGACGACGACGTGATGGCGGCGTTTTTCGCGGTGGTGGAGCAGTACCGGGACCGGGTCAACCTCGACGCCATCCGCCCCACCGTGCAGTGGCGAGCCACGTCCAGCGCGCTGGCCAACACCGCGTGAGGGGCTCCTGCCCCGGCTGCTGACTTCCGCCGGCGCGGACCCGCCCGCAGGCGCGCTGGCCGCAGCCGACTCCGACGCCGCCCCGGCCGCGCCACCGTCCCGCCGCCCGGTACGGTGGCGGCGCCCGGCCCTGGCCGTCGGTGGGCCCCTGGCCCTCGGGCTGGTGCACGTGGCCCTGGTCGCGCCGCACTACTTCGTCGGCAGCTTCGACGACGACGCCGGTTACGTCCTCGCCGCCCGGGCCCTGCTGGCCGGGCAGGGCCTCACCGGTCACCTGACCAGCGGTGGCGCGGTGGCGGCGGTGTACCCGCCCGGGTACAGCGCCCTGCTGGCTCCGCTGGTGTGGCTGTGGCCGCACACCTTCCTGCCCCTGCGGCTGCTGTCGACCGTCTGCTACGCGGCCCTGTTCCCGCTGACGTGGATCTACCTGGGCCGGCGGCGGATCGGCGAGCGGACCCGGGCCGTGGTGCTGGTGGTGCTGGCCCTGGGACCGCCCCTGGCGACCTACGGCAGCATGGTGATGGCGGAGATGCCGTTCCTGGTGCTCCTGCTCGCGCTGTTGATCCTGGTCGACCGGTGGGAGGCCCAGGACCGGCTCCTGACCCGCGCCGGGCTGGGGGTCGTGGTGACCGCGGCCGCCCTGGTGTGGTGCAAAGAGGCCGGGATCGGTCTGGTGGCCGGCCTGGTGCTGTGGCTGCTGCTGCGGGGCCGGTCCGCCCGCCGCAAAGCGGCCCTGGTCGCCGTCGGGGTGGCGGCCCTGCTGGCGCCGGTCGTGGTGGCCCGGCTGGCCACCGGGGTGCCGGTGGCCGGCGCCCGGTACTCGCAGGAGCTGGGCGGCTTCTATCAGGGGGGGCTGCTCGACCGGCTCATCCACGTGGCTCCGCATGCCCTGTGGCAGCTGCTGTCGACCGCCCTGCCGGCCACCCTCGTCCCGTACCTCAGCCCGCTGCCGATCCACGGCCACGCGCCCGACCTCTGGAAGGCCCTGTCGTGGCAGGTCACCGTCCTCACCGTGATCGGGGCGTTCGTCTGGGCCCGTCGTCATCGGGACGCCGCGGTGGTGCTGGTACCGGTGTACCTGGCGGAGACCCTGCTGTGGCCCTACATCAACGAGCGACGCGTCATCCTCGTCCTGCCCGTCCTCGTCGCCTGGTACGGGTTGGGCGCCAAGACCGTGTGGGACGCCTTCCGCCCCGGGGCTCACCGACTCGGGTGGCTTCGGGTGGTCCGGCCCGCGACCGCGGGCGCGCTCGCCGTGGTGGCCGTGGTCGCCCCGCTGGCTGCCCAGTTGCCGCGCGACTACCTGCTTGACGCCGGCCAGAGCACCTCCCACTTCGAGGGGTCGCGCTACGCCGGCATCCTGGCCCGACTGGGCTCGCCGACGGACGTGGTCGAGACGGACTACCTGTACTCGACGGCCCTCTTCACCGGGCATCTCACCACCGGCGCCGCCTTCACCGCGACCCTGTTCGACTGCTACGTCCCCGGCGCCCTGGCCGCCATTGGTACCGACAACGCCGGCTACCTGCTGGTGGGCGATCTCAACAAACCCGGCTACCTCGACAGCCCGTGCCTGTACGGCGCAGCCACGTCGAGCCCCTGGGCGGTGCCACTGCTCCACACCAGTCGCGACGACGCCACGGTGTTCGAGCTCATCGGGCCGGGGACCGGGCACCCCGACCTCCGCGACGTCACCGGCGCGGCTTCGGTGGTGGAGCAGACCGCCCCCGGTCCCGCCCCGGCGACCATCTTCACCTGGCGGTGGCCGCACCTCGAGCCGGTCAGCCAGGTGACCGTCGGGGCCGCCGGCTCCAGCGGCACCACCGCGGTGGCGGTGCAGCTGCAGGCGGCCGACGGCAGTTGGAACACCGCGGCGCGGGCCGCCTCCTCGGTGGGTGACGGCCGGGGGGCCGCGCCGTATCTGCTCGCCACCCTCCCGGCCGGCACCGAAGGCCGCGCCCTGCGGGTAGTCGTCGACGGCTCCACCACCGCGACCGTCGCCGACGTGCACGCCCTCGGCCCGACCGCGGGATCGTGACGACGTCCCGGCGGGCGTTGACTCGCCGCCTCACGGGCTACGGCGCCGGCTCGCTCATCGCCGCGACGACCGCCGAGCTGGCCTTCGTGGCCGTCTACGGCTGGGCCCACGCCGGCACCACCTGGGCTTCGGCGGCCGGCTTCGTGGGTGGGGCGGTGCCCAACTACGTCCTCAACCGGAGATGGGCCTGGCCGGACCGCCGGGGTCGCGACCGCCGAGTCGAGGCCGCCCTGTATGCGGCGGTGGCGGTGACGAGCTTCCTGACCGCCGCGCTCACCACCCACTGGGTCGAGGCCGGCGCCCGCGGTCTGGTGGCCGGCGGGGCGGCGCGCACGGCCCTGTTGGCGGCGGTCTACCTGGGGGTGTCCGGGGTGTTCTTCGTCCTCAAGTTCGCGGTGTACGAGCGGGTCGTATTCGTGCCGTCCACCAGGTCGTGAGGACCACCCGGGCGAACCGGGCCCCGTAGGAGAAATTGCCGCCCTTCTTCGAGGTGCCCGCACCGCGGCGGTACATGGTGGCCGGCACCTCCTTGATCCGGTAGTGGCGCGCTGCGGCCCCGATCAACAACTCGGCGGTCTGATACTGGGTCTGGCGGAGCGGCACATGCGCGGTCACCTCGGCCCGGAAGGCCCGCAGGCCGTTGGCGGGATCGGTGATGCGCACGCCGGTCAGCACGCTCACCAGGGCCCCGAACACGATCACGCCCAGCTTGCGGACCGGGTCGGTGGTCTCGGTGCGGCCCAGCCGCCGGGACCCGTTGACGAAGTCGGCCTCGCCGGCGAGGAGCGGGGCGATGAGGGCCGGGAGCTCGCCGGGGTCGAACTGGCCGTCGGCGTCGGCCGTGGCGATCAGGGTGGCGCCGCGGTCGCGGGCCAGGCGGTAGCCGAGTCGGAAGGCCTGCCCCTGGCCCAGGTTGACCGGGAGCCGGCACACCCGGGCGCCGGCCTGGCGGGCCACCTGCTCGGTGCCGTCGGTGGACCCGTCGTCGACGACCAGGACCTCGGTGTCGAGCCCACCGATCTGGGGCGGCACCGCGGCCACCACCCCGGCCACGGACGCAGCCTCGTCGAGGGCCGGGATGACCACCACGATCGGCGCGCCCGGGCCCGGTCCGTATGCGGCCAGGAAGGTCCGAGCGGCGTCGTCGGCGATGCGGGCGGCGTCGGGCGCGTCGCGGATCGCACCTCGCGGCAGACGGTCGGCCATGGCCCGCCGACAGTAGGCGGGCCGGACCGGTTTGCCGGACCGGTTTGCCAGACCGATTTGCCAGACCGATTTGTTGGCCGCGGCCCGGAAATCGGGCCGGTAGGCTCGGCCGGCCCATGATCGACCTCCGGCTGCTGCTCGACGACTTCGACGCCACTGCCCGGCGGCTGGCCCGCAAGGGCGTGGATCGGGACCTGGTCGAGGCGGCCCGGGACCTGGCCATCCAGCGTCGGGAGCAGGTCCGCCAGGTCGACGCGGCCCGGGCCGCCATGAACGCCGGCTCCTCCCGGGTCGGCGCCCTCATGCGGGAGGGCCAGCGCCAGGAGGTGGAGGCGCTCCGGGCCGAGCTGGCCAAGGCCCGGGCGGAGCTCGACGGGTTGGAGGCCGGCTTGCGGGGGACCGCGGCCGAGCTCGACGACGTGGTCATGCGCCTCCCCAACCTGCCGGCCGACGACGTGCCGGACGGCCAGGGCGAAGCCGACAACGTGGTGCTGCGCACCCACGGGTACGACCCCGCCGACTACGAGGGTCGGACCTGGGCCCCCCACTGGGAGGTGGCCGAGGGCCTGGGGATCTACGACGGGGAGCGGGCGGCCAAGTTGAGCGGGGCCATGTTCTCGCTGCTGCTCGGTGACGGGGCCCGGTTGCTGCGCGGCCTGGTCAGCCTGGCCCTCGACCTGCACCGCGATCACTACCAGGAGGTCGCCCCGCCCCACCTGGTCCGCACCGAGGTGATCAGCCGGACCGGCCATCTCACCAAGTTCGACAATCAGGCGTACCGGGTCCGTGACGACGACCTGTGGCTGGTGCCGACCGCCGAGGTGCCGCTCATGGGCCTCCATCAAGGCGAGATCCTCCCGGACGCGGCTCTGCCCTTGCGGTACATGGCTTACTCGGTGTGCTGGCGCCGGGAGGCCGGCGCCGCCGGCAAGGACACTCGCGGCATGCAGCGCCTGCACGAGTTTCACAAGGTGGAGCTGGTGAAGCTGTGCCGCCCCGAGGACAGCGAGGCGGAGTTCGCCACCCTGGTGGCCGACGCCGAGCGGGCCCTGCAGGTGCTGGGCCTGCCCTACCGGGTGGTGGAGCTGTGCGCGGGCGACCTGACGTTCTCGGCCGCCAAGGTCTACGACCTGGAGGTGTATTCGCCGGGCGTCGACCGCTGGCTGGAGGTCTCCTCGGTCAGCCTGGTCACGGACTTCCAGGCCCGCCGGGGCCAGATCCGCTTCCGCCGGGATGGGGGCGGCGTCGAGTTCGTGCACGCCCTCAACGGCTCGGGCCTGGCGACTCCCCGCGTGTGGGCGGCGCTGATCGAGCACGGTCAGCAGCCCGACGGCTCCGTCCGGCTCCCCGCCGCCCTGGTGCCGTACCTGGGCAAGGACGTGATCGCCCGTCCATAACCCCTGGTGCCCCGCGGCCCGAGGAGGCGGCATGCCCAGACGACCAGGTTCCGGCGGGTGACCTCGCCGGCCGTCGCCGTCCCGGTCTTCCTGGTGGCCACCGCCGTTGCCCTGAGCACCAGTTGGGTCATGGTGTCGCGCCTGGAACGAGTCGGTGAACGCCTGGGACTCTCCGAAGCCCTCCTGGGATTGCTGGCGGCGCTGGCGGCCGACGCCCCGGAGATCACCGCCGCGGCGACGGCGGTCGTCCGCCACCAGCACACCGTGGGCGCCGGGGTGGTGCTGGGATCGGGCCCGTTCAACCTGGCCGCCCTGCTCGGGCTGGGCGCGGTCGCCGCCGGCCGCATCAGCCTGCACCGCAAGGTGGTGCTGCTCGGCGGGTCGGTGGCCGTCTGGATCGGCGCCGCCGCCCTCCTGACCGTCCGGGCCGATGTCCGGCCCGGCGTGGGGCTGGCCCTGGTGCTGGTGGTCCTCTTCGCCTATGTCGTGGTGCTGGGGTTCGGCGCCCGGCGGCGGCCGCTGCCGCTGCCGTTGCCCGCGGCCGTGACCGAGTGGCTCCTGACGGCGGCGGCGGAGGAGGAGGCCGAGATGGAGGAGGGTGTCCACAGCGGCCCGGGCGCCCGATCGGACGGCACGGTGGCGGCGCTGGCCCTGATCGTCGTGGTCGGGGCCAGCGTGGTGATGGAGCAGGCCGCCACCTCGCTCGGACACCGGTATTCCGTGCCCGACATCGTCGTCGGGGCCCTGGTGCTCGGCGGGGTCACCAGCCTGCCGAACGCGGTCGCGGCGATCTACCTGGTGCGGCGGGGGCGGGGGGCGGCCTCTTACAGCACCGCCCTCAACAGCAACAATTTCAACGTCGCGGTCGGCTTGCTCATCCCCGCCACTGTCGTCGGTCTCGGGCGCCCGTCCGGCCAGTCGGAGCTGGTGGCGGTCTGGGCCCTCATCCTCACCGCGGTGACCGTGGCCTTCGCCTACCGCGACCGCGGTCTGACCCGCCTCACCGGGGTGCTCATCGCAGCCGGTTACGTGGGTTTCGCGGCATCGGTGGTGGCGTCCGGCGTGGGGTGACCGGCGTCGGCCGGGGCGGCAGGTCGCCGGATGAGGATCGCCGCCCTGACGGGGTGGGGGATTAAGATAGATATCGAAGTTTTCGATATCGAATACTTAGATCACGCAGACTAAGTGGTAACCTGGGACCATGCCCGCTCCCGCCGTCACCCCCATCGGCTTGCAACTGGCCCGCAGTGCCCGGTCGGTCAGCCGGGCCTTTGACGAAGCCCTGGCGGCCGAGGGGGGGTCGTTGCCCGTGTGGCTGGTGCTGCTGTCGCTGCGGACCCAGGCCCTGGGCACCCAACGCGAGCTCGCCGAGGCCGTGGGCATCCGCGAGGCGACGCTCACCCACCACCTCACCGCCATGGAGCGCGACGGACTCGTCACCCGCCGGCGCGACAGCGGCAACCGCCGGGTGCAGGTGGTGGAGCTGACGCCGGCGGGGATCGGCCTGTTTGATCAGTTGGTGACGGCGGCGCTGGCATTCGACCAGCGGTTGCGGGCCGGCGTGACCGACGCCGAAGTCGCCCAGCTGCGCGGACTGCTCACCCGACTGGAGGACAACGTGACGGTGGAATAGCCGCGGCGGGCTGAGACTGGCGGCCGGCTGGGACCGGCGGCCGGCTGGGACCGGCGGCCGGCTGGGACCGGCGGCCGGCTCAGAGCGTGCCCAGATAGAAGCGGGTCCCCTGGTCGTCGCGGCAATCGGAAGTGGTGCCGTACGGCTGGACCTCCGGATCCGTGGCGGCGCCGCCGGCCGCCCGGACCCGGCCTACGGCGGCGTGGATGTCGTCGACGCGGTACATGGGCACGGTCGTCGCCAGTTGGTGACCGCCGTGCAGGCCGGTCATAGGTGAGGCGTCCTCGACCCCCCAACCGTCGCCGACCCGGCCGGGGGCGAACCGCCAGCCCAGGACCGCCCCGTAGAACGCCCGGGTGCGGGCCGAATCGACGACTTCCATGGTCACGTAGGACAGGTCACCGGCCCGGCTGCCGTTGGGCGCCGGCGCCGGTCCGGTCGACACCCCGCCCGGCGGCTGGTATACGGCGAAGCGAACGCCCTGGTCGTCGACGCACTCCGAGATGCGACCGTACGGTTCGACGGTCGGCGCGGCTGCAGTCCCGCCGGCCGACCGCACTCGGCCGATGGCGGCGTCGACGTCGTCGACCGCGAAGCACTGGAACAGGGTGGCGTGGGGCTCGCCGCCCCACAGGCCGTGGTGGAGGTTGAGGCCCTCGATCTGGCGGCCGTCCGGGCTGCTCCCCGGCCCGTACCGCCAGCCCAGGACGGTCGAGAAGAACGCCGCGGCCCGCTCGATGTCGGGAACCCACAGGGAGGCGTAGCCGAGGTCCCCGTGCCGGGGCCCGGTGGGCGCTGGCAGATCGCTGCTGATGAGCCAGCGGTGGCCGAACGGATCCCGGATGACGCCGTTGCGGCCGTAGTCGTAGTCGGCGATCGGACGCTGCAAATCGGCGCCGGCGGCCACGGCCCGGGCCATCACCGCGTCGACGTCGGCGACGGTCAAGTGGATCGTCACGGCGGCACCCTGACCCGGGGCCGGCGCCGAGACCCCGATCTCCGGGTGCTCCTCGGAGAGCATGACCAGCCCGCCGGCGATGACCAACTCGGCATGACCGACGCGTCCGTCCGGCATGATGATCGGGTCGCCTCGCAGCTGGGCGCCGAGGGCGGCGGTGTACCACTCGATCGCGCCCTGAGCCCCGACCACCGCCAGGTAGGGGGTGATGACGGCCGGGCTGCTCCCTACCGTTGGGGGGGACGTGGGCTCGAGGGTCAGGTTGGACACGGTGACTCCTTTCGGGAGGTCGAAGGCGCGGTCGAGTCGGTCTCGCAGCCGCGCCGCGAAGGCGGGATCGGGATCCAGTGGGGCCAGCGGGGTTCGCAAGGCCCGCATCGGGTCAGGCATCTTCGGACTCCTGTCCCTCGTAGGCCCGTCGGAAGGACGCCCGGGCTCGGACCAGGAGCGCCTCAGTGGCGTGCACCGTCCGGCCCAGCTCGACCGCCACCTCGGGCACCGACAAGTCGTCGAGGTAGCGCAGGGTGAGGGCGGCCCGATGCTGGGGGGCGATGGTCTCCAGGGTCTGGTGGGCCCGGACCGCGTCGAGACGGGCGTCCCAGGGATCCTCATCGGGCACGCCGCGGGCGTCTTCGGCCAGCACCCTCACCCCGCGGGCTTCGCGCCCTTGCCGGCGCCAGTGGTCGACGAGTTTGTGACGGGCGACCCCGATCATCCACGGGACGCTGATCTTGGCCCCACCGCCGGCTCGCGCCGTGTCGACGGCGGCCAGAAAGGACTCGGCGGTGAGCTCTTCCGCCAGGGCCGCGCCGCCGCAACGGTGCACCAGGTACCCGTACACCTGGGGCAGGGCGTGGTCGTAGAAGGCGAGGAAACCGGCCCGGTCCGGGACGGCCGCGGCCGACTCGCTCATGTGGGCGCCCCGCCCCGCTCGGCTCGGGCGGGGACCCCCGTACCGGTGGTGTCCCTCGCTGGCCGCTCGCTCACATCCGTATTGTCGTCGGCCGGGCCCGTGCTCCGACGGTCCGGCCGGACATTTTCCGCCTGCCAGCGGACGCCGCCCGGCCGGAGTCGACCGGACGGCCGAAGTGGACCTGGGCGCGAGGTACGGTGCGGCCGTGGCCGCCGGGTCGATCCACCTCCAGTCCAGCCAGGTGCATTTCGGCTGGAGCCGGGACCACCCGCCGCTGACGGTGGTGGCGTCGGGGTCCGAGCTGGTGGTCGAAACTCAGGACGCCTCGGGCGGCCAGCTCGGCCCGGGCGCGACGGCGGCGTCCGTGGCGGCGCTGGATTTCCAACGCATCAACCCGATAGGCGGGCCGGTCTTCGTGGAAGGCGCCCATCCGGGGGACACCCTGCAGGTGGACATCCTGACCGTCGAGCCCGGTCCGTACGGGTGGACGGCGATCATCCCCGGCTTCGGGTTGCTGGCCGACCAGTTCCCCGACCCGTGGGTGCACGGGTGGGAGCTCGGCGCCCGCGGGACGGCCGCCTTCGTGGACGGCGTCACGGTGCCGATTCAGCCGTTCTGCGGCGTCCTCGGGGTGGCCCCGGCGGAACCGGGTCTGCACAGCGTCATCCCACCGCGGCGGGTGGGCGGCAATATGGACACCCGCCAGCTCGGCCCCGGCGCCACCTTGTACCTGCCGGTCGAGGTGGAGGGGGCCCTGTTTGGTGTCGGCGACACCCACGCCGCCCAGGGGGACGGTGAGGTGTGCGGCACCGCCATCGAAGCGGCCATGACCGTCGCCCTCCGGTTGACGGTCCGGCCCGACCTGCACGTCGAGGCCCCCGAGTTCGACGTGACCCGCCCGCTCGAACGGCCCGGCGCCGCGACCGCCGGCTACCACGCCACCACCGGCGTGGCGCCGGATCTCATGGCTGCGGCCCGCCAGAGCGTGGAGCGGATGATCGTCTTCCTGGGCCGCCGGTTTGGTCTGAGCCCGGAGTCGGCGTACGCCCTGTGCTCGGTCGCCGTCGACCTGCGGCTCAGCGAGGTGGTCGACGCCCCGAACTGGGTGGTCTCCGCCTTCCTCCCCCTGGATCTGTTCGCGAGCGGATCACCCTGAAGCCCCGGCACGCTTTCATCGACGCGCCCTGAGCGCGGGCAATCCCGGGCCGGGACGGGGGCCGGGCCAGTACCGTGGCCATCGTGCCGGTCTGTCCCGAGTGTGGCGCCGCCAATGCCGAGGGGTTCCGATTCTGCGGCGACTGCGGGACCCGGTTGGATGTCATGGGCTGCCCGGCTTGCGGGACCCCACACGACGCAGGCCAGCGGTTCTGCGGGCAGTGCGGCTTCGCCTTGGTCGAGGTGCCGGCGGCGGCGAGCGGCGGGGAGCCGCTGCAGGAACGCAAGCTGGCCACGGTGCTCTTCGCCGACGTGGTCGGATTTACCTCGCTGGCGGAGCGGACGGATCCCGAGATCGTGGCTCGCATGGTCGACGCGGCCTTCCGGGAGCTCGGCGCCGTCGTTACCGAACACGGCGGCACCATCGACAAGTACATGGGCGACTCCCTCATGGCCGTCTTCGGCGTGCCGGTCGCCCACGACGACGACGCCGAACGGGCGGTGGCGGCCGGCCTGGCCATGCGCAAGCTCGGCGGTGACCTGGTGTTCTCGATCGGTATCAACTCGGGCGAGGTGATGGCCACCTCGGTCGGACGGTCGGGGGACAGCACCGTGATCGGTGACACCGTCAACGTGGCGGCCCGCCTGGAGAAGGCGGCCGGCCCGGGTGAGGTGCTGTGCGGCGCTCTGACCGCCGAACTGGTCGGCACCCGGGCCGTGCTGCGGCCCCGGCAGGCCGTCATCCTCAAGGGCAAGCGCCAACCGGTCGACGTCTGGGAGGCCGTGGCCATCCGGCCGTCAGGCGGCGCACCGGTCGGCGACGGCGACGGCGACGACCTGCCGCTACTTGGCCGGGACGACGAGATGGCGTACCTGACCGCCATCTGGCACCGGGTGTGCCGCGACCACCAAACCCAGGTGGCGCTGCTCTGCGGCGACGCCGGGTCGGGCAAGACCCGGCTGGCCAGCGAACTGGCCCGCCTGGCCTGCGGCGAAGGGCTCGTGGTCCGGGCGACCTACCCGGCGTACGGGGCTATGGGGGGCGCCCGGGTGGCTGCTGACGTGCTGCGTCAGCTGGGGCCGGCGGACGACAGCGAGGTGATGGCCCGGGTCAGCTCGCTGGCCGGGTACCTGGACGAATCGCTCAAGGCCATCGAACCCACTGGATTGCACAAGGAGCAGCTGTGGGGGTTCGTCCGGCTGCTCGAGGAGAAGAGCGCCGACGGCCCGATCGTCATCATCCTTGACGACATGCACCGCAGCGCCGAGACCACCCTCGACCTGCTCAGCGAGGTCGGCGGACGCCTGGCCCGGGTCCCGCTCCTGCTCGTCCTCGTCGGTCGGACCGAGCCGGGCGACTGGCTGGCCCGCTTCCCGAGTGCCACCACGCTGCGGTTGGCCCCACTGGGCGAGACCGACGCAGCCGACCTGGCCGGCGCGTTCGTGTGCGACAAGCCCCTGGCGCCGGAAGCAGCCGCCTTCCTGGTGGAACGGGCCGGCGGCAACCCGCTCTATCTGCGGGAGCTGGTCCGGATGGCCCGCTCCCGCGGCTCCCTGGTCGACGACGGCGATTGCTACCGGCTCGGGTCCGCGGCGGCGGTGCCCGCCACCCTCCAGGCCCTGCTGGCCGCCCGCCTCGACGCCCTGGGCCCCACCCCGAAGCTGGTGTTCCAGCACGCGGCCGTCCTGGGTGACGGGTCGACGGTGGCGCAGATCGCCGGGCTGGGATCGGCGGGCGTGGACGTGGCCTTGCGGTCCCTCGTCGACGGAGGCCTGTTGCGGCCCAGCCCCAACGGCGGGTACGACGCGGCCGATCCACTGCTCCGCGAAGTGGCGTACGAGACGCTGCCGCGCCACCTCCGGGGTGACCTGCACCGCCGGGCGGCCGCGGTCGCGGCTCGACCGGAGGACCGGGCTCGCCACCTGGACCGGGCGGCCGACTATCTGTCCGACGACTCGTCCGTGGCCGCGGAGGCCGCGGACGCCCTGGCCAGCGTGGGGGAGGAGTTCATCCGGTTGTCGCGGTTGCCCGATGCCGCCCGGCTGCTCGAACGAGCGGTGGCGTTGGGGTGCCGGCGCCCGGCCGCGCTCCTCGGGTTGGCCCGGCTCCAGGATCTGAGCGGCCACGTCGACGCCGCCCTCGAGACCTTGGCCTTGATCGAGGACGATCCCGCCAACCCGGCGTTGGCCATAGAGCGCGATCACGCCGCGGCTCGGTCGAAGCTGTTCAGCGACCCAGCCTGGGCTCGGCCCCGCCTCCAAGCAGTCGGCGACCGGTGGCGGGAGATCGGCGACGAGGTGCGGGGTGCCTGGGCCATCGCCAACGCCGGCGTGGCCAGCTTCAACCTCAGCCGGATGGAGGAAGCGGCCGCCGACCTGGACCGGGCCCTGGTCATCTTCGAGCGGTGCGAGGACCGCACGGGCGCAGTGGCGGCATCGTCGTTTCTCTGCTTGGCCAAGCCCACCGACCGGCGGGTGCCCACCTGGCTGGCCGACGCCCTGGAGTTCGCCGACGAGACCGGCGATCGGATGCGGCAGGTGGCGTCCCTCAGCCCGCTGGCCTGGCACCACTTCCTACGATCCATCTGGGGCGGACCCGCTGACACCGCCGAGGCGGAACGCTTCGCCCTACGGCTGGCGGAGCTCGCCGAGGACATCGGCGCCACCGACATGGCCATGCACGGCCGGAGCCTGCTGGCCATTACCGCCCGTTTCAGTGGCCGGATCCGGCTCGCCGGCTCCCATGTCGGCGCCATGGCCCGATTCCTCCAGCCCGAGCCGTACGAGCCGTGGCTGGGCTGGGCGGCCAGTTTCGCGGTGGCGGTCGCCGAAGGGGCCTCGACCGCGGCGCCCCCCTTTCCGCCGGTGACCTCGCCGGATCCGGTCGCGGGCATCGCCGGTCAGGTCATCCAGGCCGAACTGCTCCTGGCCGGCCGCATCGACGAGGCCCTGGCGCACTTCGACGCCGTCGACTTCACCCAGCCGCGCCCCGTCAACGTCCTCGGCGATGCCATCGGGATGCTCTGCGCCCTGGGCCTGGTCCTGGCGGGCCGGGCTCCGGAAGCCGGTCCCTGGGCCGAGCGAGCGATGCGAGCGTCCCGGGTGCTCGAATCGCGGCCCACCGAGGTCGCGGCGTCGGCGTTGCGAGCGGAGATCAGTGGTGATCCCAGCGGGTTGCCCGCCCCGCCCGCGGTGGCGTCTTCCCTGGCCGAGAGCCTGGTGTTACGGGCGCACGTGGCACTCGGTAACGAGGCCGCCCGGGACCCGTTGCGGCGGGCAGCCCGGTCCTTGGCGGCTCCCGGGTTGTTGATCGGTCTGTGAGGCCGGTCGGCCCCTGAGGCTCGTCGGCTCCTGAGGCTCCCGAGGCTCCGGCGGGGCGGGCATCCCCCGGGCGACCGAAGCCACCGGCGGGGCTGCGGGCGGTAGCGTCACCCGCAGCTTCCCCCCTCGCCATGCCGCGCCGCTCACCGTTCCGCCGTCTCGCCGTCGCCATCCTCGTCCTGGCCCTCACCAGCGCGGCGGCGGTCGTCGCGGTCATCGTGGCCACGAGCAACCGCCGCTCGGTGACGCCGCTGTGCCAGGTGGCGGCCCCGTCTGGTCACTACCAGCTGGCGCTCGACCAAGCGGCTAATGCGGCCACCATCGCCGGTGTCGGCAAGGCCGCCGGCCTGCCGGATCACGCCGTGACCGTGGCCCTCGCCGCCGCCCTGCAGGAGTCGGGCTTGCACAACTTGGCGGGGGGCGACCGGGATTCGGTCGGTCTCTTTCAACAACGACCGTCGCAGGGGTGGGGCACGCCCGTCGAGCTGCACACGCCGAGCTACGCGGCCTCGGCATTCTTCCGGGCCTTGCAAAACCAGCCTGGCTGGGAGACCATGCCGGTGACGCAGGCCGCGCAGCTGGTGCAGCGTAGCGCCGCTCCGGACGCCTACGCCGTGTGGGAGCAGGAGGCGCGCGCCGTCGCCGAAGCCCTCACCGGCGAGGTCGCCGGCGGCCTGGCCTGCCAGTACGACAGCGCCGGCAGCTCGGCGTCGGCAGCCGCGGCGACGACGTCGCTCGCCGATGCCATGCGCACCGAACTGGGCTCCTCGTCGTTGACGACCGCGTCGAGAGCCAGCCAGTGGTTGGTGGCGTCATGGCTCGTCGCTCACGCCAGCACCTACCAAATCACTTCGGTGAGCTTTGACACCTATCGGTGGGCCAGCTCGAAGGCGGTGTGGACGACGGTGAGCCCGGCCCGACCCGATCTGGCGATCACGGTCGCGAGCCGGGGCCACACCGCCATCACCGACAGCGGCACCGCCTGACCGCTCCGGCCCCACCCACATTTGTGGTGTCGCACACCATTGGTGGCCGCGGTGGCTCTTGCTGACCACTCGGGGCGGGGTCCGATGAGGAGGGCTCGGGCGCTCGGAGCCTTTGTGGGAAACCGCCAAACCGGAATTCGAATCGCCGGGACCGACCACCGAGCCTCGTTCTTTTTTTAGCAAGCTCTTCCAATTTTGTTGTGAGATTCGCGATACTGGGTAAGAACCGACTGCGCCCCGAGCGGCGCGACCGTTCGTCGGTGTGGCTGCACCGAGGTGGGGGAGGGCGTGCGCCAGAGCGCGCCTCTGAAAACGGAGGAGGAGGAACCTATGTCCGCTTGGCTTCCGCGCGGCCGTCAGGGAAACGGGCCGTTGGCGAGGTGGCATTACCCGAAGTGGAAGGTGGCGGCATCGGCCGCGGCGGTGCTCAGCCTGGGCGGCATGGGGCTGGCCAGGATCGCCCCCGCCGCCCCGGCGCACGCCGCCGCGCCGGCGCACGCCGCCATGCCGTGGCTGGTTCGCAGCCAGTCCGCCGGTCAGCGGGCCAACGAGCTGCTACAGGCCATGACGCTGGCGGAGAAGGTTGGCCAGATGGACCAGCAGGAGGTCACCGGCGTCACCGACACGTCGAGCTCGTGCGCCGGCCAGAACGGCTTCGGCCTGCCGAATCCGGTATGCCTGCAGAAGATTCTCATCGACAACCACACCGGGTCGGTCCTGGCCGGTGGTAGCGACATCCCTCCGGACACCACCGGGAAGGGTGGACCGGGCAACACTGGGTTGGACTGGGCCAACGAGTACAACGCCATCCAGTCCTACGCCATCCAGCACTCGCGCCTGCACGTGCCGCTGCTGTTCGGCGTCGACGCGGTGCACGGTTTCGGCCATCCGTACCAGGCGCCCCTCTTTCCGCAGTCCATCGGTGTGGGCGCCACGTGGGATCCGAACGTGGCGCAGACCGAGGGGACGGTGACGGCGGACGCGGTGCGCGCCACCGGCTGGACCTGGGTGTTCGCCCCGGTCCAGGACCCGGCGCGCGACAACCGCTGGGGCCGCTACTACGAGACCTGGTCGGAGGAGCCGGCCCTGGGCGCGGCCCTCGGCGCGGCGGACGTCAAGGGCATGCAGAGCGCCGCCAGCACCGCCAATCCCCTGCGGGTCACCGCGACCGTCAAGCACTTCGCCGGCTACTCGGAGTCCATCAACGGCCACGACCGCAACGAGTCCCAGCTCTCCATGAGGTACCTCCAGGACGTGTTCCTGCCGTCCTACGCGGGCGCCATCTCGGCCGGCGCGGGTGCGGTGATGGTGGACTCGGGTTCGGTCAACGGGATTCCCGCCACCGCGTCGCGGTACCTGTTGACGACGGTCCTGCGGGACCACTTGCACTTCCAGGGGGTGATCATCAGCGACTACGGCGACGTCCCCGCCCTGCAGAGCACGTACCACGTGGCCGCCGACCTGGCTGGGGCGGTGGCCAAGGCGGTCAACGCCGGGATCGACGTCAGCATGGAGCCGTTCAACGCCGACCAGTGGCAGGCCGCCATCCTGCAAGACGTCAACACCCACGTCATCTCGACGAAGACCATCGACAACGCGGTGCGCCGCATCCTGACCCTCAAGTTCCAGCTGGGGCTGTTCGACCAGCCCTGCCTGAGCGACCCCACCGCCTCGTGCGTCGATCCGGCGGGAGCCGACACCGCCGTCACCGCGGGCCGCACCGCCACCTTGAAGGCGGCCCAGGAGTCGATGACCCTGCTGCAAAACAAGGGCGGCGTCTTGCCGCTGGCCCCGGGCGCCAAAGTCGTCGTCACCGGTCCGAACGCCGACAACGTCAGCAATCAACTCGGCGGCTGGAGCGTCAGCTGGCAGGGCGCCTACGGCTCGCCGCGGGTGTGCTGCGTGGGGCCGAAAAACCAGATCCCGCCGGCCACTACGGTCAGGGCCGGCATGCTGGCCGATGACCCCAACGTGGTGTACGCGCCCGATCAGGCCTCGGCCGTGACCGATGCCAAATCGGCCAGCGCGGTGGTCGTGGCCGTCGGGGAGACGGCGTACGCCGAAGGCCTCGGCGACAACCCGGCCCCGGCCCTGCCCCCCGATCAGCAGGCCCTGATCAAGGCCCTGCAGGGCACCGGTACGCCGGTGATCGTGGTGGTCGTCGCCGGGCGTCCCCTTGGTCTGGGACCCGGTGACAACGCCGACGCCATCCTGATGGCCTACCAGGGCAGCACCGAGGCCGGTCAAGCCGTCGCCGATGCCATCTTCGGCAAGACCAACCCCAGCGGGAAGTTGTCGGTCAGCTGGCCGAGCGACGCCGCGACGGTCGGTCCGGACTTCAACGGCACCGCGCCCTCGCCGCTCGGCGACCAGCCCAAGTTCTTCGACCAGCTGCCGTCGACGGGTTCCGGACAGGGTCACTCCTACAACCCGCAGTTCCCGTTCGGCTTCGGCCTGTCGTACACCACGTTCACCACGTCGGGCTTGCAGGTGACGCCGAGCGCAGGGCCGTCGGGCTCCATCACCGCGGCCTTCACCGTGACCAACACGGGCACCCGCGCCGGCACGGACATCGTCCCGGTGTACGTGGCCCAGCCGGTAAGCGACGTCGTCGCCCCTCCGCAGCGGTTGGTCGGCTTTGCTCGGGTCTCGCTGGGTGCGTCTGCGTCGAAGCTGGTGCAGGTGACGTTCCCGGTGTCCAGCCTGGCCGTGACTCCAGGCGACATCGACTCGGCCGCCCTGCCGGCGGTGGCGCCCGGCGCCTATCAGGCTCAACTCGACGCCAACTCCACGACCCCCTACTCGGTGGTGCAGTCGGCTTCGTTCACCGTGTCCTGAGGAGCGGGTGGCTCAGACCCTCCGCGTCCGCCAGTCGGTCAGGCGGTCGCGGAGGGTGTCGTGGAGGCGGCGCAATTCCGCCGGATCCCGGTGCCGCTGGGCGCGCTGGACCAGCTCCCAGCGCGCCGCCTCCACCTCCGGGCCGCCCTTCGCCACCTGCCTGACGTGTTCGAGGATCTCGTCGGCGTCTCGGAAGCGGCGCAGCTGGGGCCCGACAATGGCGGAGGCCTCGGGTCGGTCTGGCGCGATCACGATGGTGCCGCAGAGCATGGCTTCGATGATCGACATGGGGTAGCCCATCGGCGACTCCGAGTCGAGGGTGTAGATGAGCACCGAGGCCCGGGCGATGGCGGCGAGGGCGTCCGGCCGGGGCACGTTGACTCGTACGGCGATCGCCGTATCCGCTCGGCGCGCCAGCTGTTCGACCTCGGCTGGCAGGTCCTCGAGCCCGTTGGACCGGCCCAGGATGATCATCCGCTCGAGCTCGGGCAGCTGGCCCAGCACGTCGATCAGAAATCCGAACCCCTTCTTCGGCACGCCGGCTGACACCGAAAGCACCAGGTTCCGCTCGGGCGGGCTCGGAGGAATCACCGTCTTGGGGCTCACCGTGGGGAGGAGGGGCTGCACCCCGTCGGGGAGGGCGCTGAGGTGATGGGGGTGGGCGAAGACCGCGACGCAGAGCGGATGTTCGATGATGCGCCGCACCCGATCCGCGTCGAGGTCAAACGAGTGCACCCGGCAGGCGAACGGCTGATCGTGGCGCTCCATCCGCGGGATCTCGCCCTCGGCGTGGGTCGCCCAGTGCATGAGGACGACATCGGGTCGCGTCTCTTCGATGACCGCGTCGACGTCGAGGCGGGAGGTCGGGGCTCCCTCGGCGCGGGAGACCGCGGCCTGGACGGCGGACACGCCGACGACCGCGCCGGACTGCTCCAGGGCCTCGATGTCCTCGCCGATGTAGGTTTCGGAGATCACGGGATACATGGCGGTGTGCACCAGCACCCGCAGGGCGCGGGTGGTGTGGACCCGGCCCCGGACCCGACGCACCGATTCGCCTTGATCGGGGATGTCGCTGACCCGGTCGGGGAGGACCGTCCGGTAATAGCAGGACAAGGCCGGGAGAGCGAGCGGCTCGGCTCGGGCAAACAGTCGGAGCGAGTGGTCCCAGTCGAACACGGCCCGGAGGGACTCGTCGTACCGGATGTCGCGATAGCGGGACCGGAAGGCGATGGTGTTGCGATCGACGTAGTTGGCGCGTTCGTGCCGGGCCCGGTCGTAGCGGGCGAACTCGAGCGTCGGGAGCATGCCGGACCGAACTCCGCGCTGGGCGCCGGGGTCCTCGTTGGCGCGGGCCCCGTACAAGGCGTGGACCTCAGCGAAGGTGGTGAAGGCCCACACCACGCTCCGGAGCCATTCCGGGTGCATGACGTTGTCGTCGTCGAGGAAGGTGATGATGTCGCCGGTCGCGGCGTCGAGCCCGACGTTGTACGCCGCGCCCGCGCCGAGCCGGGCCGGGGTGCGGACCGATCGCAGCCGGGGGTCGTCGACCGTCTCCAGGAGGTGGCGGGTGTCCTCGGTGTCGGAGTCGTCCATGACGACCAGCTCGAGCCGTCGGTAGCTCTGCTGCAACACGGACTCGATGGCGCGGCGAAGCAGGTGCGGTCGGTTCCTCGTGGCGACAGTCACCGAGACCAGCGGTCCTTCTGGAACGTCAGCCACGCTGGCGATCCAGTCCATGACCGTGAAAACCTCGAGCCGGGCCATGAGCGTGCCGGTGACGTCCAACGTCCCTGACGCGGCGGGCTCGGCGTGGTCGATCGGTTGGGCCCCGAAGTTGGCGAGGGTCTTGACGCACGAGCTCACCCAGCGTTCGAGGGTGGTGAGCCATTCGCCGTGGGCCGCCAGATCCCGCGACAGGTCCGAGACGGCCTGACCGCCGTCGCGCCACTCCCGCTGCAGGTCGGCGATCCAGTCCGCGTGGCCGACGACCATGCTTTCGAGCGCCGCGACCGTGGCCTCGAGCTTGGCGACCCGGGCATCAGATCCACCGTCCGGCGGTGAGGCAGGCCCAGTCATGGGCCGGTCCGGTCCGGCTCGACTCGGCGCGTGGGTCGCCCGGGGCGGGCGAGCAGCTCGGCGGGGGTGACGTCCCGGCCCCTCCCGAGTCCTTCCAGCAGGGTCACGACGTCGGCGGCGTAGCCAGCCGAGTCGTAGTGCTCGAGCACCAGGTCGCGTCCGGCGGCACCGACCGCGGCCAGGCGGGTCGGATCGAGCCCGAGGACGCGGCGCAACGCCGCGGTGGCGGCGTCGAGATCGTTCGGGGCGAACAGGAAGCCCGTCGTTGCGTCCTCGAGCAGCTCGGGTAGACCGAAGACCGCGGTCGCCAGCACCGGGACCCCAAAGCACATGGTTTCGAGCGCGGAGCGGGGCAACGACTCGCGGTCGGATGCCGACAACAGCACGTCGGCCGCCCGGTACCAACGGTAAGTGTCCTCGACCACGGGCACCACCATGGTGCGATTCTCGAGTCCCGACGCCCGGAGGTACTCCTTTAGCGTCTCGGCGTACGGCGATTCGTTGTCGCCGACGAAGACCAGCGTCCAGTCGGGATGGTCGTCCTTGATCAGTCCGAACGCGGTCGCGATCTGCGTCTGGGCCTTGCGAGGTTCGATCGTGCCCATGACGAGGAGCACCTTGGTGTCGGGGGAGATGCCCGTGTCGGCTCGGGCCTGAGCTCGTGACACCCGCTCGCAGTAGGCCAGGACGGCCTGGGTGTCGATGCCATAGGGCACCACGATGGTTCGGTCGCCCTTCGTCGACGACGCGTACAACTGTCGGGTGGCCTCGGCCTCGAAGACCAGCGCGTCGGAAGCCGCCAAGGCCCGGCGGCCGGCCGCCCGCACGTCGGGATGGGCGGGACCGGGTGAGAACCCCATGGCCCAGAACTCCTCGGGGGTGTGGCTCTCGTGGATGGCCCACACCGTCGGCAGACCGAGCCGGGTGGCGATATCGGCGCCGATGAGGGAGGTGAAGGTATTGACGAGCGCGGCGGTGTGGCCGCCGGCCGCCACCAGTGCGGTCAGCTCGATGACGCGACCCTCGTACGCCTCGATGTCGTCAACTGGCGCCGACTGGGTGACATGGACCGGGATGCCCCGTCGCTCGAGTGAGTCGCGCAGCGGGCCATCGTGGCGGGAGATCACGGTGCAGGGGAATTTGGTCCCGGCCCCAGCCCGGTTGAGCAATTCGTCGAGCCACAACTGAGCTCCCCCGTAGCCCAGATCGTGGGTGAAGACCACCAGGTTGAGGCCGTCTGAGCGCGGTTGGTCGAGGTAGGACAGAAGACGCAGCCGGCGCTCCTGCAGCTGGGCGTCCCGGCCGGACCGGGCTTCGGTCAGCTGGGAGGCACCTACCGCTGCGGTGCGTTCGAGGATCACCTGGGCCGGACGACCACCGGCTCGGGCCACCAGTTGGAGCTTGACGTGCGAGGTCGGGTCGTCCCGCGCCGACAGGTTGACCACGTAGTCGAACCCGCTGATGGCCGCGTCTGGGCGGTCCGAGGTGGCTGCCACGTCCGGTCGCGGGCACCCGAGACGGGCTGGTCCGGCCAACCGGCCGTTGACCAGGACGTCGATGCGGCTGATGGGGGACGAGTGGTGCATGGCCCAGCCGGCCACCCTGAAGGCGTCGGGGCCAACCAGCTGATCCGGGGCGGGGAGGTCGAGAAATGCGCTGAACTCCAGCGACCGACCACCAGCGCCGTCGGCCCGTTGGGTGGGAGCGGCGTCGTCCACCACCAGGGGGACGGGATCGAGGGCGACAGGAGGGCGGCCCGGGTCGGCCCATACCACCACCACCAGCTCCGCCGGCCCTTGGTCGGTCAGCCCGCTGAGATCGGCGCGGATCGTCCATCCCGAGTCGGCGAGACGCGGGCTTCCGAGCGCCTCGGCGACGTCGGGGCGAGCCTCCGAGCCGACGAGGGTCCGCCCGACCAGCATCCCGTCGACCAGGGCCACGACGGCGACCGCCGGCTTGTCCCCCCACGCGCTCCAGCCCCGAATGGCGACCGCGGACCGTGGCACGGGGGTGCCCGGTGCTGGTTCGTCGACCTGACCTCGCAGCAGGGCCGGAGGCGGGAGCCGGTCCGCAGGGAGCTGGTCCGCAGGGAGCTGGTCCGCAGGGAGCTGGGTCCGCCGGGAGCTCGGTCGCGGGGACCTGGGCGGGCACCGGGTCGTCGCGCCCGGGGTTGACCGTCGGCTGGCGGAAGCCGGCCTGCAGCCGCCGGGCCAGCGGCGAGCTCAACCGCCCCGACACCCGGGCCCGCATCGATCGGCGCCCGGAGCTCACGCCGGGAGGGTCTCCGGGGACCAGCGGGAGTGGGTCAGGTGCTCCTGCCAGGTCTGGGCGATGCCGGTCTCGAGGTCACGGGGTCGCCAGGGCGCCAAGCCCCGCAACCGCGAGACGTCCAGGACGATCTCCTGGACGTCGCCCGGCCGCTTCGGTAGCCAGTCGATGGTCAGCCGGGTCCCCGTCGTCCGCTCCACGATGTCGAGGATCTGGGCCACCGAATGGCCCCGGCCACTTCCGACGTTGACGGTCCCGCAGTCGCTGAGGACCGGTGGGAGCGACACGACGGCCCGGGCGACATCATCGACGTGCACATAGTCGCGAACGGCCCGGCCGCCATCGACCACCGGGACCGGCTCTCCGGATGCGACCGAGTGGAGGAAGGCGGCGACCACACCCTGTCCGCTGGCCACGCGCTGGCGGGGCCCGTAGGCGTTGGCTATCCGCAGGATGCGGACGGGGAGCCCGTGTCGCGCCCGGTGTGATCCGCAATGTGGTCCTCCGCCATCAGCTTGGCGGCCCCGTACGCGGATATCGGGCGACAAGGGGTGTCTTCCGGCACCGGCAGACGAGCGGCGTCCCCGTAGATGGCCCCGCCCGAGGACAGGAAGGTCAGGCCCACGCCGGGGTGGGCCCGCAAGGCTATTCAGCACGGCGTCGAGTCCCCGGACGCTGCGCGCGGTGGCGTCGCGATGACGGATCGATGCGACCGGCGGAGGACAGCCGACGGCGTGGATCACCCAGTCCACGCCGACCAGAGCCTGCGACAGCACCGAGGGGTCCTCGATGGAGCCGAGCACCAGGTCGGCGCCGGGGAGCCCCGAGGACTCCTGTCCGGTCATCGGCCGACGGGCGAGCGCCCGGACCGACATCCCGGTTTCCACGCAGGCTTGCACGACCGGCAGGCCGATAAACCCGGTACCCCCGAGGACCAGGACCCGTCGCCGGGGTGCGCCCACGGTCGAGTCCTTCATATCGGGGCAATCGGATTGGGATACGCGGATCGGTGCACCTCGGAGATTGCCCCTTTAGTGGCCTTTGGTGGAACCTCGGAACGGAGGGAGAGGTTACAAGAGGGCCAGACGCGGGCGAGGGGACCGTCACGGCTGCCGCGGTGCCCGCGGCCCCCGGGCCTTCCACCAGACGGTCATGACCCGGCGGTCCGGGAGCGGGATGGCTCCAGCGGACGTGAAGCCGTCGGTCTCGAGGGCCGTTATGGCATCGGCCTCAAGAGTCAGCGGCGAGAAGGCCCGGGCGGCCGGCACAGCCGTTGGCGGTCCGGTGATGACCAGGTTCGGCTGGCCCCGGGCGGGGTCCTGCAGTTGGGCGACCGCGGCGGTGGGCGCCTGGTCGCCCGTGTCGAGCAACCCCGTCGGCAACGACCGGGCGAACGCCAACTGGTACTCGAGGTCGACCGTGTTGGTGTTGAAAAACGGGTCCTGGACCGCGAAGAACACGACCGGTCCGAACCCCCGGCGGGCGGCGATGTCGTGCAGGAGCGACGCCATCTGCTGGCTGGGCCGCAGCCACTGACGCAGGTAACTCGTCTCGCCGGGCGCGGAGCCCGAGGGGTCGCACGGTCCTCCTGGCCGGCAGCCCCCACCGGTACCGGTGGCGTAGGTGAGCAAGGAGCCTCGCCCGTCGAACACCGTCAGGGAGGTGCGGCCGGCCGAGATGCTGACGGCCGACGCCGAGACGCCGGGGAGCCCGCCGGAGACGCCGGCGAAGGACACTGCCGCGGCCGCGACGCTCAAGCCCCCGAGGAGGGGGCGAACCCTCGGTTCGGTCCGGCTGGCGGCGGAGATGGCCAGCATGACCGCGGCCGGGAGCAGCGGTAGCTCAAACCACGAGCCCGAGTTGCGGCTGGTCGACAGCACCAGGTAGCCGCCGACCACGAGGAACCAGACCGCGGCGTGGGGGTCCGCCGCGAACCGGCCGATGGCAGCCCGCGTCCGCCGCCCGGCGTCGGGTCCCAGCCGAGCCCGGCGGATCAGGCCGACCGCGCCCGCCACCAGGCAGACGGCGAGGACGACCGCCAGCGGGGCAAACACCTCGGTGTTGAGCGCCAAACGCAGGCGGAATGTCCACCAGCCCCACGAGAGCACCGAGTGCCCGGCGCCGTAGTGCGAGGCCTGGGCGCCGTATCCGTAACCGGTCAGGTAGTCGAGCACCGGTCGCCAGGTGGCGGAATACCAGGTGGCGCCGATGAGCCCGCCGAGCGTCAGGCCGGCGCCGAGGTTGAGGACCTGGCGCCGGTCGGGGCGGCTGACCACGACCCGAAGCACTGCGGCCAGGATCAACGGGGGCAGTAGGGCCAGGACCACGGTCCGGCTCAGCGTGGTGACCCCGAGGAACCCGCCCCACAGCAAGCTCATCGGCAGCGACCGATAGTCGTCGGCGTGCAACTGGGCGGCGAGGGTCGCGGTGAGCATCGCCGCCGCCGGTACCGCGAACGCGAACTGGCGACTGGGGGTCACCAGCCCCGGGAGGCTGGCCACCATGACGGCCGCCACCAGGCTCCAACCCCGGGTGGTCAACCGGCGCGCGCCCCAATAGGTTGCCCCCACCGCCATCACGTAGAACACCTGCTCGATCGCCAGCATCCGGTAGGGCCCGGCTCCGGTCAGCCAGTGGAAGACCCCGGCGGTGACGGTGAGTAGCGGGGCCTGAGGATCGGGTTGCCGCACGGTCGAGACCAGACGGCTCAGCCCGCCGGCATGGAGGGCGTCGGCATTGCGCACGGCCCGCTGCAGGTACCCCGCCTCGTCGATGTCGAAGGGGAGGCCGCGTCGACGCGCCGCGATCCACCACAGGTTGACGGCGACGGTACCGAGCACCAGCGCGCCCAAGCCGACCCACGCCCCGGGCACCCGATTCGCCTTGGTCGACGATTCCACGGCTGCCAGTGCCCCCGGCCGGAGCCAGACCAGTCCTCCGCAGCTTTGTCCGGCTTGGTCAACGGCTACTCTTGGCGTAAGAAGGATCCGCGGAGATACCCCCGCTGGAGGACCCTGTTGTAGCGCCCGCCGCCATCGGAGAAAGACCCGCGCTGACAAGGGCCATGCACGACACCAGCCCGGCACCCACCCACCACAGCCGACCAGCACGTCGCACCGCTCGGCCCGCCACGTGCTTGCCACCGGAGTCCCGACTGCCGCCGCCGAAAACCAGAAAACCCATACCCCGCCCCTTTCAATGACGCTGGTTCGGCGTCTGCGGGAGCGTGACAATCTCTGCGCACGGGCATGGCGTCGTCGAGTCGACGTGGGCTCAACCGGATGATCGCCTGCGTGGTACGGGTTGAATGTCCGCCTCCAGCGCTACCCGACGCTCTTGCGTACCTCAACTTCGACCCGGCTGATGGGTGTAGGCGCGGCGTCAAGCAATTTAGACGACTTTTGCATTTGGCCTCGCGACGGCAGGAACCTGATGCTAGCTTTCGTCGCGCGGGCCGAATGCTTTGAAGGCCTCTGCCCGTGCGGACGCGCGCGACGTGAATCAGAGCGGGGAGGCCATGTCCAAGCGCCGAAAGATTGCCAAGCGCCAACTCGGACGCACCGGTAAGGCGGCGGCGGCGGCGGCCACCGCCGGCCTTGGCGTCTTCGGAGCCACGACGTTGGCGACGGCGGCGCCGGCTGACGCTGCGACGATCAACGCGTGCTACAGCACGATCACCGGCAGCTTGCGCCTCGTCGGTGGTTCGTGGGCCTGCCTTCCGCTACTCGAAGGGTTCGTTTCCTGGAACACCCAGGGGCCGGCCGGTCCCACGGGGGCGACGGGGGCGACCGGCACGTCCGGGCCGATCGGCCCCACCGGTGCCACTGGCGCAACCGGTGCGGGTCCGACCCGGCGCGACCGGACCCATCGGTCCACGGACCGGTCCGACTGGAGCTACCGGCGCGACCGGATCGACAGGGGCTAGCGGCGCGACAGGGGCTACCGGCGCGACCGGATCGACGGGGGCTACGGGAGCGACCGGCGCCACCGGGGCCAACGGAGCCACTGGTTCGATGGGACCGGCAGGTCCGACTGGACCGACCGGGGCTACCGGCGCGACCGGATCGATGGGGGCTACGGGAGCGACCGGCGCCACCGGAGCCAACGGAGCCACCGGTTCGATGGGACCGGCAGGTTCGATGGGACCGGCAGGTCCGACTGGACCGACCGGTGCGACCGGCGCGACCGGCCAATTGGCGCAACCGGCGCGATTGGCGCAACCGGCGCAATCGGCGCGACTGGTCCCCTCGGCCCGACCGGCCCGACCGGCCCGACCGGGGCCACCGGGGCGGTGGGCCCCATCGGTCCGACCGGTGCCACGGGCGCCACAGGTGCGACAGGTGCGACAGGTGCGACCGGCGGCACGGGCCCGATCGGCCCAACTGGAGCGACCGGAGCTACCGGCGCCACGGGAGCGACCGGAGCCGCCGGCGGGACGGGAGCCACCGGCCCGACCGGCGCGACCGGACCCGCCGGCACGGTGGGGGGCACCCCGCTGACCGCATCTGCGATCGGATCGTGCGTGGCCACGAGGGTGTACACCTCCAATGGAGGAACGTGCACCCCGGTCTCGGTCACGATCAGCGGCAGCACGCGGTATCTGGTCATCGTGTGGGCGCACATCGGTGCGTCAGCCGATGGCGGCGCCGCTTCGGTCAGCTACTTCCCGTCAGCAACGCCGAGTTCAGATGCGTTCACATTGACCGGCACCGTCACCTTCAACTCGGGCACGGGCGGCGGCGTGCTGCAAGGAGGGGCCAGCAACGTCACCACCGTTGCGAACACAGGCCCCGTCACGTTCACCCTGGTCCAGGAGTCCGATCCGACCGGAGTCGGCATCGTTGGCCGGTCGATCACCGTCATCCCGCTCAACTGAGGAGCCGAAAGTGGTTCACAGCTGGTCGATGGACCACCGCAAGTTCGCCTTGAGGCGCTCGCGGTCGGGATTGCCCAGCTTCAGCGAGCGCTTCGTCGCCTCGATCGCTTCCTCGTGCCTGCCTGCGTTGGCCAGGCACACGCCGAGGAAGTCCCACGGTGCCCACGAGTAGTCGGCGTCCTGCACGAACCCTTCGGCGGGACGGTCGGTGCCCGCCGCCGCGAAGTAGTGTGGAATGGCGTGCCTCCACTCCTTGCGGTCGTAATGCCAACGCCCCATCAGCATGAAGGCCTCGGCCCGCGACGCGTCGCGACGGATCGCGGCCTGCAGCGACGCCACGGCGTCCTCGTCGCGACCGACGGCGAACGAACACTTGGCAACGGCGACGTCAGCCGCGTAGGCCTCCCACCACGGACCCGGATCCTCGAGGTACTGCCGGTAGACGTCGATCGCCTCGGCGAGTCGGTTGTTGTCGCGCAGCTCGTTCGCGAAGTAGAACAAGGTGCCGGGCGCCGGTCACCGGCATCGACGGCCCGCTCGAGAATGGCCAGATTGCGCCCCACCTTCTCAGGCCCACGCTCGGGATGCGGGCGGTGCTCGACGTAAAGATCCTCGCGCACCGCGCTTCGGCTACCGGGCACGATAAGCACCTCATGGACGACCCCGGACCAGGACACCCCTTGGGCCCGCCGGATCAGGCGTTCACGGTTGAACGAATACGTGCAGAGCCCGGTCTCGATGTCGAAGTGGTACCGGTAGGGCGCCCACACCGAATCCAGGCTGTTGCTCAGCATACTGTTCTTGACGTCCTGGTACGCCGATCGCGCCTCGGGGGTGATCACGTCGTCGGCATCGAGCCATATTACCCAGTCACCGGTGCAATGGTCCCACGAGTACTGCCGAGCGGCGGCGAAGTCATCCACCCATTCGAAATCAAGGACGCGCGCGCCGCACGCGACGCGATTCCCCGCGTGTCGTCCGTCGAACCGGTATCCACCACGACCAGCTCGTCGCAGAACTCAGAAGCCTGCGCGAGAACTCGTCCGAGCGTGCGTTCCTCGTCGCGCACGATCATGGACAGCGAAAGCCGCACGGTCACCTCCGGCCGATGCGCCGTCTGGGCGAATGGCGGCGCTCTGGCGCCGAAGGTACAGTTTACCGGATCTTGGAGGGTGGGCCGAATGAGTGCCGACGAGGATGTGCCGCTGCCGACTCGGCACCGGGCGCGACCGGCGAGCCGACGTCGACGGCGCATCCGGGTATGGCTCGCAGCGGCGGGCCTGGGCCTCGCTGCGGTCGGGGTGGCGGTATGGCTCTTGGCATTCCGCGTCGATGAGGGTGGCAAGGACAAGGCGACCGACGCGATCAACGCCGGACTCGCGCTGCAGGCACAGGGCGACCTGCACGGCGCGTACGACAAGTACAGCGCGGCCCTGGACGCAGACAAGAACAACAAGTTCGCCATTTACGACCTCGCCGTCATCGACAATCTCCAGGACAACGACGGCTTGGCCGTGGAGCGGTACCAGAAAGTACTGTCCAGCGACCCCGAGTTCGAACCGGCGCTGTACAACCTCGCGGTCATCTACCAGGAGCAGGGCAAAGACCGCTTCGCGCTCTCGCTGTACCAGCGAGCCGTGCAGGTGAATCCGGGCGACGCGAACGCACATTTCAACCTGTCGTTGATGCTGCGCGCGATGGGTTACCGCGCCGAGGGCGACGCACAGATGAGGATCGCGCGCCAACTCAAACCCGAACTCAAGGACCCTGGCCTACCGACTTCGTCGGCGTCGGCGAAGCCGCACCCGTCGGGCGCAGCGTCGCCGACGAAGTAGGCGCGGCTCCCCAACCATGTTAAGGCCATTGGTCGAGGGTGCGGGCCGCTCGGCGCCCAGCGTGTAGTCGTTGCCGCCGGGATACAACCAGGTCTCGTCCGGAAGCGGCACCGGCCGCCAGCCTCGCAGATGATGATGTCACGACCATGCATGTTGCGTACTGCGTCGTTGCTGGCGTCGAGGTCGAGTGGTAGTACCCGCGGAGTGCATGTTGTAGGCCCGGAGTTACGCGGCGACCTCGAACAGATGGGTGTACCGAGGCGGCCTCCCTGGAGCAGGAAATCGAGGCGCCTTGGTAGCCGCGCGATTTCCAGAAGCGAAAGTGGGGCTTCGCCGGCCCGGCCGGTGTTGGCGCTTTCGATGAGCATGCCTTCGTCGAACTCGCCTCGCGAGCAATTGGGACTGGAACTGACAACGGCAACGCCGCGGACCGATGGGCAGATCAGCACGCGGCGGCACTACCGGATCTGCCGCGACGAGGGGCTATAGCTGACGTCGATATGCGCGCCGGCTGCGCTTCGCTCATGCGCTCAGATGAATCGATATGCGCGGACCTCGCTTGTTCAATTGTCAGGGTGGACGTCGGTTTCCGGGTTCGTTATCGTTCGTCACGCGGTGGGTGGCAGTCCGAACGCAGTGAACATCTCTGGCTGCACAAAGGCAGCGATGTCGGTGAGGCGGGCGGCGAGCTGCAGTTTCTTGCGGGTCGGCCGCGAGTAGCCCCCGCGGCCAGCCGCTCGTCAAACACGACAGCGTGCGTCGCCAGCGGCCCGATCGCGACCGCCTCCTCGTGGTTATGGGATGGCTGGTGGTTTGGGGTGAAGCTCTGCGAGCCGGCGGCGATGGTCGGTTCCAGTCGGGAGCCAGATCGGCCCGGCTGGGCTGACGTGGCGGGCGGCGGCCAGGTAGGCCGCGGCCGTGGCAACTACGATGGCTGGTGGCCGCTGGTTGAAAATTTGGTGGAGGTGGGCTTCGCGGGCGGTGCTGGGCAGCCAGAACAGCACTGGGTGGGCGGGCCCGCCAGCGTTGGCGAGGTCGGCGTAGCCGGCGAGTTTGGCGGTGAGGCGGGCGAGGGGTTCGCTACCGGTGTCGTACTCGACGAAGAAGCCGACCCGCTGGTCGCGTTCGACCCAGGCGCCGTAGCCGTCGGGGCGGACCAGTTCGCCGTAGTGGTCGGCGCAACGCCGCTCGGACCACCACGCCAGCAGAGCGGTGCCGGGCTGGGTGCGGGCGTGAGCGGCGAGGGCTGTGAAGAAGCCGTTGCAGCCAAGTAGGTGGTTCAGGCGGGGGCTGGCGGCCAGGCGCATGGTGCGGCGGCGTAGCTCGGCGGGTCGGGGCGGCTCTACGCCTTTTGCTGCCGCGACAAGGGCGGCGCCGGCCGGTCCGAGGGTGTAGTGCCAGCACTGCGAGCCGACCGGGATGTTCCAGCGGAACCGGTCCAGAACTCTAAGGCGATGGAGGCGAACCAGCCGGCGTTGGGCGACGTCAACGGATGGGAAGGCGAGCTCGGCGAGCTGAGCGGTGGTAAGCACCTGGTGTTCGGCTAGGACGTCGATGATGCGCCGGTCACGCTCGGTCAGCACACCCAGCAGCCGCAGCGGATCACCGTCGCGGCCGGTCGGCACCGGCTGGCCGACGCCGCCGGAGGTGAGCGGAGAGCGGAAAGCAGACTTTGGCATTACGAGTCGGACTCCTGGCCGCCGAAGCAGATCTGGCCGACGACGTGCACCGACGCGCCGGCGAGCGCCTCGGTGTCGGTGTCGGTCTCTAAGACGGCGCCCAACCCGTCGACCGACACGGACACTGACACCGGCGGCGGGACGGACCAGCCTCGGCCGCGGGGCGAGCGGCTGCCGGTCAAAGGGGCCGACACCCGCGATCGAGGAGAGCTTCTAGATCTCGTGGCGGCTTCGCCAAGGCAGGGGCCCGGGTAGGGCTGCTCCTGGCGCTGCGGGCAGCCAAACGGAGAGTCCATATGCGAATGAACCGGCGGCGAGGCCAGGTTCGGCGACAAAACAACGGTGCAGGCATCGACGACGAAGATGTCCGGCTGCCTGGCGATCACCATCAGGGCGATCCATGGGCTGAACGTGGTGTCCATCAGGGGTGCTGGAAAACGTGATGGACTCTTGACAGGCGCCCATCCTGCGCTCCCGGCCGGCGTGGTTTGTCGCAGCAGGGCGTGTTGCTGCCGGTTCATCCAGTGGCGCATCCCGGCCAACGGACCTCTGCCCATGGCCATCCATCACTCATACAGCGACGAAGACCGAATCGAGTCGGACGACGACGTCCGAGCGCGGACTACGGCTGAGGTCAGACACCCGCTGCTGGTCCGCGGCCGGATCCGCCTGCTCGGCGGCGAGGGCGGCCGGGCGCTGGCGGGCGCCCAGGGCCGGGCCTTAGCCGGTCTGCTCGCTTTGCTCGACCCGATGGAGGTAGGACGGGGCGAGGAGGAACGATCGCCATGACCACATCCACCAGCCCGGCCGCCGCCCCCCGTTACGCATGGTACGGGCGGGTTTCCACCGAAGACGAGCAGGACCCCACGCTGTCGTTCCCCCGCCAGCTGGCCAACGCCGAGCGCCAGGTGGCCGAATCAGGCGGACGGATCGTGGCGCATTACTACGACATCGAGTCGGGCACCGGCACCTACGCCGCCCGGGGCTCGGGTGGCCTGGTCGGTTTTGAGATCGCCATCCCCCGCGACGGCGGATTGCGGGACCTCCTCGCCGACGCGACCCGCCGCCCCGCCCGTTTCGACCGAGTCATCGTCGAGTCGATCTCCCGGTTGTCGCGCAACTCTTCGGTGGCGTTCCGTGTCGAGGACGAGCTGCGCACCGCGAGCGTGCGGCTGTGCGCCGCGGACGAGCCGCTAGAAGAATCGTTCGGGACCATCGTGCTGCGCCATGTGAACATCGGTATCGCCCGCGGCTACCACCACGAGCTGATGGTCAAGTCCCGCCAGGGCCAAGAGACTTCGACCCGGCAGGGCTGGCACACCGGCGGCGTCGCCCTGTACGGCTACCGCTTTGCGATCCACGACCATCCCAACCCGCACAAGGCCAACCGGGGCCAGTCCAAACGCACCCTCGAACTCGACCCGGTCCGGGCCAATGTGGTGCGGTCCGTCTACGACTGGTACCTGTCCGGCGGTGTCGGTCTGACCCAAATCCGAGACCGACTCAATACTGAACCGGACCGCTACCCCTCGCCCGTCCCGGTCGACTCGGCCCGCGCCACCGGCGTCTGGAGCCGCTCCAGCGTGTGGGAGGTGCTCCGCAACCCGAAGTACACCGGCTACCAGGTGTGGAACCGCCGAGCCCGCAAGCAAGGCCACAACCGGACCAACCCGCCCGAAGCGTGGATCTGGTCCGACCAACCCGCCCACCCTGCCATCATCACCCGCGACGAATACGAGGCTGTCCAAGTGCGCGCCGGCGCCAATCAGCGCTCCCGCCAGGCCGTCACAGCTACCCAAACCCGACCCACCGCCCGCGCCGACTACCTCTACCGGGGCCTACTGCGCTGCGCGATCTGCGGACTGCGCATGTGGGGTAACCACCGGCGAAACTCCAGGTACTACTCCTGTCAGCCCTCCCACCAGCGGGCGAAGAACATCCCCGCCAGCCACCCCGCCCACGTCTACCTCAACGAGGCTCGGCTCCACCACACGCTGATCCCGTTCCTCGCCGACGCCCTCCTCGGAGCCGAACGCGTCGACTACTGGCGGCGCTGCCTCGACGCCGCCGCCAAACCTGATCGGCCCGCACGCGGCCGCCGAGCGCGCCGCGGAGATCCAGGCCGAGATCGCCGACCTCGAACGGCGGCTCAACCGGCAACTGCTCAACCTCGAAGCCGACGACCTCACCCCCTCCCTTCGCCGCCGGATCGGCGAACGCGTCGGCGAACTCGAAGACGGCATCGCCGAACGTCGCCAGGGTCTCGCTACCGTCGCCGAACAAGCGGTCACACAGCCGCCCACGTTGGCCGACATCGCCCCCCTGCTCGAACGCCTACCCATCCTGGCCGATCAGCTCGCCGACGCCCCCCAGCCGCAACTGCGGGCGTTGTTCGACCGGCTTCAGCTCGACCTCGTCTACCAGCCTGGCGACCAAGCCATCGACGTAAGCCTCACCCTCTACGACGACCAGGCCCAGGACCCCTCCGCAAAGCAAACTGCGGAGGACTGGTCCGTGCCCCCGGTAGGATTCGAACCTACGCACCCGGCTCCGGAGGCCGGTGCTCTATCCCCTGAGCTACGAGGGCCCTGCTTGCCGAGGCAAGAACGGAGAGCTTAGCCGGATGAGGAACTGCCCTACGATGGGGCGATGCCCGCTGGCATCGTTCTGGTCGTCGACGACGACCCGGTCATCGTCAACCTGTTGCGGGTGAATTTCGAGATGGAAGGCTACGACGTCCTGACCGCCATCACCGGCGAGACCGGTCTGATCGAGGCCCAATTGGGCCAGCCGGACGTGATCGTCCTCGACGTCATGATGCCCGGCATCGATGGCATCGAGGTGGCTCGCCGGCTGCGCGCCGACCGCGTCACCTCTCGAATTCCGATCATCCTGCTGTCGGCCAAGGCCCAATCCTCTGACGTCCAAGCCGGCCTGGCCGTCGCAGACGAGTATGTGACCAAACCGTTCGAGCCGTTGGAGCTGCTCGACCGGGTGGCGGCGGTGCTGGCCCGGCCTCGGGCCGACGACACCCGCTGAATGCTCCCCGATCCCGACGCCCAGACCGAACCCGACGAGCCGGCCCGACCGGCCGGCGCCGGCCCGGTTCCCGCGGAGCTGCTGCCCGACACGGCGGCGTCTGACGCCGCCGGTCGCCTCTCGCTCGGCGGCGTGGACCTGCTCGACCTGTGCGCGGAGTTCGGCACGCCCGTCTTCGTCTACGACGAGGAACACCTCCGCCGCCGGTGCCGGGAGGCGGTGACGGCCTGGGACGGCCAGGTGGCCTACGCGTCCAAGGCGTTCCTGTGCCGGGCCATGGCCCGACTCGCCCATGAGGAAGGCATGGCCATCGACGTGTCCACCGGCGGCGAGTTGCACGTGGCGCTGGCGGCCGGCGTGCCCGGGCCGCGGCTGGTCCTGCACGGCAACAACAAATCCGACGCCGAGCTGCGCCGGGCCCTGGAGGCCGGCGTCGGCCGCATCGCGGTGGATTCCTTCGATGAAATCGACCGCCTCGAGCGGCTGGCGACCGCCATGAGCCTCCGCCCGGAGGTGCTGGTCCGCGTCACCCCGGGCATCGAGGCCCACACCCACGAGTACGTCATGACCGGCCAGGACGACTCCAAGTTCGGGTTCGGCCTGTCCTCTGGGGCTGCGGCCGACGCCGTGGCCCGGCTGCGCCGGCCGGGAGGTCCGCTGGCGCTCGTCGGCATCCACGCCCATATCGGCTCGCAGATCTTCGCCCTCGACTCCTTCGAGAAGGCAATGGCCACCCTGGCCGGATTCTTTTCACCCCTCGGCCTGGATGAGCTCTGCGTCGGCGGCGGACTGGGCGTGGCGTATGTCACGGGTGAGACGGCGCCGTCGATCACCGAGTGGGCCGCCGCGGTCCGCGCCGCGGCGCAGGCCGCCGGGATCGGGCCCGAGGTACGCCTCTCGGCCGAGCCGGGGCGGGCGGTGGTGGCGGCCGCGGCGGTCACCTGCTATCAGGTCGGGACCATCAAGGAGATCCCCGGCGTGCGCACTTATCTCAGCGTGGACGGCGGCATGAGCGACAACCCCCGCCCGGTGCTCTACGGCAGCGGTTACGAGGCGTTCCTGGTCCGGGCCGCGGCTGCCCCCCGGCCCCGGCTGGTCACCGTCGTCGGCAAGCACTGCGAGTCCGGGGACGTGATCGTCCGCGACGCCCAGGTTCCGGCCGACGTCGCGGTGGGCGATGTGCTGGCCACGCCGGTGACCGGCGCCTACGGCCACTCCATGGCGTCCACCTACAACAAGGTGCCCCGCCCGCCGGTCGTGTTCGTGCGTGACGGGACCCGCCGGGTGGTGGTCCGCCGCGAGACCCTGGACGATCTGCTGGCCCTCGACGAGTAGGGGCTCAGTCCCCGGTCGTCCCGTCGATGCCCTCGCGGAGCAGATCGGCGTGGCCGTTGTGGCGGGCGTACTCTTCGATCATGTGGAGGTAGATCCACCGGATGTTTCGCACCCGTTCGGGGTGGTGGCCCCGGCTGGCGACGACGTCGTCGAGGGCCTTGCCCGCCACCGCAGCCCGGGCCGCCTCCATTTCCTCCCGGTACCGGCCCAGGTCGGCGTCGGCGTCGGCGTCGTCGATGTCATCGAAGTCGCAGTCGGGGTTGTCGTCGCTGGTGAAATACAGGTACGGGAGGTCTTCGCCCGCGGCGTGGAGCCGAAACCACTGGCGCTCCACGTCGGTCAGGTGGCGCACCAGGCCCAGCAACGACAGGCGGGACGGCGGGACCGCCCGTTGCTTGAGTTGCGCCGCGGTCAGGCCCGCGCACTTGGTGAGCAGGGTGGCCCGGTGAAACTCCAACCACTCATCCAACGCCTCCCGTTCGCCGGTAACCAGGGCGGGTTCGGCCCGGTCGACGGGGGGCGCGGTCCACTCGTCGTTCATCGGGGCGACGCTATCCCGGCTCCGGCAATCCCACTACCCTCATGGCGCATGGAGACGACGTCGCTGCGGGTCGGGCTGCTCGGCTGCGGTCACGTCGGGGGCGCGCTGGTGCGGCTCCTCGTCGAGGACGCCGACCGGGTGGCGGCGCGCACCGGCCTGCGCCTGGAGCTGGCGGCGGTGGCGGTCCGGAGTCGGTCCCGGGAGCGGGACGCTCCCGTACCCGACGGGATGCTGACGACCGACGCCGCCGCGGTGGTCGCCGACCCGACCGTCGACGTGGTGGTGGAGGTGATCGGCGGCATCGAGCCGGCCCGCACCCTGATCCTCACCGCCCTCAAGTCGGGCAAGCCGGTGGTCACCGCCAACAAGGAACTGTTGGCCAACTGCGGGGCGGAGCTCTTCGAGGCCGCGTCCGCGGCGGGGGTCGATCTCCTCTTCGAGTCCGCCGTGGCGGGTGGCATACCGCTGATCCGGCCCCTGCGCGAGTCGTTGGCCGGCGAGCGCATCCGGCGCATCATGGGCATCGTCAACGGCACGACCAATTTCATCCTCAGCCGCATGAGCGAGTCGTCCACCAGCTACCACGACGCCCTCGCCGAGGCCCAGAGCCTGGGCTACGCGGAACGCGACCCCACCGCCGATGTGGAGGGCTATGACGCCGCGGCCAAAGCCGCCATTCTGGCCAACGTGGCGTTCGGGGCCCGGGTGGTGGCCGGCGACGTCTACCGCGAGGGGATCAGCGCGGTCACCGCATCGGATATTTCGACTGCCCGCCAACTCGGTTACGCGGTGAAGCTGCTGGCGGTCATCGAGCACACGGAGGCCGAGGGAGAGCGCGGCGGAGATGGGGGGCCGGGCGCGCCCGAATCCGTGGCCGTCCGGGTGCACCCGGCGATGATCCCGCTGACGCACCCGCTGGCGGCGGTGCGGGACTCCTTCAACGCCGTTTTCGTCGAGGGGGACGCCATCGGTGAGTTGATGTTCCTCGGGCGCGGCGCCGGCGGCATGCCGACGGCGAGCGCGGTGCTCGGTGACCTGCTGGACGCGGCCCACAACCTGACCACCGGGGGCGCGGGCCGCAGCGTGGCCCTCCGCGGCTGCGCCATCCGGCCCATCGACGACCTCCGCTCGGCCTACTACCTCACCCTGCAGGTGGCGGACCGGCCGGGCGTCCTGCACGCCGTCTCCGGGGTGCTCGGTCAGCACCAGGTGTCGATACGGCTGATGGAACAGGAGGGCATCCCGACCGAGCGGGCCGGGGCGACGGGCTGGACGGGGTCGACCGGGGCGGCCGGGGGCGGCTCGCCGGGGGCGGCGGCCGACGGTGAATCCGGGGCCCGCCTGGTGTTCGTCACCCATCCCGCCTACGAGCGGGACGTCCAGGCCTGCCTCCACGACCTGCGGCAGCTCGACGTGGTCGAGCGGATCGGCGGCCTGCTGCGAGTCGTCGGCAGGTGACGCCCGGCTGGCGGGGCGTCATCGAGGAGTACCGACCCTACCTCCCGGTGTCGGCGTCGACACCGGTCGTGACCCTGTACGAGGGGGCCACCCCCCTGCTGCCGGCACCCCGACTATCGGAGCGGGTCGGGGCGTCGGTGTGGCTCAAGTTTGAGGGCGCCAACCCGACCGGATCCTTCAAGGACCGGGGCATGACGGTCGCCATATCCAAGGCCCTCGAGGACGGGGCCAAAGCGGTGGTGTGCGGTTCGACTGGCAACACGTCGGCGTCCGCCGCCGCCTACGCGGCCCGGGCCGGCCTGACCTGCGCGGTCCTGATCCCGGAGGGCTACATCGCGCTCGGGAAGCTGGCCCAGGCGCTCATCCACGGGGCCCGGGTCCTGCAGATCCGGGCCAACTTCGACGCCGCCCTCGACATCGTGCGCCAGCTCGGCGACCGGGCCCCGGTCACCGTCGTCAACTCCATCAACCCCTATCGGATCGAAGGCCAGAAGACGGGGGCGTTCGAGATCGTCGACGTGCTCGGCGACGCACCCGACGTGCACTGCATCCCCGTCGGCAACGCCGGCAACATCACGGCCTACTGGAAGGGCTACCGGGAATATCAGGACGCGGGCCGGGCGACGAAGTTGCCGAGAATGCTGGGTTTCCAGGCCGCCGGTGCCGCCCCCATCGTGGCTGGGCATCCCATCGACAACCCGGAGACGGTCGCCACAGCCATCCGCATCGGCCGGCCGGCCTCGTGGTACGGCGCCACCGCTGCGGCCTCGGAGTCGGGCGGCGAGATCGCCGCGGTCACCGACGACGAGATCCTGGCCGCCTACCGGTATCTGGCCCAGGAGGAGTCGGTGTTCTGCGAGCCGGCGTCGGCGGCATCGGTGGCCGGCCTGCTCAAGCTGGGCGTCCCCGCCGGAGCCAAAGTGGTCTGCGTGCTCACCGGGCACGGGCTCAAGGATCCGGATATCGCCATCGGCCAGATCGCGGTGCCCACCGTGATCGACGCCGACGTGCGCGCCGTGCGCGCCGAGCTCGGTCTCTGACGCCGGTCGGGGGGTGGTTGCCGCTCGGCGGAGCGGATCGCTAGCATGGGGGGTGTCGTCGTTGGCCTGGCCACCGACGGTGCGCCCGAATCGCAACGTCGACGGGCCCGCACCAGCCGAGCCCCCCGTTGCTGCACGGGAGTCCATTGGGTCCTGGCGGACGCCCCCCATCCATTGTTTGCCGCACCACACGAACGAGGTAGTCCATGAGCGAAACGCAGCTCGAACGCTCGGTCCTCGAGGCCAAGGAGCGCGACGAGCTCATCGCCATCGCCGACGCATTGGGCGCCAAGCCCGGCGCCCGGGCCAAGAAAGCCGATCTGGTGACGCAGATCCTGCGGGCCACCGGTATCGAGGCCGAGCCCGGCACCATCGCCGCCACCGCCGAGCCGGCGGAGAAGCCCCGCCGGGTCACGCGTCCGCGGCAAGGCGGCCGCCGCGGTCAAGAGCGGGTCCGACCCGGCGGCCGAGAGCCCGGCGCCTGAAAGCCCTGCGGCCGAGAGCCCGGCGCCCGAGAGCCGGGCCGATGGCGCCGGCTCGGACGCGACTGCCCCTGACGCCGGGGACGTGGCGGTGCCGAGCGAATCCCCAACCCAGGCGACCGCATCAAACGGCCACGGTCCGGAGGCCAGCGCCGCCGGTGCCCGCGGGCACGGCGACCGACGCCAACGGATCGGACGGAGCCGGCCGCGGCCCGGCCCGAGGCCGGCCCAGGAGTGATGGCCCCCCTCGTGACGCCACCCGCGAGAGCCGGCCCGGTCGCGTCGCCGCCCCGCCCCGCGACGACCATCGCGACGCCGCCGACGACGACCAGGACCACCAGGAGGGGCAACCCGCCGCCCGCGGGGGCGGGCCCAACGGCCGCCCCTTCGACGCCGAGCCGGGAAACCGCCGCAACCGCCGCCGGCGGGGGCGCGACCGGTACGAACGGACCGAGCGCGACCTGCCCGGCCAAGCCGCCGAAGGTCAGTACTCGGGCGAACCCGTTCCCGTCACCGGATTTCTCGACCTTCGCGACGAGGGCTTCGGGTTTCTCCGCACCACCGGATTCCTGTCCGGCCCCGGCGACGTGTACGTGTCGATCAGCCAGGTCCGCCGCTTCGCCCTGCGCAAGGGCGACTATCTCGAGGGCGCGGCCCGGCCCGCGGGCGGCAACGAAAAGTACCCCGCCCTCCTCCGCATCGACACCGTGTCCGGCCTCACCTCCGAGGAAGCGAGAAACCGGCCCCGGTTCGAGAACCTGACCCCTCTTTTCCCCGATCAGAAGCTCCGCCTGGAAGTCCCCGGTGACAGCGCCAACATGACGGCCCGCATCGTCGACCTGATCGCCCCCATCGGCAAAGGCCAGCGGGGCCTGATCGTCTCGCCGCCCAAGGCCGGCAAGACGACCATCCTCAAGCAGATCGCCCACTCCATCGAGGCCAACAACCCCGACGTGCAGCTCATCGTCCTTCTGGTCGACGAGCGGCCCGAAGAGGTCACCGACATGCGCCGGTCGGTCAAGGGCGAGGTCATCGCCTCCACCTTCGACCGCCCCGCCGACGAGCACACCCAGGTCGCGGAACTGGCCATCGAACGAGCCAAGCGCATGGTGGAGCTCGGCAAGGACGTGGTCATCGTCCTGGACGGCATCACCCGCCTGGCCCGGGCGTACAACCTGGCCCAGCCGGCCACCGGCCGCATCATGTCCGGCGGCATCGATACCGGCGCCCTGTACCCGCCGAAGAAGTTCTTCGGGGCGGCGCGGAACATCGAGGAGGGCGGGTCGTTGACGATCCTGGCCACCGCGCTGGTGGAGACCGGGAGCCGGATGGACGAGGTCATCTTCGAGGAGTTCAAGGGCACCGGTAACATGGAGTTGCGGCTCGATCGCCGGCTGGCCGAGCGCCGCATCTACCCGGCGATCGACGTCAACGGGTCGTCGACCCGCCACGAGGAGCTGCTCTTCGACCGGATCCAGCTGCAGCAGGTGTGGAAGCTGCGCCGGGTGCTCAACGCCCTGGCCAGCGAGGGCAGCAGCGCCGCCGGCCTGGAGTTGCTCATGGACCGGATCAAGACCACCCGCACCAACGACGAGTTCCTCGCCGAGGTGGCCAAGAACGCCACCCCGTCCATCTGAGCGGCGGGCCCGGAACAACGCACCCGGGCCGGTTGTTAACCTGGACCCGGGCACCGAGAGAGGCATCATGAAGACCGAAATTCACCCTGATTACGTCACCGCTACGGTGACCTGTTCGTGCGGGAACAAGTTCACCACCCGCTCGACCAAGGACGAGCTCCACACCGAGCTCTGCAACGAGTGCCACCCGTTCTACACGGGCAAGCAGAAGCTGGTGGACACCGGCGGCCGGGTGGAGCGCTTCGAGCGCCGCTACGGCAAGCGGGGCAAGAAGTAGCCAACGAGCGCATCGACCAGCTGCGGGCCGTCAAGCTCGCCGCGCTGGTCGATGGGCAGTGGGGAAAAGAGGGGGCGGATCGGCGCGAGCCGTTCCTGTTCCCCGGCGGCGCCGCGGGCTTGGACGAGGGCACGGCGCAGGGCTGGGTGCTCATCGACGACGGATCGGCGCGCCGGTTCGGCCCGGCCCTGGTGTGGGCCTGGCGGCACGGCGTCAAGGAGTTGCACGTCCTGGTGGAGGGGCCGGCTGCCGCTGGGGTGGTGGCCCGCCGGGCCGCGGAGCTGGCGACCTCGCCGGCGGTGTGGACGGTCTCGGACCGGTCGCTGATGCCGACGGTGGCGTCGTCGCCGCCCCCACCCTCGCCGGTCGACCTGGCGTGGGCCGAGGTGTTGGAGGCCCATGGCGCCGACGCGGTGGTGGAGCACGGGGTGCTCCGCGGCGAGGTCCTCGGCCTGGAAGTGGCCCGGGTCGTCGACGGGGGTCGGTTGGAAGTGGGCGTCGGCCGCCACGATCGTCAGGCCCGGGCGCAGCTGTGGGGTGATTTCGATCCCGGTGGCGCCCTCGACGAGGTGGTGGCTGCGGTGCAGGTCCACCGCCGCGCTGGCGCGGCTGCCCATCCGGCCAACACCCTGGCCCGGTCGCGGTGGTTGCGCGCCGTTGTTTGCGCCCAGCCGGCCCTGGCCGGCGCCGCCCGCCTCTCAGCCGTGGCGCCGCCATTGCCCTTGCCGGACCTGACCGACAACGGTGCGGTGCCATGTGTGGGAGACCGGCTGGTGGTGGTGTGCTCCACGGGTGTCGACCCCGATCTGGTGCCGACCGCGGCGGACGCCCGCCACCTGTACCAGCCCGACGCCGCGCTGGTGATCGTGGTGCCGGCCGGGGACGACCACCCGGTTACGGTCGCCCTCGCCGGCGCCCTGGCCCGGCCGGCGTCGGTCCGGACGGTGCCGCGGGGCTGGGAAGGGCTTATTCCTTCTGGGCCTTGAGCGAGTACATCAACGGGAGCCGCCCGGGACCGGGCCACCGGTAGCGGCCATCGCTGCCCCTGACCAGCCAGTCGTTGAGCTGGAACAGGGTGTAGTCCCACTCGTGGAAGAACCGCAGCTGGAAGCCGGCCCCCAAGATGGCCTCGAACAGCTGCGGGAGTGGATGCGGCCACTCGTAGGACAGGTTGTTGACGGTGCGGGCGTTCAGGTCGGCGTAGGTCCCCACCGTTTCGTCCATGATCTGACTGGTGTCGAAGTAGTCGACCGCCACGACCGGCTGGTCTTGGTCGAAGCAGTAGGCGACCGGATGGAATTCGCAGAGGTACAGCCACCCGCCCGGGCGGAGGAGCCCGGCGCACTGCTCGGCCCAGTGGCGAAGATCCGGCAGCCAGCACAGGGCCCCTTTGCCCGTGTACACCACATCGAAGGCGCCGGCGCCCAACACGTCGACGGCGTCGTGGACGTCGGCCCGCACGAACTCGACCCGGTCGGCGACCTCGATCTCCGTGGCCAACTGCCGGGCCGCGTCGACCGCCGGCGCCGAGAAGTCCAGGCCGACCGCCTCCAGGGTCGGGTGCAGGCGGGCCAGGTCGAGGGTGTCGAGGCCGAAGTGACACTGCAGATGCGCGAGCCGCAACTCCCCCAGCGGGCCCAGCTCGTCGACCTCGAACGGCTCGACCCGCGGCTGGCCGGCCAAAAAGCCTGCCACGTCGTAGAAGTCGGACGCCACGTGCAGCGGCACCCGCTCGTCCCACATCCGCCGGTTGACGTCGATCCAACCGGGCGGCGGGGTGGTCACACGAGGAGTGTAGGTCCCGCCGGCTTTGGAATGTAACATCATGAAATGCAGGAAGAGTGGCTTCAGATCGCCGCGACGCAATGCGGTGCGATCACCTCGAAGCAGCTGGCCAATGCCGGGGTGTCAGAGGGCCGGAAGCGGGCGTTCGTGGGCGCCGGCGTGTTGGGGAGGGTGCACCGTGGGGTGTACGTGCTCGTTGGGAGCGATCGAGATTGGCGTCGCACCCTGTGGCTTGGTCTGCTCGCCAGCGGCGACGGCGCGTTCGCCTGCCGGCGCAGCGCCGCCGCGCTCTGGGACCTCGACGGCGTCGCGCCCGGGTTCGTCGACATCGGCGTGCCCCCGGGGCGACACCCCCGGTTGGCCGGCACTGTCCGGGTGGGCACTATCCATCCCGTTGACCGGGTGCGGCACGAGGGCGTTCCAACCACGTCCGTAGCGCGAACCCTCCTGGATCTCGGAAGCGTGGTCGACGCCGGCGTGGTCGAACGGAGCGTCGAATGCGCCCTGCGCCGCAGGTTGGTGGACTTGGGGTTGTTGTGCCGGGTCGCCGCCTCTGCCCGATCGCCGGGGGCGGCGTGCCTCCGTCACGTTCTCGACCAACGACCCGTTGGCGCGCCACCGACGGAGAGTGACCCCGAGACGCTATTCGTGCAGATCGCCCGGACGGTGGGTCTTCCCGACCCGCGACGCCAGTTCGTCGTCATCCTCCGCGGCCGTAAGTACCGGCTCGACTTCGCTTGGCCGGCGCTGCGGTTGGCAGTGGAGATCGACAGCATCTCGGCTCATGGTCCAGACCGATTGGGCGCGGACTTGTACCGACAGAACCAGATCCAGCTCGATGGCTGGTTGATCGTGCGCTTCACGACGCAGACGGTCGCGTACAAACCGACGTTCGTGGAGCGCGATCTCCGCGCCGCCTGGGAGCTGCGCACTCTCACCTTGTGGCGTTGAAGGCGTAAGGCCGGTCCGGGCCCGGCGCCAGGAGCGCCCCCGGCATCGGGGGCACCTCGCGAAATTCGGGCGCGGCGGGGGGGCCTCGTCGGTCAGCGCCCAACAACGGTTTCGCGACAAGCCTCGGAACGCAGGTCCCGCGAGTGTCGCGAAATCGCAAATGCGAACGACTTCGTGACAAGCGCGACGCTGTCGTCAGCGACCCTGTCGCGAAACCGTTGCGGCGGTGCGGGGGGTGGGCTGCCTGACGGCCCCCGCCGGCGCCCCCCGCCGGCCCCCACCCACCCCGGTACGCTGGCCAGCGTGTTGGATCGCCTCGCGAGTCTGGAAAATGAATACGAGACCGTGCTGATCCAACTCTCGGATCCCGAGGTCATTGCCGACCAGCGCCGGCTCCGGGAGGTCTCCCGCCGGCACCGGGAGCTCGAACCGGTGGTGGCCGCCTATCGGGAGTACCGGGCGGTGGCGTCGGACCTGGCGACGGCTCGCGAGATGCAGACCGACCTCGGCGGCTCTACGAGCACCAGCACCGCATCCGGCACCGGCGCCGGCGGGGTCCCCGACTCCGACGCCGACGACCGGCAGATGATCCGGCACGAGATCGACGCCGCCGAGGCCCGCCTCCGTGAGCTCGACGAGCGACTCAAGCTGCTCCTGCTTCCCCGCGACCCCAACGAGGGCAAGAACGTGATCATCGAGATCCGGGGTGCCGAGGGCGGAGAGGAGGCGAACCTGTTCGCCCGCGACCTCTACGACATGTACGTCCGGTACATCGAACGCAAGGGGTTCGCGCTCGAGACGCTCGGCACCGATCCCTCCGATATGGGCGGTTACAACCAGGTCACGTTCCTGGTCAAGGGCGACGCGGCGTGGTCGCATCTCAAGTACGAGGGCGGTCCCCACCGGGTGCAGCGGGTGCCGGTCACCGAGTCGCAGGGCCGGGTTCATACCTCGTCGGCGACGGTGACGGTGCTCCCGGAGGCCGAGGAAGTCGACGTGCGCATCGAGGACAAGGACCTCAAGGTGGACGTCTACCGCTCGACCGGCCCTGGCGGCCAGTCGGTCAACACCACCGACTCTGCGGTGCGGATCACCCACATCCCGACCGGCATCGTGGTGGCGATGCAGGACGAGAAGAGCCAGATCCAGAACCGGGCGAAGGCCATGCGGGTCCTGCGGGCCCGCCTGCTGCAGGCCGAGCAGGACCGCCAGTCCGCCGAGCTGTCGACGGCCCGGCGCAGCCAGGTCGGCGGCGGGGGGCGATCCGAGAAGATCCGCACCTACAACTACAAGGAGAACCGGGTCACCGACCACCGCATCGGGCTGACGCTCTACAAGCTGGACAAGATCCTGCTGGGCGAGCTCGATGACCTGGTGGACGCCCTCATGGCCGACGAGCGCACGCGCCAGTTGGCCGGCGACGAGGAGACCTCCTGACGGGCCGGGCGGCGCCCGCCAGGGCCGCCGCGCCCGCCGGCGCCGCCCCGCCCGCCGCGGTCGCCGCGCCCGCCGCGCCCGCCGCGCCCGCGCCCGCGCCCGCCAGGCCCCGTCCGACGTGGGACGCCCTGCACGCCACGGCCGCCACCCGCCTGGGTTCGGCCCGCGAGGCCCGCTGGCTGGTCGAGGCGGTCGCCGGCGAACCCTGGCCCGCGGCCACCGAGGTCGACAAGCGGGCCCGAGATCGCTTCGAGGCCCTGGTCGACCGCCGGGCCCACGGCGAACCCCTGCAATACGTCATCGGCAGCTGGTCGTTCCGCACCCTGGATCTGATGGTCGACCGGCGGGTGCTCATCCCCCGCCCCGAAACCGAGCAGGTCGTCGAAGTGGCCCTGGCCGAACTCGACCGCCTCCGGGCCGGCCGGGCCCACGACGCCGGCCGGGCCCACGACGCCGGCCGGGCCCACGACGCCGGCCGGGCCCACGACGCCGGGCGGGCCCACGACGCCGGCCAGCCCCCCGACGCCGGCCGGGCCGTCCCCCCGTCCACGCCCTGGGTCGCCGTCGACTTAGGCACCGGGTCGGGGGCTATCGCCCTGTCGGTCGCGGCCGAACGACCGGACGTCGAGGTGTGGGCGACGGATGTGTCGCTCGCCGCCCTGGAGGTGGCAGCCGCCAACCTGGCCGGCCTCGGTGGGCGCGCCGCCGCGGGTGCGTCTGGCGGCCGGCCCCTGGTGGGGCGCGCTGCCGGCCCATCTCCGCGGCGGCGTGGACCTGGTGATCTCGAACCCGCCGTACATCTCGGCCCCGGAGATGACGGCCCTCGACGTGCAGGTAAGAAAGTGGGAACCCAACCAGGCCCTGGAAGCCGGACCGACCGGCCTGGAGGCGATCCGCGAGATCCTCGATGGCGCGCCGGCCTGGCTGCGGCCGGGGGGAGTGGTCGTAGTGGAGATCGCCCCGCACCAAGAGCAGCCGGCTGCGGCCATCGCCCGCGACGCGGGGTTCGCGACCGTGGACATCCACCCCGACCTCGCCGGCCGGCCGCGGGCCCTGGTGGCGCGAGCCGGCCCGACAGCACCCGGCGCCAGGTGACGACCATCCTCCCCGCCGCCGGCGATCCCCCGCCGCCGGTGGCGATCAGCGCGGCCATCGAGGCTCTGCGTGGGGGTGACATCGTCGGCATCCCGACGGACACGGTCTACGGCCTCGCCGCGGACCCCTGGCATTCGGGTGCCGCCGATCGGCTGTTCCTGGTCAAGGGCCGGCCCCGCAGCGTCGAACTCCCGGTCCTGGTGGCCGACGCCCAACAGGCGCTCGACCTGACGACCGCGGTCCCGGGTTGCGCCCGCCGGCTCATGGCGCACTTCTGGCCGGGTGCCCTGACGATCGTGCTCCCCCGGCGGGAGGACGTGGCCGCCGATCTGGGCGAGGACGACGAGACCATCGGTCTGCGCTGCCCGGACCACCCGGTGCCGCTGGCGTTGTGCCGGGCGTTGGGGCCGATCGCCACGAGCAGCGCCAACCGGCACGGCGCCCCGCCCGTGACCACTGCCGCGGAGCTGGCCGCCACCTTGCCCGGCGTGGCCCTGGTGCTCGACGCCGGGACCTGCGACGGGGCGGCTTCAACGGTGGTGGACTCGACGGGCGAGGTGCCCAAGTTGCTGCGGGCCGGCAGCATCGATTGGGACGAGATCCTGTCGGTCGCCGCCGGCGCCTAGGACCTGCTGGAGGGCCTGTCGGGTTTGCTCCCCGAGCGTCCGGCATGGGAGGATCAGGGACGTGCCGATGTCCTGCCCCGGAGCACGGGCTCGTTGCTACCGCCCCGGCCTCGGCGAGGACCTGCCGACCATGCATGGAGTGACGCGAGACCAAGGTGGAGAAGCGACGACCAGGCATTATGGCGTTCGCGGGGCTGGGAATGCTCAACGCGGTGTGTCTGGGGGCTGGCCTCGGTGGCGGGTGGCTGATCGACAACGCACTGGGCACCCTGCCCTTGTTTCTCTTCCTCGGTTTGATCGCCGGAATCGGCCTCGGAGTGCTCGCTACTCGTGCGGAGTGGAAGCAGTACTTCTAGGCTGTCCCGCCGCCAACTAGACGGAAGCCGAACGGACTCTTGCTAACTGCGTTTCCCATCACCGAGGTCGAGCGTGTCGTGCGCCGCACCGTGATCGCCGCCATCATCGCCGGCGTGATCGCCGCCGCGACGGCGGTGCTGCTCGGGCAGCCCCTGGTGGCGCCCGGCCTGGCGATCGGCCTGGGGCTGGCGGTCGCCAACCACCGGGTGTTCCAGTCGTCCGCCCTGCGCTTCACCACCCCGGAGGGGGTGGTCAACCGGAAGCCCTTCGCCGGCAGTGTGGCCCTCCGGCTCGGCGTCTGCACGGCCATCGCCTTCGGGTTGCTGATCGTGGTGCAGCCGATGGGGTGGGGGGTCGTCGGTGGGCTCGCCCTCTTCCAGGCCCTCCTGCTGATCAACGCCCTGGTAGCCCTCCTGCGTTACCAGCGCCAGCAGATCGGCGGACCGGGTGGTACCGGTGCTTGACTCTGTGCGGGTGCTGGCGGTCAACATCCCCGTCGGCGACCACGTCACCCGCAAGGTCTTCGGGATCTCGCTCAACCTCGACACCATCTGGACGACCGCCATCGCCGCCGCCATCGTGCTCGGCATGGGGTTCTACCTGCGCAGCCGGGCCACCGCCGGGGTGCCCGGAAAGCTGCAGTTGTTCTGGGAGGTGGTGGTGGGATGGGTCAGCGACCAGGTCGAGCAGAGCCTGGGCCCCAAGTACCGCAACGTGATCCCGCTCGGCGTCGCCATCTTCATGCTGGTGCTCGTCGCCAACTGGTTGGAGATCCTCCCGGGGATCTACCACAACACCGACTACAGTCCGGCTCCCACCGCCGACGTCAACCTCACCTACGCCATGGGCCTCACGGTCTTCGTGCTCATCACGGCGGCATCCATCCGAACGAAGGGCTTCGTCGGTTACATCAAGTATTACTTCCGTAAGCCGGTCTGGATGTTTCCGATCCACATCCTCGAGGAGCTGACGAAGCCCCTGACGCTGGCCCTCCGGCTGTTCGGGAACCTCTTCTCGGGCGGGATCATGATCGCCCTGCTGATCAGCTTCCTCTACCCCAAGTTCTCGATCTTCGCCCTAGTCCTGTCGCCGGTGTGGAAGCTGTTCGACATGTTCATCGGGGTGATCCAGGCGTTCATCTTCGCCCTGCTCACCATCCTCTACTACCAGTTCGCCGTCGAAGAAGGCGGGCACTGACGTGCCCCGGATTTAGCAAACCCAGATAGGAGAAGCACACCCATGGCAGCAACGACTCAGAAGGCCATCGAGCTGGCTGGCGCTTTCGCCGGCGGTGGTCTCGCGCTCGGAGGAGGGGCCATCGGCGCCGCCATCGGTGACGGTCTGGCCGGTAGCCAGACGATCGCAGGCATCGCCCGTCAGCCCGAGGTGCAGGGCCGCCTGTACACGACGATGTTCCTGATCGTGGGTCTGGTCGAGGGCATGTACTTCATCAACCTGGCCTTCGCCGCCCTGTTCGTCTTCGTCCTCGCCAAGGGCTGATTCGGTGGTCCTGGCTTCATCCAACTTCCTGGTCCCCAACGGGACGTTCGTCGTCGAGTTGTTGGCGTTCCTGATCGTGGTCGGGGTGCTCGCCAAGTACATCCTCCCCTACATCGCCAAGCCGATGGAGGAGCGCCAGCAGACCATCCGGCAGGCCCTCCTCGACGCCGAGGAAGCCAAGCGCCGGGCGGCGGAGGCGGAGGAGGCGTACCGGCGGGCCATCAGCGAAGCCCGGACCCAGGCCCGCACATTGGTGGAGGAGGCCAACCGGTTGGCGGAACGGCTGCGCGCGGACAAGCGCCAGCAGGCCGACGAGGAGTTCGAGCGGCGAGTGGCCCAGGCCCGCGTCGAGATCGAAGCCCAGGTCCGCCAGGCCACCGAAGCGCTCCGCCAGCAGGTCGGCGACCTCGCGGTGGCCGTGGTGGAGAAGGTGCTCGGCGAGGGACTCGACGCCCAGTCGCACCGCACCCTCATCGACCGCACCATCGCCGAGGTAGAGGCGCAGGCCGGCGCGGCCGGGGTGAGCACCTAGGTGCGCCAGAGCATCCGCGGGTACGCCGACGCCGTCATCGAACAGGCGCCGGGCGCCGCTGAGCTGTCCCGGATGGCCTCGGAGTTGGCCGCGGTGCGCGACCTCATTGACGGCTCGCAGGATCTGCGCCGGGCGCTCGGCGACCCGGGCGTGCCCGACACGGCGCGCCGGGGCGTGGTGACCGATCTGCTGGAGGCCCACGTCGGCGCCGACACGCTACGGCTGCTGCTGTACGCCATCGAGGCCGACCGGGCCACCGAGTTCCGCGACGACGTGGCCTGGCTGGCCACCCGCTTCGAGGCCGCGGCGCGCGACGAGGTGCCGATCGGCGACGTGGTCCTCGGCCACACCGCCGCCAAGGAGCGCTTGGACGGGTACACCAGCGGACTGCTCGAGCGCGTCGAGGACAAAGGGACGCTGGGGACGATCGAGGACGAACTGTTCCGCTTTCTCCGGATCATCGACGGCTCCCCCGAGTTGCAGGCCGCGCTGACCAACCGGGACCAGGCCATCGGCGCCGAGCCCCGGCGCCGGCTGGTCGTCGACCTGCTGCAGTCGCGAGCCATCCCGACCACCGTCAGCCTGGCGGCCTACGCCACCCAGGTCGGACGGCCCCGGGACTACGAGGACTTGCTCGCCCACCTGGTCGACCGGGTGGCCGCCGAGAGCAACCGGCGCCTGGCCGAGGTGCAGGCGCCCGTCGAGCTCGACGAGACCCAGCGGCGACAGCTGGCCGAGGCCCTGGGCCGGATCGCCGGCCGCGCCGTCGAGGTGCGGGTGACGGTCGACCCCGAGGTGCTGGCCGGGTTCGTGGCCACCATCGGCGACACCGTGGTGGACGGCAGCGCCCGCCATCGCCTCGAACTGCTCAAAGAGCGCCTCGCCATGCCCGAAGCCGCAATCACCACAGGAGAAACCAGCTGATGGCAGAGCTGACGATCAACCCCGCCGACATCGGCGAAGCCCTCCGGCGCAACATCGCCGACTTCACCCCTGGGGTGTCCACCGAGCAGGTCGGCCGGGTCCAGGAGGTGTACGACGGCATCGCCCGGGTCACCGGTCTGCCGAACGCCGCGGTCAACGAGCTGCTGGAGTTCGAGGGCGGGCTGTTCGGCCTGGCGCTCAACCTGGACGAGGATTCCATCGGCGCGGTGGTGCTCGGAGAGGTCGACGAGCTCGAGGAAGGCCAGACGGTCCGGGCCACCGGGCGCATCCTGTCGGTGCCCGTCGGGGACGCCCTGCTGGGTCGGGTGATCAACCCGCTCGGCGAGCCGATCGACGGCCAAGGACCGATCGTCACCGACCTCCATCGCCGCCTCGAAGTGCAAGCGCCCGGGGTCATCGATCGGCAACCGGTGAAAGAGCCGCTCCAGACTGGCATCAAGGCCATCGATGCCATGACCCCTATCGGCCGGGGCCAGCGGGAGCTGATCATCGGCGACCGCAAGACCGGGAAGACCACGGTGGCGATCGACACCATCATCAACCAACGCGGCCTCGGGGTGAAATGCATCTACGTCGCCGTCGGCCAGAAGGGCTCGACGGTCGCCCAGACGGTCAACACCCTGCGGGAGTTCGGGGCCATGGAGTACACCGTGGTGGTCAACGCCCCGGCGTCCGAGCCGGCGCCGTTCAAATATCTGGGGCCCTACTCCGGCTCGGCCATCGGGCAGCACTGGATGGAGAACGGCGAGCACGCCCTCATCGTCTACGACGACCTGTCCAAGCAGGCGGAGGCGTACCGGCAGCTGTCGCTGTTGCTGCGGCGGCCACCGGGTCGCGAGGCCTATCCCGGCGACGTGTTCTACCTGCACAGCCGGCTGCTGGAGCGGGCCGCCAAGCTGTCCGACGAGAAGGGCGGCGGGTCCCTCACCGCCCTGCCGATCATCGAGACCAAGGCCGGCGACATCTCGGCGTACATCCCGACGAACGTCATCTCCATCACGGACGGCCAGGTGTTCCTCGAGGCCGACCTCTTCTACTCCGGCGTCCGCCCGGCCATCAACGTCGGCAACTCGGTCTCGCGCGGTCGGCGGCGCGGCCCAGATCAGGGCCATGCGCGCCGTGGCCGGCACCCTCAAGACCGACCTGGCCCAGTTCCGGGACCTGGAGGCCTTCGCCTCCTTCGGGTCCGAGCTGGACCGGGTGTCGCAAGCCCAGCTGGACCGGGGCTACCGCCTGACCGAGGTGCTCAAGCAACGCCAGAACGCCCCCGTCCCCGTCGAGGAGCAGGTCCTGGCCATCTACGCGGCCACGAAGGGTTTCGTCGACGACCTCCCGGTCTCCGACGTCAGCCGCTTCGAGGCGGAGCTGATCGTGTTCGTCAAGGCCAGCCATGGCGACCTGCTCGACGACATCCGCTCCACCAAGGAGCTCCCCGACACCGAGCGGCTGGACGCCGCCATCGGCGAGTTCAAGAAGGTGTTCGCCCCGACCGAGACCGCCGGCGAGTAGCGGGGATCGGTAGCCGGGTATGGCTGGTGGCCAGGAACGGGTCCTGCGGCGGCGCATCCGCAGCGTGGAGTCGACGAAGAAGATCACACGCGCCATGGAGCTGATCGCGGCGTCGAGGATCGTGCGCGCCCAGCAGGCCATCGCCGCGGCCCGACCCTACGTGGCCAAGATGGGCGAAGTGGTCGCCCACCTGGCCGACACCCCCGACGCCGCCGACCACCCCCTGTTCCGCCAGGTCGAGTCCGTCCAGAAGGTGGCCATCATCGTGATCACCGCCGACCGCGGGCTCGCCGGCGGGTACAACTCGTCGGTGATCCGGACCGCCGAGCGGCTCATCCGCCAGCACCAGTCGGCGGGCCACGACGTCCAGTTGGTCATCGCCGGCCGCAAAGGCGAGAGCTACTTCCGGTTCCGTAAGCACGCCATCCTGGCCTCGGTCATCGGGGTGTCCGACCGGCCCTCGTACGAGGACGCCCGGCGTCTGGTCGGGGCGGTCATGGAGCCGTTCGAGTCCGCCGAGCTCGACCAGATCGACCTCGTCTACACCCGCTTCGTGTCGCTCGGCTCGCAGGCCGTGACCGAGCGGCAACTCGTTCCTCTGGTTCCCCAGGAAGATGCGGCTCGGGACGAGGCCACGGGCCACCGGACCGACTACGAGTTCGAACCGGAGCCGGCGGAGATCCTCGATCGGCTGCTGCCCCGCTGGCTGGAGTCGGAAGTCCTGGCCGCCATGCTCAACGCCGCGGCGTCCGAGCACGCGGCGCGCCAGCGGGCCATGAAAGCCGCCACCGACAACGCCGACGAACTCATCAAGACCCTCCGCCGGGTCATGAACCGAGCCCGCCAGGACTCCATCACCACCGAGATCATGGAGATCGTGGGTGGCTCCGAGGCCCTGCGCCAAGCCGGGCTCACCGAAGACTCCGGCCCGCACCACGAGACCTACGTCCCCGCCGCCGAGTCGGCCTAGAAACGCCAGGAGCAAGCCCATGACCACCGTCGCCGAGGACCTCACCGCCGAGCGCACCGAAGGGCGCGTCGTCGCCATTGCCGGACCCGTCGTGGACGCCGAGTTCCCCCCCGGCGCCCTGCCCGAGATCAACCACGCGGTCGAGATGGACATCGACGTGGAGGGCGAGACGATCAAGGTGACCGCCGAGGTGGCTCAGCAGATCGGCGAGGGCCGGGTCCGCTGCGTGTGCCTCAAGCCCACCGACGGCCTCCGCCGGGGCACCCGAGTCGTCAACACCGGCAAGGGGATCAGCGTGCCGGTCGGCGACGCCGTGCTCGGCCACGTGTTCAACGTCATCGGCGGCCAGCTCGACCGGGGCGAGATGGCCGAGCCGGACGCGTACTGGGAGATCCACCGCCCGTCGCCGCTGTTCGACGCCCTCGAGCCGAAGGCGCAGATGTTCGAGACGGGGATCAAGGTCATCGACCTGCTGGAGCCGTACGTGCAGGGCGGCAAGATCGGCCTCTTCGGCGGGGCCGGGGTGGGCAAGACGGTGATCATCCAGGAGATGATCCGCCGCATCGCCGAACAGCACGGCGGCGTGTCGGTGTTCGCCGGCGTCGGCGAACGCACCCGGGAAGGCAACGACCTCTGGCTGGAGATGACCGAGTCGGGGGTCATCGACAAAACCGCGCTGGTGTACGGGCAGATGGACGAGCCGCCCGGGGTCCGCCTGCGGGTGGCGCTCTCCGCGCTCACCATGGCCGAGTACTTCCGGGACGTCAAAAATCAGGACGTGCTGCTCTTCATCGACAACATCTTCCGCTTCGTGCAGGCCGGCTCGGAGGTGTCGACGCTGCTGGGCCGGATGCCGTCAGCCGTCGGTTACCAGCCCACCCTGGCCGACGAGATGGGCGAGCTGCAGGAGCGCATCACCTCCACCCGTGGTCACTCGATCACCTCGCTGCAGGCCGTGTACGTGCCCGCTGACGACTACACCGACCCCGCCCCTTTCACCACCTTCACCCACCTCGACGCCACCACCGAGCTGTCCCGCCAGATCGCCGCCCTGGGCATCTACCCCGCCGTCGACCCGCTGGCGTCCACCTCGTCGATCCTGGCTCCCGAGGTCGTCGGCGACCGCCACTACGCGGTGGCCCGCCGGGTCCAGGAGATCCTCCAGCGGGCCCGGGAACTGCAGGACATCATCGCCATCCTGGGCCTCGACGAGCTGGCCGAGGAGGACCGGGTCACCGTGGCCCGGGCCCGCAAGATCCAGCGCTTCCTCTCCCAGCCGTTCTTCGTGGCGCAGGTCTTCACCGGCATCCCGGGCATCTACGTCCCGGTGGCGGAGACCGTCGAGTCCTTCGAGTCCCTGGTCAACGGCGACTTGGACGAGGTGCCCGAGCAGGCCTTCCTCAACGCCGGCGGCGTCGAGTCCGTCCTGGAGAAGGCCCGCAACCTCGAACGGGAGGGCTGACCGGCCGATGGCCACCACCCAGTTCGAGCTGGTCACCCCGACGCGGACGCTGTACTCCGGCCACGCCGAGATGATCGTGTGCCGCGCCGTTGACGGCGAGATCGCCTTCCTGGCCAACCACATGCCCTACATCGGGGCGCTCGACACGGGCGTGGTTCGTATCGTGGGCCCGACCGCCGACGCGGACGGGGTTGCAGACGCGGACATCCGCCTGGCCGTGCACGGCGGGTTCGTCGAGGTCAAGGACAATCAGGTGATCATGCTGGCCGACGAGGCCGAGCTGGCGACGGAGATCGATGTCGAGGCGGCCCGCCGAGCGGAGGCCGAAGCCAGTCAGGCCGGGTCGACCCCCGCCGGAGACGGCGAGGATGCCGACGCGGACGACGCCCTGCGGTGGGCTCAGGCCCGCCTGGAGGCGGCCGAAGCCTGACCGCGAACCGAGGCCGGCGCCCGCGTCACTCCGACCCGTTGCGCCGGCCGGCCCCGACCCGGACCCGGTCGGGGCGCCCCTCGCCGGTGGTGTCGGGCCGGCCCCGGACGCCGAACAGGGTGTAGAGAGCCACGCCCAGCGCCGCCCCTCCGAACGGCACAAACGAGATGGCCCGGTTCTTGGCCAGGGTCGGGTACAGCACCAGACCGGAGAGCAGCGCGGTCCAGGTCCACAGGATGAGCACGGAACGGGTCTGGCCGTGGCCCAGCCGCATGAGCCGGTGGTGGAGGTGATTCTTGTCCGCCTCGGCCAGGTTGGCCCGCCGGCCGGCCCGGCGCACGATGGCGAAGGCGGTATCGAACATGGGAATGCCGAGGATGAAGAACGGGATGATCAGGGGGGCGAAGAAGAAGTAGGTGCGGCCGCTGAAGTCGTTGTTGGTCTGGCCGACCACGGACATCGTCGACGCCGCGATGAGCAGGCCCAGGAGCATGGCCCCGGCGTCGCCCATGAAGATGCGGGCCGGATGGAAGTTGTGCGGCAGGAAGCCCACGCACAGCCCGATGATGATGATGGAGAACAGCGGGCCCGAGCTCTCCGGCTGGATGGTGCCGGTGTGCACCAGCTGGTGGGAGTAGATGAAAAACGTCAGTGAGGCGATGCCCACGATCCCCGCCGCCAGCCCGTCCAGGCCGTCCACCAGGTTGACGGCATTGGCCATGCCCACCACCCACAGGACGGTCAGGACCGGGATCAGATCGGCGGAGAGCACCAACGTGGTGCCGGCGAACGGCACCCGGAAGAACAGCATGTTGATCCCGAACAGATACAGCACCGTCCCGGCCAGGATCTGGCCGGACACCTTGGCCGGCGGCGACATCTCCCGGAGGTCGTCGACCATGCCCACGGTGAAGATCACCGACGCGGCCAGCACCAGCCCGATGGGGTCGGACGACCCCCGGAACAGCGGGCTGAGGCCGGGCAGCTGCGACGCCACCACCATGGCGGCCAGCAACCCCAGGTACATGGCCGCCCCGCCGACGGTGGGCGTGGGCCGCTCGTGCACCCGGCGATCATCAGGGAGGACGATGATGGAAAACCGGACGGCCAGGCGCCGCACCACGAAGGTGCACAGCCAGGTGACGACCGCGGCCACGAGGCCGACGATCACATAGTCGCGGTAGCCGTTGATGCGGTCGCTCCTGTGGACGCTACGGGTAGGGCGTGAACTTGGCGCAGAGGACGCCGACTTCCTCGCGCACCGCCTCGCCTTCGGCGGGGTCGTCAGGCTGCCGCAGCACCCGGCCGATCAGGCGGGCGATCTCCTCCATCTGGGCCTCGCCCATCCCCGCGGTGGTGACCGCCGGCGTGCCGATGCGTAGCCCGCTGGTGACGAACGGGGAGCGGGGGTCGCCGGGAATCTGATTTTTGTTGAGGGTGATACCGGCCCGATCGAGGGCTTCCTGGGCCACCTTGCCGGTGAGCTCGGCGTCGAAGGGCCGCAGGTCCACCAGCATGAGGTGGTTGTCGGTGCCGCCCGACACGATGCGGAACCCCTCGGCGGACAGGGCGCCGGCCAGGGTCCGGGCGTTGCGGATGATCTGCGCCGAGTAGTCCCGGAACTCCGGCTGGGCTGCCTCCCGGAAGGCCACCGCCTTGGCCGCGATGACGTGCTCGAGGGGACCGCCCTGCAGGCCGGGGAAGACCGCTTTGTCGATGGCCGGCGCCAGGGCGGCGGTGCAGAGGATGGCGCCCCCGCGGGGGCCCCGCAGGGTCTTGTGGGTGGTGAAGGTGACGATGTCCGCCACCCCGACCGGGTTGGGGTGCACCCCGCCGGCGATGAGGCCGGCCACGTGGGCGGCGTCGAACAGGAACAGGGCGCCGACCTCGTCGGCGATGCGCCGGATCGGCTCCGGGTCGATGAGCCGCGAGTAGGCCGTGGCCCCGGCCACGATCAGCTTGGGCCGGTGCTCCTCGGCCAGGGCGGCCAGCTGTTGGAGGTCCAGCCGCTCGTCGCTCTCGGTGACCCCGTAGGACACGAAGTGGTAGAGGCGGCCGCTGGCGTTGACCGGCGACCCGTGGGTCAGGTGCCCGCCCTGATCCAAGCGCATCCCGAGCACGGTGTCGCCCGGCTCGAGCACGGCCAGGTAGGCGGCCAGGTTGGCGTTGGCGCCCGAATGGGGCTGCACGTTGGCGTGCACGGCGCCGTCGGGCAGATCCGGGCCGAACAGCGCGCACGCCCGCCGGCGGGCCAGGTCCTCGACCTCGTCGATGATGCGGTTGCCGCCGTAGTACCGCTTGCCGGGGTAACCCTCCGAGTACTTGTTGGTCAGCACCGACCCGGTGGCGGCCAGCACCGCTCGGGAGGTGAAATTCTCGGACGCGATGAGCTGCAGGGTGGTGTTCTGCCGCTCTAGCTCGCGGTCGATGATGTCGAAGAGCTCGCGGTCCTCGGTCACGAACGCAGTCTAGAGCGCGGGTGCCTGGCACACTGACCTCCGGTGAGTGCCACCCGGCGCCGGCTCGGCGTCGCTCTGCTGCTGGATCCCCCGGTCGCCGACGCGGTCGACGGGTTGCGGCGCGCCGTGGGCGACCCGGCCCTGGGCCGGATCGGCCCCCACGTCACCCTGGTCCCGCCGGTCAACATCCGCGGCGACGAGCTCGGCGCGGCCCTGGCGGTGGTCCGCCGGGCGGCCGCCCGGCAGGCCGGAGCCCTACAACTCACCCTCGGGCCGCCGGCCACCTTCCTGCCGGACAACCCCGTCCTCTACCTGGAGGTCGGGGGGGATCTGGACGCCCTCCGGATGCTCCGGGATGCGGCCTTCGTGCCCCCACTGGCTCGGCCGCTGTCCTGGCCGTGGGTGCCGCACGTCACCCTGGCGGACACTGGCGAGCCCGAGCGCATCGCCGCCGCGGTCTCGGTCCTCGACCGGTTCGCCATGGTGGCGGACATCGAAGACGTGGTGGTGCTGCAGGAAGTCGGTGGCCGGTCCTGGCGGCCGATCGCCGACGCCGTGCTGGGGCCGCCGGCCGTCGTCGGTCGGGGCGGGTTGGCGCTGGAGATCACCCGCGGCCGGATGCTCGATCCGGAGGCCCGGCAGATGCTCGAGGCCGCCGGCGTGATCGGCGGCGGCACCGATGAGCCCGAGCCGCCCGTACCGGCGCGGCGGCCGACCTTTTTTCCGATCGTCCTCACCGCCCGGCGCGAAGGCGAAGTGGTGGCGACGGGGTTGGCGTGGCGCGCCGACGACGGCGGCCAGTTGGCGGTGGTGGTGGCGGCGGGCGTGCGCCGGCAGGGGATCGGCGGGACCGTGCTGGCCCACCTCGAGGCCGCGGTGCGGGCGGCCGGGTGGGAGTGCCCGGTGCTGCACGCCCACGGCCCGCCGGACTTCTACCAGGAGCGCAGCGGCTGGGCCGCTACTCGAACTCCACGGACGCGTACACCGCCAGCTTCTTGAGGCGATGGCGGGCGTCGATGCGCCGCACCGTCCCCGACTTGGATCGCATCACCAGCGACTCGGTGGTGGCCCCGCGGCTGTCGTAGCGGACGCCGCGCAGCAGTTCGCCATCGGTGATGCCCGTGGCGGCGAAGAAGCAGTTGTCGCCCATGACCAGGTCGTCGAGGTCGAGGACCCGCTCGAAGTCGTAGCCGAGGTCGACCGCGGTGGCCCGCTCCGTGTCGTGGCGCGGCCACAGGCGGCCCTGCAGCTCGCCGCCCATGCACTTGAGCGCCGCCGCCGCGATCACGCCCTCGGGGGTTCCGCCGATCCCCAGCAGGATGTCCGCGCCGGACTCCGACCAGGCGGTGGCGATGGCCCCGGCCACGTCGCCGTCGGTGATCAGGCGGATGCGGGCCCCGGTGGACCGGACCTCCTCGATGAGATCGGCGTGGCGGGGCCGGTCCAGGATCACCGCGGTGACGTCGCGGACGGACTCGCCTTTGGCTTCGGCCACCGCCCGGATGTTGTCGGTGGCCGACTGCTCCAAGCTCACCTTGCCGGCCGCTTCGGGTCCCACCGCCAGCTTCTCCATGTACACGCACGGGCCCGGGTTGAACATCGTTCCCCGCTCGCTCACCGCGATCACCGACAAGGCCCCCCCTCGGCCGAGCGCCGTCGGCGTGGTCCCGTCGATGGGATCCACCGCGACGTCGGTGTTCGGCGGGGTGCCGTCGCCGATCTCCTCGCCGTTGTAGAGCATGGGCGCCTCGTCCTTCTCGCCCTCCCCGATCACCACCACCCCGTGCATCGGCACCCCGCCGAGGACGATGCGCATGGCGTCGACCGCGGCGCCGTCCGCCCCCTCCTTGTCGCCCCGACCCATCCAGCGGGCCGCGGCCATGGCCGCCGCTTCGGTGACCCGCACCAACTCCATGGCCAGGTTGCGGTCCGGCGCCTGGGGCCGGGGACCTGCGCCTGTACCCATGCGGGGACGATAGCGCCCAGGGTGCCCCGGGGCGAGGGGCTGTTCGGGCCGTGACCGACCGGGTACGGGGCCGCCCGCCAGGTATTCTGGGGGCCAGTGAGCGCCACCGTGGAGGCCCCCGCCGCGTTGGTCGGTACCGTCGATGGCTTCCGGCAACGGATGCGTCGCGAGTTGCGACCGGTGCACCCGCTGTTGTTCGGGGCCGGCGCGGTGGCGGTGGTCGCCGGGGTGGTGCTGCGGTTCTGGGCGCCGACCCCGCTCTGGCTCGATGAGGCCATCAGCGTCAACATCGCCCGCCTCCCGGTCACCCAGATCCCTCGGGCCCTGGCCCACGACGGCGCCCCGCCCCTCTACTACGTCCTCCTGCACGCCTGGATGGCGGTCTTCGGGCGCAGCGACTTCGCCGTCCGGGCCCTGTCCGGGGTGACGTCGGTGGCGTCGCTGCCGCTGTTCTGGTTCGCGGGCCGCCGGCTCGGCGGCCGGCCGGTGGCGTGGGTGACGTTCTTCCTGGCGGTCAGCAGCCCGTTCGCCATCAACTACGCCACGTCGGCGCGCATGTACTCGCTGATGATCCTGTGGACCGTGCTCGGGTTCCTGGCCGTGAGCCGGGCCCTGGAGGACCCGCGGCCGGCCCGGCTGGTCGCCGTCGGCGCCGTCACCGCGGCCATGCTCTACACCCACTATTGGGGCCTGTATCTGGTCCTGGTCGCCGGGGCCTGGCTGGCCTGGCGGACCTGGCGGACCGGGGAGGGCGGCCTGGTGTTGCGGGCGACCGTCGTCGGCGCGCCTGGCGTGGCTGCCGTGGGCGCCGGTGTTCGTGTTCCAGGCCCTGCACACCGGAACGCCATGGACCTCGCCGGCGAGCGCCGGGGACCTGCTGGGTGTGTTCGGCGACTTCGCGGGCGGCGGCCCGTGGGGCGGCCTGCTGATGTTCGCCACCTTCGCCCTCTTCCTGCTGGGCGTGTTCGGCCGCACCGTGGCGCCGGGGACGACGCTCGACACGCTGGGGCCGGACGGCCGGATCGAGCGGACCCAGGCCGGTCCGGCGGTGATGGTGGCCCTGCGGCCCCGGCCCGGTATGGCCCCGTTGGTCGGGGTGGCCGTCGGCACCTTGCTGCTGGCCGTGGTGCTCGGCGCCCTCGCCAACGCCGCCTTCGTCGCCCGCTACGCCGCGGTGGTGTTGCCCCTGTTCCTGCTGGTGGTGGCGACCGGCGTCGCCGTGCTGCCCGGCCGGCGGTTCCGGGCCGGGTGCCTCGCAGTGCTGAGCGTGGCCGGGCTGCTCACCGGCCTCGGCGAGAACGGCCAGCAGCGCACCCAGGCCGGCCAGGTGGCGGCGGTCCTCAACCTCCAGGCCCAGCCCGGCGACATGGTGGTGTACTGCCCGGACCAGCTCGGTCCGGCCGTGGATCGTCTCCTCAAGGTCCCGAACGTGACCCAGATCACCTTCCCGCGGGCCATCGGTCCCCAGCGGGTCGACTGGGTCGACTACAAGAAGGTCATCGCGGCTACCGACGTGGACTCGTTTACCCAGACGGCCCTGGCCCGCCTGGGCCCGGGTCACACCGTGTGGTTGGTGTGGCGCGACGGGTATCCGGGTCTGGGCGGCGCCTGCGGGTACCTGAAGAGCTGGCTGGACCTGCTTCGCCCGACCGGCACCACGCTCATCCAGCAAAACGGCGGGACCTACTTCGAGAGCGAAAACCTGGTCCGATACCCCTCCTGACCGAGCTCAGCGGCCGGGCCGCGGCCCTCTCGGCCGCGGGGGCGGCTGGCCGCGAGGGGCCGGCCCGGCAAGAATGGGACAACAGCCAGCTGGGGCCGGGTCGCGATTCCCGACTTCCCCGCGCTGGCACCGGAGGCCTGCACGTGTGACCGAAGCCCTGACCGACCCTTCTGCCCTGATCGACCCTTCTGCTGAGCCCGCCTTGGCGGACGACGTGGTGATCGTTGGTGCCGGGCCGGCCGGGCTCACGGCCGCCTATCAGCTCGTCAAGACGGGCCGGCGCTCCACGGTGCTGGAGGCGGACAGTGTCGTCGGGGGCATCAGCCAGACCGTGGAGCGGGACGGCTGGCGGTTCGACATCGGTGGCCATCGCTTTTTTACCAAGGTGCGGCCGGTGCAGGAGCTGTGGCACGAGATCCTGCCCGACGAGGACTTCATGCTCCGCCCCCGCATGAGCCGGATCCTGTACCGGGGGAAGTTCTACGACTATCCCCTGAAGGCGTTCAACGCCCTCCGCAACCTCGGGGTACTGGAGGCGATGCGCTGCGTCCTGTCGTATGGCTGGGCCCGGGTGCATCCGCCCAAGGACCAGGACCGGTACGAGGGTTGGCTCGCCGCCCGGTTCGGGTGGCGGCTGTACCGCCACTTCTTCCAGACGTACACCGAGCGGGTGTGGGGCCATCCGCCGGCGGAGATGCCCGCCGACTGGGCCGCCCAGCGGGTCAAGAACCTGTCGCTGTCGTCGGCGATCATCAACGCGGTGCTGCCGAAGCGCAACCAAAAAGAGATCACGTCGCTGATCGAGGAGTTCGAATACCCCAAGCTGGGCCCCGGGATGATGTGGGAGCGCTGCCACGACCTGGTCGAAGCGGCCGGGACGAAAGTAGTGCTCGATACGGCGGTGACGGCGATCCGCCTCGACGGCGACCGGGCGGTCGCGGTGCGGGCGTCGACGGAGGGCGCCGAGACCGAATATCGGGCCTCGGCGGTGATCTCGTCGATGCCCCTCTCGACCCTCGTGCACGTCATGGACCCGCCCGCCCCGGCGGAGGTCCGCCGAGCCGCCGCGGACCTTTCCTACCGCGACTTCCTCACGGTCGCGCTGGTCGTGCCCCAGGAAGCCGGGTTCCCCGACAACTGGATCTATATCCACGACCCCGGCGTGCAGGTGGGCCGGATCCAGAACTTCGGCTCCTGGTCGCCCCACATGGTCAAGGCCGGCCGGACCTGCCTGGGGCTGGAGTACTTCGTCTTCGAGGGCGACGACATGTGGACCAAGCCGGACGCCGACCTGATCGCCCAGGCCACCGCGGAACTCGGCCGGCTGCGGCTGGTGGATCCGGCCCAGGTCGAAGCCGGCTATGTCGTCCGCATGCCGAAGGCGTACCCGTACTACGACACGGACTACAAGGCCAATGTCGACATCATCCGGGCCTGGCTCGGCGACCACGCCCGCAACGTGTTCCCGATCGGTCGCAACGGGATGCATCGCTACAACAACCAGGATCACTCCATGTACACCGCCATGCTGACGGTCGAGAACCTGCTCGGCGCCCAGCACGACGTGTGGTCGGTCAACGTGGAGGAGGAGTACCACGAGATCAATGCCCGGCCTCGTCGGACGCGGCGGGTGGGTCGGGTGCGGTGGGCGGGACGGGGCGGGACGCCCCGATCCTGCCGAAGCGGCCCCGGCCCTGAGGACCGGGACCGCCGGGCGGTCCGCCGAAGACGACGGCGGAGTGGGAACGGGCCGGACTAGATGCTGCGAGACAGTCGCAGCCGGAGCCGGGGCGCCGCCCGACTGCGGTCGTGGCGGTGCACTCGCGTTCGGCCGGAGTTCTTGGCCGGCCGGGGGCGGGCGGCGCGCCGCAGCGCATCGTCCCGGTTGGCGGCGGCCAGGTCGCTGATCAAGGCAGGATGCAGGTACATGGTGGGTCGTTCTCCCGGTGAGATGGGGTGGGTGGCACAAGGCGAATGTCGGGTATTGGACGATCGCGCTGGTCGCGAACTCATCGGTCCCTTGGCCCCGTTTTCGGACAGGTCGGTTGGCGCGTGCGTGCTCTCGCGGGCCGGGCCGGATCCGGGCTCTGTGGGCCCCAGCGGCCTACGGCGACAGGGGGCTCAGGGAGCCAGAAGGACGGCGCGCCCGTGGGAGCGCCGGTCATCCCGGACCAGGGGGCACGGAGCGCCATACGGATGACGGGAAAAATGATCTTGGCCATCGGCGCTCCTCCTTCCACGGATCGGGTGCAGATCAGTTGTAGCGCACCTGCCGATCAAGGGCCAACGAATATCGACCATGATGAAGCCGACGTGCCGGCATCCACGACCGGCTGGTGCCGGAGGGACGACTCGACGTGACGAAGATCTGGTACTGCGCCAACTGCGGGTACGAAGTGACGTCGCGCGGGCGCTGCCACCTGTGCCGGCAGCGGCTGGTGGCCTCCGACCTCGCGGAACTGCCGGCCGGCGAAGAGGACGACGAGGTGGGGTACCGCCTGGAGGGCTGGGTGGACCGGGAACGCGGTCGCCTGATCGAGCGGCTCAACGACCTGGAGATCCAACACCGTTTCGAAGACGACGAACTGGTCGTGCCCGCCGACGACGAAAGCCGCGTCGACGACCTCATCGCCGACTTGGCGGCCAACCCCGAGGACGAGCCCCGACAAGACTGGGGGCTGGGGGGGACCAGCTCGGTCAGCCGGGCGACGTCGGAGCCGCCCGGGCCGACGACGAGCACGACGAGTGGGTGGTGTCGGCCCTGCGCCTCCTGGCGGACGCGGCGGGGCGGCTACGCCTGGATCCCACCGACATGCACGCCGACGCGGATGTGGCCGAGGCCTCCGCGGCAGTCTTCAGCGTCGAGATGTTCTACGACGTGGACGCCGAAACCTGGGCCGCGGTCGGGCGCGTGACCCGGCGTCTCCTGTCGGCTCTCGGTGCGGACGAGGCCCTGGAAGACGAGATCCGTTTCGAAGCCGCCATCCTCGTCAAGCTCGTCAGCCCCCTCGTCGCCGACGACGAAACCGAGACCGAGGCCGGGTCCGAGGAGGAGACCGACGCGGAGACCGAGGCCGAGTCCGGGCCGGAGGGCGCCGCCAACGCCGATCCGCACGCCGACGCCGATCCCGAGACGGTGTACGAGCTGCCCGAGTGGCTGCCCGAGCAGCGGGCCCAGCTGGGCGTCCTGCTTGACGACGCCGGCATCGGCTACGAGTGGGACGCCGACGACCTGGTCGTCCCGGCGACGCGGGAGTCCGAGGTCGAGGGCCTGTTCGAGCAGGTGGGGGGCATCTCCGAGGAGGACGACGACGAGGACGAGGAGAGCCGCTACCGGTCCCTGGAGGAGCTGTTCGCCGCCGCCGACCGGCTGGCAGGCGACCCCGGCGACGAGCAACGGGCCGCCGAGGCGGTGGCCCGGATCAAGGAGGCCGTGGGGCCGCTCCCGATCGGTATGGACGAGGTCTACTGGTTTCGCATCATGACCCAGGCGCGCACCCTGTCTGATTCGATCGGCGCCGGCCGGGACGGGCAGGTCATCGCCGAGGAGGCGACCGCCTTGCGAGACCTGCTGCGGACGGTGGTGTGACCGCCGCATTCGGCCTGCTGCTGGCGCCGGGTGCCGGCGCCGATCGCAACCAGCCGGCGTTGGTGGCGATCGATGCCGCCGCCACCGCGGCCGGCCTGGTGGTGGTGCGGATGGATTTTCCTTACCGCCAGGCGGGCCGGAAGGCCCCTGACCGCGCCCCGTCCTGGTCCGGGCGGTGGTGGAGGAGGCAGCCGAGCTCTCGAAAAGAGTCGACCGTCTGGTCCTCGGGGGCCGTTCGATGGGGGGCCGGATGTGCTCGATGGCCGTCGCCGAGGGCCTGGACGCGGCCGGCTTGGTCCTCATCAGCTACCCGCTGCACCCGCCCGGCCGACCCGACCGATTGCGCACGGAGCATCTGCCGGAACTCCACGTCCCCTGCCTCTTCGTGTCCGGCACCCGGGACGCTTTTGGGTCGCCCGACGAGCTGGAAGCCGCGACCCGCATGATTGCCGGCCCGGTGACCCACCACTGGATCGAGGGCAAGGACCACGGGCTGCGGGGCGCCGAACAAGAAGTGACCCGGGCCGTGCTGGACTGGGTCGGCGCGTTGGCCCGAGGGTCGACCGGGCGGGTGGCCGGAGGGTCGGCCGGCCGGCGGCGCCGGTCGGCTGGCCCGGCGAAGGTCCGGCGGGACTAACCGAAGGCGACGAGCAGTTCCGCGTACGACGCCACTGCATCGACCAGCCGGTCGACGGCCACGAACTCGTCGTTGCCGTGAGCCTGGGCCACCTCTCCCGGGCCGCACACCACGGTGGGAATGCCCGCCTGGTTGCGGACGAAGCGGGCGTCGGTGGTGAAACTCATGCCGATGACCCCTGGTTGGCGACCAGTGGCCCGGGCCACCGCCGCGCCCACCTGCTTGGCCCACGGGTCGTCGGCCGGCATCTCGCTGGCTTCGCCGAAGGTATCCACCACCAGGTCGTAGCGCAGCCCGGTGACCCCGGCGGCGGTCACTCGGGCGTGTACCTCGGCGACGGCCGAGTCTTCCGTGGCGCCCGGCAGGACACGGCGGTCGAGACCGATGACGCACGACTCCGCAACGGTGTTGAAGGCGTCCCCGCCGGCGATGGTGCCCACGTTGGCCGTCGGCCGCCCGAGCAACGGGTGGTCGGGATCCCCGAAGTCGGCGGCATGCAGCGCCAGGACCAACTGGGCGGCGTGCTCGATCGCCGACACCGCCTCGCGCGGCCGGCTGCCGTGCCCAGGCCGGCCATGGACGGTGAGCAGCGCCTGCAGCAGGCCGCGCTCCGCCACGCACAGCTCGAGATCGGTGGGTTCGGGGACGAGGCAGGCATCCCCCGTAATCAGCCCTTGCTCCAGCAAGGCCCGAGTGCCGAACCGGCCGCCCCGCTCCTCGTCGGCAACCAGGTGGAAGACCACGTCGCACCCAGGTACGCGTCCGGCCCGCTCCACCACGGACAGGGCGCAGATGGCGGCCGCGATCCCGCCCTTCATGTCCGCGGTGCCGCGACCGTAGAGCCGCCCGTCCTCGACATGGGGATCGAAGGCGTCGCGGGACCACGCCGAGGCGGCAACCGGCACCACGTCCAGATGGCCGTTGATGATGAGGGTGGGGCGGTCGGCGGGGCCGTCCGGGTGGGGAAGCGTCGCCACCAGCGACAGGCGCCCGGGCGCGGGTTCCACCTCCATCCACGCCGGCTGCCACCGATCGAGGGCGGCGCGGACCACGCCGGCGATCGGTCGCTCGTTGCCGGGCGGGTTGCGGGTATCGACCGCGACCAAAGCCGAGGTCAGATCCACCACTTCGTCGACGTTTACCTGGCCGCGCACCCGCGTCAGCCTATGGCGCCCGCGGCCCCTGGTATGCCCGGCGCCGGGCGCCGCCGCCATACTGGACCCGGCCATGACCCCTGATCCCGACCGTCGTCCGCCCCCGATCTCGTCTCGGCGCCGTGACCCGACGGAGCTCTTCGAGGCCGCCCGGGCCGGCGACCGGGCCGCCATCGGGCGCCTGCTCTCGCTCATCGAGCAGGGCGGTGACCCGGCGCGCCAGGTCGGCGCGCTGACCTTCGGGCCCAGCGCGGGGGTGGAGCAGGTCGTCGGGATCACTGGGGCACCCGGGGCTGGCAAGTCGACGCTCACGGACCGCGTCATCGCTGCGGCTCGAGCCGAAGGTGGTCGCGTCGGGGTGCTCGCCGTCGACCCGTCATCGCCGTACTCGGGCGGGGCCATCCTCGGGGATCGGATCCGGATGCAGGGCCACGCCATCGACGACGACGTCTTTATCCGTTCCATGGCCACGCGCGGCCATCAAGGCGGGCTCGCACTCGCTGCCCCCGAGGCCATCCGGGTCCTGGCCGCGGTCGGGATGGGCACCATCCTGGTCGAGACCGTCGGCGTCGGGCAGGTGGAGGTCGAGATCGCCGGCGCTGCCGACACCACGGTGGTGGTGGTCACCCCCGGCTGGGGCGACGCCATCCAGGCCAGCAAGGCCGGGTTGCTCGAAGTCGCCGACATCTTCGTGGTCAACAAGGCCGACCGAGACGGCGCGGCCGAGACCCGGCGGGACCTCGACAACATGCTCGACCTCAACCCGTCGATGGGCGATTGGCGACCGCCCATCCTCCTCACCACCGCCGTCGCCGGCGATGGGATCGAGGCGGTGTGGGCGACGATCCGCGATCACCGGGCCTATCTCGCTGGCAGTGGCGAGTTGGAGCGCCGGCGGGAACGCCGCCTCGTCGACGAGATGAATCGGGTCCTGGTCCACCTCCTCGAGCGCGACGTGCGGACGCTGGCGGGGGGCGGCCATTTCGAAGGGGTGAAGGCGGAGCTGCTCGGCCGCCGGCTCGATCCGTATCAGGCCGCCACCCGCCTGTTGGACGCCGAGCGGGGGTAAAGGCCGGCGGCCGGCGGGGGGCTGACGCCGGCTGGCGGCGGCTGTCGGGGCTGGCCTAGGTGGGCGTCGGGTGGCGTCGGGAGGTGGCGCGATTTGTATCTCTGGTGCACTTATGTGTATCTCATAGACATAAGTGCACCATGGATACAAATCGCACCCGGCGGGGGCTCGCCGTGAGGTGCGGCCCCTGCCGCCGCCGGCCCCGGCTACCCCCAGGTCACGCAGCCCATCTCGACCGGGACGACCAGATCCCGGTGGTAGGGCACGACCCGCACCGCGTACCCATGCCGGCCGGCTTGGTCGCAGCTGAACCGGCCCCGGTACCGCACCACGCCGCCGGCGCCGCCCGCGCCGCCCGGGTCCGCCCCAGCCCCGCTGTCCTTCGCCGCCCCGACCCCGGCGTCAGCCAGCTGCAAGCGGACCACTTCGGTCTCGGTCAGCTCGTCGCCGGCGGCCACCGGCCCGTGCAGCAGCTCCACCGCCACGTCGTCGGTGGTCAGCGAGCCCAGGTGGACGAGCGCGGTCACCTCCCGCTCGGCGCCCAGATCGACCAGACCGACCGCCACGTCCGGCTCCACCTCCACCTTGACCTCAGGCCAGGCGACGGTCACCCGCTTCTTCCAGGCCGCCAGCGCCCGGGCCCGGGCGTGCCCGTCGGCGGCCAGGGCGTCGCTCTGGGCCGCGATCGGCTCGTACATCTCCCCGAGGTAGTCGCGCACCATCCGGGAGGCCATGACCTTGGGGCCGAGCGATCGCAGGGACGCCTTGACCCGCGTCACCCAGTCCCGGGGGAAGCGCCCCCCGCCCCGGTTGTAGAACAGCGGCACGATCTGGCGCTCGAGCAGCTCGAACAGGCTGTTGGCTTCCACCTCGTCGCGGTGCTCGACGTCCGTGATTGCCTCCGCGGAGGAAATGGCCCAGCCGTTGCTGCCGTCGAACATCTCGTCCCACCAGCCGTCGAGGATGGAGCAGTTGAGGGCGCCGTTGAGGGCCGCCTTCTCGCCGCTGGTGCCGCTGGCCTCCATGGGCCGGCGGGGCGTGTTGAGCCACACGTCGCTGCCCTGGTACATCATGCGGGCCACCGAGATGTCGTAGTCCTCGATGAAGGTGATCCGGTGCCGCACGGTCGGGTCCCGCGAGAAGCGCACGATCTGGGCGATCATCTCCTTGCCGAGATCGTCGGCGGGGTGGGCCTTGCCGGCGAACACCAGCTGGACGGGGCGCTGCTCGTTGAGCAGCAGCGCTCGCAGCCGGTCGGGCTGGGACAGCAGGAGCGTGGCCCGCTTGTAGGTGGCGAACCGGCGGGAGAAGCCGACGATCAGGTAGCGGGGGTCGAGGATCTCGTCGGTCCACGCCGCGTCGCTGACCGACACCCCGCGGTCCTGGAGGGCCTTGCGGAGGCGCTCGCGGACGAAGCTGACCAGGGCGTCGCGGCCCTGCTCACGCGCCCGCCACAGCTCGTCGTCGCGGGCGTCGTTGATGCGGGCCCACTCGCCCGGGCCGGCCTCGTCCCAGGCGGGCGACACATATTTGGAAAAGAGGTCATCCATCTGCGAGGAGACCCAGGTGCGGCCGTGCACCCCGTTGGTGATGGAGCCGATCGGGGTCTCCTCGGGGGGGACCGTCGGCCACAGGGGCTGGAACATCTCGCGGCTGGTCCGGCCGTGCAGGCGGGCGACGCCGTTGGACTTGGCCGCCAGGCGCAGACCCATCACGGCCATGTTGAACGGCTCGGTCGGGTTCTCGCCCGGGAAGTGCCCGAGGGACATGAGGGTGTCGATGGAGATCGCGCACTCGTCCGCCCACCGACTGAAGTACCGCTCCATCAGCGCCCGCGGGAAGCGGTCGATGCCGGCGGCCACGGGCGTGTGGGTGGTGAACAGGGTGCCGGAGCGGGCCGCCTCGATGGCCTCGTCCCAGCGCAACCCCTCGGTGGTGATCAGCTTCCGGATGCGCTCCAGGCCCAGGAAGCCGGCGTGCCCCTCGTTGGTGTGGAACACCTGGGTCTCCACGCCGGCGGCCTCGAGGGCCCGGACGCCGCCGATGCCGAGCAGGATCTCCTGGCGCACCCGATGCTCGGAGCCGCCGCCGTAGAGCCGGTCGGTTACGGCGCGCAGCTCGTCGTCGTTGGTGTCCACGTCGGCGTCGAGCAGGTACAGGTCGATGCGCCCCACCCGCGCCCGCCAGACCTGCGCCTCCAGCAGGGCGCCGGCGATGTCGACCGAGACTCGCACCCCGTCGACCAGCTCCAGGGCCATGCCGTGGGGGTCCAGGATGGGGTAGCGCTCCTCCTGCCACCCGTCGGCGTCCAGGTGCTGGCGGAAGTACCCGAGCCGGTACATGAGGCCCACCCCCGTCAAGGGGATGCCGAGGCTGCTGGCGGCCTTGAGGTGGTCGCCGGCGAGCACGCCCAGACCGCCGGAGTATTGCGGCAGGGCCTCGGCGATGCCGAACTCGGGCGAGAAGTAGGCCACGCCGCGCAGCGGGCTGACGGCCCGGTTCTGGAACCAGCGGGGGGCCTCCAGGTAGCGGTGCAGGTCGTCGTGCATCTCGCCGAGGAAGCCCATGAACGCGGGGTCGGCGGCCAGCTGCTCCAGCCGTTGCCGCCCCACCAGGCTGAGCAGCCGCACCGGGTCGTGGAAGGTGAGCTCCCAGATTTGTGGGTCCACCCAACGAAACAGGTCTCGCGTCCGGTGGTCCCACGACCACCGCAGGTTGAATGCCAGCTCTTGCAAGGGGCCGAGAGCCTCAGGGAGGCGGGCCCGCACCGTGAAGCTCCGAAGTGCCCTCATTGCCGTAGAAGCTACGGGACGCGGCGCACCGCGACCAACGCCTGGCCAGGGTGCGGGTCGTCGGGCTCGGTGGTGGGTAGCGTTGAGGCGTGACCGGACGGCTGGTGATCGAGGATGTCCGGCCCCGGACCCCCAATCCCGGGCACTTCGCCAAGGCGGTGGTGGGGGAGTCCGTGCCGGTCCGGGCGGTGGTGTTCAAAGAGGGCCACGACGTGTTGACGGGACGGGTCCTGCTACTGGCGAAGGGCCGCAAGACGCCGGTGTCGGTCGGCGTGCTCGAACCGCTCGGCAACGACGACTGGGTGTCCCGGGTGGTCCCGGCCCAGATCGGGCCGCACCGCCTCGTCGTCGAGGCCTGGACCGACCGGCACGCCACCTGGGCCCACAAGGTGCGGGCCAAGCTGGTCGCGTCGCAACCCATCGACGTGGAGATCGCCGAAGGGCTGCAGCTGCTGCAGCCCGCGGCGACCCAACCGCACGTGGCGGCGGCCGTGGCCGCGCTGGGGGACCGCAGCCTGAGCCCGGCCGACCGGATGGGCCCGGCCCTGGCGCCCGAGGTGGCCGCGGCGGTGTGGGGCCCGGATGGGGCGGTGGACGTGACCGCGTCCGCCGGACAGCCGGTGTGGGTGGACCGCGAACGGGCCCTGTTCGGGGCCTGGTACGAGCTGTTCCCGCGGTCCTTCGGCGGCTTCAAAGGCGTGGCCGCCCGAGTCCCCGATCTGGCCGGCATGGGCTTCGACGTCCTGTACCTGCCCCCGATCCATCCCATCGGGCACACGGCCAGGAAAGGGCCCAACAACACCCTGACGTCGGGGGATGACGACCCGGGCAGCCCGTGGGCCATCGGGAGCAGCGAAGGGGGCCACACCGCCATCAACCCGGAACTCGGCACCATCGAGGACTTTTCACAGCTGGTGACCGACGTCCGGGAGCACGGGATGGAAGTGGCCCTCGACTACGCCCTGCAATGCTCGCCGGACCACCCCTGGGTCCGCGAGCATCCCGAGTGGTTCCACCACCGGCCGGACGGCTCCATCGCCTGCGCCGAGAACCCGCCCAAGGTGTACCAGGACATCTACCCGATCAACTTCTGGCCGGCGGCCGAGTCCGACCGGGTGGCCCTGTGGGAGGCGTGCAAGGGGATCCTCGACTACTGGATCGGCCGAGGCGTCGCCATCTTCCGGGTCGACAACCCCCACACCAAGCCGATCGCCTTCTGGGAGTGGCTGATCGGGGCAGTGACCGAGGAACACCCCGAGGTGCTGTTCCTGTCGGAGGCCTTCACCCGGCCCAAGGTCATGGCCCGCCTGGCCGAGGCCGGTTTCAGCCAGAGCTACACCTATTTCACCTGGCGGACCGAGCAGCACGGCCCGGAAGGGCTGTGGGCGTACCTGGAGGAGCTCGCCCACGGCCCGGTGGCGGACTATATGCGGCCCAACTTCTGGCCCAACACCCCCGACATCCTGGCCGGCCCGCTGCGCTACGGCCCGCCGGCCGCCTTCGCCCTGCGTCTGGTGCTGGCCGCCACCATGAGCCCGTCCTACGGGGTGTACAGCGGCTACGAGCTGTTCGAGAACGTGCCGGCCTCGGACGCCAACGAGGAGTACCTGCACTCCGAGAAATACGAGATCAAGGACCGGGACTACGCCCGCCCGGACAGTCTGGCCCCGCTGATGACGGCCCTCAACGACATCCGCCGCCGCCACCCCGCCTTGCACCGGCTCCGGTCCATCCACTTCCACCCCACCACCAACGCGTCGGTCATCGCGTACAGCAAGCGCAGCGACGACGGCGAGGACGCGGTCCTCACCGTCGTCAACCTGGATCCGGATTGGCCCCAGGACGCCGTCCTGCAGCTCGACCTGAGGGAGGTCGGCCTGCCGTACGACCGGCCGTACACCGTCGTGGACGAACTGTCGGGCGAGCAGTTCCGGTGGTACGGGTGGACGCCTTACGTCCGGCTCGACCCCGCGTACCGGGTGGCCCACGTGCTGGACCTACGGGGTGGCACCCAGGCGTGGTAAGCCCTTTCGCCGCGCCGGAGCCCCGGTGGTTTCAGCGGGCCGTGTTCTACGAGATCCTGGTGCGGGGCTTCTACGACCACAACAACGACGGCACCGGCGACCTGGCCGGCATCACCGACAAGCTCGACTACCTGCAGTGGCTGGGGGTGGACTGCCTCTGGCTGCTGCCCTTCTACCAGTCGCCGCTGCGCGACGGCGGGTACGACATCAGCGATTTCTGGACGATCCTGCCCGAGTACGGCGACCTGGGCGACGCCGTGACCCTGGTGGAGGAGGCCCACAAGCGGGGGTTGCGGGTCATCGCCGACCTGGTGATGAACCACACCTCCGATCAACACCCCTGGTTCCAGGAGTCCCGCCAGGATCGGACCAACCCCAAGGCGGACTGGTACGTGTGGAGCGATGACGACTCCGGCTACGCCGACGCCCGGGTTATCTTCGTCGACACCGAGAAGTCCAACTGGACCTTCGACGCCCAGCGGGGCCAGTACTACTGGCACCGCTTCTTCTCCCACCAGCCCGACCTCAACTACGACAACCCCGAAGTGGCCGAGGCCATGTTGGACGTGTGCCGGTACTGGCTCGACATCGGGCTCGACGGGTTCCGGCTCGACGCCGTTCCGTACCTGTTCGAGCGGGAGGGCACCAACTGCGAGAACCTCCCCGAGACGCACGACTACCTGCGCCGGCTCCGCAAGGAGGTGGACTCGCTGTACCCGGGCCGGGTCCTGCTGGCCGAAGCCAACCAGTGGCCGGAGGACGTGGTGCAGTACTTCGGGACCGGCGACGAGTGTCACATGTGCTTTCACTTCCCGGTCATGCCCCGGATGTTCATGGCGGTGCGCCGCGAGCAGCGCCATCCCATAACCGAGATCCTGGCCCGCACCCCGGAGATCCCGGATGGCTGCCAGTGGGGGATCTTCCTGCGCAACCACGACGAGCTGACCCTGGAGATGGTGACCGACGAGGAGCGCGACTACATGTGGGCCGAGTATGCCCGCGATCCGCGCATGAAACGCAACCTGGGCATCGGCCGCCGCCTGGCGCCCCTGGTCGACAACGACCGCAGGGTGGCCGAGCTGCTGCACGCCCTGCTCTTCAGCTTCCCCGGCTCGCCGATCCTGTACTACGGCGACGAGATCGGCATGGGGGACAACATCTACCTGGGTGATCGCGACGGCGTGCGCACCCCGATGCACTGGTCACCGGACCGCAACGCCGGCTTCAGCCGGGCGGATTTCGCCCAGCTCTACCTCCCGCCGCTCATGGACCCGGTCTACGGCTACCAGGCCGTCAACGTGGAGGCCCAGCTGCGCAACACCAGCTCGCAACTGCACTGGATGAAGCGCATGCTCGAGGTCCGCAAGCAGCATCCGGTCTTCGGGGCCGGTACCTTCGAGGTCATCTCCGTGGAGAACCCGTCGGTGCTGGCGTACGTGCGCACCTTGGACCGAGACCGGGTGCCCCTCGCCGACCCGGGCGCCCCGGAGGTTTCGGACACGGTGTTGTGCGTGTGCAACCTGTCCCGGTTCGCCCAGCCGGCGGAGCTGCCCCTCCAGCGATGGGAGGGGAAGACGCCGATCGAGCTGCTGGGCCGGGTGCCGTTCCCCCGCATCGGCGAGCTGCCCTACTTCGTCACCCTGGCGCCGTACGGGTTCTACTGGTTTGAGTTGGCCGACCCGACGACCGGGGGGCCGCCGTGACCGGGAGCCTGCCCGAGGGGGTCGACGCCCTCATCGGGTCGTACCTGGGGCGCCAGCGCTGGTACGCCGGCGACCCCCCAGACCCCGGGTCGGTCGAGGTGGAACGCGCCCGGGAGTTGTGGGCCGGCGACGGCGACGGCCCGTGGCTGTGGCAGGCCATCGTCGCCACGTCGGGCGCCCACTACCAGGTGCTGATCGGCGCCCGCGCCCTGGCCGAGCGGGTCGACTTCCTGCACGGGCGGGAGGACGCGGTGCTGGGCCCGTTGGACTCCCGGGTGTTGTACGACGCCACCCTGGACTCCGAGCTGGCTCGGATCCTGCTCTCGGTCGCCAGCGACGGGACCCAGACCGCCACCTTCGCCCGCCCCATCAATACCGAGCAGTCCAACACCTCGCTGGTGTTCGACGACCGCCTCATCCTCAAGATCTTCCGCCGCCTCCACCCGGGCCGCAACCCCGACGTGGAGGTCACCTCGGCCCTGGCGGACGCCGGTTTCGAGCACGTGGCCGCCCCCCTGGTCGCCTGGCGGGACGACCCCTACGACCTGGCGTTCGGCCAGCAGTTCCTGGCCGGGGGGTCCGAAGGTTGGGCGCTGGCCCTGACGTCGCTGCGCGATCTGTACAGCTCCACCTCGGAGCATCCCTCCGAGGCCGGCGGGGACTTCGCAGCCGAGAGCGGCCGGCTGGGTCGGATGACCGCGGAGATGCATCTGGCCCTGGCCCACGCCTTCGGAATCGTCCGCTCACCCGCGGTGGCGGAGGCGTGGCGGGGCCTGGTCGAGGGCCTGGTGCCGCGCCTGCGCGCCGCCACCGAGGTGGCCGCCACCGACCTGGTGGCGACGGCTGCCCCGCTGCTGGCGCGGTTGCGGGCGGTCGACGATCCCGGACCGGCCATCCGGGTCCACGGCGACTACCACCTGAGCCAGGTCATGCAGACCGACACCGGCTGGTACGTCCTCGACTTCGAAGGCGAGCCAACGAAGCCGCTCGCCGAGCGCACCGCACCCACCTCTCCCCTCAAGGACGTCAGCTCCATGCTCCGATCCTTCGACTACGCCGCCCGCTACGCCCTCACGGAGCGCCTCCCCGACGAGATGCCCAACCTGGAACCCCTGGCGGAGGCGTGGGACGCGCACAACCGCCAGGCCTTCCTCGAGGGCTACCGCGACGTCGAGGGGATCGAGGCGTTGCTGGCCGGACCGGCGTCGAATCCGGCGGTGATGATCGCCTACGAGCTGGACAAGGCCCTCTACGAGCTCGACTACGAGCGCGCCCACCGCCCCGATTGGGTACCACTACCCCTAGGCGCCATCCAGCGGCTGGTCGAAGGAGGTAGCTAGTGCCGGTGGACGACAGCGAACTGGACCTGATCGTCCGAGGTCATCACGGTGATCCCCACCGGGTGCTCGGCCGGCACGACGGGGTGGTGCGGGCCTACCGGCCGGACGCCACCGCCATGCGCCTGGTCACCGGCGCGGCCGCCCGGCCCAAGGAGACCCCGATGGCGCAGATCCATCCGGCCGGCATCTACGAGGGGCCCATCGGGAAGGGCGTCAAGGAGTACCGGCTGGAGGCGGATTACCCGCAGGACGGCGAAAAGGAGCTCACCGTCCGCTTCGACGATCCGTACCGGTCGTGGCCGACGATCGGCGAGCTGGACCTCCATCTGTTCGGCGAAGGCCGGCACCGGCGCCTGTGGGAGATGCTGGGCGCCCATCCCCGGGTCCACGACGGCATGGCCGGGGTCTCGTTTGCCGTGTGGGCGCCGAACGCCCAGGCGGTACGCGTCGTCGGGGACTGGAACTACTGGGACGGTCGCCTCCATCCCATGCGATCCCTCGGGGGGTCAGGGGTGTGGGAGCTCTTCATACCGGGCGTCACTCCCGGGGCCCGCTACAAGTACGAGCTGGTGGCGGCCGACGGGCGGCTGATCCTCAAGACCGACCCGCTGGCGTTCGAGATGGAGCAGCCGCCGGCGACGGCCAGCGTGGTGGTCGGGCCGACCGACCACCAATGGGGTGACACCGCCTGGCTTGACGCCCGGGCCCGAACGGACCTGTTGCGCAGTCCGATGGCCGTCTACGAGGTGCATCTGGGGTCGTGGCGCCACGGGGCGGACGACGACGGGCGATACCAGCCGCTCACCTATCGGGAACTCGCCGAGCAGCTGCCGGCGTACGCCGCCGGCCTGGGTTTCACCCACGTGGAGATGATGCCCGTCGCCGAGCACCCGTTCAGCGGGTCCTGGGGCTACCAGGTGTCCGGCTACTACGCCCCGACGTCGCGCTTCGGGACGCCGGACGACTTCCGGGTCCTGGTCGACGCCCTGCACCAGCACGGTCTGGGCGTGATCCTGGACTGGGTGCCGGCCCACTTCCCGCGGGACGAGTTCGCCCTGGCCCGCTTCGACGGCACCGCCTTGTACGAGCACGCCGATCCCCGCCAGGGCGAGCAGCCGGATTGGGGGACGTTGGTCTTCAACTTCGGACGCAACGAGGTCCGCAACTTCCTGGTGGCGAACGCCCTGTACTGGGTCGAGGAGTTCCACATCGACGGGCTGCGGGTCGACGCGGTGGCCTCGATGCTGTACCTGGACTACTCGCGTAAGGAAGGCGAGTGGGTACCGAACCGCTTCGGCGGTCGCGAGAACCTGGACGCGGTCGCGTTTGTGAAAGAGGTCAACGAGGCGGTCTTCGGCCTGTATCCGGGCGCGACCGTCATCGCGGAGGAGTCCACGGCCTGGCCGGGGGTGTCGAGACCGACCTACCTGGGCGGGCTCGGGTTCGGCTTCAAGTGGAACATGGGCTGGATGCACGACACCCTCGACTACTTCCAGCACGATCCGGTCCACCGCCGCTTCCACCACGGCGAGCTGACCTTCGGCCTGCTGTACGCCTGGACCGAAAACTTCATCCTTCCGCTGTCCCACGACGAGGTGGTGCACGGCAAACGGTCGATGCTCAACAAGATGCCCGGCGACCGGTGGCAGCAGCTCGCCAACCTCCGGGCCCTGTACGGGTGGATGTGGGCCCACCCCGGCAAGCAGCTCCTGTTCATGGGCGGCGAGCTGGCCCAGGAGCGCGAGTGGAACCACGAGCAGCAGCTCGACTGGTGGATCCTCGATCACTGGGAGGAGCACCGCCGGCTGCACTCGATGGTACGGGAGCTCAACCGGGTGTACCGGGCGGCCCCCGCCATGTGGGAGGACGACATCGAGCCGGCCGGCTTCGATTGGATCGACGCCAACGACGGCGAGCACAGCGTCCTGTCGTTCCTACGCCGCCGGCCCGGCCGGGGGGTGGAAGAGGCGGTGGCCTGCCTGGCCAACCTGACCCCCGTGCCCCGGTACGGCTACCGGGTCGGCCTGCCCGTGCCGGGGCCGTGGCGGGAGCTGCTCAACACTGATGCCATCGAGTGGGGGGGTGGCGGGATCGGCAACTACGGCGCGGTAGAGGCCGAGGAGATCGGCTGGCACGGCCAGCGCTGGTCGGCGGCGGTCACCCTGCCGCCCCTCGCGGTGCTGTGGCTCACGCCCGGTCGAGTCAACGGGTAACCCTCCCCTCGCCGCGGGCGGGAAAGTGCCGGTCGTGACCTGTGCTGTCAGTCATCGCCCTCTAACCTGATGGAGTGGAAACGCGCGGGCAGCACCTGAGGCGCCGAGTGTGGTGGACACAATGGTGGGCGGTCACCGGGGCGGTCGTGCTCGTCGGCGGCGGCGTGGTGGCCGCGCTGGTCCTGCCGAGCAGCGGGCCGAGTGCCGCCAAGGTGGCCGAGACGAAAGCGAAGGTGGCGTCCGCCCAGGCGGTTGCGGCGCACCAGGCCCAGCTCCTCGTCCAGCAGCAACTGGCGGCGGCGGTCACCGTCTCGCCGGCCTCGGGCGCGGCAGGAGTGGCGCCGGACGCCCCGGTGGTCGTGACGAGCACCGCCGGCGCGGTGACCTCCGTGCGGGTGACCGATTCGGCCGGGACCGTGCTGGCCGGCGCGGTGGACGCCACGGGCCATAAGTGGCGGTCGACTGCTGCCCTCCTGCCGACCAACGACTACCGGGTGGTGACGACGGTCACGGGTACGGGTGGGGTCAGCGCCCAACGGGTGACCACCTTCTCGACCCTCACCCCCGCCTACCTCGTCGGCGCCACCGCGTTTCCCACCGACGGGATGGACGTCGGGGTGGGCCAGCCCATCGTCATCAACTTCGACCACTACGTGCGGACCACCGCCGGGCAGGCCGCGGCCCTGTCCCACATCACGGTCAGCATGTCGAAACCGGTGCCCGGCGGGTGGCACTGGTTCAGCATGGACGAGCTGCACTTCCGGCCTAAGACCTACTGGCCTTCGGGTGAGAAGATCACCGTCACCGCCAACTTCGACGGGTGGGATGCGGGGCTGGGCCGCTGGGGCCACGGCGGGCTCAATCAAACCTTCACCATCGGCGATGCCCGCGTCTCCACCGCCAACCTGGCCACCCACGTGATGACCGTCACCCTCAACGGCGCGGTGGTGGGCAGCTACCCGATCAGCGCCGGCAGCACGGTCTATCCGACCATGAACGGCGACCACATCGTGCTGGACCGTGAGCACGTGGTGCACATGGTCTCGTCGACGGTGGGCATTCCCGTCAACTCGTCGGCCGGCTACGACGAGTACGTGTACAACGACGTGCACATCTCCGACAGCGGTGAGTACGTGCACGACGCCCCATGGTCGGTCGGCGCCCAGGGCTCCGTCAACGTGTCGCACGGGTGCATCAACCTGAGCCCGACCAACTCGCTGACGTTCTTCAACTTCAGCCGGGTCGGCGACGTGGTGCAGGTGGTCGGCGGCCCTCGCCCGCCGGCGTACGGGGACCACGGAGTGATGGACTGGTCGACCGACTGGAGCCAGTGGACTCCGGCCAGCGTGCACCAACTGGCCTGACCCGCACCAACTGGCCCAACCGGCTTACGCCGGCGCCCCCACCTCGGTGCGCAACTCGTCAGCGGCCCGCTCGGGTGGGACCACGTTGATCAGTACGCCGGATCCCATCTCGAAGCCGCCCCGGGTGGAGATCTTGGGCATCAGGTGGACGTGCCAGTGGAAGTCGCCGCTGGGCCGGAACGGCGCGGAGTGGAACATGATGTTGTAGGCGACGTCGCCCAGCCGGGACCGCAACGCGGCCAGGGCCCGCTGCACCGACCGGCCGATACCGGCCAGGTCCTCGGGGTCGGCGTGATGCAGGTGGGGTTCGTGGTGGCGGGGCACGATCAGCAGCTCGTACGGCGTCCCGCCCCAGAACGGGCTGATCATGACGACCCGGTCGTCCGCGAACACCAGCCGCCGGGAGGCGTCCTCCTCCGCGTCGACCACCGCGCACAGCAGGCAGTTGCCCTGGAAGCGGGCGAACCCGGCCAACTCGTTGGCCGCCTCACCCGGGATGAACGGCATGGACAACAACTGGCCGTGCGGATGTTCGATGGACGCCCCGGCCTCCCGGCCGCTGTTGACCACCGCCTGGCTGTACCGCAGCCCGATGGCGGCGTGGGCGTCCATGCGGTCCCGCAGGGCCTCCATCACCAGCGCGGCATGGCTCTCGCTCAGATCCGCCCAGCTGGCGTTGTGGTCCGGCGCCAGGACCAGCACCTCGTGCACCCCGCTGGCGGGGGCCTGGGTGTACACCGGGCCCAGGTGGGTCACCACCATCGGCTCGGTGCCGCTGAACGCCGGGTACCGGTTGGTCACCACCCGCACCTGCCAGGTGTCGCCCGTTCCGTAGCTCTCGAGGACCGGGGCCACCGAGTCCTCGTTGCCGGGGCAGAACGGGCAGGGTCGAATCGGATCGTCCTCGACTGGCAACCGGCGAGGCAGGAAGTCCGACGGTCGTTGCGACCGCTCGCCTGCGATCACGACCCAACGACCAGTCATCGGATCGAGCCGAAGTTGGCTCATGGAGCTGCAGGGTAGCCGGACAAGCGGGGCACGCCTGCGACGGTAGCGCCACCCGGTTGGGAATGGGGCGCACTCCCCGTCACTCCCCCGCGGCTGGGGTCAGCGGTCGGGGGACGGCGCCGCTGCGGGTGGCGGGGGCCGGGGTGCGGACAACTGGTCGAGGCGGTCGTCGATGTGACGCAGCAGCCGGTCGATGCTGGTGTTGACACTCTTGCCCATGGCGTCGGTGAACGCCGCCGCGCTCCGTTCCACGCGCGTTCAGCTCGTCGGCCAGCGACTCGAGGGAGCGCCCGCCGGATCGGACCCGGTCGTTGAACGCCTCCATCAGGATGTGCAGCTGCTCGGCGGCGCCGATGAGGGCGGCGTGGGTCACCCACCCGCCCGGCGGATCGCCGCCACCTGCGGTGGGGGTGTCGCGCCCCGGGAGGTGGCCAGGGCCGACCGCAAGGCGTCGCTGACGACCTGCTCGATGGCGCCCAGGTCCACCTCGACGGTCACGTCCGCCAGGGCGTCGCGCACCGTCTCGGCCAACACTTCCGGCAGGGGGCCCGGCACGACCAGCGCGGTGCTGCCGGCCAGCGTCGGCGCCGACCCGGCGGTCGCCCCCGGGCCGGCGTCCGATCCGTGATCGCCGCCGGAGGGGAGCGCCACGATCGGGGCCAGAAAGGCGTTCGGGCGCGACGGTGCGGCGTCGGCGTTGATCAGCCGTTGCCACCGGGCGACGGCGTCGGCCCGGGCGCCCGGTTCGCCCTCGAAGGTGCCCTCACTCGGGAAGAGGAAATGGAAGGGGGCCCCGGGCTTGCGCTCCAGGACCAGCCGGCGCAGCCCATCGGGGCCGATGGCGACCACCGAGATGAGATCGTCGCGGTTCTGGGCCAACCGGGATGCCTCCCGTAAGGCCCGACCCACCCCCAGCCCGGTGAGCGGCTGGGGCGGAGGGGCGGCGGGTGGCGGCGGCGGGCTGGCGGCCCGCCCGCCGGGATCCGCCGCCTGGGGTCCCTCGCCCGCGGCGAGGACGTCAAAGGTCACCGCGCCCCCGGGCACCGGGGCCAGGATGGCGGCCACCTCGTCGGTGGAACCCTCGGCCGTCAACAGCCCGATCAAGCCGGCGATCGTCCGGGCCGCGGCGGGCGAGAAGGGCGCTTCGGGGGCTTGCAGGGCGGCCATCAGGACGCAATCGGCGAACCCGGTCGCCCCAGCCCGGTCCGGCTCTGGTCGCATTTCGTGTTGCGACGACGCTTTGCCTTCGCCCATTCTTCCGAACGGTATCAGGGACGGGTGCGGCGAAAGGGACAATCTTCCCGCTTTTCGCCTCCGGCGCCCCTGGGCGTCCCGCCCGGTCAGGCGCGCGATCCCCGTTAGCCTGGGGGGTCGTGTTGGCGTACCTCGATCACGCCGCCAGCGCGCCGCTGCGACCGGAGGCGGCGGCGGCCATGATGCCCTGGCTCACCGGGCAGTTCGGCAACCCTTCGGGCGCGGATCGGGTGGCCCGGGCGGCTCGAGCCGCGGTGGACGAGGCGCGCGACGTGGTCGCCTCCGCCATCGGGGTGGAGCCGGGAGGCGTCACCTTCACGTCGGGAGGGACGGAGGCCGACAACCTGGCCATCCTGGGCTCGCTGGCCGCCCGCCCGGGCCCGGTGGTCGTCGCCGCGGTGGAGCATCCGGCCGTCATGGCTGCGGCCGCGGCCAGCGGTCAGGAGGTCCGGGTGGCGGCCGTCGACACCGACGGCCGGGTCGACCTCGACGCCTTGCGGCTCCTTCTCGACCGGCAGGTGACCTTGGTCTCCGTGCAACTCGCCAACCACGAGACAGGAGTGCTCCAGTCCTGGCCGGACGTGGCCCGACTGGTCCGGCGGCTGGCCCCCAACGCGGTCCTGCACACCGACGCCGTCCAGGCCGCGGCGTGGCTCGATCTCCCGGTCACGGCCGCCGGCGCCGATCTGATCAGCATCAGCGGCCACAAGCTCGGTGGGCCCCAGGGCACCGGCGCCCTCGCGGCGCGGGGCCACGCTCCGATGCGGGCCATCCTCCACGGCGGCGGCCAGGAACGGGAGCTGCGCAGCGGCACCCAGAACGTGGCCGGGATCGTGGGGCTGGGCGCGGCGGTCACGACGGCGCGAACCGAGCGCGTCGAGGCCGCCGGCCGGGTCCAGGCGCAGCGAGACGAACTGGCCCGGCGGCTCACCCGGACCATCCCGGGCCTGATCGAGACCGCCGCCGGCGCGCCCCGACCCCTGGACATCTCCACCTCCGGGTGCCCGGTGTGGAGAGCGAAGCCCTGCTGGTGCTCCTCGACGAGACTGGGGTGTGCGCGTCGGCCGGCGCCGCGTGTGCCAGCGGCGCCATGGAGCCGAGCCCGGTCCTGATGGCCATGGGCGTGCCCAAGGAGGAGGCCCTGTCCAGCCTGCGCCTGACCTTGGGTCCCACCACGACCGCTGCCGACATCGAACTGGCCGCCACCGCGGTGGCCGCCGCGGTCGCCCGGCTCCGGGGAGCCTGACGGGTGCGGGTGCTGGTCGCCATGTCCGGCGGCGTCGACTCTTCCGTCGCCGCGGCCCTGCTGGTCGAGGTCGGCGAGGACGTCGTCGGCGCCACCATGAAGCTCTGGGGCGGCCCGTCCGACACCGGCTGTTGCTCGGTTGCGGATGTGGACGACGCCCGCCGAGTGGCCCAACAGTTGGGCATCGCCCACCACGTCTTCAACTTCTCCGACGAGTTCGACGAGCACGTGGTGGGTCCCTACGTGGCCGACCACGCCTCGGGCCGGACCCCCAATCCGTGCATCGAGTGCAACCGGCATCTCAAGTTCGACCGCCTGCTCGCCCGGGCCACCCAGCTGGGCTTCGACGCAGTGGCGACCGGCCACCACGCCCGGGTCGCACCCCGCGCCGACGGCGGCTGGTCCCTCCGGCGAGGCGCCGACCCGGCCAAGGACCAGTCGTATGTCCTGCACATGCTGACCCAGGGGCAGCTGGCGCGGGTCCGGCTGCCCGTCGGCGAGCTGACGAAGGCCCAGGTTCGCCAGATCGCCGCCGATCTCGGCCTGCGCACCGCGTCCAAGCCGGACAGCCAGGACGTGTGCTTCATCTCGCGAACCGGCGGTCGCCGGCAGTTCCTCGGCTCCCGGATCGAGCTGCGACCGGGCCGGATCGTGGATGGGGATGGCCGCGCCGTCGGGGAGGTGCCCGCCGTCGAGCTGGTCACGGTCGGCCAGCGTCGCGGCCTCGGGTTGCTCACCCCGGGCGCGCTCCCGCCGGACGACGCCGGCAGCGATGACGGGCGGCGTTACGTCGTCGACGTCGACGTGGCGGGGGCGACGGTCACCGTTGGGCCCCTGGCGGCCGCCCTGGTGGGCCGGATCGACGTCCGCGACCCGGTGTGGGTGGACGGGGCGCCGGCGCCCGGTGAGGTGCTGGAAGCCCAGATGAGCGCCCACGGCCGGCCGGTGCCCGCGTGCTGGTCCGCCGAAGGGGTCGACCTTTTCACCCCGATTCGGCGGGTGGCGCCGGGGCAGAGCGTGGTCCTGTACCGGGGCGATGCGGTGGTCGGCGGTGGGCAGGCCGCCTGAAGCCGGGGCCCCGGCGCCGTCACAGGCGGTGGGTAACGTCACGGACGTGACCACGCACGACGAGGCGGCCCGGGCCGAGGAGCTGCGCGGGTTGATCGAGTACCACACTCGGCGCTACTTCGTCGACGACGACCCGGAGATCAGCGACGCGGAATTCGACGCTCTGGTGGCCGAGCTGGCCGCCATCGAAGCGGCCCGGCCCGACCTGGCCCGGCCGGACTCGCCGCTCCAGGTCGTGGGTGGCGCCCCCTCGGCCTTGTTCGCGGAGGTCCGGCACCGCACCCCCATGATGTCGTTGGACAAGACCACCAGCTACGACGAGCTGTTGGCCTGGGGCAAGCGCATGGACCGCTACATCTCCGGCGTGGTGGCCTACACCTGCGAGCTCAAGATCGATGGCCTGGCCATGAGCCTGCTCTACGAGGACGGCCGGCTGACGAGGGCGGCCACCCGGGGTGATGGGGTGGTCGGCGAGGACGTCACCGCCAACGTGCGCACCGTCGATTCCATCCCCCACGAGTTGCCGCGGCCGGCGCCCGACGTCGTCGAAGTGCGCGGCGAGATCTTCATGCCGATCCCCGCCTTCGAGGAGCTCAACCGGCGCCAGGCCGAGGCGGGGGGGCGCACCTTTATGAACCCTCGCAACGCCGGGGCCGGCTCGCTCCGGCAGAAGGATCCGGCCATCACCGCCAGCCGCGAACTGGGCTTCTGGGCCTACCAGTTGGGCACGGTCGAGGGCGGCCCCGTCTTCACCGAGCACACTCAGACCCTGGACTGGATGCGCGCCGCCGGCTTTCCGGTCAACCCGCACATCGAGCTGGTGCACGGCCTAGAGGAGGTCGACCAGTACTGCCGGAAGTGGCTGGACCAGCGGCACACGCTGCCCTACGAGATCGACGGCACGGTGGTCAAGGTCGACAATCTGGCCCAGCGCCGGGAGCTGGGGGCGACGTCACGCGCCCCCCGGTGGGCCATCGCCTACAAGTTCCCCCCGGAGGAGAAGACCACCCTGCTCAAGGACATCATGGTGTCCATCGGCCGCACCGGCAAAGCCACCCCGTTCGCCATGCTCGAGCCGGTGGTGGTGGGCGGCTCCAACGTCAAGCTGGCCACCTTGCACAACGAAGACCAGGTGCGCATCAAGGACGTCCGTCCCGGCGACACGGTCGTGGTCCGCAAGGCGGGGGACGTGATCCCCGAGGTGCGCGGCCCGGTCCTGGCCCGCCGGCCCAACGGGCTCCAGCCCTGGACCTTCCCGACCCACTGCCCGGTGTGCGGCGAGCCGCTGGTGCGCCTGGACGGGGAGAGCGACACGTTCTGCGTCAACGTCGACTGCCCCGGCCAGCAGGTGCAGCGCATCTCCCATTTCGCGTCGCGGGGCGCCATGGACATCGAGCACCTGGGCGAGCGGACCGTCTGGCAGTTCTGCCAGGCCGGCCTGCTGTCCGACGTGGCCGACATCTACGACCTGGACTACGACCGGATCGCGGCGTTCGAAGGCTGGGGGGAGGCGTCGGTCGCCAACCTGCGCCAGGCGGTCGAAGCGTCGAAGTCGCGGCCGTTGGCCAACCTGCTGGTCGGGCTGTCCATCCGCCATCTGGGGGGACGGGCAGCGTGCTCCTCGCCCGCCATTTCCGGCACCTGGACCGGATCATGGCGGCTTCGGCGGAGGAGCTGGCCGGAGTGGAGGGCGTGGGGCCCACCATCGGCGCCAGCGTGCAGCGCTTCTTCGCCCTGCCCCGCAACCGGGAGGTCGTCGAGCGGCTCCGGAAGGCCGGGTGCAACTTCGAGGGCCCCGACGTGCCCGACGTCCCCCAGATCCTGTCCGGGCTGTCCGTGGTGGTGACCGGGACGTTGGAGGGCTGGTCGCGCGAGGGGGCCGAGGAGGCGATCAAGATCAGGGGCGGCAAGAGCCCGGGCAGCGTGTCCAAGAAGACGACCGCGATCGTGGTGGGCGCCGAGCCCGGGGCCGCCAAGCTGGCCAAGGCCAACGACCTCGGGGTCCCGCTCCTCGACGAGGCCGGGTTCGAGCGGCTGCTGGAGACGGGCGAGATCGGACCCGCCAGCGGCTGACGGGCGGCGCCGGCGGCGGGGAGCATCCGCGTCGCAGGCGGGGGGCGCCGGTAGCCTTCGGGCGTGGCGACGTCGCGGATCGCCGATTCGGTGGGGCGCGTCCTTGGTGACCGTTACCGCCTGACTCGCCCCCTTGGGGTAGGAGCGTCGGCCCACGTCTACGTGGCCGAGGACGTCAGCCTCCGCCGCCGAGTCGCCATCAAGGTCCTCCACCCGGGCCTCGCCGGCGACGAGGCGTTCGGGCGCCGGTTCCGGGCCGAAGCCCAGGTGGTGGCGGCGCTTCGCCACCCCAACATCCTGCGGGTCTACGACTGGGGCGAGGACGAGGGGCGGCCCTTCCTGGTCATGGACCTGCTGGAGGGCGGCAGCCTGCGCGCCCTGCTCGATCGGGGTCAGCTGCTCTCACCGGCCCAGGCGGCCGCAGTGGGCGCCGACGTGGCGCGCGCCCTCGACTACGCCCACCGGCGCGGGCTCGTGCACCGCGACATCAAGCCGGCCAACCTGATCTTCGACGACGAGGGCCGCGTCACCGTCGCCGACTTCGGGCTGGCCCGGGCCCTGGCCGAAGCCACCTGGACCGAGCCGGCCGGCGCGGTGGTGGGCACCGCCCGTTACGCCGCCCCCGAGCAAGTCAGGGGCGAGTCGCTCGACAGCCGGGCAGACGTCTATGCCCTGGCGCTGGTGCTCATCGAGGCCACCACCGGCACCGTCCCTTTCGCCGTGGACACCACCCTGGCCACCCTGATGGGCCGGGTGGATCGGCCCATCACCGTCGCCGCGGACCTCGGCCCGCTGGGCGCGGTGCTGGAGGCGGCCGGCACGATCGACCCGGCGGCGCGCCTCGACGCCATCGGCCTGGCCCGGGCCCTGGACGGGGTGGCCGCCCGACTGCCGCCGCCGGCCCCGCTGCCCCTGGCCGCGCTGGCGGAGTCGGACGACCCCGAGCGCGACGACAGCCCCACCGACTACCCGGGCCGGCCCCGGCTGTTCGACGGGGCTCTGGTCGACGGGGCTCTGGTCGACGGGGCTCTGGTCGACGGGGCTCTGGTCGACGGGGCCCTGGTCGAGGAGCCCGCCGGCGATGGCCGTCGGCGCGGTCCCCTCCCTGACCGGTCCGCCGGACCCGCCGGACCCGCCGGACCCGACCGACCCCAACATGCGGGCGCCCGGTCCGCCGGGCCGCCGCCGCCGTCCTGGGCGGAGAACGCGGCCGCCGCGCCCGACGAGGCCGGCCGCGGCCGGCGCCCGCACCGAAGACGGCGGCGCTGGCTGGCGGGACTGGCGGTCCTGGTCATCCTGATCGCCGGCGGGACGGCCGCCGGCCTGACGGAGACCGGCGTCTTCACCCCGTCCCACCCCGTCCCCCGGCTCGTCGGCCTCAGCCAGGCGAACGCCCAGCAGATGCTACGACCCGTCCACCTGCACCTGGTGGTCGCCGGCAGCGCCTACGACCCACGCACGCCGGCGGGAGCCATCCTGACCCAGCAGCCGACCACCGGCGAGCTCAAAGAGGGCGCCGCCGTCACGGTGACCGTGTCCCGCGGCCCCCAGCCGGTCCCCGTGCCCAGCGTCGACAACCTGACCCTCAACGCCGCCACCTCGGTACTGGACACCCTCGGGCTCAAGGCCGGTCACGTCACCCACGCCGCCAGCCTCACCGTCGCAGCCGGCCTGGTCATCAGCAGCCGTCCCACCGGTGGCACCCTGCTCCCCGGTCAGACCGTCGACCTGGTCATCTCCACCGGGAAGCCGACCGTCGCCGTCCCGGCCCTGTCGGGTCCCAACGGGGCGTCGTTCGCGGCGGCCCAAGCCGCGCTGGCTGCCGCCAATCTCCCGGCCGTGGAGCACGATGACTACAGCGACAGCGTGCCCCGGGGTCAGGTGATCGGCACGGACCCGCCCGGGGGGACGACGGTGCCGGTGGGCTCGAAAGTGACCGTCACCGTCTCCAAGGGACCGCATCTGGTCGCGGTGCCCAACGTCGTCCAGGACTCGGTCGGGGCCGCGTCGCAGGCCCTCGCCAGCTTCGGCTTCCAGGTGAGCGGCGTGACCGGCAATCCCATCTATGCCGTGATCGGCACCTCGCCGCCGAGCGGCGCCCTGGTCCATTACGGGTCGCCGGTGCAAATCCTCACGGGCTAGTCAGGCCGGAGATTCCGCCAGGCTGGAGATTCAGGGCCAAGCGGGCAATTGCCGCCGAAATTTTCGCGAGCCCCTGCCGCGCCGCAGCGCTGCCGATGTCGTACCATTGTGACGTCGCCAGAGGGTCGTGGGGGGCGGCGTGCTGAGGCAGCGATCCCCAGCCGTTGCCGGTGCCGCCGCCCCCCTCGACCCTCACGACTGGGGAGCCGCTAGGCGGTGATCGCCTGGAGCCGCTTCGCCAACTCGATGGCGGCGGGGTCGACCCCGCCGCCGATGCCGGCGGACTGCAGGGCCAGCATCTTGGTGATGTCGCCGTCTACCTTGATCCGCCCGCCGAGGAACGCCTGCATCGCCGCCTGGGCGTCGCCGTCGATGAGGATGGCCTTGGCGGTGTCGTAGCCGATGGTGATGGTCAGATCGGGCGACTCCAGGTGCCCGGTCTCCATCTCCAACTCTCCTGACGAGGTGTCGACGTGGGCGTTGATCGTCCCGGACCCGAACGGGACGTCCTGGATGATCTGGTTCATGCGCACGCTCACGGGAATCTCGGGGGCCTTGCCCTTGAATTCGGCCGGATCTTGCGGGCCGCCTCCACCCACTCGTCACTGAGGAAGGGATACTGGGCCACGCGACACCCCCGTCTTTTTCCCATCGAGCACACCGGCGTACATAGGGGGTGAAAGGTAGCGCGCCGGGCCGAAAGTCGGCAGGTGGGCGGCAGGGCCCCGCCTAGCATGGCGCTCATGCCGACCCGCATCTCGACCGATGACGTCGCCCACGTGGCCCGGCTGGCCCGGCTGGCGCTGACGCCCGAGGAGCTGGCGCTCTTTACCGAGCAGTTGGGGGCGGTGCTCGACCACGCCCGCGACGTCGAGGCCCTCGACACCGCCGGCGTGCCGCCGACCGCCCACCCCTTGCCGCTCGTCAACGTCCTGCGCGACGACGTGGTGGTCCCCAGCCTGGACCGGGCCGAGGTGCTGGCCCAAGCGCCGGCGGTGGAGGCCGATCGGTTTCGGGTACCGCGCATCCTGGGTGAGGCCCCGTGACCGGTGCGTCCGGGCCCAGTTCGCCCAGGCCCGGTGCGCCCGGGCCCAGTGCGGGGGACATCGCCGCCGGGGTGCGGGCCGGGCGGCTCCAGGCCCGGGCGGTCCTGGAGGAGCACCTGGCCCGGATCGACGCGGCGGAGCCCCAGGTGCACGCCTTCAACTTGTTGACGGCCGAGCGGGCCCGCGCCGCGGCCGACGCCGTCGACGCCGAAGTGGCGGAGGGTCGCGACCCGGGTCCGCTGGCCGGCGTGCCGGTGGCCCTCAAGGACAACCTGTGCACCCGCGGGGTCACCACCACCTGTTCGTCGCGGATCCTCGAGCACTGGGTGCCGCCCTACGACGCCACGGTGGTGCAACGGCTGGCGGCCGCCGGCGCGGTGGCGGTCGGCAAGACCAACCTCGACGAGTTCGCCATGGGCTCGTCGACGGAGAACTCCGCCTTCGGTCCGACTCGCAACCCCCACGACCTGACCCGCGTCCCCGGCGGGTCGTCGGGCGGGAGCGCGGCGGCGGTGGCGGCCGGTTTCGCGGCGATCGGCATCGGCTCGGACACGGGCGGCTCCATCCGTCAGCCCGCCGCCCTGTGCGGCGTCGTCGGGGTGAAGCCGACCTACGGGCTGGTGTCGCGCTACGGCCTGATCGCCTTCGCCAGCTCGCTCGATCAGATCGGCCCCTTCGCCACCTCCGTGGCGGACGCCGCCCTGCTGCTGGACGTCATCGCCGGCCCGGATCCCTGCGACTCCACCTCGCTGCGCGACGCCCCACCCGTGGCGGCCGCCCGGCTCGGCGAAGGGGTGGACGGCCTGCGGGTGGGGGTGGTGACCGAGTTGACCGGGGCGGAGGGGATCGCCGCCGACGTGGTCGCCCGCACCCGTGAGTGCGCGGACGCCCTGGCCGGGGCGGGCGCCAAGGTGGAGGACGTCAGTGTGCCCGCCGCGGTCTACGGCCTCAGCGCCTACTACCTGATTGCCCCGGCCGAAGCCTCGTCCAACCTGTCCCGCTACGACGGGGTCCGTTACGGATTCCGGGCCGACGGCGAGGACATCACCGAGATGTACCTCCGGACCCGCTCCGCCGGTTTCGGGGCCGAGGTCAAGCGGCGCATCATGCTCGGCACCTACGCCCTCTCGGCCGGCTACTACGACGCCTACTACGGCAAGGCGCAGCAGGTGCGGACCCTCATCATCCGGGACTTCGCGGCCGCCTACGAGCAGTTTGACGTGCTCTTGGCCCCGACCGCCCCGGGCACCGCGTTCGCCCTGGGAGCCAAGACGGCCGATCCGTTGACCATGTACCTCAACGACGTCTGCACCATCCCGTCCAACCTGGCCGGCCACCCCGCCATGAGCGTGCCGTTCGGCCGCGGCGACGACGGCCTGCCGGTCGGCGTGCAGGTCCTGGCCCCAGCCCTGGGTGAAACGGTCATGTTCCAGGTGGCCGCCGCCATCGAGGCGGCCGCCCCGCGGCTGGCCCCGCCAGTAATCCCTCCTGCCGGAGGCGGCCGATGACGACGACGGGGACCGAGTGGGAGACCGTCATCGGGCTCGAGGTGCACTCCGAGCTGCGCACGACGACCAAGCTGTTTTGCGGGTGCCGCAACCAGTTCGGGGAGGAGCCCAACACCTGCGTGTGCGCGGTGTGCCTCGGCCTGCCGGGCTCGCTGCCGGTCCTCAACCGCATGGCGGTGGAGTACGCCATGCGCATCGGCGCCGCCCTGCAGTGCCGCGTCCAGCGGTCCATCTTCCACCGCAAGAACTACTTCTATCCCGACATGCCCAAGGACTACCAGATCAGCCAGTACGACCTGCCGATCAACGTCGACGGCTGGCTGGAGCTGCCAGCCGGCCGGCGCATCGGGGTGGTGCGGGCCCACATGGAGGAGGACACCGGCAAGACCACCCACGTCGGCGGCGGCGGTCGCATCCACGACGCGGGCTACTCCCTGGTGGACTACAACCGGGCCGGGGTGCCGCTCGTCGAGATCGTCAGCGCCCCCGATCTGCGCAGCGCGGACGAGGCCCGGGCCTACGTCGAGGAGCTCCGGGCCATCCTGGTGGCCACGGGCGCGTCAGATGGAAAAATGGAGGAAGGTTCGCTGCGGGTCGATGCCAACGTGTCGATCCGGCCCGCCGGCTCGCCGGATTTCGGGACCCGGTGCGAGATCAAGAACCTCAACTCCCTGCGATCGCTGGGGCGCGCCATCGACTACGAGGCGGCCCGACAGGTCAAGCTCCTCGAGGACGGCGGCCGGGTGGTCCAGGAGACGCGGCACTGGGACGAAGCGTCGGGCCGGACGGGCTCCATGCGGTCCAAGGAAGAGGCCTTCGACTATCGCTACTTCCCGGAGCCCGACCTGGTGCCGGTCGAGCCCTCGGGCGCATGGATCGCCGCCGCGGCAGCCGCCATCCCGGCCCTGCCCGCCGCCCGGCGGGCCGACGTGGCCACGGCGGGGGGCCTGGATGCCGGCGCCGACGCGGTGGTCACCGTGGTGCGCCTGGATCTGGACCACTACGCCGAGGCAGTGGCGGGGGCCGGCGGCGACGCCGCGTTGGCCGTGCGCCGGCTGGCCAACGAGGTGGCCGCCGACATCGAATCGATCGGGCGCCTGACCGTGCCGGCGTTCGTGCGGCTGGTGGCCATGGAAACCGAGGGCTCGTTGACCACCGCCCAGGCCCGCACCGTGCTCAAGGACTTGCTGGCGGCCGGTGGCGACCCGGACGCGGTGGCGGCCCGCCTGGGCTTCGAGGCCATGGGCGCCGACGACCTGGCCGCGGTAGTGGACCGGGTCATCGGCGAGCACCCGGCCGAGTGGGAGCGCTACCGGGCGGGCGAGGACAAGCTGACCGGGTTCTTGATCGGGCACATCAAGTCGGCGACCGACGGCAACGCCGACCTCAAAGCCGCCTCGGCCTTGCTCCGCGCCCGCCGCGGGTAGGGCCCGTCATCCGGGCGGGGCCAGGCTGTAGCGCACGTTGCCCTGCAGGTCGACGACCGTGACCGTGACCGCCCGGTGGGCCCCGTGGATGGTCGCCGTGCAGGCAAAGGAGCCGCCTGCCGCGACCACCAGGACCGTCCGGTGGGCGCAGGCGACGGTGGTGGGGGCGTGGATGGCGGCCGCGATGTCGGATTCCAGGACCGACTCGGCGTGGGCCACCACGATCACCGCGGCGGCCGGTTTGACGGTGTAGCGCCCGCTGCTGCTGGTGACCTGGCCGTCGATGGAGAGGGACTCGCCGTCGAGGGTGGCGTTGCAGATGAAGGCCTGGCCGTCGACCACCGGGATGCCGCTCGGGCAGCGCACCGAGATGAGCGAGGCGGACAGGTGATACTGCTGCACCAGCTCCGTCGTGACCTGGGACGCCACGCTGTGGGCGTCGAGGGTGCGGCGGGGGCTCACCCCGCACGCGGCCAGGGCGATGGCGGCGGTCAGCACCACCGCGACCAACCCGGCTCCGACCTCACAACGCCGCCTTGACATCCGGGCGATGCTAACGACCGGCCGGTGTGGGAATCTGGGATGACATGTTCGAGCGATTCACCGACCGGGCCCGACGGGTGCTCGTCCTGGCCTCGGAAGAAGCTCGCCTGCTCAACCACGACTTCCTTGGTACCGAGCACATTCTGCTGGGGCTCATCCAGGAGCAGGAGGGGATCGCGGCCCGGGCGCTGGCCTCGCTCGACATCCACCTCGACGCCGTTCGCGCCGAAGTCGAGGAGACGGTGGGCCAGGCACCGGACTCGGTCAGCACGGGGTCCCCGCCGTTTACCCCTCGGGCCAAGAAGGTCCTGGAACTCTCGTTGCGCGAGGCGCTGCAGATTGGTCACACCTACATCGGGACCGAGCACATCCTGCTGGGCATCGTGGGCGAGGGGGAAGGGGTGGCCGTCCAGGTGCTCGTCAGTCTCGGCGCGGACCTGCTCCTGGTGCGCCGCCAGGTCTTCGAGCTGCTGTCGGGGTCGCAGACCGCTGGGGGTTCGGCGTCGGCGTCGGCGCCCGCGGGGACGGTGTATCGCGGCGCGGGGGGCTGGCGGCGATCGGCGGGGTGCGCCCGATCCGGCCGCGCGCCCGACCTCTGCCCACGCGCCACCTCGACGGTGAGATCGACCTGGTCTACCGCGACGACCGCCTGGCCGGCGTGGTGGCGGGCGGGCCCGTGGACCTGGAGTTGCATTTGTATAGCGAGCGCGGCGCCGAGGGCACGTTTGCGGGCGTCACCGTGTCGGCGACGTGGCGTTCGGCGGCCAACGGCCGGTGGCAGCCGGACGTCCCGGGTGCCCTGCACGGGACGTTCGGGGATGCCCCGGTGCGGCTCCTGGCCTGGTTTCACCTGGAGCCGGACGTCTCCTTCGACTACGCGACGGTGGAGGGCGAGGTGGCGGAGGCGGCGATCTCAGCAGACATCGAGGCGGTCGATCGCGACGGTGACACCGGGTCGTTCGCGTCGCACGGCGTGTTCGCCGGCGCCGGCTTCTCGGTGCGCGGCTTCGCGGCCACCGGCCACGGGGCCTGGGTGGAAGGGTCGGTCGACGGCCGGCCGCTGCGCGTCGAGGTCGAGGACATTGAGGGCGAGGGGCGCGCCCGGCGGGTGAGCGGTACCTACGCCGGGCCGGCGCCGCTAGTGGCGCTCATCTGCGGGGCGCTGCTCTTTTTCACCTGATCGCCCTAGGGTGTCCGGCATGCCTAGCGACATGAAACCCCGCAGCCGGGACGTCACCGACGGCTTCGAGAAGGCGCCGGCCCGGGCCATGCTCCGGGCCATCGGCATGACCGACGACGACTGGGACAAGCCCCAGGTCGGCGTGGCCTCCTCCTGGAACGAGGTCACCCCCTGCAACATGTCCCTCGATCGCCTGGCCAAACGGGCCAAGGAGGGGGTCCGGGAGGCCGGCGGCTATCCCATCGAGTTCGTCACCATCGCCGTCTCCGACGGCATCTCCATGGGCGGCGAGGGCATGCGGGCGTCGTTGGTCAGCCGGGAGGTCATCGCCGACTCGGTCGAGACGGTGATGCACGCCGAGCGTTTCGACGCCATGGTGACGTTCGCCGGATGCGACAAGTCGTTGCCGGGGATGCTGATGGCGGCGGCCCGCCTCAACCTGCCGGCCGTGTTCCTCTACGGGGGAGCATCCTGCCCGGCAAGGGACCCCGCGGCGAGGCCCTCGACATCGTGAGCGTCTTCGAGGCGGTCGGGGCCCGGGCCGCGGGCACGCTCACCGACGAGGAGCTCTCCCTCATCGAGCGGAGCGCCTGCCCGACCGTCGGCAGCTGCGCCGGGATGTTCACCGCCAACACCATGGCCTCGGTCTCGGAGGCGCTGGGGATGGCCCTGCCCGGCTCGGCGTCACCCCCCGCCATCGACAGCCGGCGCGACGACCTCGCCGCCGCGTCCGGGCGGGCCGTGGTCCGGCTGCTGGAGCTGGGCCTCCGGCCCCGCCAGATCATGACCAAGGAGGCGTTCGAGAACGCCATCGCGGTGACGATGGCGCTGGGCGGCTCCACCAACGCCGTCCTCCACCTGTTGGCCATCGCCTACGAGGCCCAGGTCGAGCTCAGCCTCGACGACTTCGACCGGGTCGGCCGACGGGTCCCGCACATCGCCGACACCAAGCCGCACGGCCGCTACCACATGGTGGACCTGGACCGCGTGGGCGGGGTGCCGGTGGTGATGCGGGCCCTGCTCGAAGCCGGGCTGCTGCACGGCGACTGCCTCACGGTGACCGGGCGGACGATCGCCGAAAACCTGGACGCGGTGGGCGCCGGCGAGCCGGACGGGCAGGTGGTCCGGCCCATGTCCGAGCCGATCCACGCCGACGGGGGCATCGCCATCCTGCGGGGTTCGCTGGCGCCGAAAGGGGCGGTGGTGAAGGTCGCCGGCATCGACCAGGACCGCTTCGAGGGCGTGGCCCGGGTGTTCGACGGGGAGGATCAGGCCATGGAGGCCATCCTGGCCGGCTCGATCCAGCCGGGCACCATGCTCGTCATCCGCTACGAGGGCCCCAAGGGCGGCCCGGGCATGCGGGAGATGCTGGCCGTGACCGGCGCCATGAAGGGCGCGGGCGGGGGGCGGATTGCGCTCTGATGACCGACGGGCGCTTCAGCGGCGGCACCCACGGGTTCTGCGTCGGGCACATCGCCCCGGAGGCCGTCGACGGCGGCCCGATCGCGTTCGTCGCCGACGGAGACCGGATCGTCGTCGACATCCCCTCCCGACGCATCGATTTCGACGTCGACCCGGCCGAGCTGGAGCGCCGGCGGGCGGAGTGGAAGGTGCCGGAACCCCGCTACCGGACCGGGGTGCTGGCCAAGTTCGCCCGCCTGGTGAGCGGCGCGGAGCGGGGCGCGGTCACCCAGGCCTGACCGGCCGCCGGCCACTCACCTCCGGCGCCACGCGGTCAGGTCTGATCCCGCTGGGCGGCGGCCACGCCCGGACGGCCACCAGCGCGCACATAGGCCAAGAACTGCTCGACGGCCCGCACCGTGTAGCGGGTCCGAAGCGAGGCGTAGATGTCGAAGGCGTGCTGGGTCCGGGGCAGCTCGGCGAACACGACCGGTTGGCGCGACGCGCCCCGCAGGGCGGCAGCCAAGACCCGAGCCCCTTCCACCGGGGCCAGCGAGTCGTTGGTGCCGTGGACGATCATCATCGGCGGGGCATCGGGGCCGACCCATGTCACCGGTGAGGCCTGCCGCCAGCGGTCAGGGTCGGCGGTGGGGGCCACCTTGAGCACCAGGCGCTCGAGGTGGCGGATGTTGTTCTTGGGTCCGCCCCGGCCGTTCCAGTCCCGAATGTCGTAGATCCCGTAAAACGGCACCGCAGCCTGGACGTGGGTGTCGAGGTCCTCGAAACCGGGCTGGAACTCCGGGGCGTTGGCGGACAGCGCCGCGAGGGACGACAGGTGGCCGCCGGCGGATCCGCCGCTGATCACGACAAAGTCCGGGTCGCCGCCGAACTCGGCGATGTGGGCCTTGACCCAGGCGATGGCCCGCTTCACGTCGACGATGTGATCGGGCCAGGTGGCCCGCGGGCGAGCCGGTAGTTGATCGGCACGCACACCCAGCCGGCGTCGACCAAGCGCGACATCAAGGGGTAGGCCTGCCACCGGGTCTCGCCGGTGACCCACGCCCCACCGGGCACCTGGATGAGCACCGGCGCCCGCCCGCCGGCGGGCAGGTCCTGGCGCCGCCAGACGTCGAGCTGGTTGCGTTTGCCGGCCGGGCCGTAGCCGATGCCCCAGCTGGCCAGAAACCGGCGCCTCTTGATCCAGTTCGGCGCCACCGTCATGGGATGGATGGCTGGTCCGAGCACCGGCGCCAAGCCGGCGGCCACGGCCACCTGGCGGTAGTCCGCCCTCAATCCCTCCACCAAGGCGGCCTCCAGCACGGACCGCGACTGCTGCGCGGCCCGCTGCAAGGCGAGAAGGCCGGCGGCCGAGAGGGCTTGGACCGCCAGGCTGCGGTGGCCGTCCCGGGTGCGCCAGCCGCCTCTGCGCAGGCCGGTGGCGGGTGACCACCGTCTGGGCCCCGAGCGTCAGCAGCGGCAGCTCCGACACTGGCCATCCGAACGCGAAGGCCGCGGCCGAGACGCCTCGCTCCCGGGACAGCGGCCGGACGGCATTGGCGGTGAGGGCCAGGCCGGCGAGCGCCCGCGCCGTGCGGGCTGGGGGCGTCACGACTCGCTCGGGTGGGATCGGTGCATCGGTCGCACGCTATCGCTGGGCGCCGGCCGGGTATCAGAGCAGGTACCGTGCCTTCCGTGGGTCGTGCCAGCGCAGACCGTGATGAATTTCGCCAGCGGGTCGATCGGGCCATGCTGGTGCTCTTCGCGACCGTCATCGAGAGCCTCGGTTGGGCCACCGCGGCCCTGCTGGATCAGGACGTCGAACGCGCCGACAGGGTCATTGCCGACGACCGGCAGGTCGATGAGGCCTGCAACGAACTCACCGGGTTGATCAAGGGGCGCCTCTCGGAAGCCACGGTGGAACCGGACGAGCTCGAGGATCTCATCGCCATGCTGCAGATGGTCCCCGAGTTGGAGCGCAGCGCGGATTTGGCCGAGCACATTGCCCAACGGACCCGGCAGGGTCTCGGCGGCAGCATCAGTCCGCGCAGCCGGGGCCTCATTCAGTCGATGTGCGACGTCGGAGTGCACATGTGGCAGCTCGCCAGCCGGGCCTACGCCGAGCACTCTCGGGACATCCGGTTCCAACTGGCCGACGCCGATGACGAACTCGACGAACTCTCGGCCGCCCTGCTCACCTCCGGCGCAGGAGATGGCGCCGATCCGGCGGTCGCCGCCGAGCTAGCGCTGGTCGCCCGCTTCTACGAGCGGCTCGGCGACCACGCCGTCAACCTGGCTCGGCGCATCGACAGCATGATGGCACCCCGCCGGATGTCCCCCCTGCGGAAACTCGCCCAGGCCCGCAGCCGGGTTGTCGGCGGCGCAGACGACGAGGCTCCGACCCGGCTGCGGACGGTGCTGGGTCGAATCGTGCGCCTCCGATTGGTTCCGACCGATGGCGGCTTCTTCGATCTCTTCCAGCAGGCCGCCGCCAACGGTCGGGATTGCGCCGAGGAGCTCCGCAAGATGATCGTCTCGCTCGCCGACCTGGAGGATCACTACCAGGAGATACGGAGCCTCGAACGCCGGGGCGATCAGATCACCGTCGAGCTCCTGCGCCGGCTCGACGCCAGCTTCGTGACGCCCTACGACCGGGAGGACATCCATGCCCTCACCGAGGAGCTGGACGACGTGGTGGACGACATGTTCTCGGCGGCGGCGCTCATCCACCTGGTCCGCGTCGAGCAAGCCCTGCCAGAGGTCGGCGAGCTGGCTGATCTACTCGCGGTCATGGCCGGAGAGATGGACGCCCTCATCGGTTGCCTGCAAAACCGGGAGGGGGCTCGCCACCGGCTGGAGCGCATCGAGGCCCTCGAACACGAGGGCGATGCGATCTACCGGCGCAGCATCGGTCACCTCTTCAGCGGGGAGTACGAGGCGCTCGAGGTCCTGAAGTGGAAGGACATCGTCCAGGCCCTCGAGAACGCCATCAACCGGATCGAAGACGTGTCCGATGTGGTCGAATCGATTCTGATCAAGAACTCGTAGGGTCGGGCCGGGCCGGCGGGCCGGCGGTGGGGGCCGGCGGCGGGGGCGGGGGCGCGCCGGCCGGCCGGCGGGCCGGCGGTGGGGGCCGGCGGCGGGGCCGCCAATAACCGTTTCGCGACAGAGTCGCCGACGACAGCGTCGCGTTTGTCACGAAGTCGTTCGCATTTGCGATTTCGCGACAACCGCCCGGTCTCCGCCAACGCGCTTGTCGCGAAACGGTCGTACGCCCTCGACCCCGCCCGCCGCCGGCCGCCGGCCGCCGGCCACCCGGCCACCCGGCCACCCGGCCACCCGGCCCCGCTCAACGCCCGATCACGGCGTGGGCGAGCTCGTACGCCAGCCACCCGGCGAGGGCGGCGCCCGGAATGGTGAGCACCCAGGCCAGGATCACCTCGCGGGCCAGTCCCCAACGCACGGACGACAGCCGGCGGGTCGCCCCGACGCCCATGACCGACGAGGTGATCACATGGGTGGACGACACCGGCATGGCGTACCCGTAGGCGGAAAACAGCAGTACTGCCGACGCCGAACTTTGGGCGGCGAAGCCTCGCGGCGGGTCGAGAATGGTGATCCGAGATCCGAGGGTCCGGATGACCCGCCAGCCGCCGACCGCGGTTCCGAGGCCCATGGCGCCGGCCGCGGACAGGATCACCCAGAGCGGAACGTGAAACGTGCGCAGATGGCCCGTCGTCACCAGGGCCAGGGTGATGACACCCATCGTCTTCTGGGCGTCCTGGGTCCCGTGGCTGTACGACATGGCCGCGGTCGACAGGCTTTGGGCCCAGCGGAAGCGCCGGTTGACCAGCGCGGGGACGACCCGACGGAAGGCCCACAGGATCGCCAGCATCACCAGATAGCCGAGCGCCAACCCGATCAAGGGCGACACGGCCATCGGGAGTACCACCTTGGTGGTGAGCACGTGCCAATGCACCGCACCCGCCGAGCCGATGCCCGCCCCCACCAGTCCTCCGATGAGCGCGTGCGTCGAGGACGACGGTATCCCCACCCTCCAAGTGAAGAGGTTCCAGCCAATCGCGCCGATCAGGGCGCCGAAGACGACGACCAGACCGGCGGAGCCGCTGGGAGGGGTGATGATCCCGCTGCCGACCGTCTTGGCGATCTTGGTCGACACCAGGGCGCCGACGACATTGAGACTGGCCGCCATGGCCAAGGCGGTCACCGGTCGCAGGGCGCGGGTGGTGATTGAAGTGGCAACCGCATTGGCCGCATCATGGAAACCGTTCGTGAAGTCGAATCCCAACGCGATGACGACGAGGATGATGAGGCCGAGCGTGCGCATGCCAGTGGTCCCCGGGATGTCGGCGGGCGTCGGCCGGGTCGGCCGACGAGCGGGCGAGCCTACCGTCCCGGCCCGCCGCCCACGCCGGCCCCTCGTTGCATACCCCCCGTTCCTGTGCCACACTGACTCCGTGAGCCCCGACCGCCACCTGCTCGTACTCATCACCTGACGCATACGCCACCCTGCGTATGCGTTGCCGACCTCCCCGCCGGGAGGTCGTTTTAATTTCCGGCCACCCGACGCCACCCCGGCCACCCGACGCCAGCACTGCCACCACTGCCACCACTGCCACCCAAGGACTGCCATGAAACTCACCGGAGCCCAAGCACTCATCAAGAGCCTCGAACTCGAACAGGTCGAGGTGGTCTTCGGCCTGCCGGGCGGGTGCATCCTGCCGGCGTATGACCCCATCCTGGACTCACCGATCCGCCACATCCTCGTCCGCCACGAGCAGGGCGCCGGCCACATGGCCGAGGGGTACGCCCACGTCACCGGCCGCCCCGGCGTGGCCCTGGTGACCAGCGGGCCGGCGGCCACCAACCTGGTCACCCCCCTGTGCGACGCCTACATGGACTCCGTGCCGATGGTGGCCATCACCGGGCAGGTGAGCCGGCCGGTGATCGGCACCGACGGCTTCCAGGAGTGCGACACGGTCGGCATCACCCGGTCGGTCACCAAGCACAACGAGCTCATCATGGATCCCGACGAGATCTCCCTCATGGTGCGCCAGGCGTTCCACCTGGCCACCACCGGTCGGCCCGGGCCGGTGCTCCTCGACGTGCCCAAAGACGTGTTGCAGGCGGAGGTCAACTGGACCTGGCCGTCCGACGCGGACGTGGCGTCCTCGCTGCCGGGCTACAAGCCCACCCTCAACGGACATCCCCGCATGATCAAAGAAGCCGCCCGCCTCATCAGCGAGGCGCGCCGCCCCGTCATCTACGCCGGCGGCGGGATCCTCAAGGCCCGGGCGGCCGAGGTCCTGCGGGAGCTGGCGGAGCGTATCAACGTCCCGGTCGTCACGACCCTCATGGCCCGCGGCGCCTTCCCCGACGACCATCCCCTCTGCCTCGGCATGCCCGGCATGCACGGCAACTACACGGCGATCACCGCCATGCAGCAAGCCGATCTGCTCATCGCCCTGGGCACCAGATTCGACGACCGGGTGACCGGAAAGGTGGGCAGCTTCGCGCCCGAGGCCAAGATCATCCACGTCGACATCGACCCGGCCGAGTTGGGCAAGATCCGCCGGCCGGACGTGCCGATCGTCGGCGACTGCCGACGGGTGATCACCGAGCTGGTGAAGGCTCTCGCATCACTGGAGCAGCCGGACCGGACCGAATGGCGCAGCCGCATCTCCGGCTGGCAGGAACGGTTCCCGCTGCACTACGACCCGGCTGCCGAGGGTGACGCCCTCAAGCCGCAGTACGTCATGGAGGTGTTGCGGGACTCGGCCCCCGAGGGGACGATCCTGGCGTCCGGGGTCGGCCAGCACCAGATGTGGGCCAGCCAGTACTGGCGCTTCACCGAGCCCTACACCTGGGTCAACTCGGGTGGCCTCGGCACCATGGGGTTCTGCGTGCCGGCGGCCATCGGCGCCAAGGTGGGCCGGCCGGACCGCACGGTGTGGGCCGTCGACGGCGACGGCTGCTTCCAGATGACCGCCCAGGAGCTGGTGACGGCGTCGAGCGAACGCATCCCCATCAAGGTGGCCATCCTCAACAACGCCTACCTGGGCATGGTGCGCCAGTGGCAGGAGATGTTCTACGAGGAGCGCTACAGCGAGGTGTATCTGTCCCCGGACCTGCCGGACTACGTCAAATGGGCGGAGGCCATGGGCTGTGTCGGCTTCAGGGTGGAGACGCCGGAGGACGTGGCGCCCACCATCGAGAAGGCCAACGCCATCGATGACCGGCCGGTGGTGATCGACTTCCGGACGGACGCCCGCGAGAAGGTGTTCCCGATGGTCGCGGCCGGCGCATCCAACGATGACGTCATCGTGCACCCGTCCCAAAAGCCAGGTGGTGAAAGGGTGGTCCAGTGATGGCGGGCCGTCCTACCCACCAGACCCTGTCGGTCCTGGTCGAGAACCGGTCCGGTGTGCTGGCCCGCGTCAGCGGTCTGTTCGCGCGGCGCGGCTTCAACATCATCTCCCTCGCGGTCGCCCCTTCCGACGATGTGCGGTTCAGTCGCATCACCATCGTCATCGACGTGGAGGAGACGTCCGTCGAACAGATCACCAAGCAGCTGTTCAAGCTCGTCAACGTGGTCAAGATCACCGAGTTGCACCCCGCCGACGCGGTGGAGCGCGAGCTGCTGATGGCCACCGTGGCCGCCGGTCCCGACAAGCGCAGCGAAGTGATCGAGCTCGTCGGCGTGTTCGAAGGCAAGATCGTCGACGTGGCCCCGACCGGGCTCACCGTGATGCTGGCCGGCCACCCCGACAAGCTGGACGGCTTCGAGGAACTCGTGCGACCCTACGGGATCACCGAACTGCAACGCACCGGCCGGGTGGCGTTGCCCAAGCTCGACCTCCAGGCGGCACCCCGCCTGAGAATGACCGGAAAGGCAAGCTAATGGCTGCAACCGTGTACTACGAGAAGGACGCCGACGCCGGCATCATCGCTGGCCGCAAGGTAGCCATCATCGGCTACGGGTCGCAGGGCCACGCCCACGCCCTCAACCTGCGCGACTCCGGCGTGGACGTGCGGGTGGCCTTGCGCGACGGCTCATCGTCGGCGGCCAAGGCCGCGGCCGCCGGCCTCCGGGTGGCGTCGGTTGCCGACGCCGCTCGAGAGGCGGACGTGATCATGATCCTGGCCCCCGACACCGAGCAGCAGGCCATCTACCGGGCCGAGATCGAGCCCGGGCTCAAGGCGGGCGACGCCCTGTTCTTCGCCCACGGCTTCAATGTGCGCTTCGGGCTCATCCCGCCCCCCGCCGGGGTGGATGTGGCCATGGTGGCCCCGAAGGGTCCCGGTCACCTGGTGCGCCGCACCTACGAGGGCGGCGGTGGGGTCCCGGCCCTCATCGCGGTCGCCCAGGACGCCACCGGCAAGGCCCGCGACCTGGCCCTCTCCTACGCGGACGCCATCGGCGCCACCCGGGCCGGGGTGCTCGAGACCACCTTCGAGGAGGAGACCGAGACCGACCTGTTCGGCGAGCAGGTGGTCCTCTGCGGCGGCCTGACGTCGCTCATCCAGGCCGGCTTCGAAACCCTCGTCGACGCCGGCTACCAGCCGGAGTCCGCCTATTTCGAGTGCCTGCACGAGGTCAAGCTCATCGTCGACCTGATGTACGAGCACGGCGTCGCCGGCATGCGCTACTCCATCTCCGACACCGCCGAGTACGGCGACCTCACCCGGGGCCCGCGGGTGATCAATTCCGCGGTCCGGGAGGAGATGCGGCGCATCCTCGACGAGATCCAGTCCGGCAAATTCGCAGACGAGTGGATCGCGGAGAACCGGGCCGGACGGCCTCGCTTCAACCAGCTGCGCGAGGAAGGCCGCGAGCACCCCATCGAGAAGGTCGGCGCCGAGCTGCGGGCCATGATGCCCTTCATCAACGCCGGCTCGCAGCGCCCGCAGGACGTCTCTGGGGGCTGATCGCCCGACAATGGCCCGCCCCGAACAATTGTCGCCGGGGTGTCGATCGCTGCCGCGTCGTTCGTCGTACTGACTGACGGTCGCGACGACCCCGACACAAGGAGGCTCCCCGATGGCGAAGTTCGTGCTGGCCTACACCGGAGGCGGCGGTATGGCCGAATCCCCCGAAGCGCAGCAGCAGGCGATGGAGCAGTGGATGAGCTGGTTTGGCGGCCTGGGCGAGGCCGTCGTCGATCCGGGCGCCCCCTTCGGCACGTCCGCCACCATCGCTCCCGACGGATCGACCCGCGACGGCGGAGGGTCCGCGCTGAGCGGCTACTCCATCATCACGGCCGACGACCTGGCCGGCGCCGCGATCAAGGCCAAGGGCTGCCCGGTGCTGGCCAGCGGCGGGAGTGTCGAGGTCTACGAAGCCCTGCCCATGGGCTGAACTACCGGCCCCGGCCGGCTCCGCGCCCACCGGGGTGGCGAAGCCCTGGTCGTAGTGGGGCGCTACCGTCCGGGGCGTGACCATCGCGGTGGCAGATTTCGGCGGGCCGCGCGCCGTGCTGGCCGACTTGCGCAACGCCCGCCGCCGCACCCGGACGCAGGAGATCGACCCCTTCGAGGCCCTGTACCGGGTGTACATCACGGCGGTCGTCGGAGGCATCTCCCTGTGGGTGCTGTCGGGTCTGATCGGTGATCACCGCGTCGACGCCGCCACCGTGGCCCGGGTCCGCGCCCACGGGGCCCAGTGGGTCGGGGTGGCCATCGCCGCGGTGTGGGCGATCGGCGTCCGTTCCGGCGGACGGGGCGGTCCGTTGGTCGTCGAGGCCGCGGACGTGCGGCACGTGCTGCTGGCCCCGCTCGACCGGGCGGTGGCCCTGCGCCCCCTGGCCTGGCGGCAGCTGCGGTTTGGGGCGTTCGCCGGTGCCGCCCTCGGGGCGGTCGCCGGCCTGCTCGCCTTCCGCCGGTTGCCGGGCCCGCCCCTGGGCTGGATCGGGTTCGGCGCCCTGACCGGGCTGCTGACCGTGGTCGGGGCGCTGGGTCTGGCCCTGACGGTGTCCGGGCCCCGCCTGGGCCGCCTCCGAGGGGGCCTCCTCGCCCTGATCTTGGTCGGCTGGTCGGCCGTCGACGTGGCGACCCGGTCCGATACCGCCCCGGCCACCTGGCTCGGCCGCCTGGCCCTCAGCCCGCTGGGTTGGCGACCCGGGGCGATCATCGGAGCGGCGGTGGCGGTGGCCGCCGTGGTCGCCGGCCTGCGGTGGGTGGGTGGTTGCTCGATCGAGGCGGCAGAGGGGCGGGCCACCCTCGTCGGCCAGATCCGGTTCGCGGCCACCCTCCGCGACATCCGTACCGTGGTCGTCCTCCGCCGGCAGCTGTCCCAGGAGCTACCGCGGCAGCGGCGCCCCCGGGCCTACCGCCCGGCTCGGGGCCGGGTGCGCTGGCCGGTGTGGCGCCGCGGTTGGCGGGGCATCGTCCGTTTCCCGCCCTGGCGGGCGGTGCGCCTGGTGGTCCTGGGTGCGGCCGCGGGTGCGGCCGCCACCGCGGCCTGGCGCGGCACCACCCCGCTGATCGTGGTCGCCGGCCTGGCCCTGTACGTGGCCGCCCTCGACGCGGTGGAGCCGTTGGCCCAGGAGCTGGATCACCCGGATCGGCGCGACGAATACCCCGTCCCCGCCGGCGCCCTCTACCTGCATCTCCTGGGACCGTCGCTGGTCGTGATGGTGGGGGTGGCCGCAGTCGGCGCCGCGGTGGCGATCGCCCTCTCCGGCTTCCGGGCCCTGGCCTGGCAGGCGGGGGCGCTGCTGGTCCTGCCCGCCGGCGGATGCGCCCTGGCCGGTGCCCTCACCAGCGTGGTGCAGGGGCCCCCGCCGCTCGCCAGCGCGACCGACACCCTGCTGCCGCCTGAGGCGGCCGGGGCCCGGGCCGTGGTGCGCACGGTGTGGCCGCCGCTGCTGGCCACCCTCGGGGTGGCCCCCCTCCTGGCTGGCCGCCCGGGCTCCGGGTCGTCGTCACCGGTCGCGGTGATCGCCGCGGTGACGATCCCCGTCTACGTCCTCCTCGGCGTCATCGCCGCCTGGGTCCGCTGGCGGGAGCCGATCCACGCCTGGGTCCGCGAGGCCTTCAGCCAGGCCGGAGCGCGTTCAGTACCGTCCACCGGCGCCTAGGGTCGGCCTGCCCATGCCCGACGTCCCTTCGGCCCTGACGGCGCGCCGTGTGGCCAAGACCTACGGCGACCTGGTGGCCCTCGAACCCCTCGACCTCGACGTGCCCGCCGGTCAGCAGCTGGCCGTGATCGGCCACAACGGCTCCGGCAAGACCACCCTCCTCCGCATGGCCGCCGGCTTGCTCGAGCCGAGCGACGGTGCCATCGACATCTTCGGCGCCCCGGCCGGCTCCCTCGACGCCCGCGCCGCCCTGTCCTATCTGCCGGACAGTCCCGTCCTGTACGACGACCTGTCCGTCCTCGAGCACGTGGAGTACACCTGCCGGCTCCACGGCCACGAGGACTGGGAGGATCATGCCGCGGCGTTGATCACCCGGCTGGGCTTGGCGCCGCGGGTCGAGGACCTGCCGTCCCGCTTCTCGCGCGGACTGCGGCAGAAGACCGCCATCGCCCTGGCGCTCGTCCGCCCCTTCGAATTGCTGCTCGTCGACGAGCCCTTCGTCGGTCTGGACCCACCGGGCCGTGAGGCGTTCAGCGAACTGATCGCCGAGGCCGTGGGGGCCGGCGCCACCGTGGTCATCGCCACCCATCAGCTGGACTACGTGGCCCGGGTCGACCGGTGCGTGGCGCTCAGCGACGGGGCGGTCGTCTACGACGGGCCGCCGGGCGACGTCGACGTCACCGACCTGGTGGGGTGACGACGTTTCCGGTATTGCGCGGAAATTCTTTCGCGTTTGCTGGACAAATCTCGGAGGTGCCGTCACACTGCGTAGACGCCAATTCACGGACGGTGACGGCATGGGCAGCTGCTGATGGCATCCACCCGACAGCCGGGTCGCGCGCTCGGTCCGGCCCCACGGTCTGACGCCCTGGCCTCGTTGGCCGAACTCGGCCGCCGGGCGCAGGCCGGCGGCGAGCTCGATGACCTGGCCGCCCACTCCGCCGCCACCGCGGTCGCCCTCTTCGACCTCCCCTGTGCGCTGGTGCTCGGACTGCACGGCGACCTGCTGGTCCCCCTGGCCGCCGTGGGCTGGCCGGGCCCCGTGAACGCCTCCCTGATCGACCCCGATCAGCCCGAAGGCGGGGTGTCGGTCAGCCAGGCCGAAGCCTCGGCAGCCGGCGTGGTCCGGGCCAGCAAGGCGGTGGCCGGCCTGACGGTGCGGGGCCGCCTGCGTGGCCTCATCGCCATCCACGGCCCCCGCGGCCGGACCCTCGACCCCGAAGCCGCCGACCAGCTGGCGCTCATCGCCCACATCCTGGCCGCGGCCTGGGAGACCCGCCTGGCCCACGAGGACCTCGAGCATCTGATCCTCCACGATCAGCTCACTGGCCTGCCGAACCGGGCCCACCTGGTCGATCGGCTCGACCACGCCATCCGGCGGCGGCGGCCGGAGCGGATCCTGCTGGCCGTGGTGTCCGTCGACATCGACCAGTTCGCGATCGTCAACGACTCGTTCGGCTACGGCGTCGGCGACCGGCTGCTGGCCGAGATCGGGGACCGCTTGCGGGCGGCCGCGGGCCCGGACGACCTCGCCGCCCGCTACGACGGCGACAAGTTCGTCGTCCTGTGCACCCGGCTTCCCAACCAGACCGCGGTTCGCGAGCGAGCCGAAGCCTTGCGCCAGGCCGTCTCGGGGTCGTTTCATCTCGACGGGCGCGAGGTCATGATCTCCGCGTCAGCGGGCGTGGCCATCGCCACCGCGGACACCAGCACCGACGACATGCTCGGCGACGCCGACCTGGCCCTCGAGCACGCCAAGCAACTGGGCTCGGGCCGGGTGGAGCTATACCGCCGGCCGTTCCGCGAGCGTCGCCTCCGCCGCCATGCCCTGGAATCCGACCTGCGGCGGGCCCTGCGCGACGAGGAGTTCGCCGTGCACTACCAGCCCGTCGTCCGGCTGGAGGACGGGGTGATGGTGACCACGGAGGCGCTGGTCCGCTGGGCCCATCCCGAGCGGGGCCTGATCTCGCCGGCCGAGTTCATCCCGCTGGCCGAGGAGTCGTCGCTCATCGTCGAACTCGGCGAGTGGGTCCTCAACCAGGCCTGCCAGCAGGCCCGCTCCTGGGCCGATCAGGCGGCCGAGCAGGGTCGTCCGGCGCTGGGCGTCGCCGTCAACCTGTCCGCCCGTCAGGTCAGCGAACCCGGGCTCCTCCGGCGGGTCCGGGCCGCCCTCGACGCCTCGGCGCTCGATCCGCAGCAGCTCACCCTGGAGATCACCGAGAGCGCGGTCATGGCCGACGCCGAGCACGCCGTCGCCGTCCTCGAGGGCCTCAAGAACCTGGGGGTGGACCTCAGCATCGACGACTTCGGGACCGGCTATTCGTCGCTCAGCTACCTCAAACGCTTCCCGATCGACACGCTCAAGATCGATCGTTCGTTCGTGGCCGGCCTCGGCGAAGACCCCGACGACGCCATCATCGTGGGGGCCATCATCCGGCTGTCGGACGTGCTCGGGATCGAGACCCTCGCCGAAGGGGTGGAGACGGCCGAGCAGGTGGCGGAACTGCTGCGGTTGGGGTGTGTCCGCGGGCAGGGGTATTTTTACGCCCGTCCTCAACCGGCCGAGGAGATCACCGCCCGCCTGGGGGCCTAGCGCCCCTACAGCCGGCCGACGACGTGGTCGATGCAGGCGGTGAGGGCGGCCACGTCGTCCGGCTCGATGGCCGGGAACATGGCGATCCGCAGCTGGTTGCGCCCCAGCTTGCGGTAGGGCTCGGTGTCGACGATGCCGTGGGCCCGCAACACCTTGGCCACCGTGGCGGCATCCACCGAGGGGTCGAAGTCGATGGTGCCCACCACCTGGCTGCGCTCGTCGGGCTTGGCCACGAATGGGGTGGTGTAGCCGGTCGACTCGGCCCAGCCGTACAGGATCTCCGCCGACCGCTCGGACCGCCCGGCCGAGAAGTCGAGGCCGCCGCCGTCGAGCATCCACTCCAGCTGGTGCACGAACAGCAAGAGGGTGGCCAGCGCGGGTGTGTTGTACGTCTGATCGAGGCGGCTCTGCTCGACGGCGATGTGCAGGTCGAGCGACGCCGGCACCCACCGGCCCGACTGGTGGAGGTCCGCCACCCGGCGGAGGGCGGCCGGGGACAGGACTGCCACCCACAGGCCGCCGTCGGACGCGAACCCCTTCTGCGGGGCGAAGTAGTAGGCATCCACTTCGGTCGGGTCAAACCGCAGCCCGCCCGCCCCTGACGTGGCGTCCACCGCGACCAGCGCGTCCCCGGTGCCGTCGGGTCGCCGGAGGTCCATCATCACGCCGGTGGACGTCTCGTTGTGGGTCAGGGCGTAAAGGTCGACCTCCGGATCAGGGCTGGGCCAGGGATGGGTCCCGGCGGGGGACTCGATGATGCGGGGGGCCGCCAGGTGCGGGGCCGTGGTCGCCGCCTGGGCGAACTTGGAGGAAAATTCCCCGAAGCTCAGATGCTGGCTCCGCTCCCGGATGAGGCCGAAGGTGGCCGCATCCCAGAACATCGTGGTACCGCCGTTTCCCAGTACCACCTCGTAGCCGTCGGGGAGGGCCCACAAGGCCGCCAGTCCCTGGCGCAGCCGGCCCACGATCGACTTGACCGTCGCCTGGCGGTGGCTGGTGCCGAGCACCGTCGTGCCCACCGCCTGCAGGGCGGCCACCGCCTCCGGGCGGACCTTGGAGGGCCCGGAGCCGAACCGCCCATCGGCGGGCAGTAGGTCGGCCGGGATCTTGATATCGGTCGGAGTGAGGTTGGGCACTGTGAAAGCATGGCAGGCAATGGCTCGTATCTCACAGCGCATATCGGGCGTGGCGGAATCGGCCACCCTGGCCATCGACGCCAAGGCCAAGGCCCTGGTCGCGGCCGGCGAGGACGTCGTCGGCTTCGGGGCCGGGGAGCCCGACTTCCCCACCCCGCCGCACATCGTGGCCGCGGCCGTCGAGGCCTGCGCCGACCCCCGCAACCACCGGTACACCCCCGCCGCCGGCCTTCCGGAGCTCCGGCAGGCGGTGGCGACGAAGACCGCCCGGGACTCCGGCTACTCCGTCCAGCCCGGGCAGGTCCTGATCACCAACGGCGGCAAACAGGCGGTGCTGCAGACGTTCGAGACGCTCCTGGATCCGGGCGACGAGGTGCTCCTGCCTGCCCCCTACTGGACCACCTACCCGGAGGCCATCCGCCTGGCCGGCGGGGTGGCGGTCGAGGTGCCGACCACCTGGGAGGCCGGGTTCCGGGTCACCGTGGACCAGTTGGAAGCGGCCCGGACGGACCGGACGAAGGTGCTCCTGTTCGTGTCGCCGTCCAACCCGACGGGCGCCGTCTACCCCCCGGCGGAGGTCGAGGCCATCGGCCGGTGGGCGGTCGAGCACGGGGTGTGGGTGGTCACCGACGAGATCTACGAGCACCTGGTGTACGGCGAAGCCCGCTTCACGTCGATGCCGGTGGCGGTCCCGTCGTTGGCGGACACCTGCGTGGTCATCAACGGGGTGGCCAAGACCTACGCCATGACCGGGTGGCGGGTGGGTTGGATGATCGGTCCCGCTGACGTGATCGCCGCCGCCGCCAACCTGCAATCCCATGCCACCTCCAACGTGTGCAACGTGGCCCAGCGCGCCGCCCTGGCCGCGGTCAGCGGGGACCTGGTGGCGGTGGCCGAGATGCGGGCCACCTACGAGCGGCGGCGGGGGACCATCGTGGCCATGCTCAACGAGATCCCGGGCGTGCGGTGCCCCGAGCCGGAGGGGGCGTTCTACGTCTTCCCCAGCCTGGAGGGGCTGCTGGGACGCCCGCTCGGCGCGAGCGGCCGGTCGGCGGCCACGTCGCTGGAGCTGGCCGGGCTGGTGCTCGACGAGGCCCGGGTGGCGTTCGTGCCCGGCGAGGCCTTCGGGGCACCCGGTTACGCCCGTTTCTCCTACGCCCTCGGCGACGACGACCTGGCCGAAGGCATCACCCGCCTGGCCAAGTTCGCCGGCGGCTGACCGGAGGTTCGGGGATGGCACGGGTGCTGGTGGCGGAGGAGATCGCCGAGCCGGGTCTGGCCCGCTTGCGCGCGGCCGGTCACCAGGTCGACGTTTCCGTGGGGCTGACCGCGGCGGAGTTGCTGGCGGCCGTGCCGGGGGCGGCGGCGCTGATCATCCGGTCCGCCACCCAGGTCACCGCCGAGGTGCTCGACGCCGCCCGTGATCTCGTCGTGGTGGGCCGGGCCGGCATCGGCCTCGACAACGTGGACATCGCCGCCGCCACCCGGCGGGGGGTGATGGTCGTCAACGCCCCGCAGTCGAACGTGCTGTCCGCCGCCGAGCACACCATGGCCCTGCTGCTGGCCCAGGCTCGCAACATTCCCCAGGCTCACCGGGCGCTGGTCGAGGGTCGCTGGGAGCGATCCCGCTGGGAGGGCGTCGAATTGCACGGCAAGGTGCTGGGCGTCGTGGGCCTGGGCCGGGTCGGCACCCTGGTGGCCCAGCGGGCCGCGGCCTTCGGCATGCGGCTGCTGGCCTACGACCCCTATGTCAGCGCCGAGCGGGCCAAACAGCTCGGGACCGAGCTGCTGCCGTTGGCGGAGGTGGTGGCGCAGGCCGACTTCCTCACCATCCACCTGCCGAAGACGCCCGAGACCACCGGCCTGATCGACGCCGACCTGCTCGCCCAGGCCCGGCCCGGGGTGCGCATCGTCAACACGGCCCGGGGCGGGATCATCGACGAGAAGGCCCTGGCCCAGGCGGTCACGGACGGGATCGTCGCCGGCGCGGCCCTGGACGTCTTCGAGCACGAGCCGGTCTTGTCGTCCCCGTTGTTCGAGCTCGACCAGGTGGTCGTGACGCCCCACCTGGGTGCGTCCACCCGCGAGGCGCAGGACAAGGCGGGGGTCACCATCGCCGAGCAGGTGCAGCTGGCCCTGGCCGGAGAGTTCGTGCCGTTTGCCGTCAACATCGCGGCCGCCGAGGTCCCCGAGGCGGTGCGGCCGTGGTTGCCGGTGGCCGAGCGGCTGGGCCGCTTCTGGGGGGCCCTGGCCCGCGAGCTCCCTTCCACGTTCGACATCGAGTTCGAGGGCGGCCTGGCCGAACACGACACCCGGATTCTCACTTTGGCGGTGTTGAAGGGTCTGTTTGCGGTCTCGACCGACGAGCCGGTGTCGTACGTCAACGCCCCGCAACTGGCCGAGGAGCGCGGGCTGGTGGTGCGCTCCACCGCGGCCTCGGCCGGGCCGGGCGCCGGCTCCGGCTACACCAACCTGGTGATCCTGCGGGGCGGGAGCCACGCGGTGGCGGGCACCATGTTCGGCGACGCCGAGCCGCGGGTGGTGATGGTCGACGACCACGACATCGAGCTGCCGTTGGCCCGCTGGATGCTGATGGTGCACAACGACGACCGCATCGGCATGGTCGCCGCGGTGGCGACCATCCTGGCTTCGGCCGGCTGCAACATCGTCGACCTCAAGCTGGGCCGCAGCGCGGAGGGCGGGACGGCGATGATGGCCCTGTCATTCGAGCAGCCGGTGCCTGCCGAGGTCACCGGGGCGCTCCTGGCCACGCCCGGGATTCTGGACGCGGTGGCGCTGGCCGAGGTGTGAGGCCGGAGCCGGCGGATTATCGCTTGGCGCGGGTGAAGCCGTCCGCTTCGGCCGCCTCGGGACTGGCGTAGCAGCGGTCCGGGTTGGTCCGGGCGTAGGCCGACATGCCGGGCAGGTGGTAGATCTTGCTGCTCAGCTTGGCCTTCACCGGATGGCCATCCGGGCACCCGCCGCCCTCTGCAGGCGCCACCCAGGCAGTGCCGGCGGCCGGGGCGGCGGCCTCGGGCGTGCCCGGTGGCCCCTCCACCGGCGCCTCGACCGGCGGCTCCGCCTCGGTCAGCGGCGGCCAGGGCTCCCGGGAAGGCTCCTGCGCCGGCCCGTCGATCCAGCGCATCAACGCCCACCGGGCCGCCCACAACAGCGCTCCGGCCAGGGCCGCCTTGAGGAGAAACCGGATCCATCGGTGAACCACGGTGGGAGGTTACCTGCCGCCCCTGCGGTCAGACAGGGACCCGGGGCAGCCACGCCGGCCGGCGTCGCTCGTGCGCGTCGATGGCCTCGGCGTGCTGGAGGGTCAGGCCGATGTCGTCGAGCCCCTCCAGCAGGCGGTGCTGGGTGAACGGATCGAGAGGGAACGGCGCCTCGATTCCCGCCGCGGGGGCGCTGACCACCAGCCGTTCGACATCCACCGTCAACTCGAGGGTCGGATCCTCGGTGACGGCCCGGAGCAGGGCCGCACCGGTGGCCGCATCGACCTGGGCCGGCACCAACCCGGCCTTGGTGCAGTTGTTGCGGAAGATGTCGCCGAAGCGAGGGGACACCACGGCCTTGAACCCGTAGTCCATGAGGGCCCAGACGGCGTGCTCGCGTGACGATCCAGTGCCGAAGTTCGGACCGGCGACCAGGATGGTGGACCCGGCGTGCTCGGGCCGGTTGAGCACGAAGTCCCGGTCGTCGCGCCACTCGGAGAAGAGCCCTTGACCGAAGCCGGTCCGCTCGACCCGTTTGAGCCAGTCGCTCGGGATGATCTGGTCGGTGTCCACATCGGAGCGATCCAACGGGACGGCGGTGCCGGAGACGATCCGGATCGGTTCCACTAGTGACTCCTCCGGTCGAGATTGGTCTGGTCGAGATCGGCCGGGGCGGAGAAGTGGCCGGCCACGGCGGTGGCGGCCGCGACCGCCGGCGAGACCAGGTGCGTCCGCCCACCGCGGCCCTGACGGCCCTCGAAGTTCCGGTTCGACGTGGACGCCGAGCGCTCGCCGGGCGCCAGCTTGTCCGGATTCATGGCCAGGCACATCGAGCAACCCGGGTTGCGCCATTCGAAGCCCGCGGCGGTAAACACCCGGTCCAGCCCCTCCGCCTCGGCCTGGGCTTTCACCGGTCCCGAGCCGGGCACCACCAGGGCCCGCACCGAGGACGCGACCCGGCGGCCCTCGAGCACCGCGGCCGCGGCCCGGAGGTCCTCGATGCGGCCGTTGGTGCAGGAGCCGATGAAGACGGTGTCCACGGGAATGTCGCGGATCGCCGTCCCGGCCTGCAGGCCCATGTAGGTGAGCGCCCGCTCGGCGGCTTCCCGGGCTGCGGGTGCGTCGAACTGGTCGGGTTCGGGCACCCGGCCGGCGATGGGGACCACCTGGGCCGGATTGGTCCCCCACGACACGAACGGTGTCAAGGCGGCGCCGTCGATGGTGACCTCCTGGTCGAAGCGGGCCGCGGCGTCGGTCGTGAGCGCCCGCCATTCGTCGAGCGCCGTTTCCCAGGCCGCACCCTGCGGGCTGTAGGGCCGGCCCTCCAGGTAGGCGAAGGTGGTGTCGTCGGGCGCCACCAGGCCGGCGCGGGCCCCCGCCTCGATCGACATGTTGCAGACGGTCATGCGGCCTTCCATGGTGAGGGCCCGGATGGCGGGACCGCGGTACTCGATGACGTGGCCCATGCCCCCGCCGGTCCCGATGGTCCCGATGATGGCCAGCACCAGGTCCTTGGGGCTGACCCCAGGGGGGAGGTCGCCCTCGACGTTGACGGCCATCGTCTTGGGGCGGCCTTGCAGGAGGGTCTGGGTGGCCAGCACGTGCTCCACCTCGCTGGTACCGATCCCGAAGGCCAGGGCGCCGAAGGCGCCGTGGGTGGAAGTGTGACTGTCCCCGCAGACGATCGTCAGGCCCGGCTGGGTGAGGCCCAGCTCCGGTCCGATGATGTGCACGATGCCCTGCTGGGAGTCGCCCATCGGAAAGAGGCGGATCCCGAACTCCGCGCAGTTCGCCGCCAGGACCTCCATCTGGCGGGCCGAGATGGGGTCGTCGATGGGCTGGTCCAACGCCGTCGTCGGGACGTTGTGATCCATGGTCGCCACCGTCAGATCCGCTCGGCGCACGCCCCGGCCGGCGAGCCGGAGCCCGTCGAAGGCCTGCGGCGACGTCACTTCGTGCACCAGGTGCAGGTCGATGTACAGCAGATCCGGTTCGCCCTCTGCCTGGCGGACCACGTGACGCTCCCAGACCTTGTCGGCCAGGGTGCTCGGTTCGGTCATGGCGCTGTCTCACATTCTGAGATAGATTTCCCGACTGGTGAGAGAGAGTGTAAGCGGTGTGGGCGTGCTGGACAAGGCCGTTGCCATCCTGGCGGCGCTCGAGGAACGCCCCCGGACCCTCCAGGAGCTGGCCGAGGCCGTCTCGCTGCCCCGCGCCACCGCCCACCGGTTGGCCGCGGCACTCGAATGCCACCTGTTGGTCGACCGGGACGAGGCCGGCCGCTTCGCCTTGGGCCCGGCCCTGGTGCGCCTGGGCCGGGCCGCGGCGGGCCGGCCCGCCCGGTCCCTGGTCGAGGCGGCGGGTCCGGTCCTGGCCGAGCTGCGGGACCGGACGGGGGAGAGCGCCCAGCTCTTCGTGCGCTCCGGCGACAGCCGGGTGTGCCTGGTCTCCCTGGAATCGCCGCACGGCTTGCGCACCATCGTGGCCGTGGGCGCCGCCCTGCCGATGGATCGGGGGTCCGCGGCCAAAGTGCTGGCCGGCGACCCCGAAGCGGCCCGGCGGGGTTGGGCCCAGAGCGTGGAGGAACGGGAGCCGGGGGTGGCGTCCGTCAGCGCCCCGGTGACCGTCAACGGCTTGGTGGCGGCGGCGGTCTCGGTGTCCGGTCCGATCGGGCGGACCACCCGCCAGCCGGGCCGGCGGTATGCGCCGGCCGTGACCGCCGCGGCCCGGGCGGTGGAGGCTGCCCTGTCTTGAGACGGGCCTGTCCTGAGAGCCGGCCCGCGTCCTGCGATCAGGTGGCGGCGGCCGCGCGCTGGTCGGCCGGCGCCATCTGGACCGCTCGGCAGGCGGCCAGGAGGGCGGGGACGAAGCGACGCGCCTCTTCGACGCAGGCCCGGTGATCGCCCGCCACCGGGAAGGCCCGGGCCCCGGGGATGGTCTGGGCCAGCTGCCACTGACGCCTCGGCGACACGGTGGCGTCCAGGGTGGTCACCACCACCGCGGTCGGGACGTCGATGCCGGCGATCCACGGCGTGGCGTCGAAGCGGCCTAGGGCGAGGCCGGCCTGGACCAGGGCGGCCGGATCGTTGCGTCCCCATTCCTCGATGGCCCACGACGCCCACCCCCGATCCGCCGTCCGGTTGCGGACCAGCAGGCCGAAACCCTGCCGGCGCAGGTTGGCGGGCACGCCCGACAAGGCCAGGGCCATGCCGTAACCAAGGGCGCCCATGGGCCCGCTCAGCTCGTTGCGGGACGCGAACTTGGCAGCCGTGGCGCACAGCACCAGGCTGTCGACGACGTCCGGGTGGCGCTGCCACAGCAGCTGGGCCACCGGGCCGCCCATGGAGTAACCGACGGCGGTCACCGGGCCGGTGCCCAGTTGCTCGGTGAGGGCCGCCACGTCGTCCGCGCAGTCCTCCAGGCGGAACGGTCGCCGGCTGCGAATGCCCCGCCCGTGACCGCGCTGGTCGAGGGCGATGACCCGAAACTCCGGCCGCAGCGCCCGCACGCACCGGTACCAGTTGAGGGCCGCGGTCGAGGTCCACCCGTGCAACAGGACCAGCGGACGCGGGTCGACCGGGCCGGATCCCACGCCGAGCGGACCGGTGTCGTACACCCAGGTGGTGCCCCGCCCAGGCAGGGTGATGGCTTGGCCCGGGGGGAGGTCGGGTCCGGCGAGATCCACGCAGATCAGCCTACGGTCCTCCCGGTCCCTGCCGGATTCGGGGGACCGACGGTCAGCCAGCCTCCGCGGCCAGGGCCGCGCTGCGCTGGGCGTCGGCGGCCCAGGCGACCGCCTCGCGGGCCAGGGCCGGGTGGTAGCGCCACCGCAGCAGCTGGCGCTCGGCCGCCTCGACGTCCTCGCCGATCTCCAGCAGGCTGAGGGCCAGCTGGCGGCTCCGGCGACGCTGGGCGGCGGCAGGAGGCTCTTGGAGCTGCTCAGCCTGCCATCGCTCGTGGGCGGCCTGCAGCTCGGGCGAGAGGCGAGCGGTCTGGCGGCGGCTCAAGGGCGGCACCCGGCGGCGTACCGCCAGTTCGCCGGCGCCCGGGGTGAGAACCTGGGCCAGCTCGAACTGGATCATGCGGTTGACCGTGCGGAGAAACGGCGAGTGGCGCCCGCCGCGGTCGCCGAGCCCGAGGGCCCGGGCGGTTTCGCCGAGGGGCAGCTCGAAGCCCTCCGGGGCCTGATCGAAGCCGGCCGCGACGCGTCGCATCAGCCAGGTGGTGCTGGGACCCAGCACGCCGAGCCAGAACCGCTCCACGTACGGCGAGCGGGGGTCGAAGCCGAGGGAGTCGATGACCTCGTCCGCCCAGGGGCGCAGCATGAGGGTGTCGCACTCGAAGGTGAGCAACGGTTGCATGGTTGTGACCGCCTCTCTAGCTAAGTAGATGATTTTCATGTTCTATCAGCTAGTTACGAGGCGCGCAACTCGGTCAACAGCGGTGAGGTTGGTGGGACACTGGGCCTCGTGATCGACGACGGCGCCGGGACCGCCCGGGGGGCAGTGGCCGGGGCGGCCCGGATCACCGTGCTGACCGGGGCGGGCATCTCCACCGACTCGGGCATCCCGGACTTTCGGGGCCCGCAGGGGGTGTGGACGAAGAACCCGGCGGCCGAGCGCACCTCGACGCTGGCCAACTACCTCGAGGACCCCGAGGTCCGCCGCCTGGCCTGGCAGACCCGACTGGCGTCGCCGGCGTGGGCCGCCCAGCCCAACGCCGGCCACCTGGCCCTGGTGGAGCTGGAACGTCAGGGTCGGCTGCGAGCGCTGGTCACCCAGAACATCGACGGTCTCCACCAGCGGGCCGGCAACGATCCGGACCTGGTGGTGGAGGTGCACGGCACCATGTGGCGGGTGCGCTGCTGGTCCTGTCGCCGGGAGGGTCCGATGGCGCCGGCGCTCGAGCGGGTCCGGGCCGGCGACCCCGATCCGCACTGCGAGGTCTGCGGCGGGATCCTCAAGTCGGCCACCATCAGCTTCGGCGAGCCCCTCGACCCCGACGTGCTGGCCCGGGCCGACGCCGCCGCGGCCGACTGTGACCTGTTGCTGGCGCTGGGTTCGACCCTGAGCGTCCACCCCGCGGCCGGGCTGGTGCCGCGGGCCTATCGGTCGGGGGCGTCGGTGGTCATCGTCAACGCCCAGGCCACGCCGTACGACCACCTGGCGTCAGTCGTGGTGCGTGACCCCATTGGCGACGTCCTGCCCGGCCTGGTGGCGTAGCCCGCTCACCAGCCCCCCCGGTGCACCACCTGGTCGCGGGCGCGCACCGGCCGGCGGGGCCGCGGCGCGGCGCCGGCGACGGGGGCCGGCCACCCCAGGGCCACGGCCCCGATGGCGTCCCAGCCGTCGGGCACGCCGAACTCGGCCCGCAGCCGTCCGGGATCGCCGTGGAGCCGGAAGAACAGCGCCCCCAGGCCGGCCTCCACCGCCCCCAACAGCAGCAGCATGGTGGCGAACGCGGTGTCGATGAGCCAGTACGGCGCCGGCCAACCGGCCGGGTCCGTCAGCCCCGACGCCGCCTTGTCCGTGGCCGCGTACCGGTCCAGGTACGCCTGGGGGTGGCAGAGCGGGAGGATGAGCACCGGCGCCTCGAGCAGGCCGGGATGGTCGGGTTGCGCCAGCCACTCCGGGTCGGCGTCGACGGTCCAAAACCGGCGGGTCTCCTCGCCGCCCTCCAGCACCACGAACGCCCAGCCCTGGGTGTGGCCGGCCGAGGGCGCCCGGCGGGCCAGGTCGAGCAACCGGTCCACCAACTCGGGCGCCACCGGTCGGGCCGCGAAGTCGCGGCACATGCGGCGCGTCCGGATCGCCTCCTGGAGGTCCATCAACGCCCGGGCCCAACCGCGCGGCGGGCAGGAGAAGGAGGGTGCTCTGGACGGGTCATATCCCGACCGTACCGGTAACATTTACGGCATGGCGAGCTTCCGCGACCTGTTGCGAGACACCAAGACCCGGATCCGTGAGGTCGACACCGCGACCGCGGCGGAGGATCTCGACCGCCCGGGCACCGTCGTCCTCGACGTGCGCGAGCCGGATGAGTACGAGCAGGGCGCCCTGCCGGGCGCGGTGCACATCCCCCGGGGCCACTTGGAGAGCCAGGTGGAAGGGCGGGTCACCGACCACGACGCCCACGTCGTCGTCTACTGCGCGGGCGGGACCCGGTCGGCCTTCGCGGCCGACACCCTGGGCCAGCTCGGCTACACCGACGTGGTGTCGGTGGTCGGCGGCTTCAACAAGTGGAAGGACGAGGGCCGGCCCTGGCGTACCCCCGCCACCCTGACGGCCGAACAGCGCAACCGCTACCAGCGCCACATCCTGCTGCCGGAAGTGGACGTGGCCGGGCAGGCCAAGCTGCTGCAGTCGAAGGTGCTGCTGCTCGGCGCCGGCGGTCTCGGCTCGCCGGCGGCCCTGTATCTGGCGGCGGCGGGGGTCGGCACCCTCGGCATCATCGACATGGACGTCGTCGACGACTCCAACCTGCAGCGCCAGATCCTGCACAACGTCGACCGCATCGGCGAGCGCAAGGTCGACTCGGCCAAGAAGACCCTGACGGCCCTCAACCCCGACGTCAACGTGGTCACCTACGACGTGCGGCTGGGCGCCGACAACGTGCTCGACATCTTCGCCGGCTACGACGTGATCGTCGACGGGACGGACAACTTCCCGACCCGCTACCTCGTCAACGACGCCTCCCTCAAGCTCGACATCCCCGTCGTCCACGGGTCCATCTTCCGCTTCGAAGGCCAGGCCAGCGTGTACCTGCCCCACCAGGGGCCGTGCTACCGCTGCCAGGTGCCGGAGCCACCGCCTGCCGAGCTGGCCCCCTCCTGCTCGGAGGCCGGGGTTCTGGGCGTGCTGCCGGGCATCATCGGCAGCATCCAGGCCATGGAGACCATCAAGCTGCTGCTGGGCATCGGCGACCCCTTGGCCGGGCGGTTGCTGGCGTATGACGCCCTGGAGGAGAGCTTCCGGACGTTCAAGGTCAATCGCGATCCGGAGTGCGCGGCCTGCAGCATCCCCAAGGAGCAGCTCGTCATCGCCGAGTATGACGAGCTGTGCATGCCGCATCCCATCGAGGCCCCCAAATAGCAGCTGGGAAAAGGGGGGCCGTCGCGCTGCTCCCGCTCTTCGCGGTGGTGTTGGCGGCGTGCGGTACCAGCGGCGGGGACAATCCTGCGTTGTCCGGCCCGCCATCGACCACCGGTCGGGCGGCGACCGGCCTGACGGCCGGTCCGATGGTGTCCTATCTCGGCGACGTCCCCCAGCTCGCCGGCCAGCCGGGTATCAACGCCCAGCTCCAGCAGGTCGCGCCCAGCGGCTGCCGGGTGACGACGGTGCGCGACGACCGGGTGCTGGCGTCCTTTCGGTGGGTGTGCGGGGCTCGGGTGGCCACCGCGACCTTCTCGTTGAGTGACGGGCGCCGGCTCGGGCTGGGCGATCTGTTGACCGGCGGGTACCAGGCGTACCTGTCGTCGACGGCCATGGCGCAGTTGGAGGCGGACGGCGCTACCAACCCGGCGGCCACCGACCTGACGGCCTGGGCCGTCACCCCCGAGGCCCTGCAGGTGAGCTTTCCCACGGGGACCGTGTCCTTTCCCCTGACGACCCTGCAGCCGTATTTCCGCCACCCGGGGCCGCTGGCCCCGTGACCCCGTAACCTGGGGGCATGGCCACCGCTCAACGCCGCACCGATTCGGGGATCGAGGTCCGCCCCGTCTACACGCCAGCCGACCTCGAGGGGTGGGACCCCGCCCGCCGGCTGGGGGCGCCGGGGTCGTTTCCTTTCACCCGGGGCATCTACCCCAACATGTACCGGGGCCGGCCCTGGACGATCCGCCAGTACTCGGGGTTCGGCACGGCCGAGTCGACCAACGAGCGCTGGCACCTGCTGCTCGCCGGCGGCGGCACCGGGTTGTCGTGCGCCTTCGACCTGCCCACCCAGATGGGCTACGACTCCGACCATCCCCGGCGCCGAGGGCGAGGTCGGCAAGGTCGGGGTGGCCATCGACTCCATCGACGACATGCGGATCCTGCTCGGCGGGCTCCCGCTCGATCAGGTCACCACCTCCATGACCATCAACGCCACCGCCGCCATCCTGCTGCTGCTCTACCAGCTGGTCGCCGAGGAGCAGGGGGTGCCCGCGGCCAAGCTGGGCGGGACGATCCAAAACGACATTCTCAAGGAGTACGTGGCCCGGGGCACCTACATCTACCCGCCCCGCCAGTCGATGCGGCTGATCACCGACATCTTCGCCTACTGCCAGGAGAACCTGCCCAGCTGGAACACCATCTCCATCTCCGGCTACCACATCCGCGAGGCCGGCTCGACCGCTGTCCAGGAGATCGCCTTCACCCTCGCCAACGGCATCGCCTACGTCGAGGCCGCGGTTGCGGCCGGCATGCCGGTGGACGAGTTCGCCCCCCGGCTCAGCTTCTTCTGGAACGCCCACAACAACTTCTTCGAGGAGGTGGCCAAGTTTCGGGCCGCCCGCCGCATGTGGGCCCAGATCATGACGGAACGCTTCGGCGCCCAGGACGACAAGAGCAAGTTGCTGCGCTTCCACACCCAGACCGGCGGGAGCACGCTCACCGCCCAGCAGCCGGAGAACAACATCGCCCGGGTCACCCTGCAGTCGCTGGCCGCCGCGCTCGGCGGCACCCAGAGCCTGCACGCCAACGGCTTCGACGAGGCGTTGGGCCTGCCGACCGCCAAAGCGGCCCGGACCGCGCTGCGCACCCAGCAGATCGTCGCCCACGAGTCGGGGATCACCGATACGGTCGACCCGCTGGCGGGGTCGTACTTCGTCGAGTCGTTGACCGACGCGGTCGAGGCCGACGCCTGGGCCTACCTGGAGAAGATCGACGGCATGGGCGGGGCGGTGTCGGCGATCGAGGCGGGTTACATGCAGGAGGAGATCGAGCAGGCCGCCTACACCTACACCAAGCAGGTCGACAACGGCGAGAAGATCATCGTCGGGGTCAACCGGTTCGTGGACGACGCCCCGGAGACGACCGAGGTGTTTCCCATCGATCCCGCCCTGCAGGCCCACCAGATCGACCGGGTGCGGCGGACCCGGGCCGAACGGGACCAGCCGGCAGTCGACGCCGCCCTGGCCGACGTGGCCGCCGCGGCGCGGGGGACCGACAACTTGCTGCCACCGATGCGCGAGGCGCTCCGGCTGCGGGCGACCCTCGGCGAGGTGAGCGACGTGCTGCGAGGTGAGTTCGGCGTGTACCAGCCGCAACCGTTAGCCGATGCCGTCTCGCATGGTCATCATCGGCGGGGGCCCCGGCGGCAACACCGCCGCCACCTACGCGGCGCGCCTGGGGGCGGAGGTCACCCTGATCGAGCGGGACGTGGTCGGCGGGGCCGCCCACCTGTGGGACTGCATCCCGTCGAAGACCATGATCGCCACCGGCGGGGCCATGAGCTTCACCCGGCGCATCGAGGGCATGGGGCTGTCCCACCAGGACGCCAACCTGGACGTGGAGGCCCAGCGCCGGCGGGTCAAGGAGATCGAAGCCCACCTCAACCAGCAGATCGTCCGGCTGCTGAAGAGCCAGGGGGTTCGCATCCTCCGCGGCACCGGCCGCCTCAAGGGCCCGCACCAGGTGGTGGCGGAGACCGAGGACGGCCTCGAGGAGCTGGAAGCCGAGGCCATCCTCATCTCGACGGGGAGCCGGCCGCGGATACCCGACTGGGCGCAGCCCGACGGCGACCGGGTGCTGACCACCCGGCAGGCCTACCCGCCGAGCACCATGCCGGGCCATCTGGTGGTGATCGGGTCGGGGGTGACGGGCGTGGAGTTCGTGCACATGTTCAGCTCCTTCGGGGCCCAGGTGACGCTGATCGTCAGCCGGCAGCAGGTGCTGCCGAGCAAGGACGCGGAGGTGGCCGCCGCCCTGGAGGACGAGTTGCTGCGGCGGGGGGTCCGGCTGCTCAAGGGGGCCCGGGCCGAGGAGATCGACCTGAGCGGGGACGGCGTGGCGGTGGCCTGCGACGACGGCCGGGTGGCCCAGGGCTCCCACGCCCTGCTGGCCATCGGGTCCATCCCCAACAGCGACGGGCTCGGTCTGGAAGCCGCCGGCGTCGACGTCGACCAGGCTGGCTACATCCCCATCAACCACCACTGCCAGTCGAACGTGCCCCACATCTACGCCGGCGGCGACGTGTCCGGCAAGCTGCCCCTGTCGTCGGTGGCGGCCATGCAGGGGCGCAAGATCGCCGAGCACGCCATGGGCATCCACACCCGCGAGCACCGCCACATCGACTACGAGAAGGCGGCCTCGGCCATCTTCACCGAGCCGGAGATCGCCGACGTGGGCCTGGCCGAGGCCGAGGCCTTCGCCACCGGCCGCAAGATCCGGGTGACCAAGGTGCCCTACGCGGCCGCGGCCAAGGCCCTGATCAACGGCGACACCGACCGGCTTCGTCAAGATCCTGTCGGACCCGGCCACCGGCGTGGTGCTCGGCGGTTCCATCGTGGGCCGGCACGCAGCCGAGCTGATCTCGGTGATTGCGCTGGCGGTGACCGCCAACCTCAAGGTGTCCGACATCGTGGAGAGCTGCCTGGCCCATCCCACGCTGTCAGAGGCCCTCGCCGACGCGGCCGAATAGCCGCGGCAGGAAGGTCGGGTCGCTGGGTCGGTTTCTTTGACCGATCCGGCTTCTTCGGGACATCTGCGACACGGGTTGTCGCGTACGGTCCGAAGACGCAGAAATGTCCAAAGACTTTGGGTGCAGCCGCTCGGGAAGTCCCCTTACCCGGTCGAGGGAGGGATGGCCCAGGCTCCGTCTTTGAGCACGGCCCAGACGAGCGGCGCGGCGAGGCGATAGACGAGATGGGTGGGGTCGGGGGCGTCGAGGACGATGACGTCGGCCCGGGCGCCGGGGGAGAGGCGGCCCAGGTCAGGGCGGCGCAGGGCGGCGGCGCCCCCTCGGGTGGCGGCCAGGATGGCCTCGTCGATGCTGAGCCCGCATTCGCGGACGGCGAGGGCCAGCGCCAGAGGGATAGAGGTGGAGTAGCTCGAGCCCGGGTTGCAGTTACTGGCGAGGGCCACCGTGGCGCCGGCGTCGATGAGTCGCCGGCCGTCGGGATAGGGCTGCCGGGTGCAGAAGTCGCTGATCGGTAGCAGGGTGGCGACCGTCGCCGACGAGGCCAGGTCGTCGACGTCGGACGGGGACAGGTGGGTGCAGTGGTCGGCGGAGGCGGCCCCCAGCTCGCAGGCCAGGCGCACGCCGGCGCCGGGGCCGAGCTGGTTGGCGTGGACCCGCAAGCCCATCCCGCGGTCCCGGGCCGCGTCGAGCACGGCACGCGACTCGTCGGGGTCGAAGGCGCCCTCCTCGCAGAACACGTCGCACCACCGGGCCGTCGCCGCCGCGGCGGGGATCATGGTGTCGACGAGCAGCGTGAGGTAATCGTCCCGGTGCTCGGCGAACTCCGGTGGGACGAGATGGGCGCCGAGGAAGGTGGTCTCGGCGGTGAGCTGGCCGGCAAGGTGGAGGTGGGCGGCTTCGTGTTCCGGGGTGAGGCCGTAGCCGGTCTTGATCTCGACGGTGGTGGTGCCCGAGGACCGGGCCTGCTCGACCAGCCGGCGGGCGGCGGCGCCGAGCTGCGCCGGGCTGGCGGCGCGGGTGGCGGCCACGGTTTCCAGGATGCCGCCCGGTCGATACGGGCGCCCGGCCATGCGGCGGGCGAACTCCTGCGCCCGGTCGCCGGCGAAGATCAGGTGGGTGTGGGAGTCCACGAAGCCGGGCAGGACGCAACGGCCGGCGACGTCGACCTGGGTCTCGGCGCCGGCGGGCGCGGCCCGCGCCGGGCCGGCGTACCCGACTGCGTCCCCGTCGATGACGAGGGCGGCGTCCGCCACCAACCCGAGCGGGCCGGCCCCGAGGGCGGGGTCGCCGGTCACGAGCGCGCCGATCCCGGTGATGGCGAGGGAGGTCACCGGCCCAGGGCGGCGATGGCGGCGGCCAACTCGCCGGCGACGTCGGGCACCCGCAGGTGCACACCGTCCGAGACGACCGGTCGGCCCCCGACGACGACGCTGGACACGTCGGCCGCGGTGGCGGCGTAGACGGCGGTGGCCGCCAGCGCCGGGTCGGCGCCGGCCGTTCGCGGCGTGTCGAGCCGGACGGTCACGAAATCGGCCAGCCGGCCGGACGCCAACCCGCCGGCGTCCCAGCCCAGAGCGGCCGCGCCGTGGACGGTGGCCGCGTCGAGGAGGGTGGCGGCCGAGAAGAGGCCGCGCTGCCGGGCTGACAGGCGGGCGTCCATCTCGATGGCGCGGGCTTCCTCGAAGCCGTCGATCACTGCGTGGGAGTCGGTGCCGATGCTCAGCGCCACCCCGGCGTGGTGCAGGGCCGCGAAGGGCCCGATGCCGTCGCCCAAGTCCCGTTCCGTGGTGGGGCAGGCGCAGCAGCCGCCGCCGGCCGCGGCCAATCCGGTCACGTCCCGTTTCGACATCTGGGTGCCGTGGACGGCGGTGAATCGGGCGGTGAGGGCGCCGGCGGCCGCCAGCAGGCCGAGCGGAGTGGTCCCGTGGAGTTTGCGGCATTCGGCGTGCTCTTTGGCCTGCTCGGACACGTGGGCGTGCAGCCGCCAGCCCTGCTGGCTCACCCACTCGGCCACCTGGGCGATAGCCAACGGCGGGACGGCGCGCACCGAGTGGATCGCGGCGCCGATGTGCGCCATCGGCCCGGGCGCCAGCTGTGAGACCCGGTCGATCCAACCCGCGGCGGAGCCGTCGCCGAACCGCAGCTGCGTTTCGTCCAGCGGCGAGTCGAACCCGCCCGTCAGATAGCAGGTGTCGAGCAGGGTGAGCCGAAGGCCCGCCTGCCCGGCCGCCTCGACGAGGGCGTGACCCATGACGTTCGGGTCGGCGTAGGGGACGCCGCCGGGCCCGTGATGGAGGTAGTGGAATTCACCGACGGCGGTGAACCCGGCCAGGGCCATCTCGGCGAACACCGCTCGGGCCAGGCGGAGGTAGGCGTCCGGGTCCAGCCGGGCCGCCACCCCGAACATCAGGTCCCGCCAGGTCCAAAACGAGCCCGGCCCCTCGTGGGTGCGGCCCCGCAGGGCCCGATGGAAGACGTGCGAGTGCGCATTGACGAGCCCGGGCAACGTCAGGCCCTCGAGGCGGACCGCGCCATCGGGTGGACGGGTCACGCCGGAGGTGACGGCCACCAGGCGATCCTCTTTCACTTCGAGGAGGACGTCCTGCGTGGTGCGAGGGCCGCCCAACCAGGCGTGGCGGGCCCACCAGGTCGGCACCGGTCAGGACCCGAAGCGAGCGACGAGCTGGGCGGCCCGAGCCGCGAACTCGTCCCGTTGGAGCCGCTCGAACTGCTCCCAGGTGGTGAAGGTGGTGGGGTCCTCGACCCGGTCCACGAAGAGGGTGCCGTTGAGGTGGTCGACCTCATGCTGGAAGGTCACCGCGGAGAGGCCTTTGATCTGGCGTTCCCAAACCTGGCCGTGGCGGTCCAGGGCCCGGACCCCGATGTCCACGAAGCGGTGCGTCTCGCCCCGCAGGCCCGGCACGGAGAGGCAGCCTTCGTTGTTGGCGAACGTCTCCTCCGTCAGCAGTTCGACCTCGGGGTTGACGAGCACGGTCAGCGGGATGTCGGGTTTGTAGGGGTAGCGCCGGTTGGCGTGGACCTCGATGGCCACGATCCGCTGGGAGTCCATGACCTGCGGGGCGGCCAGGCCGGCCCCCTGGTAGTAGCGCATGGTCTCGATGAGGTCGTCGATGAAGGTCTGGGTCTCGGGCCGGTCGAGCTCGTCAGGCGCCACTGGCCGGGCCCACTCCCGCAAGACCGGATGCCCGATGTTGGCCACTAGGCGCACGGTCATCGAACGTCCGCCTTTCCGGAGGGGATGCGGAGGTGGGTGGCGTGTGCGACCTCGCGGGCGGCGGGGTAGCCGGCGTCGACGTGGCGGATGACGCCCATGGCCGGGTCGTTGGTGAGCACCCGTTCCAGTTTGGCGGCGGCGAGCGGCGTGCCGTCGGCCACCGAGACCTGGCCCGCGTGCAGGGAGCGCCCGATGCCCACGCCCCCGCCCTCGTGGATGCTGACCCAGGAGGCCCCGGAGGCCACGTTGACCATCGCGTTGAGCAGGGGCCAGTCGGCGATGGCGTCCGAGCCGTCGGCCATGGCTTCGGTCTCGCGGTAGGGGGAGGCCACCGAGCCGCAGTCGAGGTGGTCGCGACCGATGACGATGGGGGCGGTGAGGTGGCCGGCGGCGACCATGTCGTTGAGGCGGGCGCCCATCCGGGCCCGCTCGCCGAGGCCGAGCCAGCAGATGCGGGCGGGCAGGCCCTGGAAGGCCACCCGGTCGGATGCCATGCGGATCCAGCGGGCCAACGGCTCGTTGTCGGGGAACTCCTCGAGCACGGCCCGGTCGGTGGCGCCGATGTCCGCCGGGTTGCCGGACAGGGCGGCCCATCGGAACGGCCCCCTGCCCTCGCAGAACAGCGGGCGGATGTAAGCCGGGACGAAGCCCGGGTAGTCGAACGCCCGGTCGACCCCGGCCAGGCGAGCCTCGGCCCGGAGACTGTTGCCGTAGTCGAAGACCTCCGCGCCGCGGTCGAGCAACGCCAGCATGGCCGTGACGTGCCGGGCGATGGTGTCCCGGGCCCGCACCAGGTAGCCGTCCGGGTCCCGCCGCCGCAGGTCGTCGGCGTCGGCCACGGACATGGCCAGCGGCACGTACATCATCGGATCGTGGGCCGGGGTCTGGTCGGTGACGACGTCAACGGCTTCGTGGCGGTCGACGAAGGCCTCCAGCAGCTCGACGGCGTTGGCTTCCACCCCGATGGACTGGGCCATGCGCTCGGACTGGGCCCGGCGGGCCAGCCGGATGGCCTCATCGATGCCGGTGGCCACCACGTCGAGGTAGCGGGTGTCGAGCCGGCGTTGCAGGCGGGTGGGATCGACGTCGGCGCAAATGACGACGCCGCCGTTCATGGTGACAGCCAGCGGCTGGGCCCCGCCCATGCCGCCGACGCCGGCCGTCACGGTCAGGGTGCCGGCCAGCGAGCCGTCGAACCGCTTGGCGGCCACGGCCGCGAAGGTCTCGTAGGTGCCCTGCAGGATCCCCTGGGTGCCGATGTAGATCCACGAGCCGGCGGTCATCTGCCCGTACATGGTCAGGCCCAGGCGGTCGAGGCGCCGGAACTCGTCCCAGTTGTCCCACTCGCCGACCAGGTTGCTGTTGGCGATCAGCACCCGGGGCGCCCACTCGTGGGTGCGCAGCACGCCGACCGGTCGACCCGACTGGACCAGCAGGGTCTCGTCGTCGGCAAGGTCCACCAGGGTGCGGGAAATGGCGTCGAAGCTGGCCCAGTCGCGCGCCGCCTTGCCGCCCCCGCCGTAGACAATCAGGTCTTCGGGGCGCTCCGCGACGTCGGGATCGAGGTTGTTGTGGAGCATCCGCCACGCCGCTTCGGTGGACCACGACCGGCAGTGCAGTTCGCTCCCGGTGGCGGCCCGGACGGCCGGGTGGGGGCTGGGGGTGGCGGGTGAGGCCGGTGAGGCGGGGGTTGGGGTGGGGGTGGAGGCGGTCATGGGGCGTTCCTCCTGGCGGCCGTAGGAGCGGGGGTGGACTTACCCGAGCGGGCCGATCACCGACTCGGCCCAGGCCACGATCTTGCCCGACCGGACGAGGTCGGTGGCGTGGTCGATCTCGGGCGCCAGGTAGCGGTCCGGTCCGATGCCGGGCACCACCTGGCGCAGGCCGGCTACCACCGCGGCGGTGGCGGGCGCGGGTTGGAGCGGCTGGCGCAGCTCGACGGCCCGAGCCGCGGTCAGTACCTCTATCGCGACCACCCGGGTGGCGTGGTCGACCGCCCGGCGCAGCTTGCGCGCCGCGGCCCACCCCATCGACACGTGGTCCTCCTGCATGGCGGAGGTGGGGATGTTGTCGACGCTGGCCGGCACGGCCAGGCGCCGGCACTCGGACACCAGGGCGGCGGCGCTGTACTGGGCCAGCATCAGGCCCGAGTCCACGCCCGGGTCGGCGGCCAGGAACGCCGGGAGCCCGTGGGAGCGGGCGTGGTCGAGCTGGCGGTCGATGCGGCGCTCCGCGATCGACGCCGCGTCGGCCAGGGCGATGGCGAGGAAGTCGGCCACGTAGCCCAGGGGGGCGCCGTGGAAGTTCCCGCAGGACGCCACCCGCCCGTCGGGGAGGACGACCGGGTTGTCGATGGCGCTGGCGAGCTCCCGCTCGACCACGGCCCGGGCGTGGGTGAGGGTGTCCCGGGCGGCGCCGAGGACCTGCGGGGCGCAGCGCAGCGAGTAGGCGTCCTGGACCCGGGGGTCGCCGACCTGGTGCGAGGCGACCACGGTGGAGCCGGCCAGGATGCCGAGCATGTTGGCGGCCGCGGCGGCCTGGCCCGGGTGGGGCCGGAGGGCGGCCAGTTCGGGCAGGAAGGCCCGGTCGGTACCGAGCAGGGCCTCGACGGACATGGCCGCGGCGACGTCGGCCGCCTGGAGCAGGGCGTGGATGTCGGCGCAGGCCAGGCACAGCATGCCGAGCATGCCGTCGGTGCCGTTGGTGAGGGCCAGTCCCTCTTTGGCCTCGAGGACGATCGGGGTCAGGCCGGCGGCCTGCAGGGCGGTCGCCGCGGGGAGGCGTTCGCCGGCCGCGTCGACGACCTCGCCCTCGCCGGTCAGGGCCAGGGCCACGTGGGCCAGCGGGGCCAGGTCGCCGCTGCAGCCGAGCGAGCCGTGCTCGCGCACGACCGGGCTGATCCCATGGTTGAGCAGGCTGACGAGGCCGTGCACCAGTTCGACCCGGACGCCCGAGTAGCCCTTCGCCAGGGTGGCGGCCCGCAGCAACATCATGGCCCGGACCACCTCGGGCTCGACCTCGGCGCCGACGGTGGCCGCGTGCGAGCGGACCAGTCCGATCTGCAGGGCGGCCCGCTGTTCCGGCTGGATGTAGCGCTCGGCGAGCGCCCCGAATCCCGTCGACAGCCCGTAGACCGCGGTGTCGCCGGCGATCAACGAGGTGGCGATGTCATGCGACCGGTCGACGGCGGCGACGGCCGCCGGGTCGACCTCGACCTCGACCTCGCCCCCGACCGCGCGGCCGGCCCGGGCCACCAACACGACCTCGTCGACCGATACACCGCCCGTACCGACCACGACCGGTTCCGGCATGTCAGCCGATCACGACCACCACGTCGCCGGCCCCGACCGTGTCGCCGGGCTTGACCTTGACCTCGCTGACGGTGCCCGACGTCTCGGCCGTGATGTTGTTCTCCATCTTCATGGCTTCCAGCACGGTCACCGCTTGCCCGACCTCCACGGCATCACCGACCGCGACCAGGACCTTGACGATGGTGCCCTGCATGGGGACGGCGACCTGCCCGCTCCCGGCGCCACCCCCGCCGCCGGCTCCGGCAGTCGGACGGGGCCGGGCCGGCCGGGCCGCGCCGCCGGCCGAGACCGTGACGGGGGCCACGTCCGGCACCCACAACTTGACCTGGAAGCGGCGGCCGTCGACCTCCACGTCGACGTCGCGCTGGACCCGGGGCGCCTCGCCGTCGGCGGGGGCCGGCCCGGCCGGCGGGGCCGAGCTGATACCCGACAGGTCCAGGCGCTGCTCGACCCAGTTGGTGGAGTGCTCCACGTTGATGAAGTCGGGGTGCTCCAGGATGGCCACGTCGGCCGGGATGGTCGTGGCCGGGCCCGTCAGCTCCGTCTCGCCGAGGGCTCGCAACATGCGCCGGCGGGCCTCCTCGCGGTCCCGGCCCCACACCACCAGCTTGGCGATGAGGTTGTCGTAGTACTGGCTGACCGTGTCGCCCGCCTCGTACCCGGCATCGGTACGGACGCCGTAGCCGTCGGCGCGGCGGAAGCGGGTGATCGTCCCCGGTGAGGGGAGGAAGCGGCCGCCGGCGGGATCCTCGGCGTTGATGCGGACCTCGATGGCATGCCCGTCCAGGCGCACGTCGGCCTGGGTGAAGCCGAGCGGCTCGCCGGCTGCGATCTGCAGCTGGAGGGCCACCAGATCCCGGCCGGTGATCGCTTCGGTGACGGGGTGCTCCACCTGGAGGCGGGTGTTCATCTCCAGGAAGAAGAAGTCGCCGTCCTGGTAGATGAACTCCACCGTGCCGGCATTGACGTAGCCGCACGCCTTGGCCACCTTGACGGCGGCATCGCCCATGGCTTCCAAGGTGGCAGTCGGGATGTTGGGGGCCGGGGCCTCCTCGATGAGCTTCTGGTGGCGTCGTTGGGCGGAGCAGTCCCGGCTGCCGAGGTAGACAGTGTGGCCCTGGGTGTCGGCGAAAACCTGCACCTCCACGTGCCGCGGCCAGGTCAGGTACCGCTCCAGGTAGCTCTCGCTCCGGCCGAAAGCCTTCTCCGCTTCTCGCTGGGCCGACTCGAGGGCCGCGGCCGCCTCGGACGCCTCCTGCACCACCCGCATGCCCCGCCCGCCGCCGCCGTAGGCGGCCTTGATCGCCACCGGCCAGCCGTTGGCCTCGCCGAAGGCCACCACCTCGTCGGGGGACGTCAGCACCTCGGTAGTCCCGGGGACGCCGGCCACCTGGGCCCGCTGGGCGGCCAGCCGGGAGCTGATCTTGTCGCCCATGACCTCGATGGCCGCAGGTGGCGGGCCGATCCAGGCCACGCCGGCGTCGGTGACGGCCCGGGCGAAGTCGGCGTTCTCGGAGAAGAAGCCGTAGCCGGGGTGGAGGCCGTCCGCGCCCGAGCGGGCCACCACGTCGAGGATCTTGGCGGTGTCGAGGTAGCTCTCGGCCGCGGTCTGGCCCCCCAGGGCGTAGGCCTCGTCGGCCAGCCGGACGTGCAGGGCGTCACGGTCGAGGTCGGAGTAGACCGCCACGCTGATGATTCCCAGCTCCCGGCAAGTGCGGATGACCCGGACGGCGATTTCTCCGCGGTTGGCGATGACGACCTTGCTGAGCACGAGGAGGCATTCTGACAGCGTGCCCGTCGACGGGCGAGTCCGCGGGCTGCTGGCGGCGGCGGGGGGCGGCCCGCCAAGCTTGACCCTTCATGCGGCTCGATCCGGATTCCCGCCGGCGGCTGGCGACCACCACCCGGTTCACTGACATCGAGCTGCTGGCGGTGACCGACTCGACGAATCGGGTGGTCGCGGCCCGGGCGGCAGCCGGGGCTGCGGAGGGGCTGGTCGTGGCCGCCGACCTCCAGACCGCCGGCCGGGGTCGGCTCGACCGGTCGTGGGAAGCCGAGCCCGGGTGCCGCCCTGCTGGTGTCGTTGCTCCTGCGGCCGGCCGACCTGCCGGCGTCGCGGTGGCACCTGCTGACGGCCGCGGCCGGGCTGGCGGCCGTGCGAGCGTGCAGGGACGTGGGCCGCTTCACGCCGGAGCTGAAGTGGCCCAACGACCTGCTGGTCGGCGACCGCAAACTGGCGGGCATCCTGGCCGAGACCAGCGGTGGCGGGGTGGTGGTCGGCATGGGCCTCAACGTCCACGGCGGGCCGCCGGGCGCCGCCTGGGCTGATCAGGTCGCCGGCCGGCGGCTGGACCGATCCGAGCTGCTGGTGGGTTGGCTGACCGCCCTGGATGGCCTGCTGGGCGCCGCCTCGGGTGCCGGCAACTCGGGGGGTGGTGCGGGCCGCGGTGGCCCGGGCGGCGGTGGCCCGGGCGGCGGTGGCTCGGGCGGCGGCGGCCCGGGCGGATGGGACGGGCTGGCCGCCGCCTACCGGGCCGCCTGCTCCACCGTGGGCCGGCGGGTCGCGGTGCAGCTGGGCGATCGGGAGCTGACCGGCCGGGCCCAGCGCATCGACGACGACGGCCGGCTGGTGGTGGCGCCGGACGGCGGCGGCCCGCCGCTGACGGTGGCGGCCGGGGACGTGACGCATGTCCGGCCGGCGGAGGGGGCCGGCGGATGATCGGGGCCGGGGCGGCGGGAAGGCGCCGGCGGGTCCCGAGGTGAAGGCCTTCAACACCTTCTCGGCGTAATCCGTGGATCTCGGCGTGAATGACGACGTCAGACGACGGATTTGACACCGAGATTCTCCGATTACGCCGAGATCCCTGACTTAGTTAGCACGAAAGGTTATGAAATCCGCTTTGGGGCCCACGCCGGCCCCCGCCGGCCCCCGCCGGCCGCGACGCCGGCCCCCCCGCCGCTACGCCGGCCCCCCCGCCGCTACGCCGGCCCCCCCGGCCCCCCCGCCGTCGCCGACCCGCCGGCAACCGGGTCCCGGCCGGACGGGGCCGGCGAGCACTAACGTCGTCCCCGGTGAAGGCGCTCATTCTCGCGGGCGGGGCGGGAACCCGCCTCCGGCCCATTACCCACACCCGGGCCAAGCAACTGGTCCCGGTGGCGAACAAGCCCATCCTGTTCTACGGGCTCGAGGCCATCGCCGACGCCGGCATCAAAGAGGTCGGGATGGTGGTCGGCGACACGGCCGACGAGGTGCGGGCCGCGGTGGGGGACGGGTCCGCTTGGGGGCTGACCGTCACCTACCTGCAGCAGGCGGCCCCGCTGGGCCTGGCCCACGCGGTGCGCATCGCCCGCGAGTTCCTCGGCGAGGACGACTTCGTGATGTACCTCGGGGACAACCTGGTCAAGCAGAGCCTGAAGGAGTTCGTGGACCGCTTCGAGGCCGACCGCAGCCGGACTCGAACGCCGACCCTGGGGGGCGACGGGGATGAGTTGCCGTGCGCCCAGATCCTCCTCAAGGTCGTCCCCGACCCGCACCGCTTCGGGGTGGCCGAGCTCGACGCCGACGGGTCCGTCATCCGGCTGCTCGAAAAGCCGGCCGACCCCCCGTCCAACCTGGCCCTGGTGGGGGTGTACCTCTTCGACGCCAGGGTCCATGACGCGGTTGCCGCCATCGCCCCGTCCGCCCGGGGCGAGCTGGAGATCACCGACGCCATCCAGTGGCTGGTCGATCAGGGCCTCCGGGTCCGTACCGAGGTCCTCGACGGTTGGTGGATCGACACCGGCAAGCTCACGCCTCTGCTGGAGGCCAACCGGCTGATCCTGGAGACGCTCGAGCGCCGCATCGACGGCACGGTCGACGAGGCCTCCGAACTGGACGGGCGGGTCGTGGTGGAGGCCGGCGCCCAGATCGTGCGCAGCCGGATTCGGGGGCCGGTCGTGATCGGGGCCGGCACCACGGTGACCGATTCCTTCGTGGGGCCGTTCTCGGCCATCGGCCGGGACTGCGTCATCGAGGGCAGCGAGATCGAGCACTCGGTGATCCTCGACGACTGCCGGGTGTTGCAGGCCGGGCGACTGGAGGACTCCTTGCTCGGCCATCACGTAGAGGTGACGAGAACCGATCGCCGGCCGCGCGCCACCCGCTTGATGGTGGGCGACCACGGGCAAATCGACCTGCAGTAAACGGAAAGCTGCGATCGGCCCGGCGGGGTCGCTGAGCACCGCCCTACTAACCTCTCGGGCGTGAAGCTCCTGATTACCGGCGGGGCCGGCTTCATCGGCTCGAATTACGTGCGGTGGCTCATGGCCAACACCGACGACGCGGTGACGGTCTATGACGCCCTCACCTATGCCGGTAATCGGTCGACCCTGCAGGAGGTGGACGAGGCCGAGCCGAACCGGTTTCGCTTCGTCCACGCCGACGTGTGCGACCTCGACGCGGTGTCGGCCGCGGTCGAGGGTCACGACGCGGTGTTGCACTTCGCGGCGGAGAGCCACGTGGACCGGTCGATCACCGGTCCGGAGGACTTCGTGGTCACCAACTGTGTGGGCACGAACGCGGTGATGCAGGCGTGCCGCCAGGCCGGCATCGATCGGGTCGTCCACGTGTCGACCGACGAGGTGTACGGCTCGGTCGAGCAGGGTCACAGCGTCGAGACGGACGCCCTCGACCCGCGCTCGCCGTACAGCGCGTCGAAGGCCGGCTCCGATCTCATCGCCCGCTCCTACCACTCGACCTACGGCCTCCCGGTGCTGATCACCCGCTCGAGCAACAACTTCGGACCCTGGCAGTACCCCGAGAAGGTGATCCCCCTCTTCGCGACCAACCTGATCGACGGTCACCGGGTACCGCTGTACGGCGATGGCCTTAACCGCCGGGACTGGCTGTACGTGGAGGACAACTGCGCCGCCATCGACGCAGTCCTGCGCGCCGGCGAGCCGGGGGAGATCTACAACATCGGAGGCGGCGATGAGTTGAGCAACCGGGACCTGACGGAGCGCCTGTTGCGATTGGCCGGGGCCGGCTCGGAGATGATCGAGTACGTCGAGGACCGCCTGGGGCACGACCGGCGCTACGCCGTCGACGCCGGGAAGGTCCGGGCCCTGGGCTGGGCGCCGAAGCGCTCGCTCGACGAGGCCCTCGAAACCACGTTCGCCTGGTACCGGGACAACCGGTGGTGGTGGCAGCCGCTAAAGGACCGGTCCGGGGCGCATCGGTGAACATCCTGATCACCGGCGCCGGCGGCCAGCTCGGCACCGACCTGGCCCGCCTGGCATCCGAGGAACCCCACCATCGGGTGACGGCAGCCGGGCGCGACCAGCTCGACGTGGCCGACCGGGACGCCGTCCTGTCGGCCATCACCAGCCTGAAGCCGGACCTGGTGTTGCACGCCGGGGCCTGGACCGCCGTCGACGTGTGCGAATCAGATCCGGACCGGGCTTGGCAGGTCAACGCCCTCGGCTGCCGGCATGTCGCCGAAGGGGCCGGGCTGGTCGGTGCCCACCTGGTGACGGTGTCGACCGATTACGTGTTCGACGGGACGGCGGCCGGGGCCTACACCGAATGGGACCGGCCCAACCCGCAGTCGGTCTACGGGCGGACCAAGCTCGGCGGCGAGACCGAGGTGCTGGCCACCCTCCCGGGGGCGACCCTCGTCCGCACGTCCTGGGTGTGCGGTCCGCACGGGTCCAACATGGTCAAGACGATCCTCCGCCTCGCCGCGCCAGGCGGGCGCCTCCGGTTCGTCGACGATCAGCGGGGTTGCCCCACCTTTACCGGCGACCTGGCCGCCATGATCCTGCGGCTCGGGATCGGGCGGCGGCCCGGGCTCTTTCACGTGACCAACCAAGGTCCCACCACGTGGTTCCAGTTCGCACGAGACGTGGTGGCGGCGGCAGGTTTTGACCCGGCCCAGGTCGAACCTATCGCCACTTCCGAGCTTGTCCCGCCCCGTCCGGCCGTCCGACCGGCCAACTCCGTCCTCGACAACGCCGCCCTCCGGCTCAGCGGGATCCCGCTGCTCCCCGACCACCACGAACCCCTTGAGCGCACCGTCAAAGCGCTCGCTGGTTGAATCGCCGCCGACAGCGAAGGACTATCTCTCCCCGATGACGACAGAACCCGCCGTGCGCTCGTACACCGTCGCTGTGATCGGCGTCGGCTACGTCGGACTCACGACCGCCGCCTGCCTCGCCCACCTGGGTAACCGGGTGGTGGCCGTGGACGTCGACGCCGCCAAGGTCGAGCGGATGCGCAAGGGCGAATCGCCGATCCTGGAAACGGGTCTGCCGGAGCTCATCCAGGAGGGCTTGCGGACCGGGCTGTTGTCCTTTACCACCGACGTCGCGGCGGCCGCCGTGGTCGCCGACTTCGTGTTCCTGTGCGTGCCGACGCCGCAGGGTGCCGACGGCGCCGCCGATCTCCGTTTCGTCAAGCAGGCGGCCAGTCAGATTGCCCCGCACCTGCAGGCGGGCGCGGTGGTGGTGACGAAATCCACCGTGCCGGTCGGCTCGGCGGGGACCGTCGTCGCCGCCTTGGGCCGTCCCGATACGGCCGTGGTCTCCAACCCCGAGTTCCTCCGGGAGGGCAACGCCGTCCACGACTGGCTCCATCCGGATCGGGTGGTCATCGGTAGCGAGGACGCGGCCGCGGCCCAGAAGCTTTCGGCCCTGTACGAGCCGCTCGGGGCGCCCGTCCTCATCACCGATCCGGCCTCCGCCGAAACTGTCAAGTACGCCTGCAACGCCTTCTTGGCGGCCAAGGTGTCCTTTGTCAACGCCATCGCCAACCTGTGCCAGGCGGTGGGGGCCGACTCGGTCGACGTCATCCGGGGCATGAGCTACGACCGCCGCATCGGCGCCGACCACTTGGCGCCGGGACCCGGCTGGGGTGGGTCCTGCTTCCCCAAGGACACCAGCGCCCTGATCCGCATCGCCGAGGAGCACGGGTACGACTTCGCCCTCCTCAAAGAGGTGGTGGCGGCCAACGAGCGCCAGTTCGATCTGGTCGCCGAGGACGTGTGGAAAGCGGCCGGCGACACCGGCGCCGGGGTGACGGTGGCCGCGTGGGGCTTGACCTTCAAGGCCGCCACCGACGACCTCCGGGACTCGCCCGCTCTGGCCGTCGTCCGGCGGCTGCGCCAGCGCGGTGCGGTGGTCAGGGCGTTCGATCCCACCCTCCCGAACCCGGCGGACGGCCATCTCAACGGGCTGGGCCTGCAACTGTGCGACGACCCGTACGCGGCGTGCGAAGGCGCCCACGTTCTGGTGGTGCTCACCGAGTGGCCCCAGTTCCGCGACTTCGACCTGACGAAGGTCGCCGCGGTCATGACGAACCCGGCCATCGTCGACACCCGCAACATGCTCCAACCAATCGCGGCGCGGGCTGCGGGGTGCACCTACCAGGGCATGGGCCGATCCTGATGCGGGTGGTGGTGGCCGGTGGGGCGGGTTTCATCGGGTCCACCCTGTGCGCCCGGCTGCTCGAGCGGGGCGACGAGTTGGTCTGCGTCGACAACCTGGTCACCGGGTCCGCCGCCAACGTCAAGCGGCTGATCGACCGGGACGGCTTCACGTTCGTCGAGGCGGACATCACCTCCGCGGTGCCGGTCGACGGTTCCTTCGACGCCATCATCAACCTGGCCGCGCCGGCCTCGCCGGCGGACTTCGAGCCGCTGGCCCTGGAAATCCTCGACGTCGGCAGCCGCGGCGTCGCCAACCTTCTGGAGCTGGCCCGGGCCCACCAGGCCAAGTTCCTGCAGGCGTCGACGAGCGAGGTGTACGGGGAACCGCTCGTCCATCCCCAACCGGAGAGCTACTGGGGCAACGTCAACCCGGTCGGGGTGCGCTCTGTCTACGACGAGTCCAAGCGGTTCGGCGAGGCGCTCACCATGGCCCACCACCGCCGCCACCGGACCGAGGTCCGCATCGCCCGGATCTTCAACACCTACGGACCCGGGATGCGCTCCGATGACGGCCGGGTGGTCTCCAACTTCGTCACCCAGGCCCTCCGCGGCGAGCCCCTGACGGTCTACGGCGACGGATCACAGACGCGCAGCTTGTGTTACGTGGACGACCTGGCCACCGGCCTGCTGGCCCTCCTCGACTCGTCCTGCGCCGGGCCGGTCAACCTGGGCAGCGACGACGAGCGCTCCATGCTCGAGGTCGCCCAACTGGTACTGGAGCTGTCGGGTTCCAGCGCGGGGATCGTCTTCGCCCCGCGCCCGGCCGACGACCCGACGGTTCGGCGCCCGGATCTGACCCGGGCGCGCCAGGAGTTGCCATGGGAGCCGGTCACCGCGCTGCGGGATGGACTGGCCCGCACCATCGACTGGTTCTCCAGCCGGCTGGGGCATTGACCGCCGGCTCGGTCGCGGCGGTTATCGTCAACTACAACGCCGCCCGGCACCTCGCCGCCTGCCTGGAATCGCTGGCCGCCAACGGGGTGGATACGACCGTGGTGGTCGACAACGGCTCGGCCGACGACTCGGAGCAGGTGGCGCTGGCGGCCGGAGCCTGTTGGCTGCCCACCGGCGCCAACCTGGGTTACGGCCGGGCCGCCAACCGGGGCGCCGCCACCCCCGAAGCGCGCGCCGCCGAGCACGTGCTGGTCTGCAACCCGGACGTGGAGTTGCGGCCCGGGTCGATGGCGGCCCTGCTGGCCGCCCTGCGCGCCGACGCCAACCTGGGCCTGGTCGGGCCCCGCCTGACCAACGCCGACGGGTCCCTGTACCCGTCGGCGCGCACCTTTCCCGACCTGGTCGACGCCATCGGGCACGGCCTCTTCGGGCTGCTGGCCCCCGGGAACCGGTTCACCCGGCGCTACCGGCTGCTCGACTGGGACCACGGGCAGGCCGCCCGGGTGGACTGGGTGTCGGGCGCCTGCTTCCTGGCCCGCCGCCAGGCGTGGGACGCCATCGGCGGCTTCGACCCGTCGTATTTCATGTACATGGAAGATGTTGACCTGTGCTGGCGGCTGGGCCGGGCCGGGTGGGCCATCGGGTACGAACCGACCGCCGAGGTGCTGCACGTGCAGGGCGTCTCCGCCAACCGCCACCCCTACCGCATGCTGGCCGCCCACCACCGGTCGATGTGGCGGTTTGCCTGGCGGACCACGGCGGGAGCCAAGCGGGCCGCCCTGCCGCTCGTGGGGGTCGGCCTCGGCGCCCGGCTGGCCGTGGCCATCGCCCAGCACCGCCTGGGCCGGCCGGCCGCCCTCGAAGTCCCCGCCGCCGAGCCGGGCGAGCCGGCCCGTCCGGCCGCCGGCGGCACGATGCCTGAGCCGGCGTCGCGACCGCTACCCTGAACGACGCTATGGGCAAGGCTTCTTCCAGTAAAAAAGTGGCGCGCGCCGCCGGCACCGGCGGTGGGCGGACGCATCGGGGCCGGACGCCCTGGACCTATTTCAGCGTCATCGCGCTGGTGGTCATCCTGGGCGTCATCGGCACCGTCGCCAGCCGCGACCGCCGCCTGACGGCCATCAACAACCAGGGCGCCACGGCCCCCACCGTCGGCACCATCTGGAACGAGGGGTACGCGGTGTACGCCTGCGGCAAGTTCCTGGCGCCCATCACCCACGCCAAGGACCCGTACGGGATCACGACCGGCAACGGCGACGGCATCATCCACATCCACCCGACCGTGAAGTCGGCGGCTGGCAAGAACGCCACCCTGGGCAAGTTCGCCAGCGCGGTGGGGATGAAGCTCAACGCGGCCGAGCTGCAGGTGCCGGGCGGGAAGCAGTACCTGGACGGAAACAGCTGCGGCGGCAAGCAGTCGCACGTGTACGTCATGCAGTTCAACTTCGCCGGCGCCACCACCGGCACCCTGGCGACGATCGATCCCCGCAACATCCTGCTGGTCGACCAGTCGCTGCTGACGATCGCCTTCGTGCCGGCGGCCGACAAGAACAGCATCCCCCCGCCGCCGGCGTACGTGCAGACCAACCTGACGAAGCTGGCGCCCGCGGCCAAGACGACTCCCAGCACCACCACCCCGGCGACCCCCACCACCGTGACCCCGACCACTGTCGCCCCGACCACTTCGACCACGGTGAAGAAGAAATGAGGGCGGTGGTCCTGGTCGGGGGCGAAGGCACCCGACTGCGGCCCCTGACCTTCACCACCCCCAAGCAGATGCTCCCCGTCGGCGGGCGGCCCATGATCGAGCGGGTCCTCGAGCACCTCGCCGGCCACGGCGTCGACGAGGCCGTGCTGTCACTCGGCTACCGCCCGGACGCCTTCCTCGACGCCTATCCCGATGGCCGGTGCGTCGGGGTCAAGCTGGTCTACGCGGTGGAGGCCACCCCGCTCGACACCGCAGGTGCCATCCGCTTCGCCGCCCTGTTCGGTGGGATCGACGAGACCTTCGTCGTGGTCAACGGCGACGTGCTCACCGGGCTGGACGTGAGCGGCCTGGTGGCGTTCCACCGGGACCGCCAGGCGGAAGCCACCATCGCCCTGACGCCCGTCGAGGACCCGTCCGCGTTCGGGGTGGTCCCGACGGACGAGGAGGGCCGGGTGGTGGCCTTCATCGAGAAGCCGCCGCGCCACGAGGCGCCCACCAACCTCATCAACGCCGGCACCTACGTGCTCGAGCCGTCGGTGCTGGCCCGCATCCCCGGCGAGGGGCGGGTCTCGATCGAACGGCAGACGTTCCCCGCCCTGGTCCGGGACGGGCGCCTGTACGCCTGGGCCTCCGACGCGGACTGGGTGGACGCCGGCACCCCGGCCACCTTCCTGGCGGCCAACCTGCGCTACGCCGGCCTGACGGGGGAGGGGACCGAGGTCGCCGACGGGGCCAGCGTCGACACCAGCGTGCTCGGCGCCGGGGTCACCGTGGGCGCCGGCGCGGTGGTGGCGGAGTCGGTGTGCTTTGACGGGGCGGCCATCGGTCCCGGCGCCGAGGTGCGCTCGTCGATCGTCGGGCGCCACGCCCGCATCGAGGCCGGCGCGGTGGTCACCGACCTCTCGGTGGTGGGCGACGGCGCGGTGGTGCCCTCCGAGGCCCGGCTGGCTGCCGGCCGCTACCCGGTGGCTTCGTGAAGGCGCTGGTCACCGGGGGGGCCGGCTTCATCGGGTCCACCCTGGTCGACCGACTGCTGGCCGAGGGCCACGCCGTCGACGTGGTGGACAACCTGTCGACCGGATCCCTGGCCAACCTGGCCGAAGCTCGGCGCAGCCGGGTGGGCCATCTGATCTTCCATCAGCTCGACGTGCGCTCGCCCGACCTGGCCGAGCTCATCAACAAGTGCCGCCCCGAAGTGATCTTCCACCTCGCCGCCCAGGCCGACGTGCGGGTCTCGGTCGCGGACCCCCTCTTCGACGCCGACATCAACGTGATGGGCTCGCTGCGCGTCATCGAGGGGGCCCGGGCCAGCGGGGCCCGCAAGGTGGTGTTCGCCTCCAGCGGCGGGACCATCTACGGCAGTCCCGACCCTTCGGACCTGCCGGTCAAGGAGTCCTACCCGCAGCGGCCCCTGTCGCCCTACGGGGTCTCCAAGAAGGTCGTCGGCGACTACCTGGCGGCGTACCGGGAGCTGCACAACCTGGAGTTCACGGCCCTGGCCCTCGCCAACGTGTACGGGCCCCGGCAGGATCCGCACGGAGAGGCGGGGGTGGTGGCCATCTTCGCCGGCCGCCTCCTGTCGGGCCAGCCGTGCACGGTATTTGGGGACGGCACCCAGACCCGGGATTTCGTGTTCGTCGACGACGTGGTCGACGCCTTCGCCCGGGCGGCCGAACGCGGGGCGGGCTGATCCTCAACATCGGCACCGGCGCCGAGACCAGCGTCAACGACCTCTACCAGGCCATGGCCCGCCACGCCGGCGTCGACCATCCCGCGGTGCGGGCCCCCGCCCGCCCCGGCGAGCTGCACCGCAGCTGCCTCGATCCGGGCCGGGCCGCCATCCAGCTGGGTTGGAAGCCGTGGACGACCCTCGACGAGGGCACCGCGGCCGTCCTCGACTGGTTCCGCGACCGCCCCGCCTGATTACCTGAAAAGATCCTCGGCGTACGGGCGCACGATCTCCGCCCGGACCGACCCGTCGCGCAGCCAGGCGGGCTCGACGCCGCGGACGACGGCCACCGGGATGCCCGCGGCCTTGCCCATCACCAGTTCGGCCGCGCCGGCGAGCTCGTCGGCGACGCAGACCTCCGTGACGGCCAGTTCCCGGCCCAGGGCGTCGCTGGTGCCGCGCAGGTCGACGACGCCAGCCACCCCGGCGGTGCCGATGGCGACGTCGGTCACGCCCTTGCGCCAGGTGCGGCCGAAGGTGTCGGAGACGATGACCCCCACCTCGACGCCGCTCCGGGCCCGCAGGCCGTCCCGGATACGGCGGGCCGAGCGGTCGGGGTCGACGGGCAGCAAGGCGGCCCAGCCGGTTTCGACGTTGGACAGGTCGACGCCGGCGTTGGCGCACACGAATCCGTGCCGGGTCTCGGTCATCAGCAGGTCCCCCCGGCGGCGGAGGATGCGCACCGCCTCCTCGTGGACCAGGGCCTTGTGGGCCAAGGGATCGTCGGGATCTACCGCGACCAGGCGGCCCTCCGCTTTGGAGACCACCTTCTGGGTGACCACCACCACGTCCCCGTCTGCCAGCTCGGCGTGCTCGGCGATCAGGGCCGCCAAGTCGTCGCCGGGGCGCACCTCGGGCAGCCCGGCCACGGGGATGAGGGTGATGGTCACGAGCGGGCCGAGGCCCGATCGGTGGCCGCGTCGAGAACCGTCCGGGCCAGGGCGGCCGCTTCCGCCGGGCCGGTCATGACGGTGGGGGCCACCACCGGCCGCATCCCGGCGGCTGCCACCGCCTCGGCCAGGTCCGCGTCGGCGGTGTCGATGACCAGGGTGGCCGCGTAGGGCGCCCACAGGCGGGCCACGCCGGCGACCGACGCCTCGTGGCCCAACTCGGTGAGCATGTGGTCGGCCGGCCCCTTGAGCGCCTTGCCGGCCACGATGGGCGACACCGCCACCGTCCGGTCGCGACGGGCCGCCACTGCCGCGCCGATGCCGCCGGTCGCCAGCACCGGGCCGATGGACACCAGGGGATTGGAGGGGCAGATGACGATGCGGTCGCCTCCGGCGATGGCGTCGAGGACGGCAGGGGACGCGGCGGCGGCCTCCACCCCGGCCAGCCGGAGGGCCCGCACCGGGACCTGGTGGCGGCGGCCGACGAAGTACTCCTGGAACCCCACCTCGCGGTCGGTGCCATCCTCGTCGGCCACGACCACCCGGGTCTCGACCCGGCTGTCCGCCATGGGCAGGATGCGGATCCCGATGCCCCAGCGGGCCGCGATCTCCGCGGTGACCTCCGAGAGGGTGGCCCCCTCGCCCAGGCGGGTGGTCCGGTACAGGTGGGTGCCCAGGTCGCGGTCGCCGAGGTTGAACCACCCCAGCCGCCCCCCGCTGTACGCCCGCAACTCGGCCATGGCTGACCAGGTCTCGCCCGTCAGCCCCCATCCGGTCTCAGGGTTGATCATCCCGGCCAGGGTGTAGGTGACCGTGTCCAGATCCGGGCTGATGTGCAGCCCGTGCATCACCGTGTCGTCGCCGGTGTTGACCACGGCGGTGATCGTCGCCGGGTCGGCCACCGCCACCAACCCCCGCAGCATGCGGGCCGCTCCGACCCCACCGGCGAGGGCGACGATCATCCGGCCACCCTATCCGGCTCCTACTCCGGCCCGATCTGGTCCTCCTGTCCGATCCGGCGCTCCCGTACGATCTGGCCCCCGTGCCCACCGTTGCCATCGACGCCACCCCCCTGCTCGGGGACCGCACCGGGGTCGGCGTCGGCGTGGCGGGCCTGATCGGGGAGCTGGCCACCCGCCCCGAGGTGGCCCTGGTGGGGTACGGGTTCACCGCGAGCGGCTGGCGCCGGCTGCGCGCCCGACTGCCCGCCGGGGTGCGCCCCACCATCGCGCCGATGCCGGCGGGCGCCCTGCTGCGGATCTGGACCCGGCTGGATCTGCCGCCGATCGAGTGGTGGACGGGCCGGGTCGACGTCGTGCACGGCACCAATTTCGTGGTCCCGCCCGCCCGCCGGGCCGGGCGGCTGCTCTGGGTGCACGACCTGACCTCCGTGCGCTACCCCGAGCTCTGCACGCCGACGGCCCGTCGCTACCCGGCCCTCATCGCCCGGGCCGTCCGGCAGGGGGCGTGGGTCCACACCGGCTCGCAGGCCATGGCCGCCGAGGTGGTGGAACATTTCGGCGTCGAAGCCGGCCGGGTGCGGGTGATCCCCCCCGGCGTGACGGTGCCGGCAGTCGGCCGGCCGCCGCCCCCCGGCACCGGGGGTCGGCCCTATCTGCTGGGGTTGGGCACCGCGGAACCGCGCAAGGACTTCCCCGGCCTGGTGGCGGCGTTCGACCAGCTCGCCGGGGCCCACCCGGACCTGGAGCTGCGCCTCGCCGGCCCGCCCGGCTGGGGCGAGGCGGACCTGGCCGCGGCGATCGCCCGGTCCGCCCACGGGGGTCGGGTGCAACGGCTGGGCTGGGTCGACGACCTCGGTCCCCTGCTGGGCGGGGCCGCGGTGTTCGTGTACCCGTCGCGGTACGAGGGCTTCGGCTTCCCCCCGTTGGAGGCCATGGCGCTCGGCGTGCCGGTGGTGGCCACGGCGGTGGGGTCGTTGCCGGAGGTGCTCGGCGACGCCGCGGTGCTGGTCCCGCCCGGCGATCCGACCGCCCTGGCCGGAGCGGTGGATCAGGTCCTCCGCGACGACGCCCTGCGCCAACGGCTGGTCGCGGCCGGCCGGGACCGGGTGGGCCGGTACACCTGGCCGAAGGCCGTCGACCGCCTGCTGGCGACCTACGAGGACCTGCTCCGGCGGTAGCGGCTCGGGCGGTGGCGGCGTCGGCGGCCGCGCCGGGCCACCTGGTCGAACAGCGCCGCGAACCGCGCCGGTTGCGGCTGGCGCAGGGGCAGCCGAGCCCGGCGGCCGGCGGCGCTCGACGGCTGGGCGGGCAGCAACGCCAGCACCGCCGCGGCCAGGGCCCGGGGGTTGCCCGGCGGGACCAGCCGGCCGGCGGAGTCGGCGGGAGCCTGGCGTCCGAGGATCTCCAGCGGGCCGCCTTCGGCGCCGGCCACGACCGGCACACCGGCGGCCAGCGCCTCCACCAGGACCAGCCCGAAGGGTTCGGGCTCGGTGGACACCTGCACGAACACGTCCAGGTCGGCCATGAGGTCGGGCACGTCGGCCCGGGGCCCCAGCCAGTGCACCGCCGGCAGGGCCGCGGCCCGGGCTTGCAGCCGGGCCGCGTACTCCTCTTTGCCGGCGACGGCCCCGCCGGCGATGACGACCTCCGCGTCCGGCCGGGCCGCCCGGATCGGTCCCACCGCGTCGAGGAGGACGTCGAAGCCCTTCCAGGTGTCCAGGCGGGCGACCGAGCCGACCAGCGGGACCCCGTCGGCGATGCCGGCGCCAGCCCGGAAGCGGCCCGCCCGGTCCGGGCGAAACCGCTCAGGGTCCGCCTCGTCCCGGATGACGGTGACCGGAGCGGGTTGGAGCTGGGCGGCGATGGCCTCGGACACCGCGATGACCTCGTCGGCGAAGTGCCGGGTCAACCACCGTTCCACCTGCAACGCCCGGGCGGACTGGAAGACGATCTCGCGGGCGTGCCACACGTGGGGACGGCGGGTCAGCGCAGCGGCGGCCCACCCGTACCAGCTGTGCAGCGAGTTGGAGTGGATCACGTCGGCGTCGACCCGGCGGGCGAGGCCGGCCAGCCGGAGGACGGTCACCGGCCAGCGCAGCAGGTACGCCAGCCAGCGGGCCCGGGTCCCGCTGGTCGTGAGGCGGGCCATCGGCGTCGGGTGCACCACCGCACCGGCGGTCTGGTACTCGGCGGCCAGCCGCACCGGAGCCGGCACGGCCACGTGGCACTCCCAGCCGGCGGCCACCAGCTGGCGGATCATCAAGATCAGGGCGGTCTCGGAGCCACCACCATCGCCGACCGGCTGGATGGAGAGCAGTCGCGGCTGGCGGGTGGAGGTCATGCGGAGCGGCTCCTCGCCGGTCACCAGGTACGCTGCGTCGATGCCCGCGGGCCCGTACGGAGTCCAGGGGCGACGGCTGGATGGGGATGGGTGCCGGTCAGCGTATGCCCCACGGGTGGCGGACGCCCGGTGCGGGTAGCCGTCAACGCCGAGCAGCTCTTCTACCCCTCCCCGGGGGGAATCGGGCGCTACACCACCCAGCTGCTCACCGTCTTGCCGCAGCTCTTCCCAGGCGACGAGGTGGTGCCCTTCACGGCTCGGCACCGCGGCGCCCAGGTGGCGAGCACCCTCCTGGCCGCCGGCGTGGATCCGGCCACCCGGCAGCGCACCGTGGTGCTGAAGTGGCCCCGCCCGCTGCTCTACCAGGGCTGGGTGTCGTGGGGGCAGCCGCGCCTGCCGGGACTGCACGGTGCGGACCTGGTCCACGCCCCTTCGGTGGCGGTCCCGCCGCATCCCCGGGTGCCGTTGATCGTGACCGTGCACGACACCGCGGCCGAACTTTTTCCCGACAGCTTCCCGAGTCGGGGCCGCCGTTTCCACCACCGGGGACTGGCCGCCGCCGCCCGCCGGGCCGATCTGGTGCTCACGGTCAGCGCCTCGGCGGCGGACGAGATCGCCGCCCACTCGGCGATCGGCCCCGACCGGATCCGGGTGGTCCCCAACGGGGTGGCCCCGCTCGCCGTGACGGCGGGCCGCCGCCGCCAGCTGCTGGCCGCCCGGGGGCTCGAGGGCCGGCCGTTCGTGCTGTGGGTCGGCAGCCTCGAGCCCCGCAAGGGGGTCGGCACCCTGGTGGCGGCCATGGCCCGGCTGCGCCGCCGTCGTCCGGCGCCGGTCCCGCTGGTCTTGGCGGGCTATCCGGGTTGGCTCGGCGCCGATCTGGCCCCGGTCGAGGACCTGGCCCTGCTCGGGGGGGATCTGCGCCAGCTGGGCCAGGTCGGCGAAGAGGAGCTGTGGGCGCTGTACGGGGGGGCGGCGTTGTTTGCGTTCCCGAGCCGGCACGAGGGGTTCGGGTTGCCGGTGCTCGAGGCCATGAGCCAGGGCACGCCGGTGGTCGCCGCCGACATCCCCGCCCTCCGGGAGGTCACCGGCGGGGCCGCTCGCCTGGTGGCGCCGGGCGACGTGGCGGCCTGGGCCGGCGCCCTGGGCGACCTGCTCGACGACGCTGGCGAAGCGCGCCGGCTGGGTCAGGCGGGGGCGGTGCAGGCCGCCCACTTCGGCGTGGCGTCGACCATCTCCGGCATCCGGGCCGCCTACTGCGAAGTCCTGGGCCGCTAGCGTCGTCCGGCGTGCGGGTCCTCGTCACTGGCAGCAAGGGTTTCGTCGCCCAGTGGCTGCTGGCCCACCTGGAGGCCATTGGCGATCACATCACCGGGCTCGACGCCGAGGTGGACATCACCGACGCCCCGGCGCTCACCGACGCCATCACCGGGGCGGCGCCGGACGCCATCTGCCACCTGGCCGCCCAGGCCAGCGTCGGGGCCTCCTGGAAGGACCAGGCCGCCACCTACGCCGTCAACACCTTCGGAGCCCTCAACGTCCTGGAAGCCGCCCGGGCCTGCAACCGCCCGCCCCGGGTCCTGCTCATCAGCTCGTCGGAGGTGTACGGCCGGGTCCAGTCCGAGGACCTGCCGATCCGTGAGGAACAGCCGTTCGCGCCGGTCAGCCCGTACGCCGCCAGCAAGGCCGCGGCCGAGCTCATCGGCCTGCAGGCCTGGTTGGGAGGGGGGCTCGAGGTGGTGCGGGCTCGTCCGTTCAACCACACCGGACCGGGGCAGCGTCCCGACTTCGTGGTGCCGGCGTTGGCCAAGCAGGTGGCCGCCCTGGCGGCGTCGGGGAGCGGCGTGCTGGAGACCGGCAACCTGGAGGCCCGCCGGGACCTCACCGATGTGCGCGACGTGGTGCGGGCCTACCGACTGCTGCTCGAATCGGGCGCCCCCGGCGAGGTGTACAACGTGTGCCGCGGCGAGGCGGTGAGCATCCACGAGGTGGCCCGCCGGTTGCTGGCCCTCGCCGGCGTCGACGCCGAGATGGTGGTGGACCCGGCCCGGATCCGTCCGGTGGACCTGCCCGAGCTCCGCGGCGATCCGGGCCGCCTGCTGGCCGCCACCGGGTGGGTCCCGGAGATCCCGCTCGACGACACCCTGGCCGCGGTGCTCGAGTACTGGCGCCGGTCGGCGGTCTGACGCCGGCGGTCAGTCCAGGCCGACGACGCTGCGCAGCACCTGCTCCGGGGTGGCCGCCGCGGCCCGGACCGACTCGACCACGCTGCGGGCCGCGGGGGGCAGGGTCTGCTCCAGCCGGTCGATCTGCTCGTCGAGCTGCTTGCGGACCGGCTGCATCCGCTCGTCGACGGCCTTGGCCAGCTCAGTGAGCTGGACCCGGGTCGTCTCCAATTGCTCCTCGATCTGGGTGCGGGCCTCCTCGGCCTGGCCGCGGGCGATCTCGGTGAAGTCCTCGAGCTGGGTGCTGAGCTGCCCAAACTGGGCCTCCAACTGCTTCATCAGCTCCACCCGCTGGACCTGGGCCCGCTGGAAGCCGAGCACGCCGAGGCCGACGGCGACGTAGGCGCCCTCCTTGAGGGCGTTATTGAAGTCGGCGGCGGCCTTGTTGATGTCGACGGGGGGGAAGGTTACGTCCGGCACGGTGGGACCTCCTGGTTGCGACCGGTCGGGCCGCGCTAGCTGTGATGGCAAAAGTGTATAACAGTTGCAAGCACTTGGGAAGAGGGACGCCGTCTCGATCGGCGTGTCATTGGTCACGGCGCGAGCCCGGTCCGCCCCTGGGGGGACCGGCCCGGGCCCGGCGATGGGCGCCGGCGACGCTCCCGGTGACCGGGTGCCGGGAGTTGGGCCCACTAGGCTTTCCCGCCCGGATGGAACCCGAACCCCAACCGCCGGCTCCCGCGGTCGTGGCGGTCGTCGTCGCCTGCGATCCCGGCCCGTGGTTCGAGCAGGCCCTGTCGTCCCTGGCCAACCAGGATTACCCCAACCTGTCCGTCCTCGTCATCGACTCGGCCAGCGCCGAGGATCCGACGGCCCGGGTGGCCGCGGTGATACCGGGGGCGTTCGTCATGCGCCTGGAAGCGCGAGTGGGTTTTGGTCGGGCGGCCAACGAGGTGCTGAAGCTGGTCGAAGGGGCCTCCCACCTGCTGTTCTGCCACGACGACGTGGCCCTGGCGCCCGACGCCGTCCGGGCGCTGGTCGAGGAGGCGTTCCGCTCGAACGCCGGCATGGCCTCGCCCAAGTACCTCCAGTGGGATCATCCGGACCGGCTGCTGGCCGTGGGGGCCACGGCCGACAAGGTGGGGGTGCTCCAGGACCTGGTCGATCCCGGTGAACTCGACCAGGAGCAGCACGATGCGGTCCGCGAGGTGTTCGTGGCGCCCGGCGGGGTCACCCTGGTCCGGGCCGACCTGTTCCGGGCGCTGGGCGGCTTCAACGCCACCATCGACCAGTTCGGCGAGGATCTGGACCTGTCGTGGCGGGCGCACGTCGCCGGCGCCCGGGTGATGGTGGTGCCGGCGGCGCGGGTGCTGCACCTGCAGGCGGTGCGCGGCCGGGTCCGGGCCGGCTGGACGACGCCGACCGGTCAGCGCCGGGCGGCCCGTTTGGGCGACGAGCACCGGGTCCGCACCATGCTCACCTGTTACCGCTGGTACAACTTGGCCTGGATCCTGCCGCTGGCCGTGGTCTACATGCTCGCCGAGGCGGCCACCCGGCTCCTGCAGGGGCGCCCCGGTGATGCCTGGCACACGGTCGGGTCGTTTGCCCGGGCCGGGCGGCATCCGGGGCGGTTGTGGCGGTCCCGCCGGCGGGTGCAGCGCCGTCGCCAGGCCAGCGACCGGCACATCCGCCGCCTGCAGACCAAGGGCAACGCCCGGCTGCGGGGGTACTTGCGGGCCCGGTTCGAGGACGTCCGAGAGGGCCTGCCACCAGCCCCGGTCGCCGCTCGCCCCGGCGTCGATAGGTTCGGCGGGGCCGGGGGCGCCGGCGGGGCGGCCCGGACCGGTGGCGGTCGCCTGGTCGGGCGGCGCCGGGCAGCCCTCGAGGCGCCCGGGATCGGTGCTGGGGACGCGTCGGCTGACGGCTCGCCGGCCGCGGGGGACGCCGCGTCCACGGACTGGCGGGCGTCGGTCATCGTGGCCGCGGTCCTCCTGGCGGTGCTGATCTTCGGCTCCCGGAGCCTGTTCGGCCATGGTCTGCCGGCAGTCGCCCAGCTGCCCAACCTGTCCACCGGGTGGTCGGGCCTGTGGCGGGCCTGGTGGTCGACCTGGCAGCGCACCGGACTGGGGGTCTCCGCGCCGAGCAGCCCGGCCCTGGCCCTGCTCGGCGTGCTGGCCACCGTGCTGTTCGGCGCGGTCGGCACCCTGCAACACGTGGTGGTGCTCGGGCCCCTGCTGCTCGGCCCGCTCGGCGCTTACCGGGCGGCGCGCTGGTGGGGGTCGCGTCGGGGCCGGCTGGCCGCCCTCATCGCCTACGCGGTCGTGCCCCTGCCCTACAACGCCCTGGCCCGGGGTCACTGGGGCGGGCTGCTGGCCTACGCCGCGGCGCCGTGGGTGCTGGCGGCCCTGATCCGGCTGTCGGGCGAGATCCCGCTCCCGGTGACCCGGGCCGGGCGCACCGGCGGACGCGTCATCGGGCTCGGCCTGCTGGTGGCGGTGGCGGCCGCGGCGGTGCCGTCCTTGCTCTTCGTGGTGCCGATCATCGGGGTGGCGCTGCTCGCCGGCTCCGCCCTGGTGGGCCACCCCCGCCGCGGCCTGCAGGTCTTGGGGGTCGCCGCCGGCGCCACGGTGGTGGCCGTGGTGCTGCTGCTGCCGTGGTCGGGCGCGGTGCTCGGCAACGGACCGGCCACCGTGGGGGTCGGCGCCGGCGCCACCGCCCGCCTGGGTCTCGGTCAGGTCCTCCGCTTCGACACCGGGCCGGTCGGCCACGGGCCGCTGGGCTGGGCCTTCCTGATCGTCGCGGCCCTGCCCCTGGTGATCGGCCGGGGCTGGCGCCTGGCCTGGGCGGCGCGCCTGTGGGCCGTGGCCATCGTCTTCTTCTGGCTGACCTGGGCCGGGCTGCGGGGCTGGATCCCCGCCCTGCCGGCGGAGGTGGGCCTGGCCCCCGCCGCCGCCGCCTTGGCGGCCTCGGCCTCGCTTGGTGCGGTGGCCTTCGAGTTGGATTTGCCCGGCTACCGCTTCGGTTGGCGCCAGTTGGCCGCGGCCCTCGCCGGCGCCGCGCTGGCGGTGTCGGCGGTGCCGATGCTGATCGCCTCCGGCCAGGGTCGATGGCACCTCCCCTCGGCGGACGCCACCGCGGTGCTGGCGTTCCTGCCGGACAGCCACAGCGGCGACTACCGGGTCCTGTGGGTCGGCGCCCCCGACGCGCTGCCCCTGGCGTCCCGGCCCCTGTCCTCCGGCATCGCCTACGCCACCTCCTACGACGGCGAACCGGACGTCACCGACCAGTGGATCACCCGCCAGCAGGGGGCGACCCCGGTGCTGGGTGCCGACCTGCGCCTGGTAGCGAACCGGTTGACCACCAAGTTCGGGCACTTGGCGGCGCCGATGGCCGTGCGCTACGTGGTGGTGCCCAACCACAACGCCCCGGCCGGCGCCGGCGCCATCGCCGTCCCCACCCCGAGCGCGTTCCTGGCCGGGCTGCAGCTGCAGACCGACCTGCAGGTCATCAACGTGGACGCCAACTACACCGTGTACCAGAACGCGGCCTGGGCGCCCCTGCGGGCCGTCCTGCCGGCCGGCGCCCTGCCGGTGGCGGCCGCCACCACGAGCGCGGGCGTCCGGTCCCTCCAGCAGACGGATCTCAGCGGCGCCACTCCCGTCCTGACCGGCGGCACGCCCAGCCGGGTCCGGGGCCAGGTCCCGGCCGGCTCGACGGTGTACGTGGGCGCCACCCGCAGTGGCGCCTGGCGGCTGCACGTGGGCTCCAGCTCCGTCCGCCCGCAGCCGGCGTTCGGGTGGGCGATGAGCTTCGCGGTGCCGCCGGGGGCCGGGGGCCCGGCCACCTTGCAGGCCCAGCCGTCCTGGGGGCTCCGGGCCGGCCTGCTCGTCGAGGTGGTGCTGTGGCTGGCGGCGATCGCGGTGGCCAGCATCGACCTGCGCCGGCGCCGGGCCGAGGACCCGCCGACCGAGACGGTGCGGCCGGAGTGGTTTGTGCCCTTGAGCGCGGCCGCCGATCGTTCCAGCTGGCGGCGCAGCGCCGCCGGCGGTCTCGGGGCCGAGGACCTCAAGGGCGACGAGGTGTGGATCGATGTCTGAGCCCCTCGATCCGCCCAACCCGCCCCACCTGCCCGACCCGCCACACCCGCCGGACGTGGCCAACCCGCCCGGCCCCGGCCGCCCCCGGCCCCGGCCCCGGCCGCCGACACCGAACCGACCGGGCCCCTGCACCGCTCGGGCGCCGCGGCCCGGGTGCCGATCGTCGCCGTGCTGGCCGCGGCCCTCATCGTCGGCGGACTGATCGACACGGCGCCGGGGGCCCGCCCGGCCCAAGCGGTGCCGCCCGTCCAGCCCGTCCCCGTGGCGGCGCCGGCCCAGGCCCTGTCGTCCTCGTGGTTTTGCGCCGGCGCCACCGACACCCACTCGGGCGCCGGCGGCCCGCACGGTCCGGCCCCCGGCTCGGTGGTCATCGCCAACAGTGGCCTCGGACCGGCAACCGGCGTCGTCACCCTGGTCCCCAGCCAGGGGACCGACCTCCGCATCCCGGTCACGGTCAACCCCGACAGCCGCACCGTCGTCACCGAGGACATTCCCGGCGGCACCCCCTGGATCGGCGCCATTGTCGACATCGACGCCGGTGCGGTGGCCGTCGAGCAGCAAGTCGACGGGGCTCTGGGCCGCTCGTCCACCCCGTGCGCCACCGCCGGGTCCTCGCAGTGGCACTTCGCCACTGGCGCCACCCTGATCAACGCCCAGGTGGTGGTGTCCCTGCTCAACCCCTACCCGACCGACGCGGTGGTCGACCTGTCCTTCACCACCGACCAGGGGGCGGAGCAGCCGCCGGAGTTCCAGGGCCTCGTCGTCCCGCCCGGCGGCCTTTACAGTGTCAACCTGGGCGACCATCTGCGCCGGCGGCAGGCCATCGCCACCACCGTCACCGCCCGCTCCGGCCGGCTGGTGGCCTGGAAGACCGACGTGGTCAGCCCGCCGGCCCGAGGCGCGGCCCTGCTCGGCACGCCCGCCGCCGCCCGGCCCTTCGCCGATCCGGCCGCGCCCATCGCCGGCGTCACCCTGGCGCTCGGCGCCCCGTCGGCCGGCACCACCTGGATCTGGGCGGACGGCAACGCCGGCAACGGCGTCGACGAGCGCTACGTCATCTACAACCCCGGGGCGGCGACCGCCAACCTCCAGCTGTCGCTGGGCCTCGACCAGGGCGTCGCCGAGCCGTTTGCCCTCACGGTCGGCCCGGACCAGGTGACCACGGTGGTGTCCAACCAGGAGGTGCGGATCCCCGCCGGCGTCGGCCACTCGGCCGTGCTGCAGAGCCTCAACGGAGTGCCAGTGGTGGCCGAGCGCACCGTGGCCGCCACTTCCCCCTCGACGTGGTCCGGGCTGGGTGAGCTGCCGGGCGGCCGGGTGGCGGCGGCCCGCTGGCTGCTGGCCGCCGGCCGGGCCGACCAGGCCCACGACGGCTGGGTGGTGCTCTACAACCCGGGGGTCGTGGCGGTGCGAGCCGTCCTGGAGGGCCTGAGCGGGCAGGCCCAGATCCCCCTAGCCTCGATCACGGTCGGCCCCCGGCACCGGGCCGCCATCCACCTCAACAGCCTGCGGAAGGTCCTCGACGAGCCCCTGGTGATCAGCGCCTCAGCCCCCGTGTACGCCGAGTCGGACTTCTACGGCCTGGGCAGCACGCCCGGCATCAACCTCAGCTTCGGGGTGCCGCTCACCCCTTGAACGGCGAGGTCGGCAGGGGGACGTTCGCCGACGCCGGGTCGTCGATGGCGCCATTGGGGCCGTCCTCGGCGAAGCGGGGCACCACCTGCACGTGATCGTGGACCGGCCGGCCGTAGGCCTCGTCGACCAGCCGCCCGACTTCGGCGCCGTCGATGGTCTCACGCTCGAGCAGCGCCCCCGCCACCGCGGCGAGGCCGTGCCGGTGCTCGTTGAGCAGGCGGCTGGCCCGGGTCTCCTGCTCTCGCAGGATGCGCTCGACCTCCTCGTCGATGACGCGCGAGGTGACGTCGCTGTAGTCGCGGGCGGCGTGCATCAGGTCCTCGCCCAGGAACACCTGGCCCTCCTGCCCCCACGCCATGGGGCCGATGCGCTCGCTCATGCCGAACTCCCGCACCATCTTGCGGGCCATCTCAGTGGCTCGCTGCAGGTCGTTGGAGGCGCCGGTCGAGAGGCTGCCGAGGATCAGGTTCTCGGCGCAGCGGCCGCCCATCATCACGCACACCGCGTCCTCGATGTACTCCCGCCAGTACGTGTGGCGCTCCTCGATCGGCAGCTGCTGGGTCACCCCGAGGGCCATGCCGGTCGGCAGGATCGTCACCTTGTGGACCGGGTCGGCGTCGGGCAGCACGTAGGCCAGCACGGCGTGGCCGCCCTCGTGGTAGGCGGTGGCTTCCTTCTCCTTGTCCGACAGGACCGTCGACTCCCGCCGCTGGCCCATCAGCACCCGGTCCCGGGCCGCTTCGAAGTCCTGCATGGCGATGGCCACCGCGCCCCGGCGCACCGCGTGCAGGGCGGCCTCGTTGACCAGGTTGGCCAGGTCGGCGCCGCTCATGCCGGGCGTGCCGCGGGCCACCACCGTCAGGTCGACGTCGGGGGCGACCCGCTTGTCCTTGCAGTGGACCTGCAGGATCGGCAGCCGCTCGGCCAGGTCGGGGAGCGGCACCACGATCTGGCGGTCGAACCGGCCGGGCCGGAGCAGCGCCGGGTCGAGGATGTCGGGGCGGTTGGTGGCGGCCATCATGACCACCCCCTCGGTGGTCTCGAACCCGTCCATCTCGGCCAGCATCTGGTTGAGGGTCTGCTCCCGCTCGTCGTGGCCGCCGCCGAGCCCCGCCCCCCGCTTGCGGCCGATGGAGTCGATCTCGTCGATGAAAATGATGGCCGGCGCCTGCTTGCGCGCCGTCTGGAACAGGTCCCGGACGCGCGACGCCCCCACCCCGACGAACATCTCCATGAAGTCCGAGCCGGTCACCGACAGGAACGGGACCCCGGCCTCGCCCGCCACCGCCCGGGCCAGCAGGGTCTTGCCGGTCCCGGGGGGGCCGACCAGCAGCACCCCCTTGGGGATCTTGGCCCCGATCTCCTTGAACCGGTTGGCCGACCGCAGGAAGTCCACCACCTCCCGGATCTCCAGCTTGACGCCGTCGTAGCCGGCCACGTCGGCGAACGTGGTGCGCGGCCGTTCGGTCGTGTACACCTTGGCTTTGGACCGCCCGATGGACATGATCCCGCTCATCTGCCCCTGCGCCCGCCGGCTCAGCCACACGAACACCAGGATGATCAGGGCCCCGTAGATCAGGTACGGGAGGAACACCGCCCACGAACTAGTGCTGTTGTTGACCAGCTTCAGGTTCGGGATGTACTTGCTGTACAGCGCCGTCTGGGCCGCGTCCTGGTTGAGGGCCGGGCCCTGCACCGAGAACTGCTGCCCGGCGGCGTTCGTCCAGGTGATGTGCCCGGTGTCCTTGTTGACCGTGGCCTGGGTCACCTTGCCGGTGGTGAGGTTCGAGTAGAAGGCGCTGTAGTTCTGCGCCGTGGCGCTATTGGAGGTCCGCATCGACGACAGCACCACCGCCAGGATGCCGATGGTGACGAGGACGACTGCGACCCAGCGCCAGTTGCCGTTGTTGGGCGTGGTGCCGCCGCCCGGGTTTCCCGGGCCGCCCCCAGGGCGCATGTCGCCGGGTGGCCTACTCATGCGGCCGCCCTCGGGACGGCGTAGCGCCGCGCGCGGTGTGGACTGCTGCGCGCCGCTTTACCTCGTTCATGGGTCCATGCTAGGCGGGAAAACGCCGATTACGCTGCCCGGGCATGGAGCGTCGCCCCCTGTGCGCCCGCCCCGGCTGCCAGGGGCAGACGGCGGCCTGGCTCACCTACGACTACGCCGGCCAGCGGGTATGGCTCGACGACGTGCCACCGGCGGAGGGTGACCAGTGGGCCCTGTGCGCCGGCCACGCCGGCCGGCTGCGCGTCCCGCAGGGTTGGTCCCAGGTGGACCGGCGGGTCACCCCCCGACCGCGCTTCGAGCCGCCCGCCACGCTGGTGTCGTGAGCCGCCCGGAGGCTCCGGCCTCCGGGAACCGGTGGGGGTTCGGCGAGGCGCTCGTCGGGTTCGCGGTCGGACTCCTGCTGTCGGCGCTGGCGGCCGCCGTCGCCGAGGCCGCGACCGGCTACCACTCCTCGTCCAGCGCGGCCATTCCGGTGGCGGTGACGGCCGCCGACGTCGCCGGCCTGTGGGTCGGCCTGGTCGGCGCCGCCGTCTACGCCAGCCGGGCCCGGGGCCGTGGGGATCTGGGGCGGGACTTCGGCTGGACCCGGGGCCGGTGGTGGGACCTGCCCCTCGGGGCTGGGATCGGCCTGGCCTGCCAGTACGGCCTGATCCCGCTGCTGTACCTCCCCTTCGAGCAGATCGACCATCACCTCAGCCACCAACTGAGCCAGCCGGTGCAGCACGACACCGCCGCGGCCCACACCGTCGGGACGGTGGCCGTGCTCCTCCTGTTCCTGGCGGTGGGCGCCCCGCTCGTCGAGGAGCTCTTCTTTCGGGGCCTGCTGCTGCGGGCCCTCCTGGGTCGCACCCCGCCGGCGGTGGCCATCGTCGGCAGCGCCCTCCTCTTCGGCCTGGCCCATTTCCAGGCCGCCCAGTTCGCCGGCCTGGCCGCCTTCGGGGTGGTGCTGGCGGTCCTGGCCTGGCGGGCCGGCCGCCTCACCATCGGGATCGGCGCCCACGCCGCCTTCAACGCCGTCGCCGTGCTTTCCGTGGTGCACCTCCGCTAGTGGGCCCGCTCAAGTCGGGCCCGCCGGGTGCCGACAATTGAGGTATGAAATGCCCGGCTTGTCGCACCCGTCAGCTCGTGGTCATCCAGCTCCAGGTCCGCGGGGAACCCATCAGCCTGCACAGCTGCTCCCACTGCGATCGGCGCTGGTGGCAGAGCATGGACGGCTCCCTGACGCTGGCGTCCGTGCTCGATCTGGCGGCCAGCGCCTGAATGTCGCGCCTCTGATCCCCGAGGGCCTGTCCCGGCGGGCAACATAGGGGCCTCATGACGGCGAGCGGCACCATCGAGCGGGTGGACGAGGAGCATCCGCCGATCATTCCCGACGACCGCCGCTGGGACCGGATTCAGCACCGCCTGGGGAACGGCGAAGCGTGGGTGACCTTCTTGGTGGTGGCCGCCTGCGTGGCGTTCACCTTCAAAGAGCTCCAACCGTCCCAGCTGTTCAAGAACACCACTCCGGCCGGCGGTGACATGGGCGCCCACGTGTGGCTGCCGAACTACGTCAAGCACAGCCTGCTGCCGCATTTCCGGATCACGGGCTGGACGCCCGACTGGTACGACGGCTTCCCCGCCCTCACGTTCTACTTCCCCGGACCCATCGTCGCCATCGCCTTCCTGTCATATGTCATCCCGTACGACATCGCCTTCAAACTGGTGTCGGTCGCCGGGCTTTTGACGCTGCCGATCGCGGCCTACGCCTTCGGTCGCCTGGCCCGGATGCGGTTCCCAGGGCCGGCGTGCCTGGCCGCCGCCACCCTGCCGTTCCTGTTCAGCCGCGAGTTCACCATCTACGGCGGCAACATCGCCTCCACCATGGCGGGTGAGTTCAGCTTCTCCATCGGCCTGTCGATCGCCCTGGTCTTCCTCGGCCTGGTGGCCCGCGGCTTGGAGGACGGCCGGCACCGGGCCCTGGCCGCGGTGCTGCTGGCCGCGGTGGGGGTGTGCCACATCCTGCCGCTGTTCTTCGCCATCGGCGGGGCGGTGGTGCTGACGGCCATGCGCTTCGACCGCCGGCGCCTGGAGTGGACGCTGCCGGTGCTGGTGATCGGCGGCGCCCTGATCGCCTTCTGGGCCCTCCCCTTCTACTACCGCCTCCCGTACGGCACCAACATGGGCTACGAGAAGGTCACCACCTACCTGCCGACGCTGTTTCCACAAAAGGACTTGTGGCTGTTTCTGCTCGCCGGCGCCGGCGTCCTGCTGTCCCTGGTGCGGCGCAACCGGATCGGCGTCTTCCTGGCCACCATGACGGTGCTCGCCGGCGTGGTCTTCCGGCTCGGTTATCCCTTCGGCCAGCTGTGGAACGCCCGGGTCCTGCCCTTCTGGTTTCTCTGCCTGTACCTGCTGGCGGGAGTGGCCCTGCTCGAGGGCGGGGCCATGATCGTCGAAGCGGTCCGCCGCGACGAGCGGCGGGTGGGCGGCATGGTGTTCGTGCCGGTGGTGACCGGCGCCCTGGCGTTCCTTTGGGTCAACTACCCGCTCCACAATCTGCCCTTCGGCCATACGACCACCTCGGGCCAGTACTCGTGGTTGGGGATCTCCAGCAACGACTCCTCTTTCATCCCCTCCTGGGTGTACTGGAACTACTCGGGCTACCAGTCGCCCGGCAAGGCCCGGCGCCAGGAGTACTTCGCCCTGGTGGCGGCGATGAAGAAGCTGGGCCAGGACCCCACCCTCGGCTGCGGCCGGGCCATGTGGGAGTACGAGCCGGAGCTCGACCAGATGGGCACGCCCGACGCCCTGATGCTGCTGCCGTACTGGACCAACGGCTGCATCGGCTCCCAGGAAGGCCTCTACTACGAGTCGTCCGCGACCACCCCGTACCACTTCCTCAACGCCGCCGAGCTGTCGGACAAGCCGTCCAACCCGGTCCGCGGCCTCAACTACCCGAGCGGCCCGAACGTGGCCGAAGGCGTCCAGCACCTGCAGATGCTCGGCGTCAAGTACTTCATGGCGGTCACGCCCGACGTGGAGGCGCAGGCCGACGCCGACAGCAACCTGCAGCTGGTGGACACCGTGGGACCGTTTCCGGTCACCTACACGACCGGCTCGACCAGCGGCGTCCAGCAGCGCACCTGGAAGATCTACGAGGTGCAGGACTCGGCGCTGGTGACGCCACTGCTGTACCAACCGGTGGTGATGACCGGGGTCTCGCAGGGCGGCAAGGCGTGGCTCACCGCGTCCGAGTCCTGGTACCTCGACCCGACCCGGTGGCAGGTCTACGAGGCTGCGTCCGGGCCCAAGGACTGGGCCCGGGTCTCGGCCGGGACCACGGTGCTGCCCCGAAAAGCCCTGCCCCCGGTGCAGGTGTCCAACATCCACGAGGGCACCGAGTCCATCTCCTTCAACGTCGACCAAACCGGGCGTGCCCGTGCTGATCAAGACGTCCTACTTTCCCAACTGGACGGCCAGCGGGGCCGGCACCGTCTACCGGGTGACCCCGAACCTGATGGTGGTGGTGCCGACCAAAAACCACGTCACCATCAACTACGGGTACACCCCCATCGACTGGACCGGGTTTCTGTTGTCCCTGCTCGGCCTGTTCGGCGTCGTGCTGCTGTGGCGGCTGGCCCCCGTCGAGTACCCCATCGCCCGCCACTTCCTGGGCGCCGGTCGTTTCCCGGGGGCCAATCGGTTCCCGGGAGCCGGCCGCCGGCCGGGCCCGGGGCACCTGGCCACTACAGTTCCGAGCCGCATGGCCCCCCTCGATCCTGGCGCGCTGGCCCCCGTCTTCAAGGCCTACGACATCCGGGGCACCGTGCCCGATCAGATGAACACCGACCTGGCCCGGGCGGTGGGGTCGGCGTTCGTGCGCTTCGCCGGCACCGGGCGGGTGCTGGTGGCCCGGGACATGCGACCCTCCGGGGTGGAGCTCACCCGGGCCTTCGCCGTCGGGCGCGGCCTCCGCCGGCGCGGACGTCGTCGACCTGGGGCTGACGTCGACCGACGAGCTGTACTTCGCGTCGGGGAGCATGGACGTGCCGGGGGCGATGTTCACCGCATCCCACAACCCGGCCCAGTACAACGGCATCAAGCTGTGCCTGTCCGGGGCCCGGCCGGTCGGCGTCGACACCGGGCTGCGCGACATCCTGGCCGCGGTGGTGGCGATCGGCCGCGACGGCTACCAGCCGGCGTCGAGAACCGGGGTGGTGTCCCAGGCCGACGTCCTCGCCGACTATGCCGCCAAGGTCCGCTCCTTCGTTTCGCTTGACGCCCTCCGGCCCCTGAAGGTCGTGGCGGACACGGCCAACGGCATGGGCGGCCTGGTGGTGCCGGCCGTGTTCGACGGGCTGCCCTTCCAGCTCGAGATCCTCTTCGGCGAGCTCGACGGCAGCTTCCCCAACCATCCGGCCGACCCCATCCAGCCCGAGAACCTGGTGTCGCTCCAGCGCCGCATCGTCGAGACCGGCGCCGACGTGGGCCTGGCGTTCGACGGCGACGCCGACCGCTGCTTCCTGGTCGATGATCAGGGCGCGCCGGTGTCCGGCTCGACGACGACAGCCCTGGTGGCGGCGGCCATGCTCGACAAACAGCCCGGCGCCACCATCCTGTACAACCTCATCTGCTCCAAGGCGGTGCCCGAGATCATCCGGGAACGGGGCGGGGTGCCGGTGCGGACCCGCGTCGGCCACTCCTACATCAAGGCGGTGATGGCGGAGACCGACGCCATCTTCGGCGGTGAGCACTCGGGGCACTACTACTTCCGGGACAACTACCGGGCCGACTCCGGGTCCATCGCGGCCCTGGTGGCGCTCGAGGTGCTGTCCCGGGCGGGGCGCCCGCTGTCCGAGCTGCGCGCCGACTTCGAGCGCTACGCGGCGTCGGGGGAGATCAACACCGAGGTCGCCGACCCCGCAGCCGTCATCGAGGCGTTGGCCGGGCACTTTGCCGACGCCAGCCAGGATCGGCTGGACGGGCTGACGGTGGACCTGGGGGAGTGGTGGTTCAACCTGCGGCCGTCCAACACCGAACCGCTCCTCCGGCTCAACCTGGAAGCGGCCACTCCGGAGATGTGCGCGACCCGCACCGCGGAGATCCTCACCCTGATCAAGGAGAACGGCTGAGTCATGGCGCTCGACCCCAAGCTGCTGGAGATCTTGGCCTGCCCGAAGGACAAAGGGCCGCTCCTGTACTTCGCCGACGAGGAATGCCTGTACAACCCGCGCCTGAAGCTGCGCTACCGGATCACCGACGACATTCCCATCATGCTCATCGACGAGGCCGACACCGTCGACGACGCCGAGGACCAGCGGCTGCAAGCCAAGGCCGCGGCGGAGGGCATCGCCCCCACTTTCAACCCTGAGGCCTAGCCCGACGTGGTCCTCGACACGCTCGGGATGTTCGAGCTGACGGCCGGACTGCCCGAACAGGTCGAGGACGCGGCGCGCCGGGCCCGCGAGGTTGGCGTGGGCGGCCTGCGCGACCCGGCTGCCGTCGCGCAGGTGGTGGTCATCGGCATGGGCGGCAGCGGTATGGCCGGCGAGATCGTGGCCGCGGTGGCGGCGCCGATGCTGGCCGTCCCGGTGCTGCTGGTCAAGAGCTACGAGTGCCCGGCGTTCGTCGACGCCGGCAGCCTGGTGTTCGCGGTGTCGGCGTCGGGCGACACCGAGGAGACCATCCAGGCCGCGTCCGACGCGGCCGCGGCCGGGGCGGCCATGGTGGTGGTCAGCGGCGGCGGCCGGCTGGCCGAGCTGGCCACCTCGTGGAACGCGCCCCTGCTCGCCGTGCCGCCCGGCATCCCGCAGCCGCGCGCCGCCATCGGGGCCATGGCCATCCCGCCGCTGGTGGTGCTGGAGGACCTGGGCCTGTACCGGGGTGGCCACAACTGGATCGAGGCGGCCGTGCGCCAGCTGGGCCGCCGGCGCGACGAGCTGGCCGGCGCCGGCGAGGGCAGCCGGGCCGCGGCGCTGGCCCGGCACATCGGGCGGACCTTCCCGCTCGTCCACGGCGGGGGGGCGGTCGGCGCCGCCGCCGCCCAGCGCTGGAAGACCCAGATCAACGAGAACGCCAAGGCGCCGGCCTTCTGGAGCGCCCAGCCCGAGCTGTGCCACAACGAGATCTGCGGATGGGGCCAGCACGGCGACGTCACCCGCCAGCTGGTCACGGCAGTGGCGTTGCGGCACGACGGGGAGCACCCGCAGGTGGGCCGGCGCTTCGAACTGGTCGGCGAGATCCTGCGGGAGGTGGTCGCCGACGTGGTCGAGGTGCGGGCCGAGGGTGAGGGCGACCTGGCCCAACTGTTCGACCTGATCCTGTTCGGGGACTACGTGTCGTTGTGGATGGCGGTCGAGGCCGGCGTCGACCCCGGCCCCGTCCCGATGCTGGTCGACCTGAAGGCCCGGCTGGGCCAGGGCTAGCCTGGGCGGCGGACCTCAGCGGGTCTGTGGTTGCAAGTCGATGCCAGTCGCAGGCGAAACGACCCACGTAAGGCAACTCCGGTTGCTGATCATGGTGCGGCTTAGAAGTAAGTCCTGACCGCCGGCGGGGCCATCCCGGCGCCGGGGCGGGCAGGCAGGTGTGGGGTCAAAGACCAGGTCAGCCGCTGAGGTCCGCTACGTTGCTTCGGAGTGACCGGGGCCGACGATACCGATGTCATCCGGGTGCTGATCGCCGATGACCAGGCCCTCTTCCGCCGCGGTCTGTACGTGGTCCTCGGAACCGAAGAGCACATCGAGGTCGTCGCCGAGGCAGAGGACGGAGAGGCGGCGATCGCCAAAGCGGAGGAACTGGCGCCCGACGTGGTGCTCATGGACGTGCGCATGCCCCGGATCAACGGCATCGAAGCGGCCCGCCAGATCCGCGACATCCTGCCGAGCACGCGCATCCTCATGTTGACCGTCTCCGACGAGGAGGACGACCTGTACGAGGCCATCAAGGCCGGGGCCAACGGTTACCTGCTGAAGGAGATCTCGGTCGAGGAGGTGGCCGGCGCCATCCACGCCGTAGTCCAGGGGCAGAGTCTCATCTCGCCGTCGATGGCGTCCAAGCTGCTCAACGAATTCAATTCCCTCGCCCGCCAGGCGGCCGAAAAGGAAGAGTTGCCCGCCCCGGTCCTGACCGCCCGGGAGCTCGAGGTCCTCAAGCTGGTCGCCCGGGGCATGAGCAACCGGGACGTCGCCGACCAGCTGTACATCTCGGAGAACACGGTCAAGAACCACGTGCGCAACATCTTGGAGAAGCTGCACCTCCACTCCCGCATGGAGGCGGTCATGTACGCGGTCCGCAAGCGTCTCCTGGATCCGCACCACCCCGAGGGCTGATTTCCCGCTGGCGCCTACGCCCCGGTGCGCCGGTAGACCACCACGCCCCCCCGCTCGGCGACGGTCACGTACTGGTTGGAGATGGAGGTCCACACGGCCAGATCCGCCGGCGACAGCCCCACGGGGATGACCACGTACTGGATCTGATCGGCGAAGGGCAGGCGCTGACCCTCCTGACGGTACAGACCCCAGTACTCGGCCCGGAACGGCGTGGGCCACTGGTAGATCCGGGTGCGGTGGTCGAGATGGGCGACGTACGGGTAGTAGGCCGACACCACCGCGTGGGGCGGGACCTGCCGCAAGAGCGAGTTGATGGCCAGGACCTGGGGGCTGTTGGGGCTCCAGTGCGGGTAGACGTTTCGGGAGAAGGGGGCCAGTCCCCAGAAGGTGCACGATACGAACGCCGCGACCAGCACCACGGTGGTGGCCAGATAGCGGCGCAGGCTGCTGGCCAGTGTCCCTATGGCGAACACGGTGCCCAGCGCCAGCACCGGGACGACCGGCAGGGAGTAGTGGTAGAGGATCTGGTGCATGTACGGGAAGGCGCTGAGCACGTTCTCCGCCACGGTGAGCAGGGCGATGGCCGCCACCTCGGGGGCCACTGCGAAACCGAAACCGAACGCCGCGGCCATCTGCCACAGGTAGAACAGGCGACCCTGGCTGCGGAAGTACCGCCAGAAGCGCACCGGATGGGCGAAGGGGGTGGTCATCAGGCCGCCGAAGCCGCCGAACGGGATGCGGTTGGCATAGAACGACACCGTGCCGAGCAGGGCGGCGATCACCACGCCGTAGGCCACCGCGGTCCAGGCGACGGCAGCGAAGGCGATCTTCAGCCCCCACCCCTTGTCGCGCCGGAAGTACACCCACGCGGCCAGGGGGATCATCAGGAGGGCCGTGTCCTCCTTGACCAGCAGCGAGGCCGCGACCGCCGCGGCCAGCAGCGCCGGCTTCGACTCCACCGCGGCGTAGATGGCCAGGCTGACCGAGAGGACCAGAAAGGCCTCCGGGTGGAACTGCTCGAGGTTGCCGTTCTGGAGGGCCGGATTGAGCAGGTAGGCGGCCGCCAGGGCGGTGGCGATGAGCCCGCTGCCGGTGCGCCGCCGGGCGAGCAGGTAGATCGGCACCGCCGCCGCCGCCAGCAGGCAGGTCTGGAGCACCAGCAGGGCCTGGGCATGGGGCCAGACCCAGTACAGCGGGACGGCCAGCAGGAGGATGAACGAGGTGTGGTCCCCGAACAGGTTGCGACCCATCACGGTCACGAACGGGGCGTGGAAGCGGCTCAGCAACCAGATCCCCTGGTCGAAGATGCCCATGTCGTAGCCCGGGGTGCCGTAGCCGTCGTGCACCTGGACCGACAGCAGGCTGAACCGGAGGACGTACAACCCGATCAGCACGGCCACCGGCAGGTGGACCAGGTGGGCCAGCCGGACCCGGCGGCCGGGGAGGGCGCGGAAGTGCCGTCCGCCGGCGCCGGACGGCGACCCGGCGGGGCGCGCCGCCGACTCGACCGTCCCCTCCATCGAGGCCCCGTGCACGTCGAGAGGGTAGGCGCGGCCGGGGTCGCGAGCCCGGCGCCACCGGCCCGCCGGTACCATGGTTGCGCCATGAGTGTCTTCTCCAAAATCTTGCGCGCCGGCGAAGGCAAGAAGGTCCGGGCCCTCCAGGCTCTGGTCCCTGACATCAACGAACTGGAGGCCGCCACCAAGCGGCTCAGCGACGAGGCCCTGGCCCACCGCACGGTGGAGTTCCGGGAGCGCCTGGACCGCGGCGAGGACATCAACGACCTGCTCGTCGAGGCCTTCGCCACCATGCGCGAAGCGGCCTGGCGCACCATCGGACAGCGCCACTTCGACGTGCAGCTCATGGGCGGCGCGGCCCTGCACTTCGGCTGGATCGCGGAGATGAAGACCGGCGAGGGCAAGACCCTCGTGTCCACCCTGCCGGTGTATCTCAACGCCCTGACCGGCAAAGGCGTGCACCTCGTCACCGTCAACGACTACCTGGCCCGCCGCGACGCCGAGTGGATGGGTCAGGTCCACCGCTTCCTCGGCCTCGCCGTCGGCCGGGTGTCGCCCGAGATCGACGACTGGCAGGCCAAGAAGGACGCCTACGCCTGCGACCTCACCTACGGGACCAACACCGAGTTTGGTTTCGACTACCTCCGGGACAACATGGCCCGCTCGCTGGAGCACATGGTGCAGCGGGGCCATCCCTACGCCATCGTGGACGAGGTCGACTCCATCCTCATCGACGAGGCCCGGACCCCCCTGATCATCTCCGGGCCGTCGTCGGAATCGGCCCGGCTCTATTACCAGTTCGCCGGCGTGGCCCGGTCCCTGACGGCCGAGGTGGACTACGAAGTCGACGAGGAAAAAAGGACGGTCGCCCCGACGGAAGCGGGCATCGAAAAGGTCGAGCGGGCGTTGGGCATCGACAACCTGTACGACCTGGTGTCGTCAAACTACGTGCACCAGTTGACGCAGGCCCTCAAGGCCAAAGAGCTGTACAAGCGGGACAAGGACTACATCGTCGCCGACGGCGAGGTCAAGATCGTCGACGAGTTCACCGGGCGCATCCTGGAGGGCCGGCGGTGGTCGGACGGCCTGCACCAGGCGGTGGAGGCCAAAGAGCGGGTCAACATCAAGGAGGAGAATCACACCTGGGCCACGGTGACCCTCCAGAACTACTTCCGGCTGTACGAGAAGCTGGCCGGCATGACGGGCACCGCCGAGACCGAAGCCTCGGAGTTCGCCAGCACCTACAACCTGCCCGTGGTGCCGATTCCGACCAACCAGCCGATGATCCGGGCCGACGAGCAGGATCTGATCTACAAGAGCGAGCTGGGCAAGTTCGAAGCGGTGGTCGAGGACATCCTCGATCGCCACGACAAGGGTCAGCCCGTGCTGGTCGGCACCGCGTCGGTGGAGAAGTCCGAGGTCCTGTCCGCCATGCTCGAGCGCCGGGGTATCCCGCACCACGTGCTCAACGCCAAGCAGCACGCCCGGGAGGCGCAGATCGTCGCCCAGGCCGGCCGGCTGCACGGGGTGACGGTGGCCACCAACATGGCCGGGCGCGGCGTCGACATCCTGCTGGGCGGCAATCCGGAGCTGCTGGCGGCCCAGGAGGTCCACGGCAGCGGCCTCGACCCGGAGACCGACGAAGGCCGAGCCCGGTACAAGGAGCTGCTCGTCAAGTACGAGGAGGAGTGCGCGGCCGAAGGCGACAAGATCCGCGAGCTCGGCGGCCTGTACGTCCTGGGCTCGGAGCGCCACGAGTCCCGCCGCATCGACAACCAGCTGCGGGGCCGTTCCGGCCGCCAAGGGGACCCGGGGGAGAGCCGCTTCTTCCTGTCCCTCGAGGACGAGCTCATGCGCCTGTTCGCCACCGGCGCCATGCAGTGGGTGATGGGCCGGGCCCTCCCCGACGACGTGCCGATCGACTCCAAGATGGTGTCCAAGGCCATCGAGCGGGCCCAGAACACCGTCGAGGCGCGCAACGCCGAGATCCGCAAGGACGTCCTCAAGTACGACGAGGTGATGAACGAGCAGCGCAAGGTGATCTACGCCCGCCGGGCCCAGATCCTGGAGGGCGAGGACCTGCGGGCCCGGACCATCGAGGTGCTCTCCTCCGCCATCGACAGCATCGTCACCGCCAACTGCGCCGGCTCCGACTACGCCGAGGACTGGAACCTCGACGGGTTGCTGACCGAGGCCCGCCTGTACTTCCCGACGGCGGCGACCAAGGAGCAGCTCGCCGACCTGCCGGACAGCAACGCCATCTACGAGGCCCTGGCCGGCGAGGCCATCGCCTACTACGAGCAACGCGAAGAGACCATGCCGGGCGGGGCCGACACCATGCGCGCCCTGGAGCGCGAGGTGATGCTGCAGCTCATCGACCAGAAGTGGCGTGAGCACCTCTCCGAGATGGACTACCTGCGGGAGGGCATCGGCCTGCGCGCCATGGGCCAGCAGGATCCGCTGGTGGCCTGGCAGCGCGACGGCTACGAGATGTTCGGGCAGCTGATGTCCGGCATCGACGACGACTACGTCAAGATCGTCATGCACGCCCAGGTGCAGGTGCTCGAGCAGGTGCAACCGGACGAGGCAGCCAGCCTGGCCGGGGCCCAGTACCAGGCCTCGGATGACCCGGTGCAGGGCACCAGCGGCATGCAGCGGGCGCTCGCCGCCGGTCCCGCGCCCGGCGAGGAAGTGGTCTTCGCCCCGGAGCCCGACGGTCAGGTCCCGTCGGCCCGCGCCGCGGTCCCCGCCGCGGCGGCGGCGCCGGAGATCGAGAAGCCGATCGTCCACGACTCGGCCTTCGAGCGGGCCGGCCGCAACGACCCGTGCCCGTGCGGGAGCGGCAAGAAGTTCAAGTTCTGCCACGGGCGCTGAGAGCCGCGGCCCGTAGTGCGTGATTTTGACGCTGATCTGAGCGCGCTGCACCGGCGGCTCGACGAGGCGGCCGGGTACCTGGGCCTGGACGCCCTGCGCCGGCGCCGCGACGAGCTGGAAGCGGAGCTGAGCCGCCCCGATCTGTGGGACGACACCGAGGTCGGCCAGAAGATCACGCGCGAATACGGCCAGACCAAGGCCGACGTCGACCTGCTCGAGAGCCTCCAGCGCCGGGTTTCGGACGCGGAGACCCTGTACCAGCTGGCCGTGGAGGAGGGCGACGATTCGGTGGAGGCGGAGCTCACCGGCCTGGTCCGTGCGGTCGAAAAAGGGCTGGACGCGTTGGAGCTGCGGTCCTTGTTTACCGGCGAGCACGACGAGTACGACGCCGTCTGCGAGATCCACGCCAAGGACGGCGGCACCGACGCCCAGGACTGGGCCCAGATGATGGTCCGCATGTACCAGCGCTGGGCGGAGCGGCGGGGTTTCGAGATGGAGATCGAGGACGTCAGCGAAGGCCAGGAGGCCGGCATCCTCTCGGCCAGCTTCATCATTCGCGGCCGCTACGCCAACGGCCTGCTCACCTCCGAGCGCGGCGTGCACCGTCTGGTGCGCATGTCGCCCTTCGATGCCCAGTCCCGCCGCCAGACCAGCTTCGCGTCGATGAGCGTGGTGCCCTTCTTCGAGGATCTGTCGGGAGAGGTGGACATCGACGAGAAGGACCTGCGGATCGACACCTACCGGTCGTCCGGCGCCGGCGGTCAGCACGTCAACGTCACCGACTCGGCGGTGCGCATCACCCACCTGCCGACGGGCACCGTGGTGGCCGTCCAGAACGAGCGCTCGCAGCACCAGAACAAGGCCAAGGCCATGCAGATCCTGGCGTCCAAGCTCGCCGAGCTGCAGCGCGAAGCCCGCCACGCCGAGCTGTCGGCCATGGCCGGGCCCAAGGCCCTGATCGGGTGGGGCGCCCAGATCCGGTCGTACGTGCTGGCGCCCTACCAGCAGGTCAAGGACCTGCGCACGGACTACGAGACCGGAAACGTGCAGGCCGTGCTGGACGGGGACCTCGATCCTTTTATGGAGGCCTACCTCCGGTGGCGCCGGTCCATGGGCGGAGCCGCACCCAGCTAGAGGTCTGGCCGGGCTACACTCGTCGGTCGATGAGTGCGGGGGTGGACGCACTCGCGCCGCTCGACCTTTTTTTTCCATGATCAAGCTCGAAAACGTCACCAAGTCCTACAAGGGCACCACGGTCGCCTTACGAGACGTCAACGTGGACATCCAGAAGGGCGAGTTCGTCTTCCTCGTGGGGCCGTCCGGCTCCGGGAAGTCGACGTTCCTGCGTCTCGTCACCAAGGAGGAGCAGTCCGACGGGGGCCGGGTGTGGGTGGCCGGCAAGGAGGTCGGGGCGCTGTCGTCGTGGAAGGTGCCCTACCTGCGCCGCAACATCGGCTGCGTGTTCCAGGACTTCCGGCTGCTGCCCACCAAATCGGTGTACGAGAACGTGGCGTTCGCCCTGGAAGTGATCGGACGGCCGAGGAGCGTGGTGCGCTCGCAGGTGCCGCAGATCCTGGACCTGGTGGGGCTGGGCAAGAAGCTGACCAACCTGCCCCACGAGCTGTCCGGCGGCGAGCAGCAGCGGGTGGCCATCGCCCGGGCGTTCGTCAACCGGCCGCTGATCCTCCTCGCCGACGAGCCGACCGGCAACCTGGACCCCTCGACGACCGCCGGCATCATGCGGCTGCTCGACCGCATCAACCGCACCGGCACCACCGTGCTGATGGCCACCCACGACAACGGCATCGTCGACTCCATGCGCCGTCGGGTCATCGAGCTCGATCGCGGCACGGTCATCCGCGACCAGGCCCGGGGCGTCTACGGGATGGGGGCCTAGCACCTCGTGGCGATCTCCTCGGGGTACGTCGCGCGGGAAACCGCCGGCAACCTTCGTCGCAACCTCGTCATGACCTTGTCGGCCGTGGTGACCATGGCGGTGTCGCTGTCGGCGCTGGGCGGGGTCCTGATCATGCGCCAGGCCATCAACAAGGCGTCCATCCAATGGCGCGGCGGCGTCGAGATGGCCATCTTCCTGCAGCCGCAGATCCCCGCCAACGAGACGGCGGCCATCGGCCACGAGCTGGCCAGCACCCCGGGCGTCAAGAAGTACCACTTCGTCGACAAGGCCCAGGCGTACCAGGAGTTCAAGCAGATCTTCGGCGGCAACAACGACATCGTCGGGGTGCTCGGGGTCAACGACATGCCCCCCTCCTTCCGGGTGGTGCCGACCCGGGCCCAGGACATCTCCGAGCTGGGCCGCCAGTTCCAGGGTCAGGCGGGCGTCCTCCAGGTCTCCTACGCCCAGCAGGAGATCGACGCCCTGCTGCACCAGTTCAAACAGCTGCGGTTCATCGGGCTGTTCCTGGCCATCGGCGTCATGGTCGGGGCGGTGGCGCTGATCGTCAACACCATCCAGCTGGCCATCTTCGCCCGCCGGCGGGAGGTGGCCGTCATGAAGCTGGTGGGGGCGACCAACTGGTTTATCCGGGTGCCGTTCATGCTCGAGGGCCTCATCCACGGCATCGTCGGCGCCATCGTGGCGTTCGCGGTGACCTACGGGGTGCGCGACACCATCGCCTCGTTCGTCGGCAACGAGACGGTGCTGGGCACCCGGCAGCTGTTCGTCACACCGCACGAGGCCATCGTCACCGGGATCCTGCTGCTGGTGGTCGGGGCCTTCGTCGGGGTGGTCGGCTCAGCCTTCGCGGTGCGCCGCTTCCTCGCCGTCTAAGCGTCCGGTCGGGGCCGGTCCCGACTCGGTGGGCCACGCCCGGTCGGCCACCTGCCGGATGGCGGCGGCGAGGGCCTCGGGGTGCTCGTGGGGCAGGAGGTGGTGGGCGCCGGCCACGACCGTGTGGATGGCCCCGGGAATCTGCGCGGTCAGCCGGTCGGCCACGAGTGGGGGGACAACCCGGTCGGTGCTGCCGTTGATCACCGCCGTCGGAGCGCCGATCGTCGGCAGGCCGGGCCCCAGGGTCTCGAGATCGCGGAGGAGCACCCGCTGCTCGGTGACGAAGGAGCGCCACACCGCGGCGTGGGTGCGGGCACCGGTCATGCCGATCAGCACGTTGACGGCCTCTCGGGCCCGGCCGCCCAGGCGGCGGTCGGCGACGGCCTGCACCCGGGCGTGGCGCAGCACCCGCCCCGCGGCGCCCAGGGTGAGCGCGGCGAGCGCCTCGCCCAGGATCGGGGCGGCCAGCATCCGGTCGTCCCAGCCGAACTGCTCGCCCGGTCCGACCGACGCCGCCAGCACCAACCCGGCGGTGCGTTCGGGGAAGGACTCGGCGAACGCCAGCGCCACCCCGCCGCCCCAGCTGTGGCCGGCGATCACCGCCCGCGTCAGGCGCAGCTCGTCCAACAGGACCACCAGGGAGGCGGCATTTTCTTGGAACCCGGCGGCGGCCCCCCCGGTGCGGCCGTAGCCCAGCCGGTCCGGCACCACCACGGTGAAGCCGGGGAGTAGGGGCCACACCGCGTGCCAGTCCGCGACCGAACCGGGCTGGCCGTGCAGCAGGACCACCGCGGGCCCGTCGCCGTGCTGTTCGGCGGAGAGGGACCGGGCCGGCCCCACCGGCGTTGCCGGCGGCATGGTCACGGGCGGTTGACCAGTTGGTTGGCGGACGCCTCGAAGAATGTCAGCATCTGCATCTCGTCGAGCGGGCGTAGACCGCCGGCGCGGACCGCCTCGCCCATGTGGCCCAACCAGGCGTCTCGCTCGGCCGCACCGATGGCGAACCGGCGGTGGCGCGCGCCGAGGCGAGCGTCGCCCCGTTCGGCCTGGTAGCTGCGAGGGCCGCCCCAGTGCTGGATGAGGAACAACGCCAAGTGCTGTTGGGCCGCTTCGAACCGGGCCGGATCGTCCGGGTACAGCGGTCGCAGGATCGGGTCGTCGGCCACCTTTTCGTAAAAGCGGCGGGTGAGGGTCTCGAAAAACGGCGCACCGCCTGCCCGCTCGAAGAGGGTGGATCCGGCCGCCACGCCCGCCAGCATGGCCGATGACGTCGAGGTCGCGAAACAAATACGCCAACCCGGCCCGGTCATGTCGCGACCTGACCGTATTTCGGGGACGGCCCGCTTCTACACTCCATCCGGTGCGTGCGGGCAGGGCTGGTCCATGGTGGCGACGCGTCCGGCGGGCGCCGATCGGGTTGTTGGCGGTGGCCGCGGTGGCCGGATGCGGCGGCGGGACCGCATCGGGGACGGGCGTGGCGGACTCGGCTTTCCTGTCGGCGGTCCACCTCAACGCCCCGGACATCGCTTCGTACCGCACCGACGTCCAGCTCACCCGGCTGGGCCACGCCTCCTGCGACGGGTTCCGCGGCGGCGCCTCGTTTCAGCAGCTCGCCGACCGGTTGGTGCTGCTCGAGGGAACGAACCCCCTGCCGTCCGCCGACCTGGGCGCGGTCATCGACGCCGCGGTCCAGGCCTACTGCCCGCAGTTCCAGGACCGGGTGGGGTAGCCGCCGGACGCGCCCGATGCCGCTCGGGCCGCGCCGGTCAGCCGGCGACGACCCAGGGGCTGATGAAGGTGACGACCCGTTGACCGAACGCCAGGTGGGTGCCGGGGGGGACGACTCGGGGCTCGTACGGGTTGAGGCGGGCCCAGTCGGTGGCGCCCGGATCGAACACGGCCGTCCCCGCGGTGGACCCGCGATCGACGACGGTCAGGTCCCAGTCGACGAGGCGCAACTCGGCATGGGATCCCGAGACATCGGTGCCGGCCAGGGTGAGGGGGCGGGCGAGGCCGCCGCCGACGGTGGGATCCCGGCCTGAGTTCGAGCCCACCAGGTAGCCCCGGTCGACCCGGTAGATGACGCCATCGTCGGTGATGAGAATGCCCAGGGGCGGCCGGGTCCCGCTGATGGATTCCCGGCCCCCCTCGGCGATCGGGGTCCGGCAGCGGGCGCAGGCGGTGAGGCCGGGTCGGTTGAGATGGCCCCGGCTGCACAGGGTGCCGGCCACCACGGGCGCGCCAGGGACGCGGTGATCGGGACCGCCCCCACGCGGTAGGGGCGGGCCGCCGGCGACGCCGGCCACACGAAGATCCAGGGAGCCGGCGGGACCCGGGACGGTCGGCCGGCGGGGCGGCGGGGCGGGTTCCGGTTCCGGCTCCGGCTCGGGTTCCGGTTCCGGTCCTCCGGCTCCGGCTCCGGCTCGGGTTCCGGCTCGGGTTCCGGCTCGGGTTCCGGCTCGGGTTCGGGTTCCGGTTCGCTGCCGACGACCGGGATGGCCGCAGTGGGATCGGGCGGCGGCGAGACGGCGGTGGCCGGCAACACGGTGGTGATGTCGGCCAGATCCAGCGCCGAGGCCTCCACTGCCGGCAGCACCACGGTGGCGGGCTCCTCGGCGCCTTCAGGGTCGTCACTCGGGTGAGCGTCGACCTCGGTCGCCGCCGGCACTTCGGCGCCGCCGGCACTTCGGCCGCCGCCGGCACTTCAGCCGCCGTGGGCTCCGGGGCCGCTTCGGGGCCGTCCGGGGCGTCCGGGGTGTCCGGGTCCACGACCGCCGGCCGGCCGGGGACGCCGGCCGGGACCAGGACCCAGCCTGACCCCGGCACCACGCCGGACTCCAGGTCCCACATAGCGTCCGGCTGGACGGCCGGCGTCGGGGCGCCGGCGGCGCTGACGGTGATGGCCGGCCGGGGGGTGATGATGGCCTGCAGCCAACCTGGGCTCGGTGTCGGCGCCAGCCACCTGGCCCCGTCCCACACCTGCACCGGGCCGTGGAGCAGCGACGCCCAGCCGTGGTCACTGGGGCCGATCACGGCAAAGCCGACGTGCGGTTCGGGATCGCGGGTCGCCAGGACACCGGCGATGTGGTCGGCGATCTGCCGCCCCCCACGCGGCGACGGGCCCAGGTTGCGGGCGGACTGGGCCAGGAAACTGATCAAGGCCGCCGATGCCGAGGCGTCCGCCCAGGCCACGATGCCGCCGTAGCGGATGACGGTGCCCGGACCGGCCGTGACCTCCAGCCGCTCGATCACGGCGCCACCTCCACGCCCGCCAATCGGGCCGCGAACTCGTCGGCGGCCAGCAGCCGCTCGCCCGGATCGTCCGCCAGGCAGACCGTCAGCGTCTCGGCCAACTCCCCAGGCAGGGCAGGATCGATCTCCGGCCGGGTGAACAGAATCCGCTGGAGGGCGGTCACGCCCGGGTCGCTGTCGATCTCGGGGTACAGGGGCCGCGACGACACCAGGCCGTGCAAGGTGGCGGCCAGGGCCCAGATGTCCGACGCGCGCGACGGTGGCTCCCCCCGCAGCAGGGCCGGGTCCAGGCCGACGACGTCCTGCCAGGCGCGCATGCGGGCCACCGCCCCTGCTGGCCCCCCGAGGACCGGCGGGGCCAGGACGGCGCCGCGTTCGGTGAGGAGAATCGATTCGGCGGCGATGGATCCGTGGGCGACACCGGCCTCGTGCAGGGCGTGGGCCCCTCGAGCGGCCTGGGCCAGGGCTCGCACCTGGTCGGCCACGTCGAGCGCCGTAGTCGGGTGGGCGAGGCTGCCCCCCGGGGCCGATTCGGACGCCAGATACACGCCCGCGCCCTCCGGATCGAGGTCGGGTCCCACTTCGAGCAGCTCCAGCAGGTGCGGCGACGGCACACCGGCCAGGCGTGACAACCGCCCGGCGAGATCCCGCCAGCCGGCCGCATCGACGGCCAGCTCGGTGACCATCACCCGAGCTGCTCGTTCCAGCCGGTCCGGCGGCTGGCACAGGTACCGAGCTTCGCCGGCCGCGGTGGCGGGCAGCGCCCGGATGACCTGATAGTCGGCGACCGACGACCGCAATGAACCTCCCGAACCCTCGTCAACCTCGGCAACCGCGTCCAAACCTGTCGCCCGCGGTCAGAGCGTATCGGGCGGTCGCGGTCGCCGGCGGTATGGCCCTTGCCGAGCCACGACCAACAAAATATCATGAAAAATAATGAAACGGGTTATCTGCGTGGTCGTGGCCGGCATCCTGATCACGGCCGCCGCGCCCCTTCTCGGGGGGGCGGTGGCGGTGGCGGCCTTCCTCCATGGCGGCCTGGGCGCGGCGGGCCCGGCATCCGCCCGGCCTTCGCCCGCCGCGTTGGCGTCCGTGCCGGCCCCCATGCTCGCCGTGTACCAGGCCGCGGCCGGGACCTGTCCCGGGTTGTCCTGGGCCTTGCTAGCCGCCATCGGCACCGTGGAGTCGGCCAACGGTCAGTCCACCCTGCCCGGCGTGCATTCGGGTCACAACGGCGCGGGTGCCGAGGGCCCGATGCAGTTCGAGCCGGCGACGTTCCAGCGCTACGAGTGGCCGGTACCTCCCGGCGGGGTCGCACCCCCCAGCCCGTACGATCCGACGGACGCGGTGTACGCCGCGGCCCGGATGCTGTGCGCCGACGGCGCGGGGGACGGGACCGGGATCCGACGGGCGGTGTTCGCCTACAACCACTCCGACGCCTACGTGGCTCAGGTGATGCAGCTGGCCGCGGAGCTACAGACGGCCTCGGGGTCCGGGCCACCGACAGCCGGGGCCGGCGCCGGGACCGCGGTGGCCTTCGCTCTGGCCCAGGTCGGGACTCCGTACCGGTGGGGTGGCGAGACACCAGGGGTGGGCTTCGACTGCTCCGGTTTGGTGCAGGCGGCCTGGGCCGCCGCCGGCTTGGCCCTGCCGCGCGTCGCCCAGGCGCAGTTCGACGCCGGTCCGCTGCTCGCCCCGGGCGCATCGCTCCAGCCCGGCGATCTGGTGTTCTTCGGACCGGCTGGCGGCGGGATCACCCACGTGGGGATGGTGGTCGACCCCACCGGCGCCATGGTCGACGCCCCGCACTCGGGCGCGGTGGTCCGGGTGGAGCCCTTTCCGGTGTCCCTCGGCGCGGCGTGGGGCGGTGACTTCTACGAGGGTGCCACCCGCCCCAGCGCGGCATGAACTCCGGCGTTGCGGGTGAACTCAGGCGTTGAGGCTGCTGAGGACGGCCGTGGTGGTGGCGGCGTCCGCTCTGATCAACAGCCAGAGTTCGGCTCCGGAGCGCGACTGCCAGGCGTCAATCGCAGTGGCGGCGAAGCCGCCTGGTCGGGTCAGGGTGTACCGGTACGCCACGGCAGCCCCCTTGACCTGGGTCGGGGTGGCGGAACCGACGTGGTAGGGCGTGGGGCGGGACTCGCCAAAGGTGGCGAACGACCCCGGCGGGGCCTCCCCGGCCACGGGGGCGTTGACCCGGCCGTCGACGTGCTCGGCCACCCACCCCGCCGGGCCCGCGGTATCGAGGTCGCCGACGTTGTCGGTGTAGGCGCTGCTCTGGGCCCACGTCGATGGCACCGCGTAGGCGAACAGGCCATCGCTCACGGCCCGGTAACCCGGTGGCACCACCTGGGGGTGCACCGACGAGCCGCCCGAATCGGCGACCAGGGCAGCCACCAACGCCGCCCCGCCCACCAGGAGCGAAGGGACCAGGACCAGCGTCATCCAGCGCCGGTTGCGACGTTGGACGACCCGCTCGACCGGGGAGAGCTCGCGATTGGCGCGCCGTTCGAGGGCGGCACTATCGGCCCCGGCGGGCAACTCTTGCACCCCGCCATGCTGGCACGGGTGCCCGCCAGACACCATCCGCCAGACACCCATCCGCCAGACACCCATCCTCCAGACACCCATCCGCCAGACGCGGCGCCGGCACAGGAAAAAACCCCCCTTGGGTCTCTCCTGTGCCGGCCTGCATCACCGTGGCTCACCGCGCCGCTCTCTGTTGTGGGACCGCCTCGTCCCGGGTGACGCCGCAACGACACCCGGCCATAGGGCCGGCCAGGTCGAGGGCCCGCTTTGCCAACGGCAACCTGGGGAGGACCCGGATTCGCTCAGGAACCGGGTCCGCACCTAGCGGGGTGGACCATCCTCCTCGGACGAGCTCCATGTTGCCACGGTGCCCTCCTTTCCCTATACCGTCGTGACCGACGCTGGTGGGTGTCCGGCCGGAACTCCTGCGAGCCCGGCGTGGTACTGCAATTCAAGGCGCCCGTGGCACAGCTGTCAATAGCCTCTACGTCCGTGCCACCCTCAACGTCCGTGCCACCCTCAACGTCCGTGCCACCCTCAACGTCCGTGCCACCCTCAACGTCCGTGCCACCCTCAACGTCCGTGCCACCCTCAACGTCCGTGCCACCCTCAACGTCCGGGCCCAGAATCGATGCCACCACCGCAGACGCCCTTGTCGACGCCGTGCGCGCCTTCGTCCGTCGAGACGTGGTACCGGCGGCGGCGGCGCTCGAGCGGTCCGACACCTACCCCGAGCAGCTCGTCGAGCAGCTGGCGGCGTTCGGCCTGTTCGGCGCGCTCATTCCCGAGTCGTATGGCGGTCTGGGGCTGGATGTCGCCACCTACGCCCGGATCGTCGAGGAGCTCGCCGTGGGGTGGATGTCGCTCACCGGGGTGCTCAACACCCACATGATCGCGGCCACGCTCATCCGCCTGCACGGCAGCGACGAACAGCGCGACCGGCTGTTGCCGGAAATGGCGAGCGGGGAACGGCGAGGGGCGCTGTCGTTGTCGGAGTCCGACGCCGGCAGCGATACCCGGGCCCTGCGCTGCCAAGCCACGCCCGACGGCGACGAGTACCTCATCACCGGAACCAAGATGTGGGTCACCAACGGGGAGCGCGCCCGGGTAGTGGCCCTGGCAGCCCGCACGCCCGAAGGGATCACGTGCTTTGTCATCGAGAAGGAACCCGGCCCGGCCTGGGGCGGCATCGAGGTGTCCCGCCACATCGACAAGCTCGGCTATCGCGGCATCGAGACGGTGGAGATGATCTACCGAGATCATCGGGTGCCGGCGGCGTCGGTCCTCGGGGGTGCCAACGCGGCCCGGGGCCTCGGTCTCCCGCAGATCCTCGGCGCCCTCGAATTGGGCCGGGTCAATATCGCGGCCCGTGGCGTCGGCGTGGCCCGGGCCGCCTTCGAAGCGGCCATCTCCTACGCCCAGCAACGCCAGACCTTCGGAGTGCCGATCGCCCGGCACCAGGCCATCGCCTTCAAATTGGCCGACATGGGGGTGCGGGTGGAGGCGGCCCGGTTGCTCACCCGCTCGGCCGCCGACAAACTCGACCGGGGCGAACGGGCGGACGTGGAAGCCGGCATGGCCAAGCTGTACGCCTCCGAAGCGGCGTTCGAGAACGCCACCGAAGCCATGCGCATCCACGGCGGGTACGGCTACACCACCGAGCTACCCGTGGAGCGCTACTACCGGGATGCGCCCCTGCTGATGATCGGGGAGGGAACCAACGAGATCCAGCGGCTGGTCATCGCCCGCCGCCTGCTCGAACGTCACGCCGTCGACTAGGTCGGGGCGGGACGAACGAGCGGTCGCTCAGACGCGGTTGCGCGACCAGCGGCGGTTGCAGCGCCGCCACACGAACGCCGCCACCGCGGCCAGGATCGCCACCTTCAGGATCAGGCCGGCCAGAGAGAACAAGAAGCCCAGGGCCCAGAAGGCGACGCTGAGAGCGGCGATGCCGAGCGCGGCGACCACCACGATCATGACGATCAGGCTGAAGGTGCTGTGCTTGCGGGGCGCGTCGTGGTCCGGCTCGCCATATCCGCTGTACTGCCCGGGGCCGACGTCGTAGTTGTGCATGATTCCTCCTTGATCCCTAAGGCTACGGAGATCCGGGCCGGTGGTCATCGTCCCCGGGAGCGATTCGGGTCTCCACCTTCAGGGGGATTGTGGCCTCAGGGGGATTCTGGCTTCAGGGGGATTCTGGCCGGAGGCGGATCGTCGACGCCGCGTTCGATCCGTCAGCGCAGGGAACCGCCGGGCTCGACCAGCCCGTAGTCGTAGGCCAGCACGACCGCCTGGATCCGGTCCCGGACCCCCAACTTGCTCAGGATGTGGTTGACGTGGGTCTTGACCGTCGTCTCCGAGATGAACAGTCGGTCGGCGATCTCGGCGTTGCTGGCGCCCCGAACCATCTCGCGCAGCACGTCCACCTCCCGCTCGGTGAGGTCGGCGAAGCGGTCGGGGACGACGCCCGCCGGCGGCTGCTGCGGCCGGCGGGCGAATTCCTCGAGCAGCCGCTTGGTCATCTTGGGCTCGACCAGGGCATTGCCCGCATAGGCGGCCCGGATGGCGGCCACCAGCTCCTCCGGGGGTGATGCTTTGAGCAGGAACCCGCTGGCGCCGGCCCGCACCGCGGTGAAGAGGTGTTCGTCGAGGTCGAACGTCGTCAGTACCACCACCTTGGCGTCGCTCTCCTCGACCAGGCGGCGGCACGCCTCCACTCCATCGAGGCGGGGCATCCGGACGTCCATGAGCACCACGTCGGGTTTCAACCGGCGAGCCTCCTCGATGGCCTCGAGCCCGTCGGCGGCCTCGCCGACGACCTGGAGGTCGTCCTCGGTCTCGAGCACCAGGCGCAGGCCGCGGCGGACCATCGCTTCGTCGTCGGCCAGCAGGAGACGGATCACGCCCCCAGTCTCGCCGGTGGGGTGCCGGCAGGGTGGCGATCCCCGGCGCCCTACGCCACGCTGATCAGCACGACCGGGATGCTGGCATGTACCCGCCAACCGGGTCCCGGCCGGCGCGGGCCGGCATCCAGGGTCCCGCCGATGGCGGCCAACCGCTCTTGCATCCCCACCAGCCCGTGGCCGCTCCCGCCGCTGCCGGCCCGCCCGCCCCCGGTGACGCCCGGCCCTTCGTCGTCGACGAACACCGTGATGGCGGTCGGGGAGTAGATCACCTGGATGTCGATCGGCGCGTCGCCGGCATACCGCACCGCGTTGGTGAGGGCCTCCTGGACCAGGCGGTACACGATCATCTCCACGCTGGCCGGCAGCGGCGGCGGTTCGCCGAGGGTGCTGTAAGCGAGGGTGCGCCCGGTCTGGCGGACGGTGTCGACCAGTCCTGCCAGATCGGAAAGACGGGGCAAGGGTGTCCGGCCGGCGGCGTCGTCGGCGCCTCCCGGCCGGTCGGCGGCGGCCCCGATCGAGGCGTCGGCGCCCCGCAGCACCGCCAGCATGCCCTCCAGCTCGCTGAGGGTCTGGCGGCCGGTCTGTTCGGCGGCCTCCAGCGACTCGGTGGCCGTCTCCGGTTTGCTGGCGCCCACCCGGCGGGCGGCGGCGATCTGGATGGTCATGAGGCTGACGCCGTGGGCGACGATGTCGTGCAGCTCACGGGCGATCCGCACCCGCTCCTCGGCGACCGCCAGCTGGGCGCTGCGGTCCTCCTCCACCTGCATGCGGCGGGCCCGGTGCAGCAAAAGGCCGGCGCCCAGCGAGATGACGAACAGCGGCCAGAACAGCGCCGCGGTCACCCGGAACACGCCGGCGCTGTCCATCAGGAAGGCCGCGCCCAGGAGTAGGAAGAAGGTGCCCACCGCGACCCGAGAGGTCCGGTACTGGTAGGTGGCGACGGCGGTGCTCATCCGTGGCCACATCCCTGGCCGTTGATGAGCGATCTGCCCGAACATCTGGTGGACGTCGAGGGTGAGGGTCGGGGCACCAGGAGCAGGCGTCCCCGTCGTGAACTGGTGCTTGGTCTCGAGCCGCAGACGCCGTCGGCCACGTCTCTGCCGTTGACACAGATCTGGCCGGCGACCACGCGGGCATCGACCGCGACAGTTGGTGTTCGGCGGAAGGTCGACGATCGTCCGCCCAGCCACGCTGACCACTTTGAGGGTCTCGTTCGATCAGCGGGGCGTTGGACACGTTGACGGTCAGGTCGCCGAAGCCGCCATGGATCACGCCGGTAGGGGCTGCGGATCGACTGTCACTGACTTGTTGCCGAAAGACACGCTGCTGAAGGCGTTGCCGATCCCGAAGGTGCTGGAGGTGGCGACGAGGAGGGCGATCAGCCCCACGCCGAGCCAGACCGGCCACGAGCGCCGGCTCAGGCTCCAGTCGGTGCGCCCGGTGACGACCAGGGAGGCGCCCAGCAGCATGAGCCCGACCGCGACCACGGCCTCGATCGACACGTGCAGCACGCCGGTGGCGCCGATGAGCCAAGCCACCCCGAAGAGGACGGCCAGCATGCCGAGCACGGTGGTGGCGTCCCAGCGGTGCCGGATCGGCGGGCGAGGAGGTCGCTGGGGGCGAGGCGGGCGAGATTGGTTCCAGGTCGGACCGGCCGAGGGGACCCCCGCGCGGCCCGCCGCGCGGACCAGTCCACGGCCGGCCCCGGACCCAGGGCGGGGCGCCGCCCGGGGGCGACCCCGCGAACTCCGACCCCGGTTGGCCCGGAGCGCCGCCCGGCGCGGACGGCGGGTTCCCGGGCGCTCCGCCCCAGTCACCGCCATATCCCCAATGATTCCCATAACCCCAGGGACCGCCGCGCCAGTGGCCGCGCCGACCGCCCCACCCGGTTCGCATACCGTGGCGGGCTTCGTCGCGCAGCCCCTTCAGCCCGTGGCGGACGGCCCGGCCGGGTGACGCGCCGCCTCGAACGGACTGGTCGACCGCCTCGCGAAAGTCGCGGGCCAGCGAGCGCGCCAAAGCCCTGATGTCTTCCGCCGCCTTGCGGAATTCGTCGTCCCTGGCCACACCAAGAGGCTACGGGGACCGGACGCGTTCCGTCATCCACCCCGAGATGGAATCGACCCTCCTTCGCTGGGCGGATCCACCTCGCCGGCGGCCGGCGCGGGACCGTCCGGTTCGTCAGCGATGGCCGCCCGGATGGCACTGTTGATGCAGGCCACGACGGGCACGGCCACGATGGCCCCGAAGATGCCGAACAACAAGGCGCCGGCGGCCAGGGCCAGCACCACGGCCAGCGGGTGGATGCGGACATACCGGCCCACCACAAAGGGCTGGAGGGCGTGGGCCTCGATCTGGTTGTCGAGTACCAGGACGGCGACCACGATGATCGCCGCCACCAGGCCCTTGCTCAACCCGGCCACTCCCACCGCCAGCGCGCCGGTGACGAAGGCGCCGACCAGCGGGACGAAGCCGCCCAGGCCGACCAGGACCGCCAAGGGAAAGGCCAGCGGGACCCCGAGGATGGTCAGGGTGATGGCGATGACGATCCCGTGAAAGGCGGCGACCACCAGGGTGCCGCGCACGTAGTGGCTGAGCGTCTGCCAGGCCGCCCGACCACCGGCATCGACGCGGGGTCGGGCGGGGGCCGGGGCGCCTTTGATCAGGTACTGCCACACCCGTTCCCCGTCGTAGAGCAGAAACACGGTGGAGAAGACCACCAGGGCGATCCCGCCCAGGACCTGGAGCGCGGTCTTCCCGGTCGAGAGGGCGGTCGACGCGATGGCAGAGCTATTTTTGGTGACGTCGTTGGTGAGGGTCTGGCCGAGGTTGTTGACCGTGGTGGGGTTCAGGCGCAGTGGCCCGGTGATGAGCCAGTGCTTGATCTGAGGAATCAGGCTGTTGATCTCGTTGCCGAGTTGGGGCGCCTGTTCGGCGGCGCGGATCACCACCAGGGAAATGACCCCGCCGATGACGACTGCCGCCACCACCATGGTGGCGAGCGTCGATGGTCCCCGGCTCAAACCGAGGCGGCGGAAGAAGTTGAGGATAGGACGGAGCAACGCCGTCACCAGGAGGGAGACCAGAAACGGGATGACCGCCAGCGCGAGGTGTGACAGCAACCGGAGGGCGAAGTAACCGACGGTGCCCAGGATGAGCAGGCGCCACGCGTAGTCACCCGCGACCCGGAGGGTGGGCCCCGGGTACCGCGGCGGGGACGTCCCCGCGCCAGCACGCGGGCCGGCCGCGGGCTGTTCAATCGACGTCACGGCTCCAGCCTGCCCGAAGCGACCCTCCGACTCGGCGATGCTGGCGCCGGGGCCGGAACCCGCCCCCATCGGGCGCGGTCCGGTATGCCAGAGTGTCAACGTGCGGCGTGGGGACAGGGCGGGAGGTGGATGGCGAGCCGGCGCGGCCGCGTCGTTGGTGGCGCTGACGGCGTCGATGCTCGCCGGGTGCGGCGGGGCCGGATCCAACCCGACGACGGTGGCGAGCGACTTCGTGGCCGCGTGGGACCGGGCCGATTGGGCCGCCATGAGCCGGCTGGTGTACCAACCGGCCGCGAACTTCTCCTCCGCCGTTCCGGCCATCACGGCCGGTCTGAAGGCGGCCGCGGTCACGCACACGCTGGGCACCGTGACCCGCATGGGAGCGACCGCGACGGCGACCATCACCTCCCGCTATGACGTGCCCGGCTTCGGTCCGTGGAGCCCGCAGACCACGGTGCAACTGGCCGATCGATCGGGCCACTGGTTGGTCGAGTGGTCGCCGGCGGTCATCGCCGCCGCCCTGCAGCCTGGTGACCGGCTGACGCTGACGCGCACCTGGGCCGCCCGGGCGCCGATCCTGGGCGCCGGCGGCGCGCCCCTGACCGTGCAGGGCGCGGTCGTGGTCGTCGGAGTCGAAGGCAGCCGCATCCAGGACCCTGCCGTCGTGACCTCGACGCTGGAGGCAGCCGGCGCCACCAGCGCGCAAGTGCAGGCCGCGTTGGCGGCGGCGACGGCGCACCCGACGTATTTCGAACCGGTATTCCAAATGGCCCAGAGCAGGTTTCAGCAACTCGGGGGCCAGAGCAGCGCGCTCTACAAAGTGGCGGGGACCGTCTTCGAGCCCACGACCACCCGCACGGCCGTCACCCCGGGACTGGTCGATCACGTGGTGGGCAGGGTCGGGCCCATCACCGCCGAAGAACTGACACGCCTCGGTCCGTCGTATGACTCGACGAGCACCGTCGGTCAAACCGGACTCGAGGCGGCCTACGAAACGCAGTTGGCCGGGCAGCCGGGCGGCGCGGTGACGGTCATCGCCGCAGACGGCAAGACCCGCGCCACCGTCGCCGTCATTTCACCGAAGCCGGGAACCGCGGTGCGGACGAGCCTCGATCCGGCGGTGCAGCAGGCCGCGGAGGCGGCCTTGGCGCCGGTGGCGCAGTACGCCGCCATGGTGGCGGTGCGGGCATCCACGGGGCAGCTGCTGGCGGCGGTGAGCGTCCCGGGCTCGTATCAATTCGATCAGGCCCTGGAGGGGGAGTTCCCGCCCGGCTCGACGTTCAAGGTCATCACCGCCACGGCCTTGATGGAGAAGGGCCTGTCACCGTCCTCGCCGGCAACCTGCCCGCACACCCTGACCGTGGACGGCGAGATGTTCCACAACGCCGAGGGCGACGCCCCGATCAGCGATCTGGCTGGCGCTTTCGCCGAGTCGTGCAACACCGCCTTCATCGGCCTGTCGACCGCCAACCTGTCGCTGGCGGCCTTGCCGGCGGCGGCGGCCGGCTACGGGATCGGGACCACGCCGCGGATGGGGTTGGCGGCCTTCGGCGGGAGCGTACCGACCCCCCGGGACAACGCCGGCTTGGCCCAGACGGCGATCGGTCAGGCCCAGGTGGTGGCCTCGCCCCTCGCCATGGCCATGGTCGCCGCCGCGGTGGACACCGGTACGGTGCGCGCCCCGCGGCTGGTGTCGGGCGCCGCGGCCGACACCGCGCCGACCCATCCCGTGCCCCCCAACGTGGCGTTGGGACTGCAGTCGATGATGGCGCAGGTGGTCACCAGCGGCACGGCGGCCGGCACCGGGCTCCCGCCGGGAACGCACGCCAAGACGGGGACCGCGGAGTACGGGACCGGCACGCCGCAGCCGACCGACGCCTGGCTGATGGGCTATCGAGGCGACGTGGCCTTCGCCATCGTGGTGCAGGGAACCGGCAACGGCGGGCCGACAGACGGCCCCATCATCGCCCGTTTCCTCAACGCCCTCGCACCCGCGGGCTAGTCGCCGATCATTCCTCGCCGGCGCTGACCTCGGCGGTATCGGCCGCGAGCAGCTTGCGACGGGCGATGACGTGAACGTCGATACCAACCGCGCCCGCCTCCTTGATGATGCGGCGCACGATCGACCCGCCGCCCACGATCTCCTGCCAGCGGCTGCGCTGGCTGGATCCGATCACGATCTGGGTGATCTGGTGCTCTCGGGCGAAGGCGGCCATGGCCTGGGCCGGGTCGTCGTCGTGGATCTCGTGCCACCGGGCCCCCACGTCCGCGGCGAGGACGCGGAGGTTCTCGATGGCCTGGGTGTCGCCTGGCCGGGAGCTGTCCCCGGCGACGACGTGGACGACGTCCAGCTCGCCCTTGACCCTGGTCGCGATGCGAGCGGCCCGGCGCAGAAGGGAGTCGGTGCCGGGGGCGGCGGTGACCGCCACCATGATGCGCTCGGTGGTCTCCCACAGGACGCTGGCCTGGTGGCGGCGCAGGTGTTCGAGCAGCTCCTCCTCGGTCTCGTCGGCGAGGAAGCGGAGGGCCAGCTCGCGCAGGGCGATGAGATTGTCGGTGCGGAAGAAGTGGGTGAGGGCCTGGGGGACCTTCGATGGGGGATAGATGTTGCCGTGCAGCATCCGCCGCCGAAGCTGCTCGGGTGACGAGTCGACCAGCTCGATCTGGTCGGCCTTGCGGACCACCCAGTCCGGTACTCGCTCGCGGACCTGCGCGCCGGTCATCTGTTCGACGGCGTCAGCGATGCTCTCGAGGTGTTGGATGTTGACCGTGCTGATCACGTCGATCCCCGCCTCCAACAGCTCCAGCACGTCCTGCCAGCGCTTGTCGTGCCGTCCGGATCCGGGCACGTTGGTGTGGGCCAACTCGTCGACGAGGGCGACCTTGGGATGGCGCCGCAGGACCGCGTCGAGGTCCATCTCTTCGAAGGTGGTGCCGCGGTAGTCGACCACCTTGCGGGGCACGGTTTCCAGCCCGGCGCACTGCTCCTCGGTGAACTGCCGCTTGTGGGATTCCACGAAGCCGACCACGACGTCCGTGCCGCGTTTCATGCGCCGATGGCCCTCGCTGAGCATGGCGTAGGTCTTGCCCACGCCGGCGGCGGCGCCCAGGTAGAGGCGAAAGTGCCCGGCCGCCTCGACCACGTCATTGCCGTCGTCTTCGAGGGTGGCAGCCTGGCTCACGCCTTCGTCAGTCCCCTCTGAGACCGTTGCGTTGCTCTGCTCGCTCATGTTGCCGGCATCTCCCTGGTTGGCACTACCAGTCTTCCGTGAACTCGTCGGTGCTCATGCCGGGTGGGGGCTCATTACAGCTTGGCGAGGGCCTCGTTGAGCTGCAGGACGACGATGTACTTGCTGCCCAGGAAGCCCAGCTCGGCGGAGTGGGTCTCGTTCTTGATGAGGGCGGCGAGGACTGATGGGGAGATCCCGGTGGCTTTGGCGACCATGGGGATCTGTACGGTGGCGTCCTGGGGCGTGATGTCGGGGTCGTAGCCGCTGGCGGAGGTGGTCACCAGATCAGGGGTGGGGTTGACGCCGAGGGCGTGCCAGTAGGCGACCAGCTGCTGGGTGTTGGTCATCAGGGTCTTGGATCGCGGTCCGAGGTTGGTGGCGCCGGAGCTGCCGCTGTTACCGTTGGCGACCAGGGGGTTGTCGCCACCCGCCTGGGTCTTGGAGGCGGCGTACGGGCCGGTGTCGTCGGGGCGGCCGTGGAACCATTTGGGGCTGGACCAGTTTTGGCCGATGAGCGTCGACCCGTTGGCGGTGATGGAGCCGTTCGCCTGATGCGAGAAGAGGAGCTGGGCGACCCCGGTGCCGGCGAAGGCGTACACGAAGCCGAAGAACACCAGGCAGATCAAGGCGAAGATGACGGAGCGGCGAAGATGATCGAGCATTAGCGGCGGGCCTCTATCGGGGAGAGCACAGACATCAGTACGCGTGCAGGGCGACGAGCAGGAGGTCGATGAGCTTGATGAAGATGAAGGGAACGATGATCCCGCCCACCCCGTAGATGTAGACGTTGCGGCGCAGGATGGCCGCGGACGACGCGGCCCGGAAGCGCACGCCGCGCAGAGCCAGGGGGATCAGGGCCACGATGACCAGGGCGTTGAAGATCACGGCCGATAGCACTGCGCTGTTGGCGCTGTGGAGCTTCATGATGTTGAGGGTGTTGAGCTGCGGGTAGGTGGCGACGAACAGGGCCGGGATGATGGCGAAGTACTTGGCCACGTCGTTGGCGATGGAGAAGGTGGTGAGCGAGCCGCGAGTGATCAGCAGCTGCTTGCCGATCTCGACCACGTCGATGAGCTTGGTCGGGTTGGAGTCGAGGTCGACCATGTTGCCGGCCTCTTTGGCGGCGGTGGTGCCGGTGTTCATGGCCACCCCGACATCGGCCTGGGCCAGGGCGGGGGCGTCGTTGGTGCCGTCACCGGTCATGGCGACGAGCTTGCCGCCTTCCTGCTCAGCCCGGATGAGGTCCATCTTGGCTTCGGGGGTGGCCTCGGCCAGGTAGTCGTCGACGCCGGCTTCCTGGGCGATGGCCGCCGCGGTCAGCGGGTTGTCCCCGGTGATCATCACCGTGCGGATGCCCATTTGGCGCATCTCATCGAACTTTTCGCGGATGCCCTGCTTGACGACGTCCTTGAGCTCGATGACCCCGAGGATGGTCGGGCCATCGGCGACCACGAGTGGCGTCGAGCCTCGCCGCGAGATGCCGTCCACCAACGGGTCGAGATCGTTGGGCACTTGACCGCCCTGCTCGCCGGCCCAGCGCTTGACGGCCTCGCCCGCGCCCTTGCGGATCTGGCGCTGGTCGATATCCAGGCCGGACATCCGGGTGGTGGCGGAAAAGGCGATAAAGGTGTGATCGGCGCCGAGGTCGCGTTCGCGTATGGCGAATCGCTCCTTCGCCAGCACCACGATGGACCGTCCTTCGGGGGTCTCATCGGCCAGCGAGGCCAGCTGGGCCGCCTCGGCGACATCCTGCTCGGTGTGGTCGCCGACGGGGTAGAAGTCGGACGCCATCCGGTTGCCGAGGGTGATGGTGCCGGTCTTGTCGAGCAGCAGGGTCTGCACGTCCCCGGCCGCCTCCACCGCCCGGCCGCTCATGGCCAGCACATTGCGCTGCACCAGCCGGTCCATGCCGGCGATGCCGATGGCGGAGAGGAGCGCCCCGATGGTGGTGGGTATCAGACAGACCAGCAGGGAGACCAGGATGACGACGGAAACGGTCCCTCCCGCGAAGTGGCCGAACGGCTCCAGTACCACGCACACGGGCAGGAAGATGATCGTCAGCACCGCCAACAGGATGGTCAGGGCGATTTCGTTGGGGGTCTTCTGCCGGTTGGCTCCCTCCACCAATGTGATCATGCGGTCGAGGAAGGTGTGGCCGCGTTCGGCGGTGATGCGGATGACGATGCGGTCGGAGAGGACCTTGGTGCCCCCGGTCACGGCGGAGCGGTCGCCGCCCGATTCGCGGATCACGGGTGCGGACTCCCCGGTGATGGCCGATTCGTCGACCGAGGCCACCCCTTCGACGATCTCGCCGTCGGACGGGATCAGGTCGCCGGCTTCGCACACGACCAGGTCGCCCTTGGCCAGCGCGGAGGCGGCCACCCGTTCCTCCCGGCCGTCAGCCAGCAGGCGCCGGGCTTCGGTCTCGGCTCGCATGCGGCGCAAGGTGTCGGCTTGGGCTTTGCCCCGTCCCTCGGCCATGGCCTCGGCGAAGTTGGCGAAGATCACGGTCAGGAGCAGCCAGACGGTGATGGACCAGGTGAACACGCTGGGATGGGCGATGGCCTCGATGAAGGTGACCACGGTGCCGACCAGCACCACGAACATGACGGGGTTTTTAACCTGCACCAGTGGGTGCAGCTTCTTGAAGGCGTCGATGAGGGCCCGGCCCAGGATCTGGCGGTCGAACAGGCTGCGGGCTTCCGCCACGCCTCGGGCCTGGGTGGGGGTCGGGGCGCCACCGGCGCTCCCGGGTACGGTGCCGGTGGGCGCGGCATCCATCTCGGAAGATGACATCAGAAGAACTTTCCGTGCGAGAGCTGCTCGACGATGGGGCCGAGCGATATGGCCGGGAAGAAGGTCAGGCCCCCGATGATCAGGATGACGCCGATGACCAGGCCGATGAACATGCCGTTGTCGGTCCGGAAGGTTCCCAGTGAGGCCGGGACCACGTTCTTGGCGGCCAGCACGCCGCCGAGGGCGAGGGCGGGGATCATGATGGCGAAGCGGCCGAGCAGCATGTCGACGGCGCCGACGGTGTTGTAGAAGGCGGTGTTGCCGGTGAGCCCGCCGAAGGCCGAGCCGTTGTTGTTGCCCTGTGAGGTCAGGCCGTACAGGATCTCGGTGAATCCGTGCGGCCCCGAGTTGAGGGGCCCGACCTGGCCGGCGTGGATCGACACCGCGATGCCAGTGAGGACGAGCACGATCATCGGCATGACCAGGGAGCCCAGGCCGGCCAGCTTCACCTCCTTGGCCTGTATCTTTTTGCCGAGATACTCCGGTGTTCGCCCGATCATCAACCCGCCGATGAACACCGCGATGACCGCGTAGATCAAGATGGTGTACAGGCCGCTGCCGGTCCCGCCCGGTGTGACCTCGCCGAGCATCATCCCAGTGAGCAGGCCGAGACCGCCGACGGGGGTGAACGAGTCGTAGGCGGCGTCTGCGGAGCCGGTGGAGGTATTGGTCGAGGCCACGCCGAACAGGGCGCTGGTGGTGTCGCCGAAGCGGACCTCCTTGCCCTCGGTGTTGCCGGTCGAGGTCTGGATCACGCCGGCGGCGACCACGGCGGGGTTGGCGGTGTGCTCACCGTAGCTGGTGAAGCCGACCCAGACCCCGAAGATGATCACCATGGCGCCCAGCAGGGCCGCGCCGTGGCGGATGCTGCCCACCATCTTGCCGAAGGTGTAGGTGAGGGCGAACGGGATGGACAGGAGCAGGTAGATGGACAGCCAGTTGGTCAGCGCGGTCGGGTTCTCGAAGGTGGTGCCGGAGTTGGCGTTGAGGAAGCCGCCGCCGTTGGTGCCCAACTGCTTGATGGCCTCCATGAACCCGATGGGGCCCCGGGCGATCGTCTGGGTGGCCCCGTTGAGGCTGTCATGGAAGGAGGCGGTGCCGGCGAGGGTCTGCACCGCGCCCTGGCCGACGAAGATGATCCCGGCCACGAAGGCGATGGGCAGCAGGATGTAGATCATGCAGCGGGTGATGTCCACCCAGAAGTTCCCAACCGTGGCCGAGTTGCGCCGGGAGAAGCCCCGCACCAGCACGATGGCCACCGCGATACCGACGGCAGGCGATACGAACTGCTGGACCGTCAAGGCGCCGATCTGCGAGAAGTACGACATCGTCGTCTCCCCGCCGTAGTTCTGCCAGTTGGTGTTGGTGACAAAGGAGGATGCCGTGTTGAAGCTCAACGCCGGCTTGACCGCGCCGAAATGCTGCGGGTTGAGCGGCAGCGATCCCTGGATGCGGATGATCAGGTAGGTGATCCCGATCGAGACCGCCGAGAAGATCACCATCGACCCGGCGTAGCGCTTCCAGGTCTGCTCTTGCTCCGGTCCGGTCCCGAGCAGACGGTAGACCGGCCGCTCCGCCCAGGCCAGATAGTGGACCCGTCCGTCGAAGACGGCCGCCATGTACGAACCGAGGTATCGCCAGGTGAGACCCAGGGCGACGACCAGGGTGACGATGGTGAGGGTGAAACCCATGGATGCTCAGAACCACTCGGGCTTGAACATGGCCACGCCCAGATAGATGAAGACCAGAATGGAGACCGCCAGCAGGATCCCTTGGGTGAGGGTCATACCCGGTCCAGGGCCCAAACCAGCCCGAGCATGACCAGGGCGAATGCCACGATGCTCAGTACCACCAGAAAATCAGCCATGGGGTCATCGTGGGTCCTGGCTCGTAAACCGGATGTGAACCGCGGCCCGGACTACATAAAAAATTCATGAACGCCGGCTGAGAATCGGCGGCAGGTGTCAATGCGCCGAGAGAATCAGTCCTCGGAGAGCGAGTACCCGATCCCCGGCGTGGTCCTCAGTAGCTGGCCGCCGCGGTCGCCGAGCTTGCGCCGCAGGCGGTAGATGTACACGCGCAGGTACTCCGCTTCGCGCCCGTACTCGCCGCCCCACACCTGGCCCAGGATCATCTGGTGCGTGAGCACCTTGCCGGCGTGGCGGGCGAGGAAGGCCAGCAGGTCGAACTCTTTGGCCGTGAGACCCACGACCTGGCCGTCCAACCGGGCTTGGTGATGGGCGAGATCGAGCTCCAGCCGACCGACGACGAGGAGGGGGTCTTCGGCCGGCGCGGCGGCGGCCCGATCCCGGATGGCGGTGCGGATCCTCGCCTCCAGCTCGGCCATGCCAAACGGCTTGGTGACGTAGTCGTTGGCGCCGCCGTCGAGGGCCGCCACTTTACGATCCTCGAGGCCCACCGCGGACAAAACGATGATCGGCACGTCGCTCCACTGGCGGATGCGGTGGGCGACCTCCAGCCCGTCGAGGTCGGGGAGGCCCAGGTCCAGCACCACCACGTCAGGCTCGGAGAGGGCGACCTTGGCCAGGCCTTCCTCGCCGGCGACTGCGACGACGACCTGATGGCCGCGCGCCGACAGGCCGACCTGCAGGGCTCGCAGCAGCGCCCGGTCATCGTCGACCACCAGTACCCGGGCCACGGCTAGCGCTGGCCCCGCTCCGGGGTCTCGGCGACCGGCAAGGTAAAGACGAAGCGGGCGCCGGTCGGGTCGTTGTCCTCCACCCAGATCCGTTCGCCGTGGACCTCCACGAACGCCTGGGCGATGGCCAGGCCGAGGCCCCCACGGCCGCCCGCCTCCCGTCGGTTGAACATCTGGAAGATGCTGGCTCGCTCGTCCAAGGCCACCCCAGGTCCGAGGTCGACGACCGATACCTGCACCCGGTCGTCGCCGCCGCGCCGGGCGGAGACCACCACGTCCGTGTCGCCGGGCGCATAGCGGGTGGCGTTGTCGATCAGGTTGGCGAGCACCTGGCCGATGAGGACTGGATCGACGTTGACCGGCGGGAGGCCCGGTTGCTCCTGCCAGGTCACTCGCCCCAGGTCCGCGGAGGTGGCCAGGACCGACCGGGCGTCATCGACCAGTTCGGACACCGAGATCCGCCGGCGGCGCAGGTCCAGCGTTCCCGACTGGATGCGGGTCATGTCGAGCAGGTTCGACACCAAGCGGTCGAGCCGGTCGGCCTGGGTGTCGATCAGCCCCAGTAGCTCCTTGGCGTCTGATGCGGTCACCGGGGCATCAGCGTCTAGCAGCGTCGACGTCGAGACTTTGATGGTCGCCAACGGGGTCCGCAAGTCGTGTGACACCGCGCCGACGAGGGACCGGCGCAAACGGTCGACCTCCTCGAGCAGCTGGGCGCGGAGGGCCCGCTCGCGGAGCTGGGCTCGCTCTAACGCCAAGGCCAGGTGGTTGGTGAAGGCCCGCAGCAGGTCGCGATCGTGGCGGATCCGCGGTAGGCCCCGCAGCGCCAGTAGACCGATAGCGGCGCCGGACGCGGCCAAGGCCACGGCCTGGATACCGCCGCGACGGACCACCGCGGCCGAGAGGCTGACCGGCACCCGCGCGGGGGCGGCCAACTGCTCGAGCTCGAGGTCGGACAGCGGGACGCCGGCCGACGCCACCAGATCGAGTCGCCCGTCGACCGGAAGGAGAAGGGCGGCCCCGTCGAGGTCGAACGCCTGTAAGACGGAGGTGACGATGGTGTCGAGGACCTCGGATGCGGGGGCCTCGCGGACCAGTAGCTCGGACAGATCGAAAAGGCGGCGGACCTCGGCAGCCCGGCGCTGGGCATCGCCCCGGGCCTGGCCGAGCCGGGCGACCAGGCGGGACAGGATGATCATCACGACCGCGTATACGCCGAGCGCCGTCCAGTTCTGCGCCGCGCCCACCGACAGCGTGTAATAGGGCGGGATGAAGACGAAGTCGTAGACGAGGAACCCGAACACGGTGGCCGCCAGGCCGGCTACGAAGCCACCTAGGGCTACACCGATCACGACCGGGATCACCAGCACCAGGGCGGGGGTGGCGACGCTGAGGTGGCTGCGGAGCGGAAACATGAGCGCGCTCAGGGCGACCACCGACAGAAGCCCGGCCACCGATCCGGCGGTGGCCCGACGGGTAAAGAGGCCGTTACGGGCGATCATGAGGCACCATCATCGCTCCTGCGCCCCCTGATCCGGTGGCCGACGAGGATCAGGGGTCGAGGTTCACTCCGCGCCGAGGCGGCGTTCGCCCAGCTCCCGGAACGCCGTGGGCACGAACCCCTCGTCGTCGGAGGCCACCGTGGCGTACCCGACGGCCCGGCGGCCGAACCGGGCCCGGATGGCGTCGACGGACCGGTCCGCCCCCCAGCGGGCGGCGTTCGACGCGGACCCCGGGCGCCTGGGGTTGTCGGCCAGGCCCAGCGGGAACTCGAGTTGCAAGGCCGGCTCGGAGACCAGGTTGGACACCGATATGGCCAACAGGGTGATCTCGGCTTCGCGGGGATGGTCGGCAAGTGCGGCCGCCGCCAGCTCGGTGGCGATCTCGGTCAGGGTCAGGGTGGTGGAGAGGGCGACGGGCACGGTGATCGAACGGGTGACCGAACGCAGGCCGGTGAAGCGCACCCGGACGGTGACCGTCCGCCCGGCGGTGCCGGCGGCCCGGAGCCGGCTGGACACCCGGTCGGTCAGGTAGGCGAGTGTCGAGCGGATCAGGGCGGGGGTCCCCACTCGGCGCCCGAGGGCAGCCTGGGCCCCGACCGATGCGGCCCGCCGACCGGTCTCGATCCGGCGCGGGTCGATATTGCTGGCCAAAGACCCCAGCTTGGCCCCGGCCGCCTGGCCGAGGAGTTGCTGCAGCAGCGGGCTGCCGGTAGCGGCCAGGTCACCGATGGTCCGGATGCCGGCGGCGGCCAGGCGCTGTTGGGTCACGGGACCGACTCCCCACATCAGGGCGACGGGCAGCGGATCGAGGAAGGCCCGCTCCCGCCCGGGGTCGACGACGATCACGCCGTCGGGTTTGGCCACCTGCGAGGCGATCTTGGCCAGATGCTTGGTGCGGGCCACGCCAACCGATAGCGGCAGACCGACCTCGCGTCGGACCCGGTGCCGGATGGCGAGCGCGATGTCGGGCGGCGAGCCGAAGAGACGGGCGGCCCCGGCCACATCGAGAAAGGCCTCGTCGATCGAGATCCGCTCCACTAGGGGCGTGAAATCGCCGAGCACCGCCATGACCTGATCACCGAGGAGCTGGTAGTCGTGAAAATGACCACCGACGAACCGCAAGCCCGGGCACAGCTGCCGGGCGCGCCATCCCGCCATGCCGCCCCGGACGCCATAGGCCCGGGCCTCATACGAGGCGGCGAGCACCACGCCGCCGCCCACCGCGATGGGCTGCCCGCGCAGCGACGGATCCAGCAACTGCTCAACCGAGGCGTAGAACGCGTCGAGGTCGGCATGGAGAATCGTCGCCGCTCGGACCGGCACCATTCCACCCACCCTACGGGAACATACGTTCGACTACAATGCCGATGGCCGATGGTCAGGGTCAGCCGACAGGCACCTCCGGGCGCACCTGGTAGCGGTCGATGTAGTCGCGGAACTCCTCGTCGATCCGGGCGTAGGTCCACCCGAAGTCCGCGGGATCGTAGACGTGACGGCCGAAGGCGTCCTTGGGTCGATGCTGGAGAAAGGACAGCATCCGGCGGGCATGCAGGTCGCTGACCTCATCGCCGTAGCTGCGGTACAGGCTCCGGACCGTCCCCACCGGATCGGCCATCAGGGCGTCGTAGTGCAGATGCCGGCACCACCCGTCGGCGGCCTTCTCGTCGTAGGTCACGGCGGAACCCAAGGCGAAGGCGCACTTGCGCTTCCATTCCTCGGCCGTCGGGCGGGGATCGCGCCGCTGGGTTTGGGGAGCCTGCCCGGCGTTGGCCAGGCTGGCCAGCGAGGTGATGACCGGCCCCGGATCCCGATGGGTCCAGATGATGCGGGCGTCGGGATAGGCCGTCAGCAAGGCGTCGAGGTGCCACAGGTGATTGGGTGTCTTGAGGATCCATCGTTCGGTCGGCTGGCGGGACTGCAACACCTGCAGGGCCAGGCGGTGCTGGGCGTAGGCCGGCGACATGTCGGCGCCCTCCAACCACCGGGCGTAGGACGGCACATGCGCCTGAATCTCGAGGGCAAGGGTCCGGAGGTCGTACATGAAGAGCGACACGCACTCCTGGGCCAGGGTGGCCCCGAACGGGTGCATGGCCCGGAGCGGCGGGTTGAGCTTCATCAATCCGTCCAACTCCTTGGCCGTCTGGGCGATCCGGGGATCCTCATCCGCTTCATCGAGGCTCGGTGGTGGGATGGGGTGGGCGGCCTCCCACTGGAGGAGGGGCCGGGCAAGTGGGTCGAGCCCCAACAGCATCGACAGGACGCTGGTGCCCGTGCGCGGCAAGCCGACGATCACCCACGGTGTGCTGATGCGCTCCTCTCGCACCTCGGGGTGCTCCACCGCCCAGCGCTGGAGCGCCAGCCGGTTGGCCAGGGCTCCCGTCAGCATCCGGGAGATGAGGAAGCGGCCGAACGTGGTGAGCTCGGCCTCCGCCCCACACGCCCGTAGGAACACCTCCAGCGGTTCCCGGTAGCTGTCACTGCCGAAGTCGTCGCACCCGGCTGCCTTGACCGCTGACGACAGCACCGAAGCGGGCGTGAGCGGCGGCAGCGTCAGGCCCATGCGGGCGAGCCGCGCCCCGACCTGATTGACGGCCCGAAGAGGGCGGTTGCGCAGTTCCGAGTCGCGCCAGGTGTAGTCGGTGACGCTCACCGACCCAGCTCGACCACGGTCCGACCGATGGTCCGCCGGGCCTCGTGGTCGTCCAGGGCCGCGCCGGCGTCCGCCATCGACACCCGCCGACCGATCACCGGATGGATCTTCCCCTCCGTCACCAGGCGCAGCAGGTCGGCGTGGACCTCCTCGGCCACGTCCCGGCCGAAGGGGTTGAAGCCGAACCGCCGCATTCCGGGATCGACTGCGGCGGCCCATCCCAACATGACGGCGACGATGTCAATGTTCCCGATGCACGCCATGCGAAGCGGCCGTCCGGTCATGCCGTTGTTGTCGTCATCGGCGAACCCGACCGCCAAGTAGCGCCCGCCGCGGGCCGTGCAACGCCACGAGCGCTCGACGAAGTCGCCTCCGGCCAAGTCGTAGACGACGTCGGCGCCCAGGGAGCCCGTCGCGGTCAGAACCCCTTCGACGAAATCCTCTGCGGTGTGGTCGATCACCACGTCGGCGCCCAGGTCCCGGCAGCACGCCACCTTGTCCGGGCCGCCGGCGACGGCGATGACCTGCGCCCCGGCCGCCTTGCCGAGCTGGATCCCCGCGGTGCCCAAGCCACTCGCGGCCGCGTGCACCACCAGGGTTTCCCCCGACGTCAGCCGGCCGCGGCGGAACAGGGCCAGATGCGAGGTTTGGAAGGTCAAAAGGAACGCGGTTGCTTCGCCGTCGTCGAGCTCCTCGGGGGCATCGAAGACCGACACGACGTCGGCGACGGCGTACTCGGCGATCCCGCCCAGCGCGGTCTTGGTGATGGCGACGACCCTCTGGCCCAGCCACGATTCGGCACCCTCGCCGGCGGCGTCGACGACGCCACACACGTCCATGCCCAGCGTGAAGGGAGGAGGCGTCGGTACCGACACCAGGTTCCCCCGGCACCGGTCGATGTCATTGAAGTTGAGTGATGCCGCGCCCACCTTGACCCGCACCTCACCCGGGCCCGGTTCGGGCCGGTCGACTTCGACGACCGCGAGCACCTCGCCAGGCGGCCCGTGCCGGGTCACCTGCACGGCCTTCATCTGCGCCATGTGCCTTCCCCCCTGAGTCACACCGACCTCGGTGCCGGCGCCCTAGAAGGTATCGGGGTCCGGCGGCCGTCGCCCGCAGCACCGCGGTAGCCGGGACAGGACGGAAGCCGTCCGGGGCCGGGCTGATGCCGCTACTGTCGCCACAGCTTCGATCCGCGGACAAAGGAATCGGTACAGGTGGGGTGCACACGCACAGGCGGGCTGGCCGCGGTGGTGGCGGCTGCCGTCACGCTGCTGACATCGACCGGGTTCGTCCCGGCCGTGACGGACGGCGCCGAGGCCGCGGCCATCCCCAGCTACCCGCCGGGCGCCTTCGCGGTCGACGTGTCGACCCGGACGTTCGTCGACACCGGGCGGGGCACGCCGGCCCGAATCGGGGTGCCGGCCCGTCCCACCCGGACCATTCACGAAGTGATCTATGACCCTCGGGGTCCCACCGGACCGCTACCGACGGTCATCTTCGCGCCGGGCTACTACAACCTGTCGGCCACCTACGATCCACTGCTGCGGGCCGTGGCGTCGGCCGGGTACCTGGTGGTCGGAGTGGACTCGCCCGGTACCTCGAGCTACTTCCCCGGCGCGCCCACCAGCGAGGACATCGGCAACAACACCGTCGATCTCTCCGCCGCCCTGGACAACATCGAGGCCGGTCCGCTCGCCGGACGCGTCGACCGCTGGGCCGTGGCGGCCATGGGCCACTCCGACGGCGGGTCGGTCGTCGCCAACCTGGCCCTCAACAGCGCCTATCTCTCCCACCGCTTCAACTCCTACGTCGTCCTGAGCGGCGGCATACCCGCCGGCCAGGTGCCCGGGTCATTCGCAGCCCGCAACAACGGTCCCATGCTCGTCATGATCGGCACCCACGACGAGTTCGGCAACTACACGCCCCAACCCGGCGGCGGGGGGACCGAGCTGGTGTACCGCACGGCCGGAAGTTCGCGGGCCCTGGTCACCGTGGCGGGGGCGACGCACTTCTCTGCCTACATCGGCAGCGGGCCCCAAGCCGACGACACCCGGGCCACCGTCACCAGCTTCCTCAACGTGGCCGAGAAGCATCAGGTCTCCGCCCGGGCTGCATTCGGCGCGGAAGCGACCTCCGACGGCCTCTCGGCGCAAATGGACCTCAGCCTGCCGTGGTACATGACGCCCTCGGTCGTAGGCATGGCCGCCGCAGCCGCCGGCAGTGGGTACTGGATCGCGTCCAGCGACGGAACCGTTCGCGCCTTCGGTCACGCCCCGATCCTCGGCGGGGTCTCCCGGTTGAACGCGCCGATCGTCGCCATTGTCGCCACCCACGACGGCGGCGGCTACTGGTTGGTCTCGAGCGCCGGCTCGGTCGCCCCCTTCGGCGACGCCGGCTACCACGGCGGCCTCGGTGGCCACCACCTCAACGCACCGATCGTCGGCATGGCCGCCGACCCGGCAACCGGCGGATACTGGATGCTCGGAGGCGACGGCGGCGTCTTCAGCTTCGACGCCCCGTTCTATGGAAGCACCGGCAATATCCGCCTTTTCGCCCCGGCGGTGGGCATGGTGGGAACCGCCGACGGCAAGGGGTACTACTTTGCGGCGTCCGACGGTGGAGTGTTCACTTACGGCGACGCCCGGTTCCGGGGATCCATGGGTGGGCGCCATCTCAACCGGCCTGTCGTCGGGATGGCCCTCGACGCCGCGACCAGCGGCTATTGGCTGGACGCCTCCGACGGCGGCATCTTCTCCTTCAACGCCCCCTTCGAGGGCTCCACGGGCGGGATACGACTCGATCAACCCTGCGTGTCGATGGCTGCGGACCCGGTTCGGCCGGGCTACTGGCTGGTGGCCTCGGACGGCGGCATCTTCTCCTTCAACGCCCCGTTCGAGGGCTCCGGCGCCTAGCGGTCAGCCTCGACCAGAATGGGTTGATGACCGACATCACTGGTACGGGGATCTGGAGTGCGGGACTGCGATACGGGGATCCGGCCGAGGCGGCCGAGACCGCTGCCGAGCTGGAGGAACTCGGCTACTCCGCCTTGTGGATCCCCGACATCGGCGGCGACGTCTTCGGCGCCGTGGAGCGACTTCTGGCCGCCACCACCACCGCCACCATCGCGACCGGCATCCTCAATCTGTGGATGCACTCGGCGGAGGAGACCGCCGCGGCCCACGCCCGCCTTACCGCTGCTGAGGGCGACCGGTTCCTGGTCGGCATCGGGGTCAGCCACGCCGCCCTCATCGATGCGGGCGAGGCCGGGCGCTACCAACGGCCCCTCGCGGCCATGGCCTCGTTTCTCGACGGGCTGGATACGGCTGTGCCGCCACTGTCCCCCTCGACGAGGGTGCTCGCCGCCCTCGGACCGAAGATGCTCGAGCTGGCACGGACTCGGGCCGCGGGGGCGCATCCCTACAACGTGACTCCTGACCACACGGCCCGGGCGCGCGAGGCGTTGGGATCGTCCGCCCTCGTCCTCCCCGAGCAGGCGGTGGCGTTGACGACGGATCCCGACCTGGGGCGATCGCTCGGCCGCGAGCATCTCGCCCACTACTTCGGCTTGCCCAACTACACCAACAACCTGCGGCGCCTCGGGTTCGGCGACGAGGACTTCGCCGCGGGCGGCAGCCACCGCCTCATCGATGCCCTGGTGGCCTGGGGCGACGAGGAGGCGATCGCGGCTCGGGTTCGGCAACACCGAGCCGCCGGTGCCGACCACGTCTGCATCCAGGTCCTGAGCGAGGACGGCCTGTTCCCGCGCCCGGCGTGGAGGGCGCTGGCCCCAGCCTTGACGAGCTGAGCGGGCCGCGGGCCGGACGAGCTCAATCCGGCAGTTCGGTCGCCACCACCTGGCCGCCGACGACCTCGATCGGGTGCACCAGAGCACCGAGCTGGCCACGGACCCGAAGGACGTAAGGGCCGGCGGCCAGCCGGTCGAACAGGGCTGCGAACACGGGTGGGGAGTCGGGGTCGAGCGGGGGTCGGCGCCGGACGGCCGTATGGGTCCCGGTCCAGTCGGCACGTCGGGGCCGGATCTCGATCTCGGCCCCGTCCAGCGTGGCCTTCACGTACACCACCGCGGCCCCGACGTGGCTGCCGATATCGAGCACGGCCGGTCCGCGGCCAGGCCCGGGTCCCAGGTGGCGGTCGCTAGCCACTGAGCGCCGCGCTGGTGTGGGCGTTGTAACCGCTGTGGGGGGTGCCGAGATACGGGAACGCGGACAGATACTTCTCGGTGCCACCGGCGGTCACATCGTGGGGACCGCTGATGAGACCGAACTGCAGACCGCCGGCGCCGGGTGCGGCCAGGACGACGCCGTCGGGTACGAACGACGGAACGACCAGCGGAATCGTCGCCCCGGCGACCGCCCGCAGCTCGATGGTCGCCACGTCGTCGAACACCCGCCGACCGTTCGGGAACCCGGCCAGGTCGCCGCCCAGCACCCCGAGACTGCTCGGGGCGGAGGTCGTCGCCGGGACGGCCACGTTGAGTCGCAACATGTCCGCCTGAGTGGGCCCGGTGAAGTTTTGGAAGCCGGGGACGATGCCGCCGGGAATGCCCGTCAGGAGGATGGCCGCCAGGTCGGCCCTCGGCTGGTGAAACCCGGCCAGCTTCGGGAAGACACCGGGGTACAAACCGGGCAACAGCTGCGCCAGCCCCGGATTGGTCACGAAGGCGGCGAACTGGCTGTCGTCGTCCGGCGACTGGGCATTCCAGTAGTCCTTCTGGGCGAGTGGGACCAGGAGCTCATTGAAGAGCGGGTTGCCGAGCCGCGAGACCTGTACGAACGGGCCGGCGTGGAAGGACCGGCCGGTCCCCTCTTCGATGCCCCTGACCTTCTGTCGCCGCGCCGTCGTCCAGACCCCGAGCACGGCATGCGGATCGCCGACACCGGACGGCGTACGACGGTTGGCGGTGAGCCACGAGATCGGCACCTGGAGGGCGAGCGAGTGCACGTTGAGGACGTCCGTCGAGTTGATGCCGGGCATGGCCGCGAGGGTGCTGCCGGCGTGGGCGGCCTCGAAGGGCCGGAGGTCGCCGAGATCGAAGACCGCGCCGAGATCGACGTAGAACCCTTCGGCCCGCTGCCCGGCGTACACGTTCAGCCCCGAGGCCGCTTTGTTGTGTTGGAGGGCGGCTCCCACCAAGGCCGCGTAGTCCGGGGTCGACAAAGGCCCGATGTTGCAGGGGGGCACCAGCAGATGGGTGCCCAGGACCGTACGATCGTCATGGCGCACTTCGGTCAGGGTGAACGTCTGCGGGCGACTCCAGTTCGGGCTGGGCAGGGAAGTGATCGGCCCGGTGTTGTAAAGGAAGAAGCTCGACGCCGCCGCGGTGAGGGCCGTGGTGAACCGGAATTCGTAGGACACGTCAGCCCGGCCGTCGCCGTCATTGTCGACGTGGATGGCGTACAGCACGTCGTCACCGAACTCGAAGAAGTTCGGTCCTCCATCGGGGCTTTCGAGCGGGATGTAGTTGGCGATGAGGGTGACCGTGCCCGGGGCGTCTGGGCTGACAAATGCATAGAGGTCGGTGCTGTCGGCAACCGGGTCCTTGGCGATTTCAGGGGCTTCACGATGGGACGACATTGGTCACCTCACGGATTCGAAGGTCAGGAATGTTCTGGGTCGCGGCCTGCGATTGCGGTCGTGTCATTGGGTCGCCCGGTAGAGCCGGGCGGCGAGGACCCGGTCGGTAATGGAAATCTCCCGTTCGCCGTGGTAAAGGCTGATCAACCCGTTGCGAAGGTCTTGAATGTGGGCCACCAACGGGGCGGTGGCGTTGGCCGACGCCACCTCCGCGTCGGTGGCCGCGGCCCCGGTGGCCTCAGATTCGGTTGATGTCAGGACCGATCCCAGGCCCGGGATGGCGCTGATGGCCCCACCCGCAACGAGCGCCATCGAGCCTTTGGATAAAAATGAGCGCCGACTGAATTCGGACATATTCGCCCTCGCTTCCCCTAGGTGGCAGTTGCCAAAAGGGATTCGTTGTCCGACCGGCCTTGGATCACAATTTGTTCGCGGCGAGCTGTCGACGCCCGGCGACGCGGCCTACACGGTGCCGGTGGCAACCGGCGGCAACGTCGGGGTCACCGATCCTTGCGGTGGCTCGACGGTCACCGCGAAGGCACCGGTCGGCGCCGCGGGGGCGAAGGTGAAGGCGACGATACCCGGGTTGGTTCCGAGCACGCCGAGTGACACCGCGCGGTCGCCGGTGATGGCCCACAACTGGTACGTCCGCGCCGTTGGCAGTATCGGCAGGCCCCGGTTGAAGAGATAGGCGGAGCCGGAACTGCCCGTGACGACCTCGGCGAGGACCTGGGAACCGGGGCCGGGGTTACGCAGGACGACCCGGCGGGACTGGGGGTCGAGCAGGGCGGTGCGGGCTGTGTTGGCCAGGTTCGGCGCCGCGGACGCGGCGGCGAGCTGATTGAGCCGGTGGTCCAGGTGGTCGACCTCGACGCCGAGGATGGCGATGGCCGCTGCGGCCGCGGCAGCGACCAGGGTGCCGATCCGCAGCCCGAGCCGGGATCGACCCCGGCCGGTGGTCGGGCCGGGCGACCCGCCGCTGGAGCGTGGTCCAATCGGCGGAGACACCCGGGGGCCCGGGACTGGTACGGCGAGACGAGCGGCGATGCCGTCCCACACGGTGGGGGAGGCCTCGCCGCCGGAGACGGCGAGCATCCCGGCCACCTGCTGGTGTTGAGTGACCTCGTCGCGGCAGCGTGGGCAGGTGGCCAGATGTTCCCGGACGGCGGCGGCCTCGCCGGGCTCCACCGCGTCGAGGGCGAACGCCCCGAGCAGCTCGATGATCTCGTCGTGATTCATCGGTCGATCCACGTCGGCTCCACTCCTCCCTGGATCAGGGCGGCGCGCAGGCGGCGCAGGCCAGAGCGGATCCGGCTCTTGATGGTGCCTTCCGGCTCACCGGTCAGCGACGCCACCTCCCGGTAGGTGTGGCCGCCGAAGTAGGCCAGCTCGATCGCCTGGCGCTCCAGATCCGGCAGACCGCGAACCGCGTCCTTGAGCTGGTCGTTGACGGCCAGATCCCACACCTCGTTTTCCACGTCGTAGCCGGCGGTGGCGGTCTCGCGGGCCGTCCGTTGCTCCCGTCCAAATCGGGCGCTGTCCGAACGCAGCACGTCGACCGCGCGCCCGTGGGCGAGCGTGACCAGAAAGGCCCGCAGGCTGCCCCGGCCCGGGTCAAATCGCTCGGGGCGATTCCACAGGTCGACGAAGACGTCTTGGGTCACGTCGTCGGCCCGGCCGCTCGGACCGAGCACCCGCTGAGCCAGGGCCCGCACGGCCCCGCCGTGCCGTCGGTACACCTCCCCGAGGGCGGACTCGTTCCAGCGGCCAATGGCGACGACGAGGACGGCATCACTGGCCGCGCCCAATTCGGTCATTACGGCAGGTTCTCCGGAGCTGACCGCCCGGTTGGATGACGGCTCGGTCGCGGCCGGCCGCGGACCCCCAGACGCCGCGGCCTGGCCGCTCTCGCTCACCCCGCCTATGGTATGGCGAGGGCGGCCGCGCCGGGGTCCGAGGCCGCCAGTCCCGCCCGCCCCACTACGCTGACGTCAGTATCTCGGATTACAAGGGAGCTGATCTGATGTCGTGGACGCATATCCTCAAAAGAGCAAATTCGTATGCCCAAGCGAAGACCCAATCGGAATTCGATGAGCATGCGGACCCGCGCGTGCAAGTCGAACAGGCGATCAGCGAGTTGCAGGCCCATCACCGGGATCTGGAAGCGGCCGTGTCCCACGTAATCGCGCAGGAGAAGATGGCCAAGATGCGCCTGGCCGACTTGTCCGCCCAGGAAGCGAAGACCACGGGCTCGGCGCGCGCCGCGCAGCAGCAGGGCAATCTCGACGCGGCCCGCATTTTCGCGACCAAGATCGCCAGCATCCGGGAGCAGATCCAGATTTTGACGCCGCAGATTCCCCAGCTCGAGCAAGCCGCGGACGGCGCCCGGGAGGCGGTGCAGGAGTCAGCCGATCAGCTCCAACAGAAGATGAACGAGCGGGGCACGCTCTTGGCTCAGATCGACCAAACGCAGATGCAGAAAGAGATGGCCTCGAGCCTGCAGGCGGTGAGCGACCTGACGCGCAGCAACGATGTGCCGTCGTTTGACGAGATCAAGCAGAAGGTCAGCTCGCAGTTTGCCGAGGCCCAGGCGTCGACCGAGCTATCGAGCAGCAGCCCCGAAGTACTCGAGATGCACGCCCATCACGCAGAACTCAACAGCGAAGCCGACGCCATCCTGGCCGAACTCGACGCCGGGACCCTCAAGCCGGCCGCACTCAGCGCCGGCCCCGCCACCCCGACGCCCTAGGTACCAGGTTGGATCCGCCAAGGCGGTAGCTTCCAGAGACCGCCGCCGCCGCAGGCGCTACTCGCCGCCGCAGGCGCTACTCGCCGCCCCAGTCGCCGCCGTCGCCGCCGCCGCCCCAGTCGCCGCCGCCCTCGTCGCCACCGAGCAGCTCGCCAAGGATGCCGCCGCTGGCCATACCGAGCAGCCCGCCGACGGCGCCGGCGCCCAGCAGACCGCCCAGACCACCGTGACCGTGGGTCAGGCTGCCCAGACCGGGAGTCCCGGCCGCTGGGGTCGTGACGGGAGGCGCGATGGTGGCGGGGTCCGGACCGGGGTCAAGACCGCGGTGGGTGCGGACCACCCGGGTGGCCTGGAGCCCCTCGACAACGATGGAGCGAACAACGGCCAACTCGGCGACGCTCTGGGCGGTCCCGAGCTGGGCGCCCGCGGTGTTGTATCGCTCGCCGGCATCCGAAAGGGCCTGACGGCTCACGGGATCGCCGTCGTCGTCGAGGGTGGTGATGTCATGGCCCAAGCGCTGGTACAGGGACTCGACATCCGCGTGGGCGGCGGCGAACGCGGGATCAGTGCTGTGGTGGCGAAACATCGGCAGAAGCCTTCTTTCACGATCTCCTTGGAGGTGCCGACTCCGGCAACTCCGCGACGCCCGAACGCAGGCGCCGCGCGCGAACAGTCTAGGCCGTTGCCGGCGGTAAACCGGGGCGGCGGGTGCCCGAGCCTGATCGACCGGACGCGGCGGACCGATTACGCGGCGTCGCGCTCCAACTGGCGGTATCGGTCGAGGAATCGCTCGACCAGCGCGGCGGGCAGACGGCCGCGTTCGCCGACATCTATTCCCTGCCGGAGGGCCCAGGCCCGAACGGCCGCCGGTCGGGCCAGGTATTGCTCAACGACCTCGGCGGGAATTCGGCCGCGTTCGCTGACCACGATCCCGCGATCACTCGCCCATTTACGAACCGTGGACGGCTGAGCCAGGTACAACTCAATTACCGCTTCAGGGATCCGACCGCGGTCACGGATTCCCAGGCCTCGTTGCCGGGCCCAAGCCCGCACGTCGGCCGGGGTCCATTGATCTTGATCTATTACGGCGTCATCACTTCGCATAAACACACAGAGTACCGGTAGATCGGTCCGGTGCGTCTCCACCCCGACCACGGGGGGCACCGCCGCGGGCCCGAGAGGCAACGGGTCGGCGGTCGCCCCCACAATCGGCGAGGAGCCAGATTATCCGGCAACAATCGTTTCTGGAATAAGGGGACGGTGGTACGGGGGTTATACAGGTGGATGTACAAAGGAAAGGAATCGGCGATGGCCCAGCACCTGCCTGACGATGCGAGGTCGGTCCGTCGATCCCAGCCTCGGCGAGACGATCCTGGCGCGGTCGCCTTCGTGTTGACGGGCGGTGCGAGTCACGGCGCGGTCCAGGTGGGCATGCTCGAAGCCCTGATGGACGCCGGGATCCAGCCCGACCTGGTGGTGGGAACTTCGGTCGGGGCGTTGAATGGCGTGGCCTTTGCGGCGGATCCCACCCCCAGGGGGACGTCGCGACTGGCCGACGGTTGGCGGCGGGCCAAACGCGCCGACGTATTCCCGCTTTGGTCTTCCAGTCTTTTCCTTGGCGCGATTGGGCGTCGCGACCATCTTCTCAACAATGGAGGGCTGGCCACCCTGATTGGCCGGATCGTCGGCGTCGACCGTCTCGAAGCGACCGCCATTCCGGTGCATGTGATGACCAGCGACCTCTTCACGGGCGACCCGGTGGTGCTGTCCGCCGGCCCCGTCGTGCCGGCACTGTTGGCGAGCACGGCGATCCCGGCTGTCTTTCCACCGATTCAAATCGGGGGACGCTTGCTGATCGACGGGGGAGTGGCGGCCGACACCCCCACCATCGAGGCTGAGTCCCTGGGCGCGACGACGATTTACGTTCTCCCCACCTACGGGCCAGACCCGACGGCCCGTCCCGGGCGTTCGGCGATGTCAGTGGGTGTCTATGCCATTGGCCAACTGCTTGGTCACTCGGCCATCACCGCGATCACGGCCACACCGCATGCTGACGTGCATGTCGTGCCTGTGCCGCCGACTGCCGGGATCTCCCCATTCGACCTCAGCCAGTCAGGCCGCCTCATCGACGAGGCGGGGGAACTCACCAGGGCCTGGATCGGGGCCGACGACCTGATCGGCCTCTCAGTGTCGTCACATGCGAGCTAAACGAGATTCCCCCCTTGGCGACCCGGCGATGTCCTAGCCGGCGCGTCGCTGCCGGGATCCGGCGGGCCGGTCGCCCGGTCGAGGTTATGGGCCGGCCCAGAATGAGCGGGACCACCTTGGCGCGGATCTCCCGGTCGCTGGGGAGCTTGTCCGCGAACAGGAATCGGTAGAGGGGAAGGGCCACGGCCAGTTCGGCCCGCAAGTCGCGCTCGACCGGGTCGGCAAACTCTGGGGCCAAGATCTCCCGGAACATCTTGATCTTCGAGTTGAGCGCGGTCTCTCGCAGTAGCCGAGCGAGGTCCGGATCGTCTCGCATGGCGCTGACGAGTCCCGGGACCACGGCGCCGACACAACCGGACAGGTTGCGAACGGTGGCGCTGAGCGCGGCGGCGAGGTCGGCTTCGACATCTCCGGTCAGGGCCGGCGCCGGTCCTTCCTCGTCCAGCAGGCGAACCGCCGCCATGACTACGTCGAGTTTCGTCGGCCACCGCCGGTAGATGGTGCCGAGGCCAACCCCGGCGCGATCTGCGATGTCCTGGACCGTAAACCTGTCGAATCCACGCTCTCCGAGCAATTTGACCGTGGCCCCCAAGATGGCTTCCTCGCGACCGACCTCGAGGGGCCGGCCCCGGCGGCGGGCGCACGGATCCACCCCTTCGCCTGGTCCAACACGGGCTTTGACCATGCATCCTCCTTTTGCAAAGGATTCCGGGAACCGACCTTACCGGAATCGACGCCTAGGTGGAAGCGCGACCCCTCTGGGTCCGTGCGCAACGCTCATCAGCACCTGATTATTTCCTGAAATGTTTCCTACCAGAAGTCTTGACTTCCGCAATGGTGAGGGGTAGATCGGTAGCGGAAGCAGCCGTTGCCGTAATCCCATCAGCAGGAAGAAGCACCCATGGCCTACACCCCGCAGTCGGTGCCTGGAGATGCCCAAGGTGCCGCTGCCGTCATGGGGCTGCCGCGTGCACACGCAGCGGTCCGGGGTCCGGCTTCTTGGCTGAGCCGGCGCCACTCGCTCGGGATCGAGGCGGCGGCGGTGGTGGCGCTGTATGTGGTGTACGACGCCAGTCGCGGCCTCGTCGGCGGGGGGCGGACCGCGGCGATGAAGCATGCCCAGATGGTGACTTCGTGGGAGCAGGGTGCGTCGGTGGGCATCGAGCACGGGGTGCAGCGGCTGGCCAATGACATCCCAGGGCTGATGAGGCTTTTCGATTGGGGATACATGGCCTTGCATCTGGGGGCGACGGTGGCCGCGTTGTGGTGGCTGCACCGACGTCGGCCGGAACCCGCGTATGCCCTCCTCCGGACCGCACTGCTCCTGGCCAGTGGACTCGGCTTAGCGGGATTTGTGCTGTTTCCGACTGCACCGCCTCGGCTGGCCACTCCGGACATCGCCGACACCGTGTCGCGCGCCGCTGTCAACCTCAACTCGACGAGCCTGCACTGGCTGTACAACCCCTACGCGGCCATGCCGAGCATGCATGTCGCCTATGCGACCCTCGTCGGCTTCAGCGTCGCCCGATGGGGCCGGCGGCGCATCTGGCGGTGGGTTGGCGGGCTCTACCCGATTTGGGTGGCAACCGAAGTGATCGCCACGGGTAACCATTTCGTGGTCGACGTGGCGGCGGGATTGCTGGTCGCCGCGGCTGCGCTTGGTGCCGCCGTCCTCCTGGTCGGGCCGACCGGGTTTTCCGCCGAGGCTCAGCCCGTCGTCGGGTCGGGGGGCCGTGGCAGCCGGCCGTACGACGCTCGCGCCGGAGGTCACTCCGTGTTGGTGGTAGGAGGACTGATCGGACGAGGGACACGGGTATTCGCCACCGTGACGCTCGAACTGATCGCGGCCGGACTGTCGGTGGCGCGACGGCGGACCCGGCACCCGCGGCACCCCGGTCCAGCCGACGGGCCGGTCCGCCTGCGCCGCACGCTGGAGCGGCTCGGACCGACGTTCGTCAAGATGGGGCAGCTGGTCGCCAGTCGCCCGGATCTCGTCCCCGATGGGTACCGCGAGGAGCTCGGCAAGCTCCGCGACCACGTGCGACCGCTCCGGCCAGCGGTCGTGCAGGGTCTTCTCCGGCGGGCTTATGGCCCTGAGCCGGGCCTGGTCTTCGCGGCCTTCTCCTGCGAGCCGATCGCCGCGGCGTCGATCGGACAGGTACATCAGGCCACCCTGCTCGACGGGATGCGCGTCGCAGTGAAGATCCGCCGTCCGGGCGTGGAGCGACTCGTCAGCGCCGACGTGGCGCTCCTAGCTGTCGGAGTGCGAATGGTCGACCGGATGGTCCGCTCGTGGCGCCGGTTCCAGCTGCCGCAGCTCTTGGATGAGTTCGCCGCGGCCCTGCACCGCGAACTGGACTATCGCCTCGAGGCCGAACAAGCGTCGGTGATCGCGGCACAGGTCGCCGACCTACCCGAGGTGCGGGTGCCCGAGATCGTCGGCGGCCTGTCCGGGCCGGACATCATCGTGATGGAGTTCATCGACGGGATCCCACTCACCGATCTCGCCGCCGTCGACGCAGCTGGACTGGACCGCCACGAAATGGCGTGCGCCGTCCTGACGACGAACCTCATCATGATTCTCTTCGACGACCACTTCCACGCCGACCCGCACGCAGGCAACTACCTGGCGCGGCCTGACGGAAGTCTGGGACTGGTCGACTTCGGGCAGGTCGGCTCCTCGGATCGGTCGACCCGCCAACAGCTCCTCGGGCTACTCGGGGCGCTCGTCAGCGGCGACCCGACGACGGCGGCGGCCGCGGTGGCTGCGATCTGTGAGCGACCTGACGCCGACCTCGAGCAGCTGAGTCGCGACCTGGCCACGCTGCTGAGTGGTCTCTCGAGGGCCACCCTGGGCGACGTGCCGGTCGGGCGACTGCTGCGAGGAACGCTGAAACTGCTCCGCTCGAACGGGCTCGTCCTCCCGGCAAACCTCGCCCTCCTGGCCAAGGCGGTCCTCGAAAGCGAGTCCACGGCTCAGGAGCTCGACCCCGGGATCCAGATTACGGACCTGGTCAACGGCCTGTTGCAGCCCCGACAGCCGAGACAACTACCGACGTTGGTGGCCTGAGCGGATGACGGCCGTCACGCTCACCCCCGTTGCCGCGCTTGCGCCCGAAAGTGCGCCCGAATCCGTGCGCCGGCAGTCGCGAGTCGCGGTCCTGGGTCGGCGCACCGCGACTGCAGTCGTGATAGTCGTGACAGTGGCCTCGGCGTGGACGCACCGCCAGCAACTGGGCGCCGGCTTCCACCTGCTCGGCCATCTGTCATGGGGATGGCTGCCAGCCGCCCTGGTGTTCCAGGGGGCCTCCGTGGTGGATTTCGCCCTGCTGCAGCGGCGCCTCTTGGGCGCCGGACACGTCAACATCTCGGCGACGGACATGACGAAGATCTCGGTCGCGGCCAACGCCATCTCGGCCTCGCTGCCTGGCGGTGCCGCCTGGTCTGCCCCGTGGACGTGGCGGCAACTGCGTCGGCGCGGTGCCGACCGACCGCTCGCCACCTGGGTGGTGCTCGGAGCTGGAGTCCTGTCATCTCTGGCCTTGTTCGTCATCGTCGTCGCGGGTGTCGAGCTGGCCGGGGATCATGGACCGGTCGCCTCCCTGCGGTGGCTGGCCCGAGGCCTCGCAGCCATCGTGGTCATGGCGTGCGCGCTCCTGTGGGCCGCCGGGGCCCGACACCGGCGTCAATTGCCTTCGGACGGCCGACTGGTCCGCGCCTACGAGCGGATCCGCGTGGTGCGGCTCAGCCCCGGCGCATGGGCAGGCGCGCTCGTCCTGGCCCTGGCGAATTGGCTGCTCGACATGGCGTGCCTGATGGCGTGTGTCGCCGCGATCGGTGCGCCCATCGATTGGAGAGACGTCGTCGTCGTCTATGCCCTGACCCAACTCATCGCCGTCTTGCCGCTTACACCCGGCGGACTGGGCGTCGTCGAAGCAGGTCTCACCGCGCTCCTGGTCAGCTACGGCACACCCGCTGCCGCGGCCATCGCGACTGTAGTGCTCTATAGGGCCCTCACCTTTTGGACGCTGGTCCCCGCCGGTTGGGCGATGTGGTGGCAGCTCGAAAGGCGGAAATCCAGGGGCGAACTACCCGCAAATAAGGATCACCAGATCGACGTCATTCCGAGCGCCCCAGACGACAGAAGGATCGGCCCTTCCAGACGGGAATACGATTTCCAGCAGGATATGTTGCCGTATAAAGCGTCCATCGGAGGGCCGGAAGTGTGGCCGGTGCCGGGACAACAGATCAAGCACCACACGGGTGTTTGATGAATAGACGGAGGTAATGATGATGCAGTTGCGATCCGTTTCAAACCATGCAGCCGAGACCCGCAGCGTCCCGTTGATCCATTGGGCGGGGGTGACGAGCGGAGCTGTAATCGGCTCGGCCGTGGCGCTCATTGTCGGGTCCCTGTGGGCCGCGGCCGCCTTCAGCTCCCAGAACGGGGCGTTCTACAATCACCTGGCCTGGTGGTTTGGAGGCACCATGATTGGGGTTGCGCTCATCGCCGCGCTCATCGCCGGCGGCCTCTCCAGCACCCGCGGCTTGGCCGCGGGAATCGTCAACGGTCTCACCAGCTGGGCCCTGATCGCCCTGGCCGCGGCAGCTGTGGTCTCGGTGACCGCCATTGCCCACGGCACCACGTCGACGCTCTCCCTGAAGGGCGCAGCGGTCAACGTGGAGTTGGTGCGGCCGTACGTGGCGTTCTGGACCGCAGCTGCGAGCCTGGCCGCGGCCGGTATTGGCGGCCTGGCGGGCGGGCTGATTCCCCGGCGGCGGGTGGCGAACAATGCGGTGGGGCTGCTCTCGTCGACCTCGTCCGGCTTCGAAGTGTCATCCAGCAGCACGACCGGGACTCGCACCCCCAGCCGGGCCGCCGGTTGACCGGCCCATCCTGGCGCTGGGCCTGCTCGGCCTGGCTGGTAACTCCACGAGCTGGAAATCTTCGGGCCAGGGCCGCACAGCAGGCGGTCCTGGCCCGACTCGCGAGCATGAACATGTCTGCCGCAAGCCGCCGGTAGGCACGGGTCGGGCGGGACTCGACGGTGGCCCTAGCCGGGGTTCTTGCCAGTGCCCGGGATGTCCGAGCCACAGATGGGAGTCGTCGAGGCCATGTCGAAGCCAGTAGGACCGGCCTTGAGGGCGTAGGTGCAGGTGATGGGCCGGTCATGGCCGAAGATGGTCGAGTAGTCGGTGGTCTCCGGCAGGAGGCCTCCGCCGTCGTAACCCTTGACCTGTCGCAGGGCGCTGATGATGCCGGCCCGGGTCGGGTTGCTGCCAGCCGCCTGCAGACCCTTGATCATCAGGTCGGCCCCCAACCAGGCCTCGTACACGTCGAAGCTGGGGAAGTCAGAGACGGATACGCTCTGGTACTTGAGCAGGGCGTCCTGGAACGCCTTGGTGGCCGGCGTGTTGAGCTGCGTGGGGACGAAAGAAGTGCTGAAGTAGACGCCCTGGAGCCCCGGCCACGAGGGAGAGTTGATGATGTCAGGCTGGAGGCCGGTAGGGAAGGTGAAGATCTTGACGTGGGCGTTGGTGTTCTTGACGGCCTGCACCAAGGCGAAGTTGGAGTTGTTGTCCATCGAGCCGTAAATGGTGTCGGCCCCGGACGCTTTGATGGCGAGCGAGGCGGCCGTGAAGTCAACACCCCCGAACGGGATGCTGGTATTCAGGTAGGCGTTTTTGAACCCGGCGTGCTGGGCGGCCACCACGAAGTTCTTGGCCGACTGCGCCGAGGAGGGTGAGATGCCGTAGCCGGCGGCAGCGGCGGCCGTCCCGCCGAAGGCCTTGATGAAGGCGCCCGTGCCGGTGTTGGCGGGGTAGTTGGGATCGACGCTGCCCGAATCCGAGGCGAACATGTTGGTGTTGGGCGGCATGCCCCACTCCGGGCCGTCGAAACTGCCTCCTGTGACCGGGATGCCGTTCTGCTGGAGGTAGCGGTAGCCGGCGAACATGAACGGCGTGACCGAAACGACGGCCAGCGCCCCCTTGGTCTGCACGGCAGTTTGCACCGCCGTCGTTTCCTGGCCGAGATTGCCTTCGTCGTCGATGACCACGCCTTTGAGGGGGTGGCCGTTGACGCCGCCCTGCGCGTTCTGCAGGGCGATTCGGGCCAGGAAGCCCTGAGGTGAGCGCTTGAACTCGGGACCGGCTATGCCCGTGAGCGACGTGACCAGGGCAATCGTGATGGGCGAGCCAGAGGCCGTCCCACTTCCACCGCCCGTGGTGCCGGACGGGGCGCTGGTGCCGGATTTGCTCGACCCGCAGGCGGTGACGAGCAAGGCGACCGCCGCGAGGACAGCCAAGCTGTGCATTGATTTCTTCTTCAAGGTGTTCCTTCTCCTGAGAACGTGCCCGGCGCCATGTGCGCCGGTGCAGTGGGTAAAGGCGATGGATAGATGGACTGGCGGGTGCTGATGCGACGGGGGCGGTTAGCGGGGCGCGGCGATGGCCTCTCCCGCCCAGTCGAGGAGATCGGGTACGAGGAGGGGCCAGTGGACGAATAGACCGTCCGACGCGGCCGTCCGCTCGTTCCATTCGTTGTCGCCCCACGGCGGCTCGACGAGGCGTGCCGTCGGTATGAGCCGGGCGAGGGCTTCTGAGGTGGCCCGGGTGTGATGGACGTCGGTCGTCCCGCTCCGGAAGACCAGCGTCGGCAGCGACATCTGCTGGGCTGTGTCATTGGGCAACCCCGGCACCAGCTCGTCGTCTCGCGGGTAGTAGGCGAGCATCCACCGTTCGAGGGTCGAGACGAAGTCTCGAGGGTCGAGGTCGAGCATCCGCTGGCGGTTGGCCGGATTGCGCTCGAGCACCTCCTGCCATTCGGGCAACTTCACGACCGCCTCCATACCGTGTTGCCAGGCGGCCATGATCGAATTGCCGCAGTAGTGGACCCCGAGGCTCATCAGCCCGAACGGGCCGCCACTGATCCACCACATCGCCAGCCCGGCAGCCACGTCCGGGTGGCGGCCGGCCGTGAGGAGGGAGACCCGAGCACCGCCCGAGCCGCCCGCGATGACGGCAGGCGCCATGCCGAGCTGACGGATCAGGCCCGCCAGGGCGTCCGCCTGGGTCGCCGACTCCGAGGGTCCGGTGAAGCAGACGTCGGACGCACCGCAGTTGGGGCGGTCCCATATGAGTACCTGCTTGCCCTGTTCGGCGAGCCGCTCGGCCATCTCGCGAACGCCCGGGTAGTCCTTGCTGAAACGCCCACCGGGCGTGATCGTCCACGGGTCACCTGCTCCGATCACCTCGTAGGCAATGGCGAGTCCGTTTACATCTGCAACTGGAATGACAGTTCCCCCTTTCTTCGGATTTGTGGCCAAGCTGGTGCCCCGCGCACCCGAGGGCTGGTGATTGTCGCACAACCTCACCGACCCAAGGCAGCTCCTGAAATCCGTAGGCCGGCACAGCAGAACTGCCAGGCGTGGGTGCCCATGCGCGCATAGGCATCCGGCGAATCCTCGAAGGCGGCGTCGACCAGATGACCGGTGAGGAGATGGAAGATGCTGCGGGCAGTGAGTTCGGGATCCTCGAGCTCGATCAGTCCGGCATCCGCCAGGTCGGTGATGACGTCGATGAACACCGCTCGCAACGGGGCGTTGGCCTGGTTGGCCTCGTTTTCGTACAGGGCCATCAGCCGCTGCCCTTCGCGGACCCGGGCCTGCCGCAGGTTGGTACTGCGGTAGCGGCCCGGGATGGCGACATAGGCGAACACGCAGGCTCGCAGGCGCTCGACGGGGTCCTGGTAGTGGTCAACCTCTTTGCGTATCAGGTGCGCACCGATCGCCAACTCGTCCTCCAGCGTGGCGAGGAGCAATTCGTCCCGCGAGGAGAAATGGCGGTAGAAGGTCTTCGTCGACATGCCCGCCCGGCCGACCAGGGCCGGGACCGTGACGTCGCACTCCTCATTGATCATCTCCTGGGCCGCCCGCACCAGCCGGGTGGCCTGGTCATCCGCGCGCCGGCGCGCCGTCCCGAGCGAACGCCGACGGGCTCGTTCCTGCCAGCTCGGGGTAGGTTCGGAAAACAACCGTTTCCTTTCTTGCCAATGCCGTGTCGCGACGGTTAGGTTAACCCACAGCACCGCGCGAGACCACCTCGTCATCCCGGCTGGCCTCGTCATCACTACTGGAGGACCGCATGCCCAATCGGGTGGTCGATTTCCCGATCTTCGACGCCGACAACCACATGTACGAGACCACCGACGCCTTCACCAAGTTCTTGCCGAAGGGGTACGAGGGGATCATCAAGTACGTGAAGGTCGACGGCCGGGACAAGATCGCAGTCAAGAACCAGATCTCCGACTACATCCCGAACCCGACCTTCTCGGTGGTCGCCCGCCCCGGGGCTCAGGAGGAGTTCTTCAAGCATGGCAACCCGGAGGGCAAGTCGCGCCGTGAGATCATGGGCGAGCCCATGCGGGCCCTCGACGCTTTCTTCGCGCCGGAGCCCCGGCTGGCGCTCATGAACGAACTGGGTGTCGACCGATCCTTGATGTGGCCGACCCTGGCCAGCCTCCTCGAGGAGCGGCTGCGGACCGATCCCCGGGCCACCCACGTCGTCGTGCACGCGCTCAACGAGTGGATGCACGAGCACTGGACCTTCAACTACGAGAACCGGATCTTCGCCACCCCGGTCATCACTCTGCCGATCGTCAGTGAGGCCATCCGCGAGCTGGAGTATGTCGTCGAGCGGGGCGCCAAGATCATCCTCATCCGCCCGGCGCCGGTTCCGGGATTCGAGGGCTACCGGTCGTTCGCCCTCCCCGAATTCGACCCGTTCTGGCAGAAGGTCGTCGAGGCGGACATCGCCGTCGGGATGCACTCCTCCGACGACGGCATGACCAAGTACACCAACGTCTGGGAGGGCCGCGCTGACGGGGAGTTCCTGCCCTTCGGCGGGCCGTCGGCGTTCCTCGACATCATCCACTACCAGAGCCGGGGGATCTTCGACGCCGCGGCCTCGCTCCTCGGCCATGGACTGCTGTCCCGGTTCCCGACGCTGCGCATCCTGCCGGTGGAGAACGGGTCGGGGTGGGTGCGTCCCCTGATCGAAGCGCTGGGGCACTCCTACGCCCACAACCCCAACCTCTACGCCGAGGACCCGGTCATGGTGCTCAAGCGCAACATCTGGATCCATCCGTTCCACGAGGAAGACCCGAAGGGCCTCATCGACCTCATCGGGGCCGAGCGGGTGGTGTTCGGCTCGGACTTCCCGCACCCCGAAGGGATGGCCGATCCGGTCAGCTATGTGGACGAGCTCGAGGGTCTCCCCCACGAGGACGTCGCCAAGATCATGGGGGGTAACCTGGCCGACGTGGTCACCCCCCACGCCGCCTGAGTGACCCCGCGGCGCGCCATCGCCCCATACCAACAGCGCGTGCCCTGGCGGCACGAGGAGGTGGTCCGAAGATGGTCGCAATAGATGCCGCAGCCGGTCTCGAAGATCTTCGGGTCGTCGACGCCGACACCCACCTGACCGAGGCGCACGACCTCTGGACCAGGCGGGCCCCGGCCGCCTACCAAGACCGGGTCCCGCACGTCGAGGAGGTCGACGGTCGGCCGACGTGGGTGGTCGACGGTCACCCGATGGGCTTCGCCGGTGGCGGGGGAGTGATCGACCGGGACGGTGAGAAGTTCCCCTTCCAGGAGTCCATGATCGTCTGGGGGATCGACCGGATTCATCAGGGCGCCTATGACCCGAAGGCCCGCCTGCAGATCATGGACGAGTGCGGCATCCACGCCCAGGTCCTGTTTCCCAACTCCATCGGCCTCGGCGGCCAAGGGCTTTCACAGCACGTCCAGGACGACACCCTCCGCCGCCTCTGCGTGGAGATCTACAACGACGCCATGGCCGAGCTGCAGGAGGAATCGGGCAACCGCCTGCTCCCGATGCCCGTCCTGCCGGCCTGGAGCGTTGAGGAGTCGGTCCGGGAAGCCGAGCGGGTCGCAGGGCTCGGGCTACGAGGGGTCAACATGACCTCCGACACACAGGACCTCGGCGCTCCCGACCTGGCCAACCGGGCCTGGGATCCGCTGTGGGAGGTCTGCGACAGCCTTCATCTCCCGGTGCATTTCCACATCGGTTCCAGCCTGACGGCCATGAACTTCTACGGCAACTATTTCTGGCCGTCCCAGCATGAGTACATCAAGCCGGCGATCGGCGGGACCATGCTCTTCATCAACAACGCCAGGGTGGTCGTCAACGTCACCCTGTGCGGAATGCTGGACCGCCATCCCGGGCTCAAGCTGGTGTCGGTCGAGAGCGGGGTCGGCTGGATCCCGTTCATCCTCGAGACCATGGACTACGAGGTGGCGGAGAACGCTCCTGAGCAGCTGCGAGAGCTAGAGCGGATGCCATCCGAGTACTTCAAAGACCACTGGTACGCGACGTTCTGGTTCGAGAACAACCAGGGTAATGTCCAGGGTCTGATCGACTCGGTGGGGGAAGACAACGTCCTGTTCGAGACGGACTTCCCGCATCCCACCTGCTTGTACCCCCAGCCGCTCGAGACGATCGCGGCCAAGATGAACACCCTCAGGCCGGAGACCCGCCGCAAGGTCCTGGGCGACAACGCCGTCAAGCTGTACCGGATCTGACGTAAGAGCCGAGCCGACTGGCGACGTGGTGCGTCAAATGACGCTACCGCCCCGGCCGGAAACCAGAGATCCTTAGGCGACCGGCCATGACGAACGAGACAACCAGGAGGCGCCGCGATGCCTGACGAGGTCGTCACCGAACAGACCAACGTGGCGGTGGTGTACTACTCCGCCACCGGAACCGTCTACGAGCTGGCCAAATCGATTGCCGAGGGAGCGGCGTTGGCCGGGGCCGCGGTGCGCCTTCGGAAAGTGCAGGAACTCGCCTCCGAGGAGGCCATCGCCTCGAACGCCGGCTGGGTCAGCCACCGGGCCGAGACCCAGAATGTGGCGGTGGCCACCCCGGACGACGTGATCTGGGCTGACGCCGTGATCTTCGGCTCGCCGACGCGGTTCGGCAACGTGTCCAGCCAGCTCAAACAGTTCTTCGACACCCTCGGGGGATTGTGGTCGCAGGGAGCGCTCGAAGACAAGGTGTATAGCGGCTTCACGGCCACCGCCACCGCCCACGGCGGCCAGGAGTCCACCCTGCTGGCCATGTACAACACGTTCCATCACTTCGGCGGCATCGTGGTGGCGCCCGGGTACACCGACCCGATCAAGTACGTCGACGGCAATCCCTACGGCACCAGCCACGTCAACGAGCAGGGAACGGTCCACGTCAACGAGGTCGCCCGCAACGCCGCCCGATACCAGGGCAAGCGCGTCGTGCGGATCGCCACCGCCCTCAAAGCCGGATTCGCCGCAGGCGCGGCGCTTGCTGGTTCCGCCGTAACCGGACCGTGATCAAAGACCGGGGCGGTGCTCGTCAACGTCGCGCCAGGCGGGCAACCAATTGGGCTCGAAGGACCTTTCCGGCGTCGTTGACCGGGAAATCGTCGACGTGGTGAAAGGCGACAGGGACCTTGTAGGGCACCAAATGGGCGCGACAAAGGGCCTCGAGCTCATCGGCGTCGGCATCAACGCCGGTGAAGAAGGCCGTCGGGACCTCGCCGAGGCGCCGATCGGGAACGCCTACCACCACCGCATCGGTGATCCCGACGAACAGACGGAGGACCTCTTCGACCTCGGCTGGAAAGACCTTGTTGCCGCCCCGGTTGATGGCGTCACCGGCTCGGCCCTCTAGCCAGACGAATCCCTCGTCATCGATTCGGGCCAGGTCGCCGGTGTCCACGAAGCCTTCGGCGTCGACTCGGTCGTCGAGGTCCTCTCCTCCGGCGTAGGCCGCGGCCCGATTCGGCGGCCTGACCCACAGCCGGCCGACGGCACCGGCCGTCACCGCTTGGCCGGAGTCGTCGAGCAACTTGATCTCTACACCGGCGTGGGGACGTCCGACCGCGCCGATCTTCTCCGGAAACCGCTTGGCGTCGTCGGCCGTCCATCCGATCACTTCGCCGATCTCAGCTTGGCCGTACCCGTTGAGCACGAAGGCGCCGAACTTCTCCCGGAACCTCGTCGCCTGTAGCGGCGAGAGGGGGGCGGTGATGCTCCGCACGTATCGCAAGGGGGTCAGGTCCGAAACCGCCGCATCGTCATTGAGCATGGTGATGGCGGCCGGCGGGAGCACCGTGGATCTCACCCCAAATCGCTGCACCAAGGTGGCGAACGTCCCGGTGACGAACCGCTCCAATAGCACCAGGTCAGCCCCAGCCCGAAGCCCGAACAGCGTGTTGTAAATGCCCGCGTTGAGGGCAAGTGAGACGGGGATGAGGTTGGGGGCCGGGCGCCGAGGGGTGGCGGGGCCCGATTGGCGCAGCGTGCCGAGGACCCGGTCGAGGATTTCCAGGTAGGCGGTGTGGGTGTGGACGATGGCCTTGGGTGGGCCGGCGGTACCCGACGTCCACAAGACGAGCCCGGTCCCGGCCGGATACACGCGTCCCTTGTCGAGCGGCAGGATGCGGCCGGGCGTGGCCAACACCGCCGCGCCGGTGAGCGTCAGCACCCGGTCGACCTCGGACTCGGTATACCTCGGATTGACCGGGATGAACACACCGTCGGCGAGCCACACTCCGAACATGGCGATGATGGCCTCTGGGCCGTCGGGCAACTGGACGGCGACGCCCTGTCCCGGCCGCACGTGTTGGTCCTGAAGGGATGCCGCGAACGAGCGAGCCGCCGCCCGAGCTTCGCCGGCGGTCACCGATCGGTCGACGGTGTGGATCAGCGGATCGGAGTCCTCGAACGGGTGGTCGATCAACAGGGACGCCAGGTTGTTCATGACGGTGATCCCCGAGTAGTGGCCGACAAGGGTTGCCATTGCGGTTCGCGTTTTTCGGCGAAGGCCCGTGGGCCTTCGGTCTGATCGGGGTGTCCCCACATCGACACCAACTCCTTGGCCCCCGCCCGGCAGGCGTCGGTCAAGCCCAGCTCGAACGCCTGCCACAGGGCTCGTTTGGTGGCGGCCATGGCGGCGGGGGAGTTTCGGGCGATCTTCTCGGCCAGCAGCTGGGCTTCTTCCCGGAGCCGCTCGGGCGGGTCGACCACTTGGCTCACCATGCCCAGCTCCATCGCCCGCGCCGCCGAGATCCGCTCGTGCCGGCCGACCAGCGCCATGCGCATGACCGCCTCCGCCGGCATCTTGCGCAGCAGTCCGATGGCCTCGATGGCGACGACCTGCCCTACGGACACGTGCGGGTCGAAGAACTGGGCGTCGCTGCTCGCGATCACGATGTCGGCGTCCGCGATCCAGTGGAACCCTCCCCCGGCGCAGATGCCGTTGACCGCGGTGATCACCGGCTTCGTGACCTGCTGGTGCCACGCGGTGAAGTGCAAGTCGAAGTTCTCGACTGACTCCCGGTAGCGCTCCATGCCGATCCCATCGTTGGCGATCTCAGTGACATCCACCCCGGTCTGGAAGGCCCGCCCCTCCCCGGTGTGCACGATCACCCGCACCTCTGGATCGACGTCCAGTTCGATCCAGGCGTCCGCGAACTCATCGCGCATCTTGGCGGACATGGCGTTGAGTTGCGCCGGTCGGTTGTTGATCAGCCAGCCGACCGGACCGTGGCGCTCGACTTTGAGGCACTCGTAGGTCATGGCAGTTCCTTCCATTGCGGTTCGCGTTTTTCGGCGAGGGCCCGTGGGCCTTCGGTCTGATCGGGGTGTCCCCACATCGACACCAACTCCTTGGCCCCCGCCCGGCAGGCGTCGGTCAAGCCCAGCTCGAACGCCTGCCACAGGGCTCGTTTGGTGGCGGCCATGGCGGCGGGGGAGTTTCGGGCGATCTTCTCGGCCAGCAGCTGGGCTTCTTCCCGGAGCCGCTCGGGCGGGTCGACCACTTGGCTCACCATGCCCAGCTCCATCGCCCGCGCCGCCGAGATCCGCTCGTGCCGGCCGACCAGCGCCATGCGCATGACCGCCTCCGCCGGCATCTTGCGCAGCAGTCCGATCGCTTCATACGCGGTGGCCTGGCCTACCGACACGTGGGGGTCCACGAACGTGGCGGACGACGCTGCGATCACGATGTCCGCGTCTGCGACGAAATGTAAGCCGCCTCCGGCACAGACGCCGTTGACGGCGGCGATCACCGGCTTGCGCACGTGCATGTGCCAGGCCGTGATGCGGAGTTCGGCCTTGGCCGTCCGGCGGGTCTGCTCTCGCAAGGCCTGCGGGTCCTGCGCCTGCTGGACGACGTCGAGCCCCGTCTGAAAGGCGCGGCCGTTACCGGTGTTGACAATGACGCGGACGTTTTGATCGGCGTCCAGCTCGGCCCAGGCCGATTCGAGCTCGGAGAACATGGCCGCGTTCATGGCATTGGCGGCCTTTGGGCGGTTGAAGATCAGCCAACCGACCGGACCTCGGCGCGCCACTTCGATCGTCTCGTGGTCCATCAGTTGCGAGGTACGTTCTTCCAGGCGACGTCCTGCCATGGGTCGGGTTCCCGGGGCAGACCGAGCACCCGTTCGCCGATGATGGTCTTGTTGATCTCGGTGGTGCCGCCTTCGATCGTGTTGGCTCGGCTGCGGAGCATGCCCTTCACCTCGAAGGGGGCGCGGCGGCCGGGTGAGTCGCCGCCCGCTTCCCAGGCGCACGCGCCGCTGCCGAGAACGTCGGTTGCCAGCAGCTGGATCCGCTGATTGAGCTCCCCTTGGTGGACCTTGCCAATCGAGCTCTCCGGTCCGGGTGTCCCACCCGCCTTGAGTGTGTCGCGAACTCGGGCGTTGGTCCACTCCCGGAGGCGCTCCTCCGAGTGAGCCCCGATCAGCCGCTGTCGCAGGTGGGGGTCGCCGTCTCTTCCCAACCGGTGGGCGAGGTCGAGCACGTGGCGAGCACCCGCGCCACCAATCCGGTCGACCCCGCCGGACCCCGATCCAGACACCATCTGGCGTTCCCCCGACAAGGTGGCGTTGGCGACTCTCCAGCCGTCACCGACCGCGCCGACTCGATGACTATCCGGCAGACGCGCGGCCTCGAGGAAGACCTGGTTGAACTCGACCTCACCACCGATGTGTCGCAGCGGACGGACCTCCACTCCGGGCTGCTTCATACTGAGGAGGAAGTAGGTAATCCCTCGCCGCTTCGGCACGTCGGCGTCGGTGCGGGCGATCAAGACGGCCCAGTCGGCCAGGTGCGCCCAGGTGTTCCAGACCTTCTGCCCGGTGACGACCCAGTCGTCGCCGTCGCGGTCGGCGCGGGTTGACAGCGACGCCAGATCGGACCCGGCTCCAGGCTCGCTGAACAGTTGGCACCAGACCTCTTCGTTGCGCACGATCGGGGGCAGAAAACGGAGCCGTTGCTCCTCGGTGCCGTGGGCAAACAGGGCCGGAGCGGTCAGGTTGAGACCGAGCGGATTCAATCGGCCGAGGTTGTACGGTCGGAGCTCGTTGTCGAGCAGGCGGGCGCTGGAAGCCGACAGGTCGAGACCTCCGTAGGGCACCGGCCACGTCGGCGCCACCAAGCCGGATTGGGCGAACACCGGGTACCACGCTTCGTAGGCAGCACGGGTGCGGACCCGGCGAAGGGCGGCGGGTCCCCCCTGGGTGGCGGCGTCGCGCCAGACCTGCGGGACGTATTCGAGGACCCAGGCCCGAACGATGGCAGTGAGGTCGTCCGCCGAGGTGCTGCGGCTCACGGGAAGCTGACCTCCCGCGCCGCCGGCCGGGACGCTCATCGACCCTCGAATCGAGGAGGACGCCGCTCCTTGAAGGCGGTCAGTCCCTCCCGGAAGTCGTCACTGCGTGATGAGATCTCCAGCCCGAAGGCTTCGTCGCGCAAATGCTCCTCCAACGGAGTGACGGACCCGCGGTGCAGCAACCACTTCGTCAGGCCGAGCGCCACGGTCGGGCCGACGGCGAGCTGATTGACGAGCCGCTCCGATTCGGCCGCGACGTCGGCGGCAGGCACGGCCTTGTGAATCAAGCCCCAGTCGACGGCTTCCTCGCCGCCGAGGCGCCGGCCCAACAGCAGGAGCTCCCTGGCGCGCACGGGACCGACGAGCCGCGGCAGCAACCAGGTCGCACCGCTGTCCGGCGTGAACCCTCGATCGATGAATGGCTCCCAGAAGATGGCATCGGTGGCCGCGACCGTGAAGTCGGCCGCAGCCGCGAGCTGGACGCCGATGCCCGCCGCCCAACCTTGCACCGCGCAGACGATGGGTACCTGGACGGACACCATCAACGTGATCAGTCGATGCGCTTGCGAGGGAAGTCGCCGTTGGATGCTGCCGACCCGGGGTCGCCGGTCGTGGGCGGCCGCGTTACGCGACACGATGTCGAAGCCACCGCAGAAGTGGTCGCCGGCGCCGCTGAGCAAGATGACTCGCACCTGCTCCTCGCGCTCCGCGTCGGCAACGCACGAAATCATGGTCGCAACCATTTCGTCGTCGAGGGCATTCCGACTCTTGATCCGATCCAGGACGAGACGCAGGCAGCCGTCGTTGCCGGCGGTGACCTGGAGCCCGTCGCAGCCCTCGAAGCGCATGGTCACGGGGTCGCTCGGGGTACGCGCGGATCGAAGTCGGCGCTGATGGCGTCCAAGGCGCTCTGCAGCCCGGTGCCGCCGCCCGGCGGATCTGGTAGCCGTACCGGACCGTACGCTCGGCTCGGCAGCAACACGGTGGCGTGCCCGGGGGTCGTCAGCTCTCCGCGTTGATTGGTTGCGCCCAGCTCCAGATCGACCGCGGGCCGTTCCCCTGCGGCCAGGTACTTGCGCACGATGCGACCCCGCAACCACTGGGTGTCGCCGACATAGTTGAAACGGCGGAACTCGCAGTCCATCTTCCACAGCCAGGCATCGTCGCCCATCCAGTCGGTGCACAGATGAATCAGCCAGGTTTCGCGCATGCGCCCGTAGTCGAACGTGGTGGGGTTCCCGGAGCGACGAGCGAACTCGGGGTCCCAGTGCACGCGCTGCATCACATCTGGGACGTTGAGCTCGTCGCGGTGAAAGAAGCGCGGGATTCGCTGTCGGCTGCGCCAACCGAGCCGCAGCGGCTGCACCCCGTACAGGCCCATTCCCATGCCGACGTGCCAGCAGATCATGTCCGTCACGGTCAGCGGGCCCTTGACCATGGGGCCGATCTCGTCGCCTTCGGCTACATCTTCCCACCATCGGGGGGTTGCGCCGCGGGGGGCTTCAGTCCGGTACTGGTCGTCGATGCGGGCGATGTCCTCGTCTGCATAGGGCTTGATCTCGACGGCGTCGTACTTCTTCCGCTCGCGGGCCCGGGATCGCTCGGTGCGGATCATCAGGCGGTACTGCCCCGACAGCAGATGGCCGGCGTCGTCCCGGAACACCTGGCCGGTCCATTCGTGGACCGCCCGGCCGGCGAAATCGCTCGGTTTGTCGAACACGGCGACGAGGGCGTTGCGGCGGTAGACCCGAGAATCGGGTGTGAGCGGAGTCCACCATTCCCGGGCACTGGCGGCGTAGAAGGCGTGGACGCCGCGCAACGGGTCCCCTTTCATCCGCTCCGCTGTCTCGGGCGGAAGGTCGGCGACCTCGTCCTCTCCGATAAGGGTGTCGCCACCTACCAAGGGTGGCGGGGCGATCGGTCCGTCCCACCGGCTGGCGCGGGCGTAGTCCGGGTCGCACCACAGCGGGTTGTCATCGCCGTAGGCCACCGCCACGTGGCGAAAGGCGTCGATCCCCGGCCGGAGGTAGTGCGGGGGCTGGGGGTGAGGCTCGGCGATGCCGACCCGCGAACGAAGCCGGGCGACCGCCTCGTCGGTGATGGTGCCCGACTCAGTCACGGGTGGCGGTACGGGTGCGGTCGGGCGTCGAAGGTGACGTCTCGGGCGACGCGAACGCGGCCCATACGATCTGGCACAGATCGCTCACCGGAAGGCGGTGGGCCGAGGTCGGATCGTCGGCCACGATCGCCGGGTCCACCGCCTGGTAGGCAGAGACGAGGCCGCTGAGCAGCCGGGCGAGGGTCTCGGGACTTCCGCTCCGGAATTCGCCGGTTTCCTGGCCCCGCCGGATCAGATCCGCCTGTAGGGCCATCGCCTCCTCATAGTTGGACGTGATGGCGTCGTCGACCTGGCGGACGGACGACATGATCACCGGACTCGAATACTGGAGGAAGAGTCGACCGAAGTGAGGGCGATCGTGGAAGAAGGTCACCTGAAATTCGACGAGCCGCCGCAGTTGCTCGACTGGCGCAGCACCGTCGGTCAGGATGGCCCGCATGGCCGGCATGAATTCCGCTCCCCGTCGGAGGAAGACTTGCCGGAAGAGGTCGTCTTTGTTCTCGAAGAAGGTGTAGACCGAGCCCACCGAGAATTCCGCCAGCTCGGCGACCTCCTTGAGCGACGTCTGGTGGAAACCCTTCCGGCCGAAGATCTCCTCGGCGCCGTCGAGGAGCTGGACCCGACTCACCTGCTGATGGTGCTGGCGGCGCGCCTCCCGTCGGCTCTTGGCTCCGTCCGTGTCTGGCGGTTTTGCCGGCCCGCTCCGAGCGCGATCGGATACCTGCATCCCAGCCTCCCGTCCTGTTCAGCGGATTGGATCATAGTTCAATTCATCAGATGCCGCTTGTGGACCTGGTCATCAATGATGGATCATGATGGCCGCATGGTCACCATCGTCCCCGGGGGAGGTGCGCGGCTGACATGATGACCATCCCCGTGGCTCTTCGGCAGGCTGCCCGCCGCTTCGGCCCACTCGCCGCGGTGGTCGACGGGGACCAGCGTCTCAGCTTTGCCGACCTGCTCGACCGCGGCGTCCAAGCGGCCAAGGCGTTCGTGGCGCTGGGTGTCGAGCCGGGCGACCGCGTCGCGATCTGGGCGCCGAATGGAGCCGCGTGGATCATCGCCTCGTTTGGGGTGTACCTGACGGGCGGAGTCCTGGTCCCGTTGAACACCCGCTACAAGGGGCAAGAGGCCGGGCACGTGTTGCGTACGTCCGAGGCCAAGCTCCTGCTGACGGTCACCGACTTCCTCGAGAGCGCCTACCTGGACATGCTGGTCGGTGTACCCGGTCTGGAGCAGCTGCGTCACCGGATCGTGCTGTCGGGACCACTTGCCCCAGACTCGATCGACTGGCAGGAGTTCGTTGCCGCCGGCACCGACGTGGCCTCTTCTACCATTGCGGAGCGAGGGGCCGCGATCAAGCCGGACGACACCTCTGACATCATCTTCACGTCGGGTACAACAGGCGCGCCGAAGGGCGCCATGCTCACTCATGGGGCCAGCGTCCGGACCTACACAGAATGGTCCGAGTTGGTCGGGCTGCGAGAAGGGGACCGGTACCTGATGGTCTATCCCTTCTTTCACACGGCCGGATTGAAGTCGGGGGTCCTCGCCGCCGTTCTCACGGGTGCGACCATCTACCCCCATGCGGTCTTCGACGTCCGGAGCATCATGGAGAAGGTCGCCAGGGAGCGGATCACCATGCTGCCCGGCCCGCCGACGGTCTTCCAATCGATCCTCAACCATCCAGACCTGCCGACCTTCGACCTCTCGTCCCTGCGACTCTCGGTCACTGGCGCCGCGGTGGTGCCGGTCTCGATCGTTCGGGCCATGCGCGAAGTGCTTCGCTTTGAGAATGTCGTCACCGGCTACGGCCTCACGGAGACCACCGGGACGGTCAGCATGTGCCGCCACGACGACCCTCCGGACGTCATCGCCGGGACGGTAGGGCGGCCCCTTCCCGGGGTCGAGGTGCGGGTCGTCGACGACACCGGTGCAGATATGGGGCCGGGGAGCCCCGGGGAGTTTCTGGTGAAGGGGTTCAACGTGATGAAGGGCTATTTCCACAACCCCGCAGCGACAGCCGAGGCGATCGACGCCGACGGTTGGTTGAGTACCGGCGACATCGGCTTCATCGACGAAGGCGGCAACTTGGTCATCACCGACCGAAAGAAGGACATGTTCATCGCCGGCGGATTCAACGCCTATCCAGCCGAGATCGAGGCCGTCATGCTCGCCCATCCCGCCATCGCCCAGGTCGCCGTGGTCGGAATTCCCGACGACCGGCTCGGTGAGGTGGGCGTCGCCTTCGTCGTCGCCACCGGCGGTCACCATCCCGACTCCGGCGAGATCGTCGCGTGGTGCCGGGAGCGGCTGGCCAACTTCAAGGTGCCGCGCCGAATCGAGGTGGTGGATAGCCTGCCGGTCACCCCATCGGGGAAGGTCATGAAGTTCCTCCTACGGGAGAAGGCCGCCGCCCACCCTTCCCTCTAAGCTTCAGGAGCAGCTCCTCGTCGCCCCGGGTGCCGCCGGCTCTCTTATAGCGTATACTATGACCGGGCGGTAGGAGTGCCCGATGACGAGCGACGAGCGACGAGGAGAAGAGATGGACGCGCCCAAGGCCGGTCAACGGTTGCGATGCGACACATGCGCCACCGATGTCGTGGTCGTGAAGGCTGCCGCCGAGCATCCTCGGTGCTGCGGTGAGCTGATGAGCGATCCCTCGAAGAAGGAGAGCAGCGTTGAGTAACCAGCTCGGCAAGCGTTACGTGTGCGCCCACTGCGAAGCCCAGCTGCTCGTGGTCAAAGGGGGCGAGGGGTCGTTGGAGTGTCATGGCGAGCCGATGACGATCGAGGCGCCCAAGGCCCTGCCATCGTCTGACTGATCGGGCCATCGTCTGACTGATCGGGCCATCGTCTGACTGATCGGCTCGAGCAAGTCACCCGCCCGGGCCGGCCGCGACGACACGGGCCGGCCCGACGACTTCCGGCCGGAGGGGCCTCATCGAGTAGGCCCAAGCCGCCAGCCGATCCCAGAGGAGGGTCCGACTCGGTTCGACATTGTGGTTGTGACCCGCACCCGGGATCACGAACACGGTCAAATCGCCGGAGCTCGTGAAGTCCGAGGGTATACGGCGGGGGTCCCGGGCGATATCGCGGTCGCCGATGCCGACGAACACCGGCACGGCGATAGCTGACACGCACGGCGCGGCACTGCCGGGGATCATGCTGGCGTAGCCGACGATGGCAAGAAGCGGCGTCCGGGCCTCGGCCAGCGCCACGTGGACAGCCTCCGGCGGTCGATTGGCGACAAGGAAATCGATGTTGCCCCGGGGCAACTCGACAAGGGGAGAGCCGTGGCGCAGGCGGACCGCGTCGACGAGCTCGGCTGCGAGCCGCTCGGGATGATCTGCCAGTCGCCGGCCGGTCTCGTCGAGGTACTCGGGTAGGCCGTGGCCGGCCCAGCCGAGCAGCGCGATCGCCGCGTACGGGGCGCGCCGGCTCTGCTGATGCAGGACTACCAAACCCCCAGCTGAATGCCCCAGACCGATGACGAGCGCGGGTGTCATGGCCGGAAGGCCGTCGACCCCACCGGAGGCCAGGCGATCGAGGACACCGGCTACCGCCGCGACGTCGACATCGGCCACGACCTCGGGAGTGAGCGTCCAAGGGTCGGTGGGAACATCGCTGGCTCCCGTACCGGGATGGTCAACGGTGACCGTGACCAGGCCCAGAGCGGCCAGGTGACGGGCCATGCTGTACCCGGGGACGTCAAGGTCGTAGTAGCGGCGCGAGATCCCTCCACCCGCGAAACAGAACACTACGATTGGGTCCTCGCTGACTGCGACGGGACCCCAGAAGATGTCGGCGGTGACGAAGCGGCACCCCTTCGGGGCGACCTTTCCTACATCCAGTCGCACCGTCATCTTCGCTACGTCACGGTCCATCTGGCCGTCGACCCTCCCCGGGTACCGGCGGCCCGGGCGGGGCATCGCCGACTACATTGTAACTACTATAGCGAGGAGTAGGGGCGGTCTCGCGAGGGGACCGACCGAGAATCAGGTGGCCATTGACAAGGCAGCAGCCCGATTAGGATCCGTGGTCATGCGATCTGGACCAGCCTCGGGGCCTCTCATCGTGGGTCCGGTATGACGGCTCGAAACTCGGGTGGCGCGGCGGCGGAGACCTCCAAAGGAGCTTCGGTCCGGAAGTTGCAGGCGGTGAGTCGCCCGGAGCCTGGGACCGCCGAGAAGCAGATGAAGACGGCCAAGAGCCCAACGAAGAAGTCCGCGTCCAGGGCTTCGACGGCGCAGCCCAGGCGGAGGGGTGGGTCATCCTCGAGTGATCAAGGCACCCGGAGCAAGCTGATTGACGCGGCGATACAGACCATCCTCGAGCAGGGCTTCTACCGGGCCAGCTCGAACGCCATCGCAGACACGGCGGGGCTCAGCTGGGGCGTCATCCAATACTATTTCGGATCCCGCGAGAACCTCATGCTCGCTGTGCTCCAAGAGGGCGCTCATCGCCTAGGTGAGGACCTGGCCAAGGCTGATCTCAGCGGCGAGACGTTGACCGAACGGTTCGAACAGTACTTCCGCGTTCTGGAGGGTTACTACGGGACAAATGAGTATCTCGCCTTCGTCCAGGTCCTGCTGAACCTCAGCCACGACCCGCGGACTTCTGAGCAGGCTCGAGAAACCATGATCGAGGCCCGGGATCTGGTGGATCAGGACGTCAAGCGTCTGACGAACAGGTTGTTCGCCGGCACCGGAATTCGACGGGCGTCGCTTCGCAACTTCCCGTTCCAGGTCTTGCGGGGTTTCGCCATGAGCGAGGTGATGGTCCGGTCGCTTCCGTATGAGTCAAATTCGCTCACCAAAATCGTCAATGACGTCGCCGCCCAGCGGCACTACCTGGCCAAGGCCTTGACCCTGTTGATCGAAAGCGAGGTCGCCGCCGCTACCGCGAGCGACCAGGCGTGACCCGCCCCGCCGGCGCAGCCTCGTTGCGGGTCGACCGCGCGGGTCGGGTCGTGGTATTGACGATCGAGCGGCCAGAGGTGCGCAACGCGCTGGACCCTGCGACCCTCTGGGCGCTCGCGGACGCCATCGACGCCGGGACGAACGACGGCGGCATCGGAGCGGCAGTGCTGACCGGGTCCGGTTCGATCTGCTTCAGCGCCGGAATGGATCTGCGGGCCATTCGGTCGGACGCGCCAACGGCCGGAGCGGCCGTCCGACGATTTCAGGAGTCGATGCGCTCCTACCACCGGGTCCCGATCGTGGCGGCCGTCCGGGGAATGGCGGTCGGTGGCGGATTCGAACTCATGCTCGAGTGTGACCTGGTGGTGGCGGCAGAAACGGCCGTGTTCGGGCTTCCGGAAGTAACGCGAGGTTTGGTGCCCGGGGGAGGGGGCCTCCTCCTACCCGCACGCATCCCGCTCGCCTCGGCATTGGAGATTGGGCTGTTGGGCGAATTCATCGACGCCTCCCGAGCGGTCGGGCTCGGACTGGTCAATCGGACGTGCCCGGACGCGGCCGTGCTCGACACGGCAGTCGGGGTAGCCGCCCGGTTGGCGAAGAACCCCCCCGCCACCCTCGCTCGTATCCGCCAGTTGATGTGGACCACCGCCCTCGAAGGGCCAGTGGCGTCGGAGGCGGCGGCCCGGACCTTGCCCCAGACGCCCGAACTGGCCGCGGAGGCCGCCGAAGGCGTCGCCCGGTTCTTGGTCTCGAAGGGTCGACCGGCGCCCAGCTGAACGGATCGGTCGCAGCTCCATTGGCCGCAATGGTCAAGCCGGGCCGGAATCCTCCTTCCCGGCGACGTCTTCAGGTCCGAACCGGACGATGTCGACCTCGTCGGTGGCCAGGTCGATGGTGGCGTAGCTCAGCCGGTGCGGAACCGGCCCCCGGGCTTCGCCGACCGATCCTGGGTTGACGACGAGGACTGACCCGACCCGTTCGGCCATCGCTGTGTGCGTGTGCCCGACGATGATGATGTCGGCGTCGGTGTCGGCGAACCGGGCGAGTTGCGGAGAGCTCGGATACACGTAGTCGCTGTAGGGGGCCCATGGGACACCATGCACCATCATGATCCGCTTACCGCCCATCTTCATGGTGAGGGTCCGGGTGTTCCCGCCACGAAGCCGAGGTGGGCCTGGTCGATCCCCGACGGCGGCCGGTCGCCCTGGGAGCGGAGAAACTGGATCTCGTGGTTGCCGAGCACGTAGTGGGAGTGGCTACCCCGGATCAGATCGATGACTTCGTCGGAGAAGCGGTATTCGTAGAAGGCGTCGCCGGCGACGAAGATCTCCTCGACGTCTCGCTCGAGTTGGCGGATCGCCCAGGCCAGAGCTGCGGCATTGCAGTGGACGTCGGAAACAACCCCGATGCGCATAACCCCGTCTCCCTTTGCCGCCGGCGCTCTAGAGCTCGAGGGTGCGCCGGAGCCAGTCCTGCTGCGCGGCTCGCGCCTGCGTTGACACCCTGGCGTTGTGACCGAGGCCGGCGAAACCATGGAAGCCGCCGGCCCAGACGTGCAGCTCGGTCTGGACGCCGGCTTCCCACAGTCGCGAGGCGTAGTTGACCGCTTCGTCCCGGAACACCTCGGCGGCACCGGCGTCGATGAACGTCGGCGGCAGACCGGAGTAGTCCTCCAAGCGAGCCGGAGCTGCGTACGGCGACACGTCGGGACCGCCGGGGTGCTCGCCAAGCAGTGCTGACCAGCCGAAGAGGTTGTTCGTCCGGTCCCAGATTCCGATCCCGTCGTACTGGTGACTCGAAACGGTTTGGTTGCGGTCGTCGAGCATGGGGCACATCAGCATCTGAGCCGCGATGGTGGGCCCGGAACGGTCTCGGGACAAGATGGTGGTCGCGGCGCCCAGCCCCCCTCCGGCGCTGCCGCCAACGACCACGAGTCGGTCGGCGTCGGCGCGCCAGTCCCCCATGTGCTCAGCCGCCCAGAGCAGGCCGGCGTAGCAGTCTTCGACAGGTGCCGGATGCGGGGCTTCGGGCGCCAGACGGTACTCGGCCGTGGCAATGACGAGGTCGAGCTCGTCGAGCCACGCCAGGGCGGTGTTGATCCCCGTGTTTCGCGTCCCGACGATCATCCCGCCGCCGTGGATGAAATACACGAGCGGCGCCGCGCCTCGGCGCTCGCGCCGTTGGTAGACGGTTACGGCCAGGTCTGGCTCGCCTGGAGGCCCAGGAGCAGTGTGCTGGGCCGCGACGATCGCACCCCCGCGCAGATCGGGGCGGGGTGCCGATGCCTCGAGCGCGACCCGGGTGGCTGCGATGGTTTCGAGCGTCAGGTTCGATCGGGCGGCCACGGCCATCGAGTCGATGGTGTCCTGAAGTTCGCGGTCGTAGGGGACCCGTACCGTCTGATGGCTGATCGTCGACGTGACCGCTGGTGCGCCTCCGGGCTGATCCTTCACTGCGAAGTGTCGTCGGCCGCGCCGCTCGCCAGCAGCTTGTCGATCTCGTCGGGCGAATAGCCGACCTCTCCAAGTATCTGGCGAGTGTTGTGACCCGGCCAGGCCGGGGGTCCCCAGATCTTGCCGGGTGTGTCGGACAGGTCGAAGTACAGGCCGGCCATCTTCATGTCGCCCATGATCGGGTGCCGGAAGGAGCTGACGAGCTTTCGCGCTTCCGCGGCTGGGTCGGAGAAGAGCCGCAGGACGTAGTCCGGGTCGGAGATCTCACACGGCACGTCGAGATCGTCGAGCGCCGCGAACCAGTCAGCTGCGGTGCGCTGGGAGAGGACGGCGCTCAGCTCGGCGACCAGCTCATCGTTGTGCTGACGGCGAACCGCAGCATCTGCGAAGCGGAGATCGCCGGCCAAGTCCGAGCGTCCGAGCCCTCGGCACAGGTTCTGCCAGGTCGTCTGGTCCAAGGCCGCGATGCACAGCCACCCGTCGGCCGTGTCGTACAGCCGATACAGCGCGTGCCACCCGTACTGCTCGGCGTCGGGCTTCTGACGCTCACCAGAGATGCTGCCGTCCGCCGCGATCCAGGCGGTAGAGGTGTTGAGCAGATGGGCGTACAGAATTGAGGTCCGCAGGAACTGGCCTTCTCCCGTCCGGTCCCGGTCGTAGATCGCCTGAATAATGCCGAGAGCCGAGAGGAATCCGTTACCCGTGTCGCCGAGCGACGTCACCGACCAGACGGGCCGTCCGTCGTCGTCCAGTCCACCGTCGAGCCATTCGGTGCCGGCCAGGGCGGCCCCGGTCTGATCGTTACCGGGGTGCTGCTCTCGGGGGCCCTGTTCGTGCCCGAGGGTGTGGCAGTAGATGAGCTTCGGGTTGAGCTGGCGCAGTGATTCGTAATCGATGCCGAGCCGCTCGGCGGCGTCGTAGCGCATGTTGTGCTGCACCACATCGGCCCGCTCGACCAGCCGGTGGAGGACGGACATGGCTTCGGCGTCCTTGAGATTCAAGGTGATCGAGTCCTTGTCCCGGTTGCAGCACATGGCGATGTGGTTGCTGAACCAGAACTTGTCATGGAGCGTGTTGACCTTGATGACGCGGGCACCGAGTTGGGCCAACACCTGGGTCCCGAAAGGCCCCGCCACCGCCAAGCCCAGGTCGAGTACGAGGATCCCATCGAGCGGCGATGCCGGCGTGGGTGTCGCGGTCGAGGGTTCCGCCTGGCGGGCGCTCGGTGTGGGAGTTGCGTCGGCTTCGGCGATCACCTCTTCGGTGTGGGCGCCGAAGACCGCGGCCGGGGCCGGCCGGGTCGCCGGGTGCCGCGACATGTCGATGACCCGGCCTACTTGCCGAATGACGCCGACCTCGGGGTCGTCGACGTCCACCACGCATCCGTCCGCCAGCAGCAGGGGGTCCAGGAGGGCCTCCTCCGGCGAACGCACCGTCTGGACGGGCGCTCCGACCTTCGCGGCGAGGCGGACCCACTCGTCGGAGGGATATTTGCCGACCGCTGCGGCTAGCTGATCCTGGTAGGTGTGTAACAGGACCATGTCCTCTGGGAGCGTGCTGACCCGCAGCGAGGCCTGCTTGGGGCCGTGCACCCCCTCGCCGGCATTCATGCCGTGTTCGGCCGCGCTGAGGATGAACTCCGGCAGCGGCACCCAATGGTGCATCCAACGGCCGTCCGACGCCTTGAAGAAACCTTTGGGCGCCCGCGGATCGATAATCCAGGTCTGGAAGAAGGGAACGTCAGGGTTTTCGACCTTCTGCCAGGCCCCGACGGTGGTGGCCAGGACGCCGTGGAGGAGGGAGGCGTTGACATGTTGGCCTCGGCCGGTGATCTCCCGGACTCGGATGGCCGCGTTGATACCCAAGCTGGCGATGTAGAAGGTGGCCAGGCTCACCCAGGGGACGCCGGTAAAAAGGGGCCCCTCGCGGTCGGGTCCTACCCAGCATCCGTCCGGGGCCTCGAGGCCCGGCATCTATCCCAGCCGTGCCGGCCAACCGGGCGATCGTGCCGCCGACGACCCCTCGCACCTCCCACTGCTGGCCGGTCCGGGCCGCCACCAGAGCGTCTATCCCGGGGCGTCCCGCGTCCGGGCCGTCCGGGCCATAGCCGGTGATGGAGCAGTAGACGAGGCGGGGGTTGAGCGCGCTCAACGTTTCGTAGTCGATGCCCAGCTCCTGGGTTCGGCCGGGGGAGAAGCTTTCGATCACGACATCGGCACGAGAGGCCAACGCCAGAAGTCGCTCATGGTCCCTTGCCTCCTTGAGGTCAAGGACCGCGGAGCGCTTTCCGCGGTTCCACACCCGGTAGCCCGACGAGTCCCGCCACGGGTCGCCGCCCGGACGTTCGATGCGTGTGACGTTCGCGCCATGGTCCGCCAGGAGCATGGCGGTCATCGGACCGCTGATTCCCCATGAGAGGTCGAGAACCTCGAGACCATCCAGTACAGCCATCAGTCGTGCCCTCCCTGTGAGCGACTTAGCCGACGTCCATAGTAGCTACTATGAGCGCCAAGCGTCTACGGCGGGCGTCGCGTTCGCGGCAAACCTCGACCGTTGCGCCCAACCTTGTAGTTACTATAGTCTCGCAGGCAGAGACTCTTGACGAGGTTGGAGGGGGAGCATGTCCCAGCGGCTGATTTCCGCAGATGACCACATTGACCTGAGCCACGATCGGGTCAAGTCCTTTTTGGACCCGAAATTCCACGGCTCCTACGACGAGGCCATCATGACGTTCGCCAAGTCCATGGGCAGCAGCATGACCGCGGAAGCCAACCAGCGGTGGCGAGAGCAGCAGGGTCTCGAAGTCGACCTGGCAGCCACTCCCATGATCGGCCAGCGAAATCACGCGGCCAGCGGCCGGGCGGGGCACACCGACCCGGTGGAGCGGTTGAAGGACATGGACGCGGACGGAGTGGAAGCCTCCTCGAGCTACTGCGAAGTGAGTGCCTTCCGCTACCTGTACATGGTGAAAGATGGCTGGAAAGAATCGACCCGAGCATTCAACTCCGCCCTGGCTGCGTTCGCGTCGACCGATCCGAAGCGGCTCATCGTCTCGTACCAGATCCCGATTCACGACATCGACGTCGCCGTCGGCGAGGTGCGGTGGGCCGTCGCCGAGGGATGCAAATCCCTCCAGTTGCCGGTGTTTCCCGCCGAATTGGGTTTACCGGACTACTGGGACAGCCGGTATGACCCGCTGTGGGCGGCCATTCAGGAGAGCGAGCTGCCGATCTGCTGCCACATCGGCCTCAACACCCAGTTGGAGGGGTTGGCCCGACGGGATCCAACCCCGCAGAAGGGGATCTTTGTCCCGATGGTTCCGCTGACTGCGGCCGAAGCGCTGGGCATGTGGGTTCTCACCGGCATCTTCGAGCGCTTCCCTCGTCTGAAGGTGGTGTTCGTCGAGCCGGGCATCGGTTGGGTGTCGTGGTGGCTCTACATCGTCGACGACATGAATACGCGCCAGGGTTACGAATTTCCTGGACTCAGAGAACTGCCGAGTCACTATTTCCGCCAGAACATCTTCTTGACCTTCATCGATGAGCCGGACGTCCTCCGTCACGCCCATGATCGCCTCGGGATCAATAACGTGATGTGGTCCTCCGACTACCCCCACCCCGTCTCGAGCTGGCCGCAGTCGCAAACGATCGCCGAGGGGCTTTTCGCCGACGCCGACGACCAAGAACGAGAGCTGGTGCTGTCGGGCAATGCGAAGCGGGTCTGGAATCTGTGATCGAGCGCTGACCGATGAGACAGCCGGGAGATCTCCCGGCTTCGCCCCCCTCCGGAGAGACCGAAATTGCCGCACGTGACCCCGCCCCTGACCACCCTTGACGAGGACTTCTTCTGGAAGGGAGTGCTCGACGACAAACTGCTGCTCGCCCGCTGCGCCAAATGCTCCTACCTGCAGCATCCGCCGACGCCGATGTGCCCCAATTGCGGGTCACTCGAATGGACGGCGACCGAGGCCTCGGGACGGGGAACCGTGCTGAGCTGGATCGTGTCCCGGCACCCGACCGAGGTCGATGACTTGCCGCGCATCGTTGCCTTGGTGGAGCTGGAAGAGGGCGCCAGGCTGGTTTCCAATCTTGTCGACGTGGAGATCGGCGATGTCGCCAATGACGCGGCGGTCGAACTGGTGTTCCGGGAAGTCGACCAGGTGAAGCTGCCCCAGTTCCGCCCGGTCACAGCGGCGGGCTCCTGATGCCCACGCTGAAGGACAAGACGGCTGTCGCCGGCATCGGCCAGACGGAGTTCTCGAAGAATTCGGGGCGCAGCGAGTTACAGCTGGCCAGCGAGGCAGTCCGGGCCGCCATAGGGGACGCTGGCCTCCAGCCCGGTGACGTCGACGGCCTCGTGACCTTCACCATCGACACCAATGACGAGCTGGACCTGATGCGCAATGTCGGAATAACGGAAGTCTGCTGGACCTCGCGGACGCCATTCGGCGGTGGCGGGGCATCCGCGACCGTGGAGCATGCGGCGGCAGCCGTGGCCTCTGGTGCTGCGAACGTGGTCGTGATCTATCGGGCCTTCAACGAACGATCCGGACGTCGCTTCGGCCAACCCACGCCGGGCCCGGGGACGCCGGGTACCGGCTGGTACCGACCATATGGACTGGACACCCCCGCGAAGATGTATTCGCTGTGGTATCAGCGCTATATGCACAAATTTGGGCTGACCAATGCCGATTTCGGACGCTACAGCGTCATCGCCCGCCAGCACGCGTCCACGAACCCCAACGCCTGGTTCTACAACCGGCCGATCACCCTCGATGATCACCAGAACTCGCGCTGGATCGTCGAGCCGATCCTTCGCTTGCTGGACTGCTGCCAGGAGAGCGACGGCGGAGTGGCTCTCGTGGTCACGTCGGCCGAACGGGCTCGGGATCTCCCGCAGCCGGTCGTCCTGATCGAGGGGGCGACCCAGGGCAACCTATTGAACGGGAACGTCACGTTCAACTACTACGTCCCGGACCTTTGTCGCTTTCCAGAGGCCGAAGCGGTGGCGGCGAGATTGTGGGCGACCACCGGCTTGCAGCCTGACGACATCGACATCGCCATGATCTACGAGAACTTCTCGCCCGTGGTCTTCTATCAGCTGGAGGCGTACGGGTTCTGCGGGTACGGAGAGGCCAGGGACTTTATCGCCGATGGCAACATCGAGCTCGGCGGCAAGCTCCCCGTGAACACCAACGGTGGCTTGCTCGGTGAAGCGTACATCCACGGGGTCAACAACATCCTGGAGGGAGTGCGCCAACTGCGCGGCACCGCAGCCAACCAGGTGGACGACGCCCAGCATGTCCTCTGCAGCGCAGGCCGCAGCGCCGTGGTCCTCGGGGCGGACTCGTAGCGGCTGGCTCGATGGCCCCTCTTCTCGACGGTCCCTGTTCTCGACGGTCCGTGTGGTGGAAGGTTTGATGTTTGAGTACTTGCTAGGTATCATAGTTGTTGCTAGGTTCGTACTCGGCTAGTGCTGTTGGGGCGCGAGCGTTCGCGCCCCGCGAGACCATTCGGGGGACAAGAGAACAATGTCGAATCACGCTGCGGCATGGTCCGGACGCGCCACACTTCGGGTCGGCGCGGTGATCGTGACTGCGGTCGCGCTGCTGGCCACTGCCTGCGGCTCGTCGAGCAAGGCGAACACTTCGCCACCGACGGCCGCGACCGGGGGAGGCTCGGCGGGCGGCGGTCTGAAGCTGTCCATTCCGGTGACGAACTTCACCTACGGAACAGCCGGTGCCTCCGAGCTCCCGGTCAATCCGCCGTTGCCCGCGGGCGGGAACGGCGGCTCGACCGCCGCCGGTGTCACCTCGACGTCGATCGATGTCGGCCAGATCGTCTCTCTGACCGGACCCGCGGCCGGGCTGTTTACCGGTATGACGCAAAGTGCTCAGGCATACGCCAACTACGTCAACTCGTTGGGGGGCGTCTACGGCCGGAAGATTCATATCACCGTCGCAGATGACGCCTTCGACGTCTCGAAAGCCGGCGCCGACTGCCAGAACCTCATTCCTAAGGTGTTTGCCCTCGTCGGCGACTTCTCGCTCGGTGACGCCGGTTGTTACCCGCTGGTCAAGAGCAGCGGCATCCCGTCGGTCGCCGGGATCGTTTTCGACCCGCAGCTCTATGCCCTCCCGAATGTGTTCGCGCCCCGAGCCGGACAATTACTCTTCGCTCCAGCCGGCCGCCGAACTGGCTCTGCATCCGGGCGTGAAGAAGGTGTGGCTTTGCGAGCAGAACGAACCCGGCATCGCCGCCCAGGCAGCGCCGGAGGCAAAGGTGTGGCAGAGCCTCGGTGTACAGGTCCTCAACCTGCCCCCGCTACCCAGCGGCGCCCCTGACTACACCGCTTACGTCGTCAGGGCGAAGAACGCCGGAGCGCAAGCCGTCGACTGCTTCTCGACGCAACCCCAGATCACCGCACAGATCGCCCATGAGATGTCGCAGCAGGGGTGGAATCCGGAAATCAAGAGCGGCTTCTCGGTCTACAACCCGGACTTCGTGAAGCTGGCTGGTTCGGCCGGAAAGGGCTGGACCGTTGGTATCCAGGTGCCGGCGTTGAACTCGGCCGTGTTCCTGGCCACATCCGTTGGGCAGCTGTACAAGAAATGGACTGGTCAGCTACCCACCAACGGCACCGATCCTTACTTCGGGTGGGAATACATGGACATGTTCGTGCAGGCACTCGTGCGGGCTGGTCCTGATTTGACGCAGGCCAAGTTGGAATCCGCCCTGCAGTCGATGAAGGACTTCACCGCCGGCGGCCTGGTCCCGCCGGAGCCAACCAAGGGTGCCGGTACCGAGTGCCTGTCGCTCATCGAAGAGAACGGGCAGAGCCTGGTCCAAGTCGAGCCGACCACGCCCGGACAGATGATCTGCGGCGGCACCTACTACTCCGCGTCCTCGTGACGGGTCGCTATCGTATCGAGGCGCGGGACCAGGTAGGACGGGATGACCACCTTCCTGACGTTCGTGATCATCGGGCTGGTCACCGGGGCCATCTACGCCATCGCCGCCACCGGCCTGGTCCTGTCCTTCACGACGTCGAGGATCTTCAACCTGGCCCACGGCGCGGTGGGGATGTTTCTCGCCTTCGTCTACAACGAGTTATGGACCGGTTGGGGGGTGCCGAAGTTCGTCAGTCTCGCGCTGACGGTCTTCCTGATCGGGCCGCTGCTCGGAGCCGTCATGGGCCAGTTGGTCATGCGACATCTGGCCCAGGCGCCGGTCGCGATTCGGTTGACCGGCACCCTGTCCTTGTTTGTACTTTTCGAAGGACTTGCTCTGGTCATCTGGGGGCCAAACCTGAGGCCCCTCAACGGCTTGGTTTCCGACAACACATTCCAGGTCCTGCAAGTCCGTGTCACCTACAACCAACTGACGACCGTACTCATCGCGCTCGGCGTGGCCATCGGATTGTGGGCTTTCCTGCACCGAACCCGACTGGGGACGGCCATGCGGGCCGTCGTCGACGATCCCGATCTGGCCGAGCTCATGGGGATCAGCCCGAATCTGGTACAGAGCGCCTCCTGGTCGATCGGCACATCGTTGGCCGGGCTGGCCGCGATTCTGATCGCGCCCAACATCTCGTTGAACATCTCGCAGCTCAGCCTTCTTGTCGTGTCCGCCTTCGCCGCAGCCATCATCGGTCGACTGTCGAGCATTGGCTGGACGTACGCAGGAGGTCTTGGCATCGGAATCGCGTCGTCCCTGCTCGCGAACTACCTGCCGGTCAACAATCAGGTCGTCCAGGATCTGCCGCCGGCGATGCCGTTCCTGGTGTTGTTCATCGCCTTGGTCGTCCTACGCCAGGAGCGGCAATCCTTGCAGCGGTTGCAAAGCGTGGTGGTCGATCCGCCGCCACGACTCGCTTCGAGTGTCACCTGGTGCGTCGTCGGTATCGGGGCGTGCGCGGTTCTGGCGCCCCATCTGTCGAATTTTGTGTCCCTGGTGGTCGCCAGCGGGCTGGCGTACGGAGCGATCCTGTTGAGCCTGGTGCTGTTGACGGGTATGGCCGGCCAGGTGTCTCTGTGCCAGTTCTCCTTCGTGGGTATCGGCGGCGCGCTGGTTACCCATCTGGCGCCGCACATGCCATACGCTCTCGCCGCGCTCGTGGCCACGGTGATCACGGCCCTCGTGGGTGCGCTGATCGCCTTGCCCGCGCTGCGCCTCAGAGGTCTCTACGTCGCCCTGGCGACGTTTGCGTTCGCGATCCTGTGTGACAACCTCGTCTTTCAGAACAGCCATGTCTTCGGCACCTTCGGCGAGGCCATCCAGTCGCCATCGCCGACGATCTTCGGATTGACGCTGAGAAGCCATCAGTCGTACGTGATCGCCGGGGCCTGTTTGGTCGCCGTGCTCGCGCTGGCCATCCAGTCGGCGAGGCGAGGCCGTTTCGGGCGAGCGCTGGCCGCGCTGCGTGACTCTCCCGTGGCTGCCTCGGCTCTCGGGTTGAGTTTGGTGAGAGCCAAGGTGCTGGTCTTCGGGATCTCGGCCGCCATGGCCGGGTTGGCCGGATGCTTTTACGCCGGTTTGCAGGGCCAGGTAGGCGGCAGCGAATACACCTACCTGATTTCGCTAACTGCGCTTCTGATCCTGTCCATCCAGGGGATGACCGCGGTGCCGGGCGCAGTGCTGGGTGGCGCCTTCTACGCCTTGCTGTACCTCCTCGTGCCCCAATGGACGACGAGCACCACGCTGATCAACGCCGTCCAACCCCTGACGATCGGGTTGGCCGTGCTGAGTCTGTTGCAGCATCCCGAAGGCGCTTGGACGATGCAGGCGCGGCTGGTTCGCGGGTTGCTCGCCAAGCGCCGCGGTAGCAGCCGGCAGCCTGGCTCGATCTTGCCGGTCGGTCCCACGAACCTCGGCTCGACCCAAGCCGCCTCTGGGGTTGGAGGCCGATAGTGCCGTTGCTCGCAGTGGAGGACGTATCGGTCACCTTCGGCGGACTGCGCGCTCTCGACGCGGTGAGCCTCGAGGTCGCGGAAGGCTGCATGGTCGGCCTGATTGGACCGAACGGGGCTGGCAAGTCGACCTTGATCGGGGTGCTGAGCGGCCTGCAGCGGCCCGTGAGCGGTCGGGTCTCCTTCGTGGGCGAGAACCTGATCCGCATGGCGGCGCATCGCCGGGTGGAGTTCGGGATGACCAGGACCTTCCAACGCCTGGAGCTCTGGGACTCCATGACGGTGTTCGAGAACGTGCTGACCGCGGCCGAGTTCGCGAAGCGCTTTCGTCCCGGTCTCCGTCCGAAGGATGCAGCCACCAAAGCAATTGAGATGCTCGGCCTCGGTCCGGTCGCGGGAAGTTCAGTCGCGGCGCTGTCTACCGGGACGGCCCGCCTCGTCGAGGTAGCTCGAGCGCTGGCTTCCCGTCCAAAGCTGATGCTCCTGGATGAGCCTTCGGCTGGTCTGGACAGTACCGAGGTAACCCAGCTCGGGAGCGTGCTGGCTGAGGTCGTGGGCGCCGGTACGTCCATATTGCTCGTCGAGCACCACGTCGACATGGTCTTTGAGCACTGCCAGAACGTTTACGTCCTCGACTTCGGTCGGGTCATCGCGGCCGGCGCGCCTCACGACGTGCAAAAGGATCACCAAGTCCGAAAGGCGTATCTCGGTGGATTCGTCGAAACCTCAGCTTGAGCTGCGCGAGGTCGACGCCGGATACGGCGCGATGCGAGCCCTGTTCTCGGTCTCCCTCGTCGTGCCCGAGGGGGCGGTGGTGGCGCTCCTCGGTCCTAACGGGGCCGGCAAGACGACCACTCTCCGTGTCGCGAGCGGGCTGCTCGGCCCGACGGCGGGAACCGTCGAGATCGGCGGCCACGATGTGACCGGGTTGCGGCCGCGACCTCGCACGAAGCTGGGGCTCTGCCTGGTCCCGGAGGGGCGGGGGATCTTCCCGAACCTAACGGTGAAGGAGAACCTGCTGCTCCACACCTATCGCTCGGCCCGGACGGCCCGGGGCGAGGTCGAGGAACTGGCGTACCGGCGCTTCCCGGTCTTGGGTCAGCGTCGCGGCCAGGTGGCGGGGACGCTCTCGGGAGGTGAGCAGCAAATGCTGGCCTTGAGTCGAGCCCTCACGACGGAGCCGACCATCCTCCTTCTCGACGAGATCTCGATGGGTTTGGCCCCCCGCTTGGTCGAAGAGCTCTTCGGGGTCATCAGGGACGAGGTGGCGGCACGGCACATCAGCGTCCTGATCGTCGAGCAGCTCGCCGAGTTCGCCCTGGGGATCGCTGACACTGCGGTGGTGATGTCGCGCGGGACGGTGCGGGCCGTGGGGACTCCTGCCGAAGTAAAAGACTCGCTTGCGGCCGCCTATCTCGGAGGTGATGATCATCGCCTCAGCGAGCACTCGACGATCACGCCGGCCGCCACTGATTCGAACGTCGATGGTGCCCTCTAGGCTGGCGGGAGACAGCTAGAGGTTGTAGATGCGGGCGGCGTTCCCGGAGCAGATCAGGTCCCGTTCGCTGTCTGGGATGTCGGCGAACTGACGGTCGACGATGCTGGTCGAGTTGGGCCAGGTGGTGGCCGGATGCGGGAAGTCCGTCGACCACAGGATGTTCTCGAGTCCCACGAGATGCCGCAAGCCCAGTCCAACCTCGTCATCCATGAACGTGCAGGCCATGTTCCTGTGGAAGTACTCGCTGGGCTTGCCACGCAGACCGGGGAAGTCGTACGGGCCCGCCGCCTTGCGGTCGAGTTGTCGAAGGAATCCGGGGATCCAATAAAGCTGCGGCTCCACGAACACGATCCTGAGGTCCGGAAACCGCTCCAGGGTGCCGGTCAGAATCCACCAGGCGATGACCTCCGAGAGGGCCAAGGATGGCATCGACGTGAAGATGCCGGCCTGCGGCGTTGGGTCCCGGCGGAACACATCATAGAGCCAGTTACGAGTGCCGAGATGGTGACTGATCGAGATCCCGGTCTCTTGGAGAACGCCCCACAGCGGGTCGTATGAGCGCTCGTGGTAGTCGGGGAGTCCAAGCTCTGAGGGGAAATTCGGCAGGTGCACGGACCGGGCCCCCAGGTCGGCGAGTCGATGCACCTCCGAAACCGCGTAGGAGATATCGATGATCGGCACCTGGTAGGAGACAGCGAGACGGTCGGGGTCATATGCCGCAAACTCGCTCAGGTGGTCGGTAAAGGCTCGGCTGATCGGGCGCCAATCGCCCCGCACCAGACCGAAGGAGCGGAAGGCACTGACTTCGGAGTACAGAACTTCAGCCTCGACGCCGTCGCGGTCCATGGCTGCCAGTCGAGCCACGGGATCGTGATAGCCGGGGTCGGCCATGGCTTCCGTTTGGAAGGCCAACGTCCGACCGCCCCGATACTCGGCATCGATGTGGGCTTGCTCTGCCACCGCGTCATCGAAGGCGTGGCGCAGCGACTTGGGTACCCGCACGCGGATGGCGTCGAGGCTGACGGCAACGTGGGAGTCAGCAGAGATCAGTCGAGTAGTCATCGCATCTCCGGCTCGTCGAAGGCATTGATGGGTGCCCCGCCGCCGACTCTCGGCCGAGACGGCCATCTGAACCCTTGGTGAGGGTACCCCATTGTAACCGCGATGTTATAGTAATCACTAAGTCCTGCGGCTTGCGTCCAAGGGCAGACGGGGGAGTGATGAGTGGCGTATGGGAGGGTGTCGATGTGCTCGACCTGTCCTGGGGAGTGGCCGGTCCGATCGTCTCGATGATGATGGCCGACAACGGGGCGCGAGTCACCAAGGTGGAACCGCCCGGCGGCGATCCGCTTCGGGCCATCTCTGGTACCCGGGTGTGGAATCGCGGGAAGCGCTCCGCGGTGCTCGACCTCACCGACGCGGACACGTTGGACCTCTTTCTCAACCTGGCCGGCCGGGCCGACGTGCTGATCGAGAGCTTTGCACCCGGGACAACCGCTCGGCTCGGGATCGATTATCCCGCCCTGTCGGCCCGCAACCCACGGCTGGTGTACTGCTCGATCACCGGCTACGGCTCGACAGGCCGAGATGCCAACCGACCCGGCTACGACGCCTTGGTGGCGGCCCGTACCGGCGCCCAGTGGGAGAGCCGCGGCGTGCTCGGCGGCATGACCGCCAAATTGTCAGGAGTCCCGCCGATCCTGCCGGACTTCGAAGTGCCGCTCGAACGCTGGGAGGGTCCGCCGCGGCAGGGTCCGCTCTTCGGTGGAGTGCCGTGGCCGAGCATCGGCGCAGCTCATCTGGCGCATCTGGGCGTCAGCGCCGCGATGCGGGCCCGGGAGCACACCGGCAAAGGCCAACTGGTGGAGACTTCGCTCATGTTGGGGGCGATGGCGAGTGTCGCCGGCTCCTGGGGCAAGGCCGAGAAAGCTGATCGCCCCGGATACCAAAGCTGGATTCATGACCCGCGGTCCTTCAAGGGCTACTTCAAATGCTCCGACGGCCGCTGGGTCCACCAGTGGGTGCCGGTCCCCGGATTTCTGGCCGTGGCCAACGGCTCGAAGCTGGAGGTGACCGATGCGGTCAAAGCGCACCTCTATGACGGCCGGGTAGGAATTGCGGCTGACGACCTCGTCCGCCTGCAGTCGATCATGGACGATTTCGCCGAAACGTTTGCGCGGTTCTCGTCGGCCGAGTGGGAGCAGATCGCGATTGAGGCCGGCGTTTCGGTCCAGACTGTCCGCTCCCCGGAGGAGGCGCTCCGCGACCCCCTGCTCATCGCGGATTCGAGCGTCATCGAGGTCGACGATCCGGAAGTCGGCCGGATCCATCAGGTCGGTCGCCTGTACCGCTTCGGGGATTGCGATTGGATGCCTCCTGGACCAGCTCCGTGGCCGGGACAGCACACGATGGAGGTGCTCGCCGAGGCGGAGGCACCCGGACCTAAGGCGTGGCGCGACGATCCCGACGCTCGGGCCCTGAGCCACCCTCTGGAGGGCGTACGGGTGATCGACTTCTCACTCGCGGTCGCCGGCCCGTTCGGCGCCCAGCAGCTGGCTGAGTTGGGCGCCGAAGTCATCAAGGTGAATTCGCTCTCACGCCCATCGCTCACGGCTCAGATGCACGGCGCGTGTGAGCGGTCGAAGCGCAGTATCGCGATCGACCTCAAAAGTACGGACGGCCTTTCCGTCTTTCGTCGCCTGGTCGAAACCGCCGATGTGGTCGCGACGAACATGCGCGAACAGGCGGTCGAGCGCCTCGGTCTGGACTACGAGTCCCTCAGGGACATAAATCCCAGGATCATCTACTGTCACACCCGAGGCCATGAGGACGGCCCCCGAAAGAATGTCATGGGGCACGACCAGTCTGCGGCGTCGATTGCCGGGGTGACCTGGATGGAGGGCGCCATGGACGATGGCGGCAAGCCGCATTGGCCGTCATGCTCGATTGGCGACACCGGAAACGGTTTCATTTGGGCCGCCGCGGTCATCCAAGCGCTCTATCACCGCGATCGAACCGGACGGGGCCAGAAGGTGGACACTTCCATCGTCAACGCCCATCTCCTCAATGCGTCACTGGCCTGGGTCAACGTTGACGGCACCTCCGACGGCGAGCGTCCGAAGCTTGACCATCAGGCGTTGGGCTGGAACGCGCTGTACCGTCTGTACGAAGCATCCGACGGGTGGGTGTGCTTGGCCGCCCTGCAGGAAGAGCACTGGTCCAGTCTCTGCACCGCGATCGGGCGACTCGACCTTCAGGTCGCGGCCAACTTCGGGTCGCCGGCCCAGAGGGCCGCCCATTCGGACGAGCTGGCTGCCGCGCTCGAGGAGGAGTTTGTCCACTACGGCGCCGAGGAGATCTTCGAGCTGCTGGACAAGCACGACGTCCCGTGCGAGGTCAGCTCTTCGGACTTCGCCAGCCGTTTCTTCGAGGACCCAGTGAATCTGGCGAACAACCGATTGACCGACTTCGACGACCCGATCGGCGGCCCGTCCCGGGCGCTCGGTCTGCTCGTCGACCTCTCCGAGACACCTGGCAAGATTTGGGGGCCTCCTTTCGTCGTCGGCGACAACACCCGATCCATCCTCGCCGAGCTTGGTTACGGGGCCGATGAAGTCGATCGGCTTTGCTCGACAGGGGCAGCCATGGATGCCGCCGATGCCAAGCGGAAGTGACATCAACCGAAGCGATACTGCCGCCTGACGACGAATTCCGCTTCCTCGACGACTGCATCGAGGACTTTGCACTACCGATACGGGAGCGACCGGTGGTAGCGCGGCGCACGTTCGATGTCGACGGGCGAGTCGTGAGCGCGCTGGCGTGGGGCCGCTCGCCGGCGAAAGTGATATTTCTTCACGGAGGCGCTCAGAACGCGCATACCTGGGACGTCGTGGCGATGTCGCTTGGCATCCCAATGGTGGCCGTCGATTTGCCCGGCCATGGACGGTCGGGCTGGAGATCCGACGGCGAGTACAGCGTGGTGTCCATGGCCGATGATGTCGTGGCGTTCGCCCGAGCCCTCGCCGAAGAGGCCTCCGCGGTGGTGGGCATCGGCCTCGGAGCGTCGGTGGCGGTTCTCGTCGCCGACTGCCTCGGTGCGACCAGCCTGGTCCTCGTCGACTCCCTGGCCGGTCTCGTCCCCATGCGCGCCGCCTCTCTGGAATCGGCCGTTGCCACCAGCGTGTCGACATTCACCTCCCAGCACCGGTTCGAGACCTTCGAAGAGTTGTTTCGTCGGGCTCAGCTCTACAGTCCGGGACGCTCCGAGCGGGCCTTGCGGCGTGGTCTGGTCCACAACACTCTGCAGCTGCCCGACGGCTCGTGGCAGTGGTGCTGGGATCCAGCGCATCGGCAGCCGCGGGATTACGCCTCGGCCGAACTCGAGTTGGCCCTCGATCGGTTCTCCGGCCGGATCCTCGTGGTCCGCGGCGGTGAGTCCGATGTGGTCGACGACCGGGCGGCCGCTGCGGCCTCCCGCCGTCATTCCGTTGTCGGAGTGATCACCGTGGATGGTGCCGAGCATGCGGTGCAGGGCACCCATCCAATACAGCTCGCGAGCGCAATCCGAACCTTTCTTCACGATATATCGCCCCGAACCAACGCCTGACCGCCTCGAATCGGGTGGCTCACCGGGAAGGCAACTCCGCACGGCCCAGGTCTAGGCCGAATCAGTTGCCTCGATGCGGGCGACGATGCGTTCCGCGGCCGCCCGGAGCTGTTGCAGCTCGCCGGCGCTGAACCCGTCGATGACGAGGGTACGTACGGTCGCCACGTGCGCCGGTGCGCTTTCCACCAGCTTGGCGTACCCCGAGCGGGTAAGGACGGCATTGGTGAAACGTCCGTCCTCGGAATCTGGTTCGCGACGGACGAACCCGCGGTTCTCCAATCGTTTGATGAGGTGCGACAGTCGAGACAGCGACGAGTTGGTGACCGCGGCCAATTCGCTCATCCGCAGGACGTGGTTGGGATCCTCTGACAGTCTGGCCAGGGCGTGGTACTCGATGAAACTGAGCTCGGCATCCCGCTCCAACTGACGTCCGAGCACCCACGGCAGCTTGTGCATAGCTAACACGATCGCCCGCCAGGCGCTTTCCTCGGTATCGGTAAGCCAGGGCACGTTCTGGTCGGGCGTCTTCCTTGATCGCCGTCGCGGTCCGGGAGGCATTTCCCCATCCTAGATGTCACAATCACTTGACGGTTCAAGTCACCGTCGGTAGAGTAACTTGAACCTTCAAGTCATGCAAGGTTGAGGCGTCGTCCGGCCGCGAACAGTGCCGTTCGGAAGGCGCGAGCGAAGCAGCCCAGGGGCGGCCGGTCGACGGCTGAGCCCGCACGGAATTCTCTTGAGCCACGTTGACAGTCGCAAGCGGGGTGTGTTTGAGGTGCTGGTTGGGCGTGATCGGGAGCTCGGTCTGATCCAGTCATTTCTGGACCAGGCGGCCGGGGATGGTGGCTCGTTGGTGTTGTTGGGCGATCCTGGCGTCGGCAAGTCGGCCCTGTTGGCCGCGGCGGCCGGAGCGGCGGACGCAGCCGGGACACGAGTGGTGCGGGCTGGAGGAGTGGAGTTCGAGGCTGACATGGCGTATGCCGGACTGCATCAGGTGTTGTCGCCGCTGCTCGGAGGGGGGGAGCCGTCGGGTTCGATCGTCAATGATGCCCTTGGGGTAGCGCTGGGCTTTTCTCAGGGGATTCCCCCGGATCGTCTGGCCGTGTGTGCGGCCGCGCTGGAGGTGGTGCGCGGCGCGGCCGGGGCGCGACCGTTGTTGCTGATCGTCGATGATGTCCAGTGGCTGGACCGGGCGAGTATCGGCGTGTTGGGGTTTGTGGCCCGCCGCTTGCCGGCAAGCCGGGTAGGGCTGATGTTGGCATCGCGTGGCCTCTCGGGAGGAGGTCCGTTTGGGTGCGGGGAGCTCCCGCGGTGTGACGTGGCGCCGCTTGATGCGGAGGCGGCCGGTCGGCTGCTCGATCTCCGGTTCGCAACCTTGGCCCATGGCGTTCGCCAGCGGGTGCTCGCCGAGGCTCAGGGCAACCCCTTGGCCTTACTGGAGCTGCCCGCCGTGTTGCGGGATCTGCATATCGGGTCCGGGCAGCTGCTGCCGATAGGTGAGCGGCTGCAGGGATTGTTCGCCTCCCGGGTTCGTGATCTCCCGATGGCGTCGCGGCGCCTGCTCTTGCTGGCCGCGCTGGACGGCAGCGGCGATCTGGGTGTGCTGCATGCCACAGGGTCCGGCGTCGCCCTGGACGACCTTCGGCCGGCGGAGGAGGCGGCGCTGGTGGGCCTGGACGCGGGCGGCCGGGAGTTGACGTTTCGCCATCCCCTGGTGCGCTCTACTGTGGTGGCGTTGGCAACTGCAGGCGAGCGTCGCGACGCCCATCGGTCCCTGGCCGCGGCGCTGGTCGATCAACCCGACTGCCGGGCGTGGCATACCGCCCACGGCGCGGTCGGCGCAGACGAGCAGGTGGCTGGCTTGATGGAGCAGACGGGGCGGCGGGCCTTGCGCCGGGGCGATCCGGCGGGGGCGGTGGCGGCGTTGCTGCGGGCTGCGGACCTCAGCCCCCTCGGCTCGGATCGCAGCCGGCGCCTGGCCGACGCTGCCTACGTGGGGGCGGAAGTGGCAGGCGACTTGCAGGGTGCGCCCCGCCTGCTCGACGACGCCCGCAAGGCCGACCCTGAGCGGGGGGGATCGCTGCAGGCGGCGGTGACGACCGCGATGCTCCTACTCAACGGCGAAGGCGATGTCGAGACCGTCCACCGGCTGCTGGTCGGCGCCATCGAAACTCGGGCGGGACGATACGACGCCGGCGACGGGGTGCTGGTGGAAGCGCTCCACATGTTGCTCAGCTGCTGCTCGTATGGAGGGCGACCAGAGCTCTGGCGGCCGTTCCACGCCGCGCTGGGGCGTCTCAAGCCTCGACCACCGCGGCTCCTGGGCCTGTCCGCCAGCCTCCTCGGTGACCCGGCCCGCGCCACCCCGGAGGACGTGGCCGAACTGGAGACGGTCATCGGCGGTCTCCATGATGAGGCCGACCCAGCCGTCATCGTGCGCACCGGTCGAGCGTCCCTGTTCGTCGACCGCATGGTCGGCTGCCGCGAGGCGCATTGGCGGGTGGTGCGTGACGGGCGAGAGGGCGGGGCTGTGACCTCGGCCATCTATGCCCTGAGCAACTTGTGCCTCGAGGACTATCTGATCGGCGCATGGGACCGAGCCCACCGGCTCGCAGCCGAAGGCCTCAACCTGTGTGAAGCCCACGGCTATCAGCTGTTGGCATGGCCGATGTGGTTCGCCCAGGCGATGATCGCCGCCGGGCGCGGGGACGAAGCGGCCACCAGCGCCCTGACCGACAACATGGAGCAGTGGGCGGCGTCCCACCACGCGGGGACAGTCCGCCTGTACGCACGCCATGCCCAGGGAGTCGCCGCGCTCGCCCACGCTGATTTCGAGACGGCCTATCACCACCTCGCCGTCGTCAGCCCCCCCGGAAGCCTGTCCTCGCACGTTCCCCTGGCGCTATGGGGGGCTCTGGATCTCGTCGAGGCAGCCGCGCACACCAACCGCACGGCCCAGGCCGCGGCCCACACCCGCGCCCTCAGCAACACCCACCTGCCCTCGCTGTCACCCCGGCTCGCCCTCATATCCCGGGCGGCCGCGGCGATCACCACCGCTCGCGACGACGAGGCCGAAATGCTCTTCGAACAGGCGCTGGCCGTCTCTGGAGCCGACCGCTGGCCATTTGACCTCGCCCGCGTCCATCTCGCCTATGGGCAACGCCAGCGGCGGGCTCGAACCGTCGGCCAGGCGCGCACGCATCTGACTGCTGCGCTACAGCTCTTCGAGCGCCTCGACGCCCAACCCTGGGGCAGTCGGGCCGAAAGCGAGCTACGGGCCACCAGCCCCAGCCGGTACCAGACCAGCTACCTTCGGCCGAGCCCACTCACGCCCCAGGAGCACGAAATCGCCCAACTGGCCGCCACCGGACTCACCAACCGGCAGATCGCCGAAAAGCTCTTCCTTTCGCACCGAACCGTCGGAGGGCACTTGCACCGAATTTCCCCGAAACTCGGCATCGCCACGCGAGCCGCACTGCGCGACGCCCTCGACGCCCTCCCGTCAGAGCTATATGAAGCCAAACGACGGATGCGCCCAGCGGGGCGCGCGTCCTAGCTTGGCGTCATAGCCAGCGTGACACCTCCCTTGGGCCCGAGCGGCACCCCGAACGCCTTCGGATGGGCTGACGCGAGCTGGGACGGGATCATTTCCGAGGCCACCAGCCACCTACTCGGTGCGTACCGGCTGCTCGAGCCGCTCGGAGGCATGAGCTCCGAAGGTTCGGAGCGGTGGACGTTCTTCGAGGTCGACGACGCCATCAGGTGCGTGTCACATGCCCTGCTGGCATTGGACTCGGGCCCAGGGGTGGCAACCCTTCGTCAGGTCGACGACGAGTGACACCGGGGGGCGGCGAGAACCGCAGCGGCCCGAGCCGCGTGTGGCCGGAGCTGACGCTGACGGATTGGGCCGATACCCGCGACACCTTCCACTTGTGGACCCAAGTTGTCGGAAAGGTCCGTCTGGCGTTGGAGCCCATGGTCAACCACTGGTGGCAGGTCCCGCTCTATGTGTCGGCGCGAGGGCTGACGACATCATTGATGCACGCGGGCAGCACCTCAGTTGAGGTCGAGTTCGACCTGACCGACCACGTGCTGGTGGTGCGCACGACCGACGGTCTACGTGGGCATGTCGCGCTAGAGTCTCGCTCAGTCGCCAGCTTCTACCAGGAAACCATGGCGGTACTGGCCGCGGTGGGTGTGCCCGTGGCGATCTTCCCCCGACCAGTGGAGGTGGTCGAGGCGATCCCGTTCGCGGAGGACCAGCAGCACCGAGCCTACGACGCGGCCGCGGCGCACCGCTTCTGGTTGGCACTGGTGCACGCCCACCGGGTCTTGACCCGCTTCAGGGCCGGTTTCGTGGGCAAGTCCAGCCCCGTCCATTTCTTCTGGGGCGGCCCCGATTTGGCGGTGACCCGGTTTTCGGGGCGGCGGGCGCCGAAGCACCCCGGCGGCGTTCCGAACTGTGCCGACTGGGTGCAGGAGTTGGCTTATAGCCACGAGGTGAGCAGCTGCGGCTTCTGGCCCGGTGGCAGCGCCGAGGGGTCCTTTTATTCCTATGCCTACCCCCAACCCGATGAGTACGCCGGCTGGCCGGTGAAGCCCGATGCCGCCTACTACGACGGTGATCTGGGGGAATTCCTCCTCCCTTATGGCGCGGTCCGCACGGCTGACGATCCCGACGCCTGCTTGCTGTCCTTTTGCCAGGCCACCTACGAGGCCGCAGCCGAGCTCGGGGGTTGGGATCGGGCCGAGCTGGAAGCACGGTAGTCAGCCCGACGGTCCACGCCGGAACCATCGCCGTCGTCACATGAGTCATATGACGCTACCGATCGTTCGCGGACCCGACGACGCTAACGTCGGCATGATGTCCCTGCGCATCGAGGACTACGCGATCATCGGTGACACCCACACCGCGGCGCTGGTCGGCCGGGATGGCTCGATCGATTGGCTGTGTGTGCCTCGCTTCGACTCCGGGGCGTGCTTCGCGAAGGTGCTGGGCGACGAGCGCAATGGCTTCTGGCGCATCGGTCCCGCCCAGTCCGCCGGCGAGATCTCCGAGATCAAACGCCGCTACCGGGACGACTCACTCGTCCTCGAGACCGAATTCGAGACCGCCGGGGGAGCGCTGCGTCTGGTCGACTGCATGCCGGTGCGCGAGGTCCATCCGCGGATCGTCCGCATGGTGGAGTGCACCCGGGGGCAGATCGACGTGCGTATGGACCTGGTCATGCGTTTCGACTACGGATCGGTGCTGCCCTGGGTGCAGCGATCGGGCCCCCTCCTGACAGCCATCGCCGGCCCCGACGCGCTCAGCCTTTGGACCTCGGTGGAGGTGACGGGTGAGGACATGACGACCGTGTCCGACTTCACCATGTCCAAAGGTGAGATCGAGTTCTTCGAGCTGACGTGGTATCCCTCCCACGAGCGGCCGCCGCGTCCCGCGAATGTCGGGTACGGCATTGACGACACCGAAAGGTGGTGGCGCGAGTGGGCGTCCTCTTTCACCGTTGGCGGCGAGTGGCGCGACGCGGTGATCCGCTCACTGATCACGTTGAAGGCCCTGACCTACCAGCCGACGGGAGGGATCGTGGCGGCGGTGACGACGTCGTTGCCCGAGAACTTCGGAGGGGTGCGGAACTGGGACTACCGGTTCTGCTGGCTCCGGGACGCCACCCAGACCCTGGAGGCGCTGATGCGCGGGGGGTGCCAGTACGAGGCGATCGCCTGGCGGAACTGGCTGTTGCGAGCCGCCGCTGGCGATCCCGCCGACCTTCAGATCATGTACGGGCCGAGCGGTGAGCGCCGCCTGGAGGAATGGGAGGTCCCGTGGCTCTCAGGCTACGAAAACTGCACGCCCGTGCGGGTCGGCAACGCGGCGGCGGGGCAATACCAGCTGGACGTGTACGGCGAGGTCATGTCGGCCCTGTACGAGGCCTCGGTCCTGGGCAAGACCGCTGACAAGTCGGCCTGGGGGCTTCAGCTCGAGCTGATGAAGTTCGTCGAAACGGCGTGGACCGAGCCGGACGAAGGGATCTGGGAGGTGCGCGGACCTCGGCGGCACTTCACCCACTCAAAGGTCATGGCCTGGGTGGCCGTGGACCGCGCCGTGCGCATGGTCGAGGAGTTTGGTCACGAAGGGCCGGTGGCCGCCTGGCGGGACCTTCGGGCCCAGATCCACGATGAGATCTGCGCCAAGGGTTACAACACGGATATCGGTGCGTTCACCCAGTACTACGGATCGGAAGAACTGGACGCCAGCCTGCTGTTGATCCCCCTCGTCGGCTTCCTGCCGGCGACCGACGACCGGGTGCGATCAACCATCGAGGCGATAGAGCGCGACCTGACCGAGGATGGCTTCGTGCTGCGGTATCGGGCCGCGGAAGCCCACCTTGTCGACGGGCTCGAAGGTCGCGAGGGCGCCTTCTTGGCCTGCTCGTTCTGGATGGCCGACTGCCTGCACCTGCTCGGCCGCCGCGACGACGCCCGTCGGCTGTTCGAACGACTGCTCAGCGTGAGCAACGACCTCGGGCTCCTGGCCGAGCAGTACGACCCGAAGACCCGCCGACAGGCCGGGAACTTCCCGCAGGCGTTCTCGCACGTGGCCCTGGTGAATGCGGCGCTCAACCTGTCCGGTCATCCGCGAGTCAGCGGCGTGTCCCGCAGACAGGACGCCGCGCTGGCCACCGCCCGTGCCCCGGAGCGATCGTGAGATCGGAGCCCTAGATGGATCTGACCATGCAGACCGTGTTCCTCAATGTGTCCGATCTGCAGCAGTCGATCGAGTTCTACCAGGACGTCCTGGAGTTCCGCGTGGTCTCCCAGGTCGACCGGGTGGTCGCCCTCATGATCAGCGAGACGGATCGCCGCCAGGTGCTACAACTGCGAGAGCTGGGGCGCAACGCCGTCCACGGCGGAAGAGGCAACATCGGGTTGCGCTTGGTCTCGTTCGAGGCCGGGTCCCTCGACGAACTCGACGTCATCGAGCAGCGGTTCGTGCGGCGGCAGGCGCTGGTGTGGAATCGGCAAACCGACGCCTACCGAGCCATCTTGGGCCTTGATCCGGACCGGATCGAAGTCGCCGTTTCGTCAAGCCTGACCAACACTCCGATCACGAGCAAAGACTGGGAGAACCTCGACGACATGATCTATGCGATCGAATGAGGCCGCTTGAAGTGGATCCGACCCGACCGAGTGCCTAGCTTCCGTCAGGAGTGAATGCCATGAGCGCGGGACCGGCCAACATGCTCCGCCAGTCGCAGGTCGCACCGCAGATCGCCAGCTCCGCGGTGGTGATCGGCGCGGCCCGACTCGGCGAGGGATCGCTGCTCGCCGAAGGTACGGTCGTCCGCTCCTCCGGATCGGGGGTCGCAGTCGGCACTGGATCCGCGGTGCTCGACAACTCGGTGGTGGTGGGTACCTCCACAGTGCCGTCGGCGATCGGGCGACGAAGCGTGTTCGGTCACCGTTGCATGGTCGTCGGCGCCACGGTCGGCGATCTCTGCGAGATCGGAAACGCATCCATCCTCATGCCCGGGGCCCGGCTCGGGGACCGGGTCTTTCTCGGCGAGGGCACCCTCGTCCCCGCCGGGATGTCGCTCCCGGACGAGGTCGTGGCTGTCGGCCGGCCGGCCCGCGTCGTGCGAGCCGCTTCGGCCGACGACCTGCGTCGCCTCACCGGCCTCCGCGGCGGTGACCTGTCCGTCCCGGCGCCAACCGCCATCACCATCCGGCAGACACAGGAGACCACCGTCATGGGCCAGCTCTACGCCTACCGAGGCATCGTTCCGACCGTCGCGGCGTCGGCGACTCTCTTTCCGACGGCCGAGGTCACCGGCGACGTGGTCATCGGCGAACGTTCCATCATTGGCGCCGGTGTGAAGATCATCGGTGACTCTCACGGACCGGTGCGCATCGGCGATGACGTCCAGATCCTCGAGAACACCGTCCTGCACCTGCTCCCCGATAACGACCTCGTCATCGACGACCGCGTCATCGTCGGTCCCGGTGCCATGATTCACGGCTGTCGGATCGGCGCCGGATCTATCATCGAGCCGGCTGCCATCGTGTGCGATCACAGCGTCCTCGGTCCCGGCTGTGTGGTGCGGGCCGGCGCGGTCGTCAAGCAACGCTCGCGCTTCGAGGCGGGCACCGAGATCGACGGCTTCCCGGCTGTCGGGGTGGGGCGCATCATCGAGGCCCTCCCGGTGCCGGCGTGGGCCCTGCGACCCGACGACCTTCCGGAGATGACTGCTCACCAGTAGATCCGGTGACCACCTGACGAGGTCAGATCGGCAAGACTGTCGGCCATGGCGTTTGGTCAACCGTCCGGTCCGCAGGCGTCGGCCCGGCAAGTGCAGGAGCTGCTGACGCTCCTCCACCATGCCGGCCATGCCGACTTCCGGGACGCGCGCGGCCCTATGGGGTTCACCCAGCGTCAAGCCGCCGGCAAGTTCACCCGCGACGAGGCAGTGGCGTTGATCGACCAGCTGCAGGATGCCGACGTCGACGGGGGCACGTCAGTCCCGGCCCCGGCGTTGCGCCTGTCGGCCAGCGACGAGATCGTCCGCCATCTCTCGGCCGAACAGCTCGCCGGCGAACTACGTCGTCGCGGTTGGCGGGTGAGGGAGCCGTAGCGAAGGCCGGCGACTGGCGAAGACGGGTGCGCCAGATCAATCGGCGGGGATAACTCCGATGAGTTGCAGAATTTCGGGACGGCGGGAGGTGCTGCTCGGTGACCCGGGCCCCCATAGGCGACAAGGCATCCTCGATGGCATTACACAGGGTCGGCGGGGCGATGATCATTCCTCCCTCACCCACCCCCCGGAAGTTGACGTCCGCGTCGAGCGGGACGGTCTCGAGATGTTCGATCTCGATGCGAGGGATCTCAGATGCCGTGGGCAGGAGGTAATCCATGAACGTGCCCGACAGAAATTGGCCGGTTTCGACATCGTACGCCGAGCGCTCCAGCAGGACGGCGCCGATGCCCTGAGCCACGCCTCCTCGCACCTGGCCTTCCACCACGGCCGGGTTGATGAGGGCGCCACAGTCCTCCGCCACCACGTAGCGTTCGATACGTACCAGCCCGGTCTCCACGTCGACCTCGACGATGGCGGCGTGAGTACCGCCGGACCAGCCGCCTTCGCCGCCGTCGAACGCCGCGGTGACCTCGAGGTCACCGGCGAGCTCCGGCGGCACCCGGCCCGGCTGGTGAACGGCCTGGGCAATCTCTCCCAGGCCCAGCGCGGGCGGGAACGCCCCGGACCGACACCGCTCCGGCCGAAAGCTCCATGTCTTCGGCGCTGGCCTCGAAGAGGTGGGCCGCCACCTCGAACACTTTGGCCCGTAGGGCCCGAGCGCCGTGCAGCGACGCGCCACCGGCCATCGTCGCCGATCGGCTACCCCCCGTCCCGAATCCCATCGGCACCACGTCGGTGTCGCCGACCACCACTCGCACCTGATCAAACGGCACGCCGAACTCGTCAGCGGCGATCTGCGCCAGGGTGGTCTGGTGGCTCTGCCCGTGCGGCATTTGGGAGGTGAAGACGGTCACCGTGCCGTCGTCTTCGACTCGGAGCCGCATCTGCTCCGGGCCCATGATGCCCCCGCCGCCCTCGGGCGTCCGGGGCCCAGGAGCGGCCTCGATGTAGGTGGCCAGCCCGAGCCCGAGATACCGTCCCTCAGCCCGGGCCTCGGCCTGCCGGCGCCGGAATCCATCGACGTCGATCAACGCGGCGACGCGCTCGATCGACTCGCGGGAGGTGACGCCAGCCAGGCTGCGTCCGGTCACCATCTCGAGGGGAGGCTCGCCGCGTGTCACCACGTTGCGTCGGCGGACCTCGAGCGGCTCCATCCCGAGTTCCTTGGCGACCAAGTCCATCATCCGTTCGCGCACCCACGTCTCGGAGGCCCAAGGACCGCGGTACGCCACGTAGCTGGCTTTGTTGGTGATGATGGCGGTGGACTCGAACGAGAGGGCGCCGATCTTGTAGGGGCCCGGGATCATTCCCTGCACCATCTGCGGCAGCAGGCCCCCCATGCCTGGATAGGCGCCGGTGTCGATGATCATCTTCACCCGCAGGCCGAGGATTCGCCCTTCGTTAGAGACGGCCGCTTCGACCTCGAAACTCTCCTCGCGGGCCTGGCCCGACGCGGTTAGGTTCTCGGCTCGGTCCTCGATCCATCGGACCGGGCGGCCGAGCTGGCGAGAGGCCGCGGCGCAGGCGATGTCCTCCCGGGCCGCCCCCAACTTGAGCCCAAACGAGCCGCCAATGTCGCCGGCCAGGACCCGCACCTTCTCCAGCGGCATGCCCAGCTGCGTCGCCAATCCCATGCGGGCGATGTGGACCCCCTGGGTGGCGGAATAGACGGTGAGGTCTCCTGACTCAGCGTCGAAGCTGCAGACGACGCCCCGGCACTCCATCGGCACGTTCTGGTGCCGGTGCTGGCTCAAGTCGGCCCGTACGATCCGGTCGGCCTGAGCGAACGCGCCCTCCACGTCGCCGAAGGTGGCCACGGGCGAGCGGGTCAGCACGTTGGTTCCGAGGTCCTCGAAGATTGGCGGGCCCGCCGGGTCCAGCGCCTGCTCCGAGCTGATCACCGCCGGCAGTTCGTCGTAGTCGACTTCCACCAGTTCGCAGGCGTCCTCGGCGAGGTAGCGGCTTTCGGCGACCACCAACACGACGGGGTCGCCGACCAGGCGGACCTTGTCGCTGGCCAGCACGCTAAACGACGGCATCGGAAGACCACCCGAAAACATTCCGGCAATGCCTGGCCCGGGCACGATGATCGCCTCCAGCTCCTCGCCGGTCAGCACGGCGATGACGCCGGGCGCGCCGCGTGCCGCCGTGACGTCCACGTTGGTGATGCGGGCGTGCGCGAACGGGCTGCGCACGAAGGCGGCGTGCAGCATGCCCGGCAGGCGGACGTCGTCGATGTAGCGCCCTGTCCCCGTCAGAATGCGGGGATCCTCCGAGCGTTTGACGCTCGCTCCCGTAAACCGCTCAGCGATGTTTTGCACGTGCTCGCTCCTACTTCGCTCAGTGCTGCGGTTGGGGATCCGGGCTATGGCCGGCTGCCCGGAGCACCCCGTTGACGATGCTCTCGTATCCCGTGCAGCGGCAGAGGTTGCCCGACAGCGCCTCCCGGATCTCCTCCTCACCCGGGTCGGGGTTCTCGGCGAGCAAGGCGGTGATCTGCATGAGGAACCCGGGCGTGCAGAAACCGCACTGGAACCCGTGCGAGTCCCACATCGCTTGCTGCAGTGGGTTCATCTCCCCGTCGTTGGCAAGGCCCTCGACCGTGGTGACTTCGGCGCCTGTGGCCTGGACGGCGAGCATCAGGCAGGATCGGGCCGGCTCGCCGTTGATCAGGATCGTGCAGGCGCCACAGACCCCGTGCTCGCAACCCACATGGGTGCCGGTCAGGCCGAGGTCCTCTCGCAGGAAGTCGGCGAGAGTACGGCGGGGTTCTACCGAGCCCTGCCGGGGGCTTCCGTTGACAACGAGTTCGACGTCGAAGATGGTCACGCGGCCTCCTGGGCCCGGTGGGCGGCGATGGTCAGCGTACGTCGCATGAGGACCGCGGCGAGGTGGCGACGATACGCGGACGATCCATGGACGTCCGCGGGCGGCGCCAACGTCCTTGCCGCCTGCTCGGCCACGTCGGTGAAGGCGTCCGCGGTGGGATCCGCCCCCACCAGCGCCGTCTCGGCTGCGGTGGCGCGCACCGGGATGCCGCTGACGCCGGTCAGGACCAGCCGGGCTTCCGCGATCTTCCCGCCTTCGATGCGAACTACCGCGGCCGCGCCGACCATGGCGAAGTCGCCGTGCCGGCGGGCGACTTCCTCGATGGCGCTGCCGGTGCCCGCCACCGGTCGCGGAATCCGCACTTCGGTGAGGATCTCATCGGGCTCGAGGGCGGTGCTGAAGAATCCGGTGAAGAAGTCCGCGGCCCTGATGTTCCGTTGACCACGGTCTCGGCTCTCGGCGACCAGTTCGGCGTCGAGTATGAGCGCCACCGCCGGCAGTTCGGCGGCCGGGTCGGCATGGGCCAGACTGCCACCGATGGTGCCCCGACTCCGGATGGCCGGGTGACCGATGAGGGGCAACGCCTCAGCCAGCAGAGGCGCCAGCCGCCGGACGTCCTGATGGCGCTCGGCGGCGCCTTCTCTCACCATGGCGCCGATCACCAGATGGTCGCCGTCGGCGACGATGGACCCGAGCTGGGGGATCCCGGCCAGATCGACGAGGTGCGATGGGCGGGCCAGCCTGAGGGACAACAGCGGGATCAGGCTCTGCCCGCCGGCCAGGGGCCTGGCATCGTCGCCGTGCTCCTGCAGCAGGGCCAGCGCCTCCTCCAAGGTGGTCGGGGCACTGTACGCAAACGGCGGAGGTTTCACGGCTGTCGAACCTAGGCGACGGCAGCGGTCCCAGCAACGCCGCCAATGTCTGGTTCGGTTTACCTAACCCCCGGCCGCCCGGTCGAGCAGGGTGTTGAAGTCGGGCCCGTCGAACTCGGCGACCGCCCGCTCGTACTTTTCCATGCCCCAGCTCCAGAAGTCGAAGTCGATCGGAGCCGCCCCGTCCTGGATCGAAGCCCACAACACCCATCCGTACTTGGACATCAGCCCCTGCAGCCGGGCCCGGGCCGCCTTCTGGGGGTCGAAAACTCCGTAGTAGCAGGTGACGATCTCGTCGAGCGTCTCCCGGCTCAGGTCCGATTCGCTCCACAGGTTGCCGAGCTCGAAGCAGGGATCGTTGTTGCCCGAATACTCGTAGTCGATCAACCAGACCCGCGTTCCGTCGTCGAGGCAGTTTTCGGCGAGGAGATCGTTGTGGCACGGGACCGTCCCCTCGTCGGTAGCGGCCAGCGCGGCCTCGATCCGATCCACCTGGGGCATGAACTCCAGATACCTTTCGGGTAGCCGGAAGCCGTGCTTTTGCGCGACCGACAGGTAGAACGACTGCAGCCGGAACATGTCGAAGCGGTTGCGGAAGCGGGGGCCGTCATGCAGGCGGCGACAGGCCGCCACGACCCGCTCCAAGCGGACACTGTCGGTCAAGTCGGCTCTCGAGCACGTCCGGGCGTCCACGAAGCCCACGACCAGGGCGCCGAGTTCAGGACGGTACTCGACGACCGGGGCGCCGACACCGGCTGCCGCGGCGTTCACCGAGTTGTGGTACTCGTGGTCGCGATCGATGGCGAGGAGCCCGGTGTCGGACTGGGAGAGCCGCACCACCAGGGCGTCCGTCGCCGTGGTCACCTTCAGGTTGTGGTTCGTGAGCCCGCCGGCAAGATCCTCGACGACGAAGGTTCGGCCCTGGAGGCAACGGAGCTGCCCGAGCACACCCTCGGCGCCGGCCCGGTCCGCGGTCATGGCGCCGAGGCGGCGAGATGCGCAGGTGCGGGCGGCTCCGGTGCTGGCATGGCCGGAGAATACTGTGGCGGACATGTCTCCGGATCTACCGTCGCGGGCGCGCGTCGTCATCGTCGGAGGCGGGATCATCGGCGCCAGCGTGGCCTACCACCTCACCCGCCTGGGCTGCGCCGACATCGCTCTGCTGGAACAGGGGCATCTCTCCGGCGGTACGACCTGGCATGCCAGCGGGCTGCTCGGCCAACTACGGGCCACCGAGAGCGGTACCCGCCTGGTGCAGTATTCGGCTGCGCTCTATGGCGCGCTCGAGGCGGAGACCGGTCTCGCCACCGGCTACAAGGCCTGCGGCGGGGTGACCGTCGCCCGCACCCCCGACCGGTTGACGCAGCTCCGGCGCACGGCTGCGACCGCCGAGGCGTTCGGTCTCGAGTGCGAGCTGATCAGTCCGCAACGCGCCTTGGAGCTGTATCCCCTCCTGGAGACGTCCGATCTCCTGGGTGCGCTCTGGTTGCCGGGCGATGCGACGGTGAATGCGGTGGACGTAACCGCCAGCCTGATCCGCGGCGCGCGCGACAAGGGGGCGCAGATCTATCAGGAGACGCGCGTCACCGGGATCAACGTGGCCGGCGGGAGCGTGCGGGAGGTCTCGACAGACCGAGGCGACATCGAGACGGAGATCGTCGTCAACTGCGCCGGCCAGTGGGCCCACGCCATCGGCGCCATGTGCGGGGTCCACGTGCCCCTGCACACCGCCGAGCACTTCTACGTGGTGACCGAGCAGATCGAGGGCGTCTACCGCCACCTTCCGATACTTCGCGATCCCGACGGCTACACCTACTTCCGGGAGGAGGTCGGCGGCCTTCTGGTCGGCGGTTTCGAGCCGGAGGCCAAGCCGTGGGTGGCCCCGGACCAGATTCCCTACCCCTTCGAGTTTCAGCTGCTCGATGAGGACTGGGACCATTTTTCCATCCTCATGGACAACGCCATTCTGCGCATCCCCGCGCTGGGCTCTGCGGGGATCAGGAAGTTTTACAACGGCCCGGAGAGCTTTACGCCGGACAACCAGTTCCTCCTCGGTGAGTCACCGGAGGTGAAGAACTTCTTCGTCGGGGCCGGCTTCAATTCCGTCGGGATCGCGTCTGCCGGCGGGGCGGGCCGGTCGCTCGCCGAGTGGATCGTGGAGGGTGAGCCGACTCGGGACCTGTCGGGAGTGGACATCCGCCGGTTCGCGCCGTTCAACAGCAACAAGCAGTGGCTGCACGACCGGGTCGGGGAGGTGCTCGGGCTCCACTACGCGGTGCCGTGGCCGAACCGGGAGCTGACGACCGCCCGACCCTTCCGGCGCTCGCCGGTCTACCACCACTTGGCGGAGTCAGGCGCCTGCTTCGGGTCCAAGATGGGCTGGGAGCGGGCCAACGTGTTCGCACCCCAAGGCTGTAAGCCGGTGATCGAGTACGGGTGGGGCAAGCCCAACTGGCTGCCGTGGTCCGAGACCGAGCAGCGCGCCACCCGAACCGCGGTGGCGCTCTTTGACCAGACGTCCTTCGGCAAGATGGTCGTTCGCGGCCCCGACGCGGTTCGACTGTTGCAGCGGCTGTGCTCCGCCGATGTGGCGGTCGAGCCGGGCCGTGCCGTCTACACCGCCATGCTCAACTCCCGGGGCGGCTACGAGTCGGACCTCACCGTCACCCGCCTCGGTCCCGACGAGTTCCTCCTGGTCACCTCCTCCGGGTCGGTCGTCAGGGACCAGAGTTGGATCTCCCGCCACGCCGGGCCCGATGACCACGTCGACGTGGTCGATGTGTCTTCGGCCTACGCGGTGTACGGCGTCATGGGCCCCCGGTCCCGCCAGCTGCTGTCCACGTTGTCCCGATCTGACTTCTCCAATGAGGCCTTTCCGTTCGGTACCAGCCGAATGATCGACCTGGGCTACTCCACGGTGCGAGCGACCCGGATCACTTATGTGGGCGAGCTGGGTTGGGAGCTCTACGTGCCGGGCGAGTTCGCAGTCGGCGTGTACGAATTGCTGACATCCGTGGGGCGCGGCATGGGCCTGGTCGACGCGGGCTACTACTCGATCAACTCGCTGCGGCTGGAGAAGGGCTACCGGGCCTGGGGCAGCGACCTCACGCCGGACTGCACGCCGGTCGACGCCGGTCTGCTGTGGACCTGCAAACTGAAGACCGACATCGACTTCCTCGGCCGGTCAGCAGTGGAGAGGAGCCGGGACGAAGGCCCGACGCGCCGGCTCGTCACTCTCGTGGTCGGCGATCCCGAGCCGATGCTGTGGGGCGGGGAACTGGTGGCCCGGGACGGTGACGCGGCGGGTCAGGTCACCTCGGCGGCGTGGGGTGCCACGCTCGGATCGTGTGTGGCCCTGGCCTACATCTGGCGTCCGGACGGCGCACCGGTGACGGCCGACTACCTCGCCAGCGGCCACTACCGCGTCGACGTGGCCGGGACCCGCTACCCCGTCGAGGTGCACCTGCGGGCCCCGTACGACCCCGCCAACGAGCGGGTCCGGACGTGAAGCGGTGCCGGGTCCGACCGCTGAGGCCGCCGCTCGCGGGCTAGGTCGAGGGCGCCAGTGAACCCTCGGTCGCGAGATCGATGGTCTGCTTAGGGCCGGTAAACCAATGCTTGACCGACAAGTGCCAGTAGATCCACAACAGGATCAAGGCTCCGGGCGCCACCAGGATGGTGTAGTTGACGTACCGCCAGCCGAAACCGGGGTACCAGGGCACCCCCAGATTGGAAGTTGGTAGCAGGGCCACCACGGCGGTGAGGGCGATGTCGAACAGGGCGATCAGGCTGAGCCACTTGTACCTCCGACCGAGGGTCCACTCGCCTCCCTCGAAGGAGTCGCCGGCCCGCCAGCGGAGCCAGATCGGGATCCCGAAGCACAGGTAGAGGCCGATGACGCCGATGGACACCACGGCGAAGAAGGCGACGGGGGTGGGGGCCCCGTTGACGTTGACCTTGACCAGGGCGGGTGCAGTCAGAATTATGGAAACGACAGCGGTGGCGATCACCCCGTAGACCGGGACCCGCCTGGGGCTGAGATGTGACCAGTACCTGTGACCGGGCACGGCGCCGTCACGGCTGAAGGCGTACAGCATCCGGGTGGTGCTGGTCATGCAGGCCATGGTGCAGAAGAACTGGCCGGCAGTGGAGATGAGCAGCACGGTCCCACCCCAGTGCGAGGTGAGAGCCTGGGAGAAGATGACGGCCACGCCTCCACCGCCGGACGTGACTTTGCCCTCGTTCTGCACGGCGAACAGGAAGGACAGGAGCAGGATCCACCCGCCGATGCCGGAATAGAAGATGGCCCGCCACATGCCCTTGGCGGCGGAATTGGCGGCGCTCTTCGTCTCCTCGGAGAGGTGGGCAGAGGCGTCGTAGCCCGTGATGGTGTATTGGGTGAGAAGGGCAGAAAGCGGCAGCAACAAGAACACGTAGCCGAGGCCGCCGGTCCGACCCCCGAAGAAACCGGTGTTGTTGACGGTGTGGGTGAACACCGACGAGGCGCTGGCGTGGTGGTTTGGGAGGAAGATGAGGATGAGCACCACCGCGGCCGCGCCGAACACGTGCCACCACACCGACACGTTGTTGATGATGGCGAGCAGGTGGCTGGAGAAGATGTTGACCAGCGCCGCCAGCACCAGGATGGCCACGAAGTAGAGGAAGATCCGGTTGAGGCTCCCCGAGTGGTAGCTGGAGTCGAGGAACCCGAGGGTGAGGTCGAAGAAGGTGGCGCAGCCGTAGGCCACCGACGCGGTGATGGCCAGGAGCCCGATCAGGTTGAGCCATCCGGTGTAGTAGCCCGCCTTCGGACCACCGAGTTTCGAGGCCCACCAGTAAATGCCCCCGGACGTCGGGTACGCGGACACCAGCTCGGCCAGACAGAGACCGATGGTCAGAACCAGGAGGGCGATGACGGGCCAGCCCCAGGCAATCGCCGCGGGACCGCCGGCGTTCCAGCCCGCGCCGAAGGTGGTGAAGCACCCAGCGAGGATCGAGATGATCGAAAAGGAGATGGCGAAGTTGGAGAATCCCGACCAGGACCGATGCAAGTCCTGCTTGTAGCCGAGTTCGGCCAGGCGTCTTTCGTCCTCGCTGAGCTCCACGATGTCGACTGCCTCAGGCACCTGACGGCCCCCTTGTTTCGCGTCCTGCCCTGAACGGCAGGCCCGAAGAATGGGGCAGTGTAACTCGCCGGACCGTCTCCGCAACGGACCGTCGCCATTCGTAACGAGATCGAAATAGGCCCGGTCGAGCTAGCATCCGCCGATGCTCCGACTGCTCATCCCCGGCCGCGACCCCCAGTCTGCCGCGCCGCGAGGAGGGGGGAACCGATTGTGACCGGGCCGCAAGATTCTCCCGGACAGGTAGCAGGGGCGCGCCAGGCGCCGCTGAGTGTGGAATTGCTGCAGGAAAGCGTGGCCAACGGCACCATCGACACCGTCGTCGTCGCCTTGGTCGATCTGCAGGGCCGTCTCCAGGGGAAGCGTTTGGACGCCCGCTATTTCCTCGACGAAACGTTGCAGCACGGGACCGAAGGGTGCAACTACCTGCTCGCCGTCGACGTCGAGATGAACACCGTCGGCGGCTACCACATCTCGTCGTGGGAGACCGGATACGGCGATTTCGCCATGATTCCGGACACCTCCACGTTGCGCCGGGCGTCGTGGGAGCCAGGCACCGCCTGGATGCTGGCGGATATCGAATGGTTGGATGGGCGACCGGTGAGCGAGTCGCCGCGGCAGATCCTGCGGCGCCAGATCGACCGCCTCGCCGAGCGGGGCTGGATCCCTTACGTGGGCACCGAGCTGGAGTTCATCCTCTTCGACGAGACGTACGAATCCGCCTGGACGAAGGGCTATTCCGGCCTAACCCCGGCAAATCAGTACAACATCGACTACTCGATCCTCGGCACCAGCCGCGTCGAGCCCGTGCTCCGAGACATCCGCCTCGCCATGCGAGACGCGGGCATGCAGGTGGAGTCGGCCAAGGGGGAGTGCAACCTGGGCCAGCAGGAAATTGCCTTCAAGTACAGCGACGCCCTGACGACGTGCGACAACCATGTCATCTACAAGACGGCCGCGAAGGAGATCGCGGCCCAGCACGGCAAGGCCCTCACCTTTATGGCCAAGTTCAACGAGCGGGAAGGCAATTCGTGCCACGTCCACCTGTCGTTGCGGTCGGAATCCGGCGAACCGGTATTCGCGGGCGCTCGACCCGGCGGGGTGTCGCCGCTGTTCGAACACTTCGTCGCCGGGCAGCTGGCCGGTCTGCGCGAGCTCAGCTTCTTCAGCGCTCCCAACGTCAATTCGTACAAGCGCTTCCAACCCGGCACCTTCGCGCCTACGGCGGTGCTATGGGGCTATGACAACCGGACGTGCGCGCTGCGGGCCGTCGGGAAGGGCGCCAGCCTGCGCTTCGAGAACCGAGTGCCCGGCGGTGATGTCAACCCCTATCTGGCCGTGGCGGCCATCATCGCCGCCGGTCTGCACGGCATCGACAACGACCTGTCGCTCACGGCGCCCTTCGAAGGCAGCGGCTATGACGCGGTGGCCGAGCACGTGCCGACGTCGCTTCGAGAGGCGGCGGAGCTCTGGGAATCGAGTGCAATCGCCCGGGCGGCCTTCGGCGACGACGTCGTCGACCACTACACCAACACGGCACGGGTGGAGCTGGCGGCGTTCGACGCCGCGGTCACCGACTGGGAGCGGGTCCGTTCCTTCGAGCGCATGTAGGAGGCGAAGACCATTGAGCGCCTTCGATGTCATCAACCCCGCCACCGAGCAGGTAGTCGCCACCGTCGAGGAGCTCGATGTGGACGCCACCGACGAGGCCGTCGCCCGGGCCAAGCGGGCCGCCGAGTCCTGGAGAAGAGTCGCACCCGGCGACCGAGCCCGGTTGCTGCGGCGCTTCGCGGAGGAAGTCGACGGCGACAGGGAGAACCTGGCCAGGATCGAGGTCACCAACTCCGGTCACACCATCGGCAACGCCCGATGGGAAGCCGGAAACGTCCGGGACGTGATCGGCTACTACTCGGCGGCCCCGGAGCGGCTCATCGGCCAGCAGATCCCGGTCGCGGACGGGCTCGACGTCACGTTCCACGAGCCGCTCGGAGTGGTCGGGACCATCGTGCCGTGGAACTTCCCTCTGCCGATCGCGTCCTGGAGCCTGGCCCCGGCCCTAGCCGCCGGCAACACCGTCGTCCTGAAGCCGGCCGAGTTGACCCCGCTCACCGCCATGCGGCTCGCCGAGCTGGCCCTCCAGGCGGGCCTACCCGAGGACGTATTCCAGGTGCTCCCGGGTAAGGGCAACGTTGTCGGGCAGCGCCTGGTCGATCACCCCGACGTGGCCAAGATCGTGTTCACCGGGTCCACCGAGGTGGGCCGGCAGATCATGGCCGGCTGCGCCGCGCACGTGAAGCCCGTGACCCTCGAGCTCGGGGGCAAGAGCGCCAACGTCGTCTTCGCCGACGCCGACCTCGAGGTCGCCGCGGCCACCGCTCCGTACTCGGTCTTCGACAACGCGGGCCAGGACTGCTGCGCCCGGTCGCGGATCCTCGTCGAACGCAGTGCGTACGAGACCTTCATGGCCCTCTTCGAGTTGGCGGTGAAGAACGTCGTCGTCACCGACCCGAGCGACGAGCGGTCGGAGATGGGCCCGTTGATCAGCGCGTCCCACCGAGCGGCGGTGGCCTCCTTCCTCCCTGCCGGCGCGCCCATCGCGTTCCGGGGCACTGCACCCGAGGGACCGGGCTTCTGGTTCGCCCCCACCGTGGTGACTCCCTCGACCTCGGCCGACCCCCTGATGCAGGAGGAGATCTTCGGCCCGGTGGTGGCCGTCATGACCTTCGAAGACGAGGCGGACGCGGTGCGGCTGGCCAACGACAGCCCGTTCGGCCTCTCCGGCTCGATCTGGACGCGCGACGTCGGCCGGGCCATTCGGGTGAGCCGGGGCATCGAGTCCGGCAACCTGTCGGTCAACTCGCATTCCTCGGTGCGCTATTGGACGCCGTTCGGGGGGTTCAAGTCCTCTGGCCTCGGCCGGGAGCTCGGTCCCGACGCACCCTTTGCCTTTACCGAGACCAAGAACGTCTTCATCTCTACCAAGGAGTAAGCACCGGTGTCAGACCGCTTGGCGGGCAAAGTAGCAGTCATCACCGGGGCCGGCAGTGGGATTGGCCTCGCCACGGCCCGCCGTTTCGGGGCGGACGGGGCCACGGTCGTCTGCGCAGATCTGGACGCGATCGCAGGATCCAAGGCTGCCGAGGAGGTCGGCGGACGGTTCGTCCAGGTCGACGTGACGTCTGAGGCCCAAGTCGAGTCGCTCTACCGGACTGTCGTCGACGAGTTCGGCGCACTGGACATCAGCTTCAACAACGCGGGGATCTCGCCCCCTGAGGACGACTCCATCCTGACGACCGGCATCGAGGCCTGGCAACGGGTACAGGAGGTCAACCTCACGTCGGTGTATCTCTGCTCGAAGTACGCCATCCACCACATGCTGGAGCGGGGCGGGTCGATCATCAACACCGCCTCCTTTGTGGCGGTGCTCGGCTCCGCGACGTCGCAGATCTCCTACACCGCCAGCAAGGGCGGCGTGTTGGCGATGACTCGCGAGCTCGGCGTGCAGTTCGCTCGCCAGAAGATCCGGGTAAACGCCCTGTGCCCGGGGCCGGTCAACACCCCGATGCTGAAGGAGCTGTTCGCCAAGGACCCCGACCGGGCGGCGCGCCGCTTGGTGCACGTCCCCATGGGCCGATTCGCGGAGCCGGAGGAGATCGCCGCCGCGGTGTCGTTCCTGGCGAGCGACGACGCGTCCTTTATCACCGCCTCGACATTTCTGGTGGACGGCGGTATCAGCGCGGCGTACGTCACGCCGCTCTAGGGTGCTCGCCCGGACCTTGGGCCGCCGCGGGGCTTTCGCGAATTGGTCAGCCAATCGTGATCTGGCGGCGGGTGATCCTCCAGCCGTCATCCTGGCGCCGCAGCGTGTCGTGATAGTGGCCCATCGCCCGTAGGGTCGGCGTGGTGGTGGTGTCGCCCCCGGCCGGTGTGCGCGACGGCCTCGAACGGGTGAAGTGGCTGCCGGCCGCCACCGGCTCCGCGGGTTCGATGCTCAACCTCGGGAAGTGGCAGCGACGGGCCTGGTTTGGACCCCAGTATCTGGTCATGCGACAGGTGACCGACGGTCCGACGGCCGAGGTGGGCGAGTGGCCGATGCGTCTCGTGCACCGGTACACGCCGCACTTCCTCAACTGAGGTAGCCGGGCGGGGGCGGAGTTACGACAGGTAGGCGGTGACGGCGTCGATGAGGCCCCGCCGGCCCTCCTCGACATCGGTGAACGTGGTCAGCTGCGCCAGGGTGTGGAGACCGCGCACCGCGCCCGGCATGAGGCTCCGCACCCGCCGGAGCTTGGTCGGCGACACCGGAAGATCGTCGAAGAGCTCCTGCCACATCGCCTGCCAGGTCTCGTCCAAGCGTCGAAATGTCGCCTCGGTGGCGGGAAACGCCTGGGCCAGATCCTTGCGATCGTGCGGTAGGAACATCCGGAGGTTCTGCATTGCTCGGGCGGTCTCCCAGTCGTAGGACGTCCAGAGCGACTCGACAATGAAGGCAATGCGTTGGTGCAGCGACGTCGCCGGCCCGCGGCCGTTGGACATGACGGGCTTGGCCCGGGCGGCAAGGGCTTCCAGCACGTCCTCCAGCACCGCGGCCCACACCCCGTCGGCCCCACCGAACTGATGTTGGATCGTTCCCCACGTCACGCCGGCCTCGCGTGCGACCAGGTTGGCCGTCACCGGCTCCGGTCCGCCCTCGGCCAAGCGTCGGATGGCATGTCGAGCACCCGACGACGAGTCACGTTGCCCCGTCGATTGAGACGAGTGCCTTGGGCGCTGAAGCTCATGGCCTGAGCTTAGAAGGGACGCCCCAGGGGGGCTGCTTCTTAGTAGTCGAGTGGTTCGAGGTACGAGATCAGGAAATCCCGTTGGTCCGCGAACTGGGGCGGTACCTGGAAGGTGCGTCCCAGTTCCGCCAGCGGTTCGTCGATGGTGAATCCTTCGGGCTTGGAGACCGTCGCTTCGAAGAGGGCGCCACTGGGTGTGCGGACATAGATCGATTCGAAGTAGCCGCGGTCCTTGCGCTCCGAGACGTCGGTGAAGCCGAGGCCCTCGAGGTGTGACTTGACGGTGCTCTGGGTGTCATAGTCGGCGACCTGGAACGCCGTGTGGTGAACGATGCCCTCGCCGTACATCCAGCCCGCCTGGTCCAGGTTCGGTTCGGCCACGAAGTCGACGATGCGGCCGGGGCCGCCCGTCCCGAGCTCAAACCGGACCCTGTCAGTCTCCTCGTGCGTCACGCGTCCGCTCCACCCTGCGGTCATGAAGTCCGACGACAGATCGATGTCTCGCACGGACACGGTGATTCCGTGCGTTCCGTGCATACCAAACTCCTGCGGCACCGGTCCCGCGGTGTGCGCCGGGCGATCATCGCCAACGACACCCACCAGGGCGTAGTCGATCCCGCAGGGATGCTTGAAGTCGAGCCGTTTCTCGCCGAAGGCCTCCGACTCCTCCACCTCGATACCGTGATCGACGAGCCTGGCCCGCCAGTACCCGACGGCGGTCTCGGGGACTGACAGCATCAGCGTCTTGGTCTGGTTGGTCCCGCGGCGGCCCCGGCGGCCCGACTGGCGCATCGGGAACGTCGTGACGAGCGTGGATTCCGCGCCGGTGTCATTGCCGTAATAGAAGTGGTAGATGGGCACATCGCCGTCGTAGAGGGCGGTCTTCTTGACGCTCTTCAAGCCCAGGACCTTGGTGTGGAAGTCGTAGTCCTCCTGAGCCCCTCCCACGCACAAGGTGATGTGGTGGTGACGCTGGATCGTCTGGCTGGTATCGCTCATATCGCCCTCCCTGTCGACAAGGTTTCTAACCGGCGGGAGAGCATCTACGGGTATCGGGATGGCTCTCCCACCCGTAGGCCGTCCCCCCGGACGTCCCTTCCGACCCACTCTCTCACACGAACCAACCGCCGACGACAAAAACCTTCTGGCCGGTGGCGGCGCGACCCGCTGCGAGGACCGTAGATTGACCGAGGTGGAGCAAGGTGTGGTGGACGAGGACGGTCGCCGTTGGGTGGCGCTGGAGGGTGCTTTCAACTGTCGTGACCTCGGGGGATATCCGACCGCAGATGGGATGCAGGTGCGGTGGGGATCGGTATTCCGCAGCGACGCCCTCCAGCACCTCTCGGTCGGCGATCTCCGAGTGCTCGAGTCGCTCGGCGTCGATCGGGTTATCGATCTGCGAAGTCCGGACGAAATTGCTGCGGTCGGAAGAGGGAGCCTGGCGGACGGGAGCGTTCGGTACTTGACGGCGTCGGTGATCCCGTCGCTGACGGACGAAGCTCTGGGTGCGCCTCCGGGCGACGATATCGCCCGGCGCTACCTGTGGTATCTGAGTGTCGGTCGTGACGCCTTCGCCGAGACCTTCGAGACACTGGCGCACGGAAGCGGAGCGGTCGTCTTCCACTGCGCAGCAGGCAAGGATCGCACGGGGGTCGTTGCCGCCCTGCTCCTGTCGGTGCTCGGCGTGAGCGAGGATGACATCGTCGAAGACTATGCATTGACGAACCTGGCGATGCCATCAATCCTCGCACGGCTGACTCGAGACCCGCTGCACGGCGAGGCGGTTGCGCAGATGCCGGCGAGTCGTCGAATCGTGATGCCCGACACGATGCGCCGGTTCCTCGAACTCCTCGACGAGCAGCACGGCGGGGCCCGGGTCTGGTTGGAGAGCGCCGGGGTAGCCCCAGGCTCGCTCGACACTTTGCGGACACGGGTTCTTACCACCGCCTGAACGGAAAAAAAGCGCGTCGCCGACGCATGTGGTACCGGTTGGGTCTACGGAACGCCTGTACAGTCCCGGTCCGACTGGTCCCGACGCGAGTGGAGCCTGCGATGCCCGCACCTATTACCTGCCTGCACATGAATCACATCAACGCAGCAGTCGACGGCTTTGACGACAGCGTCGCCCACTTTCACGACGTCTATGGGGCGCAGCTGATCCTCGACATGCCAAGGGAGGAGTGGCACGCGTGCCTGATCACGATCGGGACCGTGATCTTTGAGCTCTTCGCGCCGCGCGACGATCTTCTGCACGCTCGCTTCGGGCCCCATTACGTCGGAGTGGAATACCAGGTCCCAGACGTCAGCGCGGCGAGAGAAACGGTGCTGGCCCGAGGTATGCGTGTCGTCCGGGAGCTGGGTGTCGCCTTCCATGCGCACCCCCTCGACAGCTTCGGTATCGCCTTCGAGTTCTACGACCGCAGCTTCCATGACGAGGACCCACCGACCTCCTTTCTCGAGCCGATCAAGCCGATCGACTACTGGCGTGACGAGCACCCACTCGGCTGTACCGGCCTCAAGCGCTACAGCGTCGCCGTCCACGACCTCGACGCCGCGACCGCGTTCTTTGAAGACTTCTGCAACGCCACCGTCGTGTATCGGGCACCGCGTCCTGCCGTTGGCGCCCAGACCGTCGGTCTCGCGATCGCCGACACCGTGGTCGAGCTGCTGGCGCCGATCGAGGAGGGCCCCATCGCCCGCCACCTCACCCGGTACGGCGAGGGAATCCGCTCCACGGTGTTCGAAGTACGAGATCTAGCAAAGGCCCAGTCCTACGTCAATGGCCTGGGCATCACGATTGAACCCGGCGACGCACCGGATACCCTCGCCATCGCGCCCGAACACAACTGCGGACTCCTCTTCGAGTTCTCCGAGTGAGTCGCAGGCAAAGTAGGCTCAACAAATCGAGCGCTACCAACCGTCGTAATGAACGACGTCTTGAAGGGGTTTGCGGGTGAGGGGGCCTTGGCTGCGGTCCGGCCAGCCCACCGGGATGGTGACGCATACTTTCACTTCCTGGGGAATCCCGAGGATGTCGTTGATCTCGGCTTCGCTGCCGAGTTGGAAGGTTGTGTACGCCGCACCCAGGCCGAGGGATCGGGCTGCAACCATGAGGTTCTGGGCCGCACCGAAGACGGCCGAGTACATCATGTGCTCTTGCGGAGCCTTCGGCGGGTAGACGTTGCGTCCACACACGAGTAGCAGCACGGGAGCGTCGCCCAAGTGCTCGACCAGGTGCATGGCCCCTTGCAGCATTCGGCGCTGGGTCGGATCGTCGGGCAGGGCTCCGCTGGACCGCTGCCTGAGGTTGCTCATACGCCGGCTCAGGACCTCGGCCAGCCGATGGCGCTGGGCCGCATCCCGTACCACCACGAAATCCCACGGCTGCACGTTTCCGGGGCTGGAGGCGCGAGTGGCGGCCCATAGCAGCTTCTCGATCAGCTCATCGGGTACGGGATCGGGCTTCAGCCAGCGCATCGAGACGGCCGTACCCATCGCGTCGAACACGTCCATCGGCTCACCCTACCTTCATCGGTCTGGGGCCCTACGCTTCACGCGGGCAGCCATTGATTAGGCGACTTGACCACATCATCGTCGCGGTATCCGACCGACAAGGGTGGATCCCGACGATCGAACGGGTGCTGGCGCTCGCGCCGGGCCGGATGCTCGAGGCGTCTGGCGAGGGCGCAGGAGCGTTTTCGAACGCCGAGTTCGCCATTGGGGACGGATTTCTCGGCGTCGTCGAGCCCTCTGGTCCCGCCTCCCAGTTACGCCGCTTCGTCGACCGGTCTGGCGACGGCTTCTATGGCATGAGTATCGATGTGGGCGACGTGCGGCGGGCGACCGAGGCCTTCGACGCGCTGGGAGTTGACTACCGCGGTCGGGCCGGAGCGGGACTGGTCTGGGCCGGGCCGCGCCGGACACACGGGGTGCTGTACCAGGTGATCGACGGCATGCTGCTCGGGCAGGGAGCCAACCCTCGGTTCCGCGGTCTGGCCCGCATGGTCGTGGTGGTGCGAGACCTGGAGCGGGCAGTCGAGGACTACCAGGCCATCTTCGGATTCGGCGAGGCCGTCGCTATGAGCGACGACCCGCCCGGATCGACCGGTGCTCGTCTCCTGCTTGAAGACTCACCGCTTGGTCAGCACATCGTTCTGGCTCAACCGACCGACGAGCGGAGCGCGGTAGGCCACCACCTGGCCAACCGAGGGGAGGGGATCTTCTCCTTCGCCATCGCCGTCTCGGACCTGCCCGGCGAGATCGCCCGCCTGTCTGGTCTGGGGGTGCAGCTCGACACCGCAGAGAACCGTCCGGTGGCCATAGCCCCGGAGGCCCTGCGCGGTCTACGGGTGGAGTTGCTGCCGAGTCCATGACCCAGAGGCTGTCTCTGAGCGGACTCCTCGCAGTCCCAGGAGATGTCCAGAGGCGGATTTTCAAGAGTCGGCCGGTCTGAACTTCGGGACCTTTACCCCCGATTGCTCGACGAAGCAGACCTCGAGATCCATGTCGAGCACGAGGTGGTCGGTGGTGTTGGGAACGCCGACGATATTCGTGGCCATCCTCGGTCCCTCCTCGAGCTCGACGAGCGCGATGGCGTAGGGGGCGTCCTCTTCCCAGCCGGGCACAGGCCGGTGATTGATCACGTAGGACACCAGCGTCGCCCGGCCGCTGGTACGGACCCATTCGACGTCCTCGGAGAAGCATGCCGGGCAGAACGGACGCGGGTAGAAGTAGAAGGTGTCACACGCCCGACAGCGCTGGATCTGGAGCTCCTCGCGTTCGCGCGGCATCCCAAAATGGCTGTGTCTCGGGCGTGATGACGGGCGCTGGCTTGGGGCGCGGCGGGGTGTCGGTCACGACAGTGCCTCCGCGGCGTCGGAGCGGGCGAACACCAGCGTGCTGGCCGACGTAAACATCGATCCCACCCCGTGAGCCACACTGATTTTCACGTCAGGCACCTGGGCCGCCGCCTCGTTGCGGACCTGGCGGATGGCCTCTTGCATCACAAACATGCCGTAGATTCCGGTGTGGGTGTACGAGAGTCCCCCGCCGTTTGTGTTCATGGGCAACGATCCGCCGGGCGACGTGTGACCCTCCTCGATGAACGCGCCGGCCTCTCCCCGGCCCACGAACCCGAGGTCCTCCAATGCGTATATGGGCAGGTGGGCGAAGGCGTCGTAGGCCATCAGGTGGTCAACATCGGCGGGGCCGATGCCCGCCTGCTCGAATGCGAGCCGGCCGGTCGTGCGAAACGCGCGTGAGCTGGTCAAGTCGGCCATCTGTGACGCGAGGGGCGACTCGGAGGACTCGGCGCCTCCGATCACGTGGACGAGCGGCCTTCGCAACGGAAGGGTCGCGGCGTGCTCCTCGCTGGTGACGATGATGGCGCCGCCACCGTTGGTCGACAGGCAGCACTCGAGGCGGTGGAGCGGGTAGCAGATCATCGGCGACGCCAGGACATCCTCGACCGTGATGAGGTCCCGCATCATCGCCCTGGGTACGTGAGAGGACCATCGGCGCTGGGCGACCGCCACCGAGGCGAGCTGCTCGTGCGTTAAGCCGTAGGTCTTCATATATCGGAGCAGACCGAGCGGGAACTTGGTCGCCGGGGGACCGACGCCGTGCACCTGCTCGAACTGCTGCTGCAGGTTTGACAGATCCAGTGCCCCGGGACTGCTGGCCGGGCCTCCTCTCGACACGGCATGGCTGATGACGATCACCTTCGCCATGCGGGCCTGGATGGCGGCCGAGGCATGGTGCAGATGCACGAGGAACGAGCACCCTCCCACGAATGTCCCGTCCAGCCATGTTGGTTCGATCCCGAGATAGTTCGCCAGGCCAGGAGGACCCTCACCGACGCTCGCGATGCCATCGATGTCGTCGCGGGTGATGCCTGCGTCCTGGATGGCGTTGCGTATTGCCTCAGCGTGCAGCTGGACCGGCGAGATGTCAGTGATGACGCCGAGGCGGTCGGTCTCGGCGGCCCCGATAATCACGGTACGATTCGACACGGCGTAGACACTACGGGGAAACCTTTCTGTGACGACAAGGGCAGCGCCGGCCCGAATACGGGGGATAGCCCCACCTGAAGACGCCGGAAGGCGGGATTCCCAGATCGACGGTCCGTGCTTACCGTTGACATCGATGATCTCAGCCATCTCACTCACCAAGCGTTACGGCGAAACAGCCGCGGTACGGGACCTCAGTTTCGACGTTCGGCCCGGCGTCGTCACCGGATTCCTCGGACCGAACGGCTCAGGCAAGTCGACCACCATGCGGATGATCATGGGCCTCGACGTCCCGACCTCCGGATCCGCCCTCGTCAACGACAAGCCCTTCCACCAGCTGCGATGGCCGCTCCGGGAAGTGGGCGCGTTGCTCGACGCCAAGTCCTTCCACCCGGCGCGCACCGGCCGCAGTCACCTCCGGTGGCTGGCGCTCACCAACGACATCCCCCTCCGCCGCGTCGACGAAGTGCTCGACATCGTCGGGCTGACCTCGGTTGCCAACCAGCGGGCCGGCAAGTACTCCCTCGGCATGAGTCAGCGACTCGGTATCGCCGGCGCCCTCCTCGGCGATCCGGGCGTGCTGCTCTTCGACGAACCCGTCAACGGCCTCGATCCCGAGGGCATCCGCTGGGTACGCTATTTCCTGCGGGACCGGGCTGCCGAGGGGCGCACCGTATTCGTTTCCAGCCATCTCATCACCGAGATGTCCCTCACCGCCGAGCACCTGGTGGTCATCGGCCGGGGCGCGCTCATCGCCGAGACCAGCGTCAAGGACTTCGCGGCCCGCAGCAAGGGCGCCACGGTACGGCTCGTCACCCCCGAGGCCGGCGATTTCGTCACCGCCCTCAGCCGTTGTGGGGCGACCGTCACCGTTGCTGAAGACGGTGTGCTCAATGTCGAGGGCATGACCTCAGCCCAGATTGGGGACCTGGCGACTCGGGACCGGCTCACGGTCCACGAGCTTGCCCCCGTGCTGGCATCCCTCGAGGACGCCTTCATGGAGCTCACCCACGACGCCGTCGAATACCGCAGCTCGGCGGTGGCCGGGTCCAGTCTCGGAGGAAAATGATGACCGTTCCGCTCTTCACGTCGTACACACCCACCGGCCGTTACGGTCTCAAGCAGGTCATCCGCGCGGAGGCGGCCAAGATCGCGACCCTCCGGTCCACCCTGTGGACCCTCTTCGTCAGCATCGCCGGAATGGCCATCGTGACGAGCATCTCGACGAACAGCGCTCTGCACAAGGGCCCAGACTTTTACCGGGGCTTCGACCCGACCAACCAATCCTTGGCCGGCATACTGATCGGGATCCTTACCATGGGCGTATTCGGGGTCCTGGTGGTGACGGGGGAGTACGCCAGCGGCACCATCCGCACCTCTCTGGCCGCGGCGCCCCGACGGCCCCTCTTTCTGGCCGGCAAGGCCCTGGTGGCTGGCACCGGGATGCTGGTCATCTGCGAGATGCTCACCTTCGGCTGCTTCGCCCTCGGGCAGGCGATCCTCTCGGGCGGCGGCGCCCCGTCGGCCCACCTCGGCCAACCCGGCGTGGCCCGGGCCGTGATCATGTCCGGCCTCTTCCTGGCGCTGTTCGGGATGCTCGGCATGGGCATCGGCGCCATCGTTCGCAGCACAGCCGGGGCCATTTCGGCGTATGTCGGCGTCACCTTCCTGCTCCCGCTCCTGATGCGTCAGCTCTCTGGCAACCCGGCGCGCTACACGCCCGTCCAGATGCTGGCCAATTCGGTGTCAGTGACCGTCAGGAATCCCGATCAGCTGTCGCCGACCCTAGGGTTGGTGCTGATGGTCGCCTACGCCGCTGCTGTGCTCGTCGCCGGAGCAGTGCTGTTCATCTCGCGGGACGCGTGACCGAGACGCGGGCGAGGGACGGGGCCGTCCGCTTCCACCTCCGGCTCGGGGGCAAGCAGCGGACGGTCACCATTCCGGCTGCGCGCGTGGATCAGGGGCGGGGGATCGCCCGAACGATCCTGCGGGAGCCGTTCCAGCGGCGGACGTGGTTGGAGCTGGCGTTCTTCCTGATCAGCGGGATCGTGGGCTGTCTCGGCGCGGTGTTCGTCGTGGCCACCCTGGGGGTCGGGGTGCTGCTGGCCGTCGTCTTCGTCGGGTTGCTCCTCATCGCCGCTTCGCTTCGCGGGGCCCGGGGGATCGGCGCCTGGCACCGGGCCCTCGCCCGCCATTTCCTCGACGAGCGCATCCCCGAACCCGACCCGTTCCTCGCCCGGCCTGGATTCTTCGGTTGGCTCGGAGCTGCGTTCCGGGACTGGGCCGGGTGGCGGGCGCTCGGCTACGGGGTGGCCAAGATCCCGGTGTTCGTCTTCGGCATCTGGTTCGCACTGAGCGTGTGGATCGAGGGCTTCTTATGTCTCGTGTACGGCCTGTCGGGTGGCCACGGCTCGGTAAGCGGCTTCGGACCCCTCCGAAACGGTATCGGCATCGGCCCCGGCACCGGCCCCGGCCAGTCCGGCGTGCTCCATCCGGAGTTGCTGTTCCTCTACGGGGCGCTGCTCTTCTTGCTTGCTCCCTGGCCCATGCGTCTTGTCGTGTACATCGACCGCCAACTCATGCGCCTCCTGCTCGGGCCCGATGCCACGACGGCCCGGGTGCGAACCCTCGAGGAGTCCCGCGCCCAGACCGTCGACGCCTCGGCGGCCATGCTGCGGCGGATCGAGCGAGACCTTCACGACGGCACCCAGGCCCAGCTGGTGGCGTTAGCCATGCGGCTCGGGCAGGCCAAGGAGGAACTGGCCAACGAGCACGACCTCGATGTGGAGCAGATCCGCCTCCTGATCGACCAGGCCCACAGCGGGGCCAAGGAGGCCATCGTGGAGCTACGCGATCTGGCCCGAGGGATCCACCCGCCGGTGCTCGACACCGGTCTGGCGAGCGCCCTGGCCACGCTCACCGCTCGGGCCGCCATCCCCACTGAGCTGACCGTGTCCGTGGAGGCCCGTCCCACCCCGGCCCTCGAGGCGATCGCCTATTTTTGCGTGGCCGAGCTGCTGGCGAACGTAGCCCAGCATGCACAAGCGTCACGGGCATCGGTCAGCTGCGTCGAACACGGATCCTGGCTGCGGATTGTGGTCCGCGATGACGGGCGGGGCGGGGCGGTGCTTACCCGGGTCGGCTCCTCCTCGAGCGGCCTGGCCGGACTGACCGACCGGGTCGGGGCCGTGGACGGCCACCTGAGCATCGCCAGCCCCCCGGGTGGCCCGACCGTGGTCACGGTGGACCTGCCTTGTCACGCCTGATATCCGACGCCATCCGGGTCGTTATCGCCGAAGACTCGGCTGTACTGCGAGACGGCTTGGTGCAATTGCTCGGCAACCGGGGATTCGTCGTCACCGGAGCGGTCAGCGACCCCGCCGCCCTGCGCAAGGCCGTCGACGACGAGTGCCCTGATGTCGCAGTGGTCGACATCCGGATGCCACCGACCTTCACGGACGAGGGCTTGCGGGCCGCCCTGGAGCTGCGGCGGGCCTACCCTAAGCTCGGGATCCTCCTCTTCTCCCAGTACGTCGAGACCCGATATGCCGCCGAGCTGCTGGCCGGAGGGGCGGCAGGGATCGGTTACCTGCTCAAGGACCGCGTCGCCGACGTCAGCGACTTCGTCGAGGCGCTGGTTCGTGTCGCGTCGGGAGGCACCGCGCTCGATCCCGAGGTGGTGACCCAGCTGGTCGGGTCGTCGCGCCGCACTGACTCGCTCTCCAACTTGACGGCCCGGGAGCGAGAGGTGCTGTCGTTGATGGCGGAGGGGCGCACCAACGCGGCGATAGCCGCCACGCTCGTGATTTCGGAGGGGGCCGTCGAGAAGCACGTCGCCAACATTTTCTCCAAGCTCGACCTTCCGGCGTCACCGACCGATCACCGTCGGGTGCTCGCCGTCCTGCGCTATTTGGACGGCTAATCGCGTTGGAAGGCAGAATCGCCTATGGAATCCACCTTCCACCTCGACCACGGGCCGGTCACCTGGCCGGCAATCGTGGTGCACGGAGGCGCGGGCACCTATGCCCGGATCGTTGACGGCGACGCCGACGCCCAGACCCTGACCGCTGAGATCGCCGACGCTATCGAGGCGTCCCTCGACGCCGGCTGGGAGGCGCTCGCCGACGCGTCCGGCCCCGTCGCCGCAGTCGTCGCCGCGGTTGCCTATCTCGAGAACCACGGGGGTTTCAACGCCGGACTTGGCTCGGTGCCGACGTCGACCGGCACCTTCGAGATGGACGCCGCGGTGATGGACGACTCCGGCCGGGCCGGAGCCGTCGCCTGCCTGAGGTCGCATTCGCCCATCCGGGCCGCCGCAGCCGTGCTCCGCCACGGCGGTCCGATCCTGCTGGCCGGGGCAGGCGCCGACACCTTCGCGGGCAGCGCATCAGTGCCCGATCTCACCCCCACCGGCTCGCGCCCTCCGGGGGTCACCGCCCCGGCCGCATTCAGGAAGCCCCTTTCCGATGGGGGCACGGTCGGCGCCGTGGCGGTCAGCGTGGACGGGCGGTACGCGGCGGCCACCTCGACCGGCGGGCGCGCCGGACAGCTCCCCGGTCGCATCGGCGATTCGCCGATCCCCGGCGCCGGGCTGTGGGCCGACCATGGTTGCGCGGTATCCGCCACCGGGACCGGTGAGGCCTTCATCTTGGCCGGGTTCGCTCGAGTGGTCGCGGACCGGCACGCGGTCGGGGACCGCCTGACTGCGGCACTGCGCACCGCGCTGGAGGCGGTCGACCGCTATGGCGGGGACGGAGGCGGGATCGCCCTGGGCGCCGACGGAACGTGGGCTGGCGCATTCACCACCCGGGCTATGGCCCGCGGCGTCCGCCACGCCGAGGGCCGCCACACCACCGTCATCGGTTGACCGTGCCGCGCAGTACTCGAGGGCGCGACCTGTCGCGTGTCCTCGTCGGCATGACGCCGGAGGAGATCGCGGAGCTCTCGACGCGGCTCTTCAGCCGACCGCGGTCATGAGGAAGGCGAAGTCAGGGTTTTCACAAACGCGCTACCACCGTCGACGACCGCCTTACCGAGGCGACGGCCGACCTCGCTCCCAACGACACCGCCCACGACGGCACCCACGACCGGCCCGACGAAGGGGATAGGCACCAGGCCCGACAGAAACCGGGCTCCCGAGAGGGCTCCCGCTACCGTCCCGGCGGTGCCCCCCGCATCCTTGGCCAGACTGTCCGATTCCTCGGCCATGCCCCTACCTCCTGGTCGTCTGCGTCCGAGCGATCGTAGGTCTCCGTGGTGGATGGGACAATCCACCGGTCGATGTATTCGCGGTCCACCTAGGGTTGTACGAACGCTGCTCTGTTGTTGAGGCGTCCGGCTGGACTCGAGCGGTGCTGAATCGGAATTAGTGCGGTACGCCACCAGGAGGGGGGGTTGAGGGCAGGCACGGGTACCACCTTGAGCGACAGCATGTAGACAGCCGGCTCCGGTGTCCCCGCACCCCGGTCAGGGCCTACCGACTCACCTTTTGCAACCAACACGTCGGCCTGGAGCTCGCCAGTCAAGGTGAACGTGGCGTTCCCCCAGCTACCCAGCGTCACGACGCATCGGTAGTCCCCCGTCCGCGCCGATTTGTGAACCTCGAGACCCACGTTGTCTTGCTTCTGGCGGGCGTAGGGCTGGCCGTCCACGAACGCCTCTTGGAGGCCGCCCGGAGGCGTCGCCCCCGCCCAACGATCGCTGAACAGCTGCACCCCGCCCGTGTCATCGGTGCCGAGGTAGCGGCCATAGGCGTCTGAATCGTCGCCCAGGAACGACTCCAACGCCGCCTTGGTCACGCTCACCACGCCGTTGACCTGGTTCGAGGTCAACGTGGCGACGGCGCCGACGCTGGTGGCCTGGTCCATGACCTCGGCGAACACGTCATCAAAGCTCGACATCGCCCAAGCATCGCAGGCGCCCAGCGAACAACGGAGCCGCTTTGTCCTCTCGGCTAACACCAGTAGTGTTGCCAGAGTCGGGCGGCCGCTTCCGCTCGACGACCGGGACGAGGCGCGAGGGGGCTGTCGATGCGAGCAAAAAGGGGGAAGCGGTGAGCAGTAGTGACGGTATGGCGATGATCGACGCGGACGGGCATGTGGTGGAGCAGTTGCAGCTGCCCGAGGAAATCCTCACCGCCTTTATGGCCAGGATCATTGGAGATGCCCCACCCGCACCAGAGGACCCGGCACCGATGGAGGCGTCCCACGCCGAACTGATGAACCGGCCCGGGGCCTCCGAGCCTGGTCCCCGCCTGGAGGACATGGACGCCGACGGTATTGACGTCGCCGTGTTGTACCCGACGCTGCAGGGCCTGATGTGGGTGCCGGACCCCGGCACGTTTCACACCATGGCGCAAGAGTACAACCGTTGGCTGCACGAGTATTGCTTGGGTGACCCGAGCGCGTCTCTATGGCGTGGGTCTGGTCGCGCTCCAAGACCCCGGGCTGGCGGTCAAGGAGATGGAACGCTGCGTGCAGGATCTCGACTTCAAGGCGGTGATGATCCGCCCGGCGCCCTACATCGGGAACAAGAAGCTCAATGACCCGATTTACGACCCGTTCTGGGACGCGGCGGCGCAGCTCGGCTGCCCCGTCGGGGTGCACCCGTACTCGTTCCACGACATGCCATGGAACGTTGTCAGCCGGCTCGGACTGCAGGAGGATGCCTACGGCAATCCCGAGAAGGGTCTGGCGCTACGCCAGGGTCTCGGCAACGCGTTGGATGTCATGGTGGCGATGGGCTGGTTCGTGGCCGGCGGTATCTGCGAGCGGTTTCCGCAGCTGACTGTCGTGTTCCTCGAGGGCTCCGGCGGTTGGTGCGCGCCGATGCTGGAGCGATTCGATCACCACCTTGACGTGTTCGGCAGCCGCTACCAGAAGACGCCGCCTTCGGAGATCTTCAAGCGCCAGTGTTACATCAGCTTCGATCCCGACGAAGAGGCGCTGGCCTATACGGCAAACAGCAAGTACGTCGGCTCCGACCGGATCGTGTGGGCTTCGGATTACCCGCACCCCGACGCGAAGATCCCGGGCGTCGTCCGTGAACTCGAAGAGGCCTCCGAGACGCTGAGCGAACAGCAGCGGCGGTTGATCTTCGGCGAGAACGCGGCCCGCCTCTACAAGATCTGAACGGGGCAGGGATTAGAGGAACCGCTCCCGTAGCCTTGTGTCTTGCGTCACGGCAGTGGAATGTCCATCCCGAAGCCCGCAGTAATCTGTCTGCTCAGACGCTCGACGGAGAGGCCCTCCTTTATGAGCCGACGTGCCCACGCAACGGCTTCCTCGTCGGACCCCAGCTCCTCAGAGGCAAGCTGGTCTCCATGGATGCCATACGCCCGATACGTTGTCTTGCGGCCGAAGGAAGCTTGTACGGGCATGACCGCAAGTCTCCCACCTCTCCGGGCTCGTCGGAAGCCACGCACGCCTAGGTGCCGATCGGTGTTCACCTGGGATCACCGGAATGACTGAGAGCTCGCCGCGTCGTGACGACGACAGCCAGGGGCCATAGCGCCTCTGCGCCCACTGCTACTCGCTCAGCGAGTCCGCGCTCACCGCCGTGAAGATCAGCCGCGAACCACACCACCAGCCCGAGGAGCACAACTGACGCGGCAGCCGAGGCGGAGCGCGTCAACAGTGGGGCTCCCAGTCCGCGGCGCGCCGCGAACAGAGGCCAGATAGCCAGGGCTGTCAACGCGACCGTGGCGGCGGCGGTGTGAGCCCGCGAGTTCCCGTGGGCGGGCTGAGCGAACGCCGCCACCATGACCGTCGCCACGCCCCCGGCACCGAAGACCACCCGACCGGATGATGGCGCGGGTCGCAATCCTTTCGCGGTGATGACATGGCAAACACCCAGGCCGGCCAGAGCCGAGGTCATCACCCATCGGTCCGCGGCACCATAGGAGGCAAGTGCGCTGATCGTGTCGCGCGTCGGGTCGTATCCCGGTGGCTGGCGTGACTGGGCCAGCGTCACGCCAACCCCGAGCAGCACCGGGGCGGCCGTCGCAGACGCAACAGCCCACCACGGGATCCGGTTCACCATCCGATCCTAAGGCGCCCCTCACCACTGCGCCGAAATCATCAGGGCCGGTCCTATCGCCCTACCCGACGTCGCCTGCCTCAGTTCGGTTGGCCCTTGCTACGGAAACCAGATCCAGGCCGCCGAAGCTCTAGCGACGCGAGTTGATACCCCCGGCCTTGCAGGAGACGCACAGCCTGGCGTTCGGCACTGCTTCGAGCCGAGCAGGCGGTATCGGCTGATCGCAGTACTCGCAGACACCGTAGGTGCCGGCGTCCAAGCGGGCCAGGGACACTTCGGTGTCAGCGAGTTGTGCGGCGACGGCGGCCATCAGTGCAACGAGGCGGTCCCGATCGACTGATACGGCGGATCCTTCGCCGCCGTCCTCGCCGAACGACATGTCGGCGTCGCCGTCTTCGAGAGCCCGCAGGTCGTCTTGCAGGCCGGCAAGCTTGGCGGTCAGGTCCGCGTGCGTCCAGCCCAGGTTGGTCCGGTGGTCAATCGCTGCGGCCGTGTTGGCGTCATTCAACATGATGTTCCCTTGGAGGAGTGAAGGTTCGCGGGGGGACGAATTTCGGTCGACGAGGTGGCGTCTCGGTCGGCTCGTGGGTCGGCGACTGTAGCGGACCCGCGGGCGTGCCAACATCAAGCTCGGACCAGGCTCGCTGCTAAGTAGCGCAACCATATCGGTACTGTGTGCGGTATGGGGGAGAGCGCCGTGGATGTACTGACCCGGGAGCACGAGGACCTGCGCGAGTGCTTCGTCGGGGTGCGGGACCCCGATGCCGACAGGGCGGCGGCGTGGCTGGAGACCGTCAAGCAGGTCACCACCCATGTGGCCGTGGAACGCACCTTCCTCTACCCGCTGGTCAAGAAGCGCCGGCTCGGGTCGGACCACCTCGCTGAGGAGCTGCGTCGCGACTACAAGCGGATGGAGCACCTGCTGGTGCTCAGCGAGCGGCGCAAGATCAACTCGCCGGACATGCCGGACCTGGTTACCGAACTGCTCGACGTGTTCGAGGCGCACCAGGACCGCTGCGCCCGCGTGCTGGTGCCGGCGATGCGCGATCAGCTGAGCGCCGCTGAGCTTGATGAGCTGGGGGCCAAGATGCGGGGCGCAGAGAACGTGATCCTCTCGCATCCCCACCCGCACTTGCTCGCGCTCGGCCCCGTCTACCAATGGACAACTCGGATGGCCTCGTCGTGGGACCGCGTTCGCGACCGCACCGTCCGTAACCGCTAAGAACCAACCACGGTCGGGACGGGTGCCAGCGGCTGATGTCGGGGCGCCACCATTCCGTTGGCCCGGGCCAACGGAATGGTGGTGTGGATCCTTTCGGGCGTCCGCGACGAGTCGCCGGAAACGCATCGCGAAGGCCATCTCCATAGGAGCCGTGGCGGCGTGTCGCGTTGGACGCCGACTATCCGCCGATGAGTGTGCCGCAGAGGGCCTTATCGTTGTTCGTGGCGACTGCGTGGAGTCTACGCGGAGGGTTAAGGCGCTTCGATCGTTCGAGCACCGAACCGCCGAAAAGTCGAGACTGTTCGTCGGCGGATGCAACGTCGGTTACACGGCAAGGGCTGCGAGCAACTCCTCTCGTGTCGGTTGGAGCGTACGTGATTCAGGATGCTGTTCGAGCGTTTCTCGGGTTGACACGACGATTTGGGGATCTTGGTAGACCTCTTCGGGCAGGCGGGTCATCCCCATGACCTTCCAGAACCCCCGGAACGCGACGGGATCGAACACGGCGGCCGTGTGTAACTGTGTGAAGGTGACTCGATCTGTTATCGGTGGTGGCCGCTCCGGTGCGGGGGTACCGTCGATGTTGTGTCGTAACACGGCCAATCGTTCTCCATCTATCACCGCTTGATCTGTGTAGAAGGGATGGACGTGCTCGCCGATCAGAGCATCGAGGTGCAGGGCTTGCGCCATCCAGTCACCTTGGTGCTCCTCGATAACGTTGACGAGGTCGACGGCCCCGCGCAGGGCGACGGCGAGACCGCGTGCGAGGGTGGGGTTGGTGGAGCAGACAGAGTCGCCGATGGTGGCGAGGCCGGTGACGACTGGCGTGCCGTCTACGACCAAGCGGCGCATCGTGTTGTGCAATCCCGCCATGACATAGACCTCGGTGATCGGCTCGAGTCCGTCTAACCACGACGCACATGCAGGTACGGAGCGAAGCACGGCTGTGTGCACCTCGGGATGGCGCAAGTTTCGAAACCGTCGGTCGGTGGCCAGCGGTATGACCGCGAGTTGCATGACCCCGTTGTCGGCCCCAGAGATCAACGCCGTGAACTCGTCCATTGTGGCGATCAAGCGGCTGGTCGACGACGCTGGCAGCTGAGCGCCGGGGCGCACCCGATGGTGGCGGGTGTAGTACGCCAAACCGCATTCAGCAAACCACGTTGCCGGCTCTCGGGCATCGATCCCATCCAGCCACGTGTGGATCGCCGAGCGTCGGCCGCACGCGTCTACCACCACGTCCGCGGCGATGTCACCGCTGCTGGTTCGGACTCCGACGACGTGTGGCGGATTGCCCGGTCGAGCCAGTAGACCCACAACCTTGCTGCCGTGGCGGATGGTGACTCTGGGCTCAGACGACACGAAGCGTCGTAGGACCCAGTCAAGTGTCGACCGCCGCGTCGCCACGGTCGTGAGCCGCTCGTCGCCTGGCCAGCCGCTTCGGTCAGAAAGTGTCGAGGGCATGCGCATCGTTAGAGGCACTGGACTGGCCCCGGCCGCCAGGAGCGCCTCGAACACGTCGGGCAGGCTTTCGCTCAACAGATCACGACACTTGGCTACCAGGAAGTGCGGGTGCACGATCTGCGGCGCTGACGCACGCAGAGCTGACCGGGCGGCCGACTCGACATCAGCCGCGACTTCGAGGCCGTCCTGCTCCAGCAGCAGGACCTCATGCCCGGCCCGCGCCAGCAGTAACGAAGCGAACATGCCGCCCGCGGACCCACCGACCACCGCGATCTTCAAGTCAAGGAACCTCGGCCAGAACCGTCTGCCTCCATCCGACGATCGGTAGCGATCACGCGACCGGTCGGAGACGGCGCGACCCGTCCTCGGCGGAATGGGAGAACGCGTAGTCCGATGCCTCACTCACTGGCAGGGTCGTAAACCGCGCGACTCCTTGACGGCAGCCCGTGCCACCCCAGATCGCCGGCTGCGGGCTGTCGTCACCGACCTGGGGAGAGGGTTCTTGCGGGTCATGGGCGTGACCAAGATGACCGTCATGCTTGGATTCACCCTGGCCTCGTTCAACCTGGACCGGATCCGTAGCCTCCGGGCCAAGCAGCACCTCGACGAGGCGGGACTGCCCACGGTAAACCCGAAGCAGTCCCGGGCGCGGCGGCGCACCGGGACGTGCCGACGTCATCGAGTCGGCCGAGGGGCCGCCCGACTGACCGAATAAGACCCGAGGACTGTGCCGGCTGCCAGAGGGCAGTCGGCTTCAACGCGTCCCGAATCGTGTTGGCCGGTCTGGAAGACGCGTGAAGGCGAAAGACGGCCCCCTCAGGGGCCGTCAAACTGCTGAACGAAGTGTCTCAAGCGGTCAAACCCGCCTGGGGAGAGCCACGAAACCTATTTTGTGATCACCCAACATAGGTTTTCATGATCATCCCTGGTGGGTGGGAGATCACGAAACTCCATTACCTGCACGTACGTATGTTTGTAGCACACCTGGTCACAGGCGAAGGTCCGAGCACTCACCGGGTGGAGCAGGTCAGGTACCTGGTTGACAGTGGTTGACAGTTCGCTATGATGAAGACATGGCTGATGCTTACGCCGCTCTAGAAGAAGGTCTCAAGCTGGGTTTAAACGAGGCCGTCGAACTCCTTGACCATGAACCGTCGCCTCTGCAGGGACTCGGCTGGGATGAACTCGTCGAGATTGGCAGACGGTCGGTTCATCTCGCTCTAGCGCCGATCCTGTGGGACCAGCGCCTTGGCCCGATGCTTGATACGGCTCAGGTATGTGAACGGCTGGGTGTAACACGCCAGGCTGTCGCGAAAGCGGTCGCCGCCGGCCGACTTGTCTCGCTGCCAGCAGGAAGGACGCGCCGCTTTCCAATCTGGCAGTTCCGCACCGGGGAGCAATTCGAGATCAGGTCTGAAGTCGGCGAGATCGTCAGCTTGTTCCGACACTTCTTTCCTGAGGTTCGTGGATTGCAGGTGGCGAGTTGGGCTATGACCTCTCAGCCGGAACTCGATGGATCAACCCCGGCGACGTGGCTCGAATCCGGCCGACCGTTCCAGCCTCTCGGTGATGCTGCCCGCAGGACTGCCGCAGCGCTATCGCAGTGATGGTTGGTTCTCCTGACTGGCACGACTTCCCTCCACTCACCCTCTACCCCGAGCGCGTGCTGTACCGGGTGCACCGAACCGCCAATGATCCCGTCTACTTCTGCTCCGACGGTACGGGACGCTTCGACGTCACGAATGTCGACGGTATCGGAACCTGTTACGTGACCCCCTCACCGATGGGCGCCTACATCGAAACGCTCGGTCGATTAGGCGCCATCAGTGAGTCAGACATAGCCGAGCGATCGATGTCCGAACTTGTCTTGATCCGTCCATTGAAGCTCGCTGACCTGACCAACAGACAGGGCCTCGGCTCTCATCGGATCACCGGCGACATCAGTGTCGGGACTGATTACGCTGCAAGCCAAGCCGTCGCCAGTGAGCTCTATGCAGCCGGTTTCGATGGGGTCTACTACACAGCCCGCCACGACCCAGCGTTTCAAGAACGCAGCGTCGCGATATTCGGAGGCCCCGGTGATACCAAGTTGTTTGCCACGGCCAGGAACGAAATCCCCGACGAAGTCCTGAGGCAGGGGGCGATCGAATTCGATCTCTGGATACTTCCGGACCTGTACTGATCTGCCCTCTGATCCCGAGCCGCTCGGTCGGCTTCACCAAGGTTGAAGATGCCGATATTCGTGCCATTTGCTGTCACCCGATAAGCGGTGTTATCTGCCTTCGGCGTGGAGAAGTTGTCGTAGGGCCCGATCGCCGGGTTTGGAGAGGTAGGTGCGGTCCCGCAGGTTAGGGGCGCGGAGCCTGAAGAGGAGGTCCACGTCGCAACGGTCACGCGCCATGCAGGCTCTAGGGCATGAGCGATACACCAGCGTCGGCGTCAGAGCCTGCAGTTCGGTCACGGTTCGGGGGTTCAGCGGTTGCGCTGGCTCGATTCGAGCGGTGGACCGAGGTTCCGATGTTGTTCTTCTCTGTTCTGTTCCTTGTCGGGTTGGTCACCCCTGTGATCGATAGCCACCTGTCTTCTGGCTGGCGGCACTCGTTCGCTCTGGCGGACACGACGATCTGGGTTGTCTTCGTCGCCGAGTACGTGACTCGACTGGCGCTCGCGCCGCGCCGGTTGTATTTCGTTGTTCACAACGTTCTTGATCTGGTGGTGGTCGCAGTTCCGGTTCTTCGTCCGCTCCGTCTTGCCCGTCTGGCCCGGGTTGCTCGCTTCGCCCGGGTTGGTGCGCTCGCGGGGTCGGCGACGCGACGTTCGAGAGGTCGTTTGCATGTTGATGTTGCTGTTCAGGTGGTCACGGTGGCGGTGATCATCGTGTTCATTGGCGCGGTCGGAATGCTTGATGTCGAGCGGAATGCGGCAGGCTCGACTATTCATACGTTTGGCGACGCCTTGTGGTGGGCGCTGTCGACGGTGACGACGGTCGGTTACGGCGACAAGGTTCCTGTTACTGGTCAAGGGCGCCTGATCGCCGCGGCGGTGATGCTCACCGGCATCGCGGTGCTGGGAGTCGTCACAGCATCGGTGGCCGGCTGGTTCGTCGAGAACTTGGGCACTATCGAGCGGCAAGAGGCGGCCGAGCTCAAAGGGACGGAGCAGTTGGAGGCCCGCCTGACTGAGGTGCTTCAACGGCTGGCCCGCTTGGAGGCGCACGTCGGGAGTGACACTGTTCCGCTGCCGTTCGCCGCCGGCGGCGGGGATCACGACCGCTGACCGCCGGGCCGGGATTCCCGACGCCCGGAGGGCTCACTGGGAGCGCAAGTTGCGTGGATCGTCGCAACGCCGGCGTCCGCCTACTTCGAGCTGGCTGCTTTTCGAACCCTCAGCTCGGCTGGGCGAGGGCGGGTCGGTTGGCGTCCAGTGCGGCGAGGGTTTGCTGGAGCCCGTCAGTGAATTGGTCGATGGTGCCTCTGTAGGTGGCGAGGGCGAGATCGAGCCGGAAGTCGAAGGCGCCGGCGACGGCTGGCCCGTAGGTGACCACGGTCGGCTTTTGCCGGTTCGATACTGAGAAGGTGGTCGTTCCTGTGTGGTCGTCGTGCTCGTAGCCGATCAGCTTGGCGTAGTCGCATTGGCGGGTTTGTTTGGCCCCGGTGAAGATGACGCGACGGTTGGTGACGAAGACGCTTCCCTGGTCGATGACGGTGAGGATTGGGGCGCCTTGCACGTAGTGACCTCGGGATGCGCCGACGTGGTATCGGATGGCGTGCCCGCTGATGTTTCCGATGGGCACCGACACTCCTGAGGAGCGTCCCTGGTATTGGCCCGGGCCTCGCCGTTCCTCCACCAATCCGGCACCATCGACCTTGTAGAACAGGAGTTCGCCGGAGCCCAGGTTGATTTCGCTGGTCGTGACCCCATGGAACTGTCGGGCGGTCGCGACCAGGTCGGCGTAGCCGTCGCGCTGGGTCTGCCAGGCGGCCAGCGCCTCTTGGTAGTGCTTCTCGGCACGGTGCTCCCGATGCTTCTCGAACATCCACGTCCCCGTTCGTCCCGTCAGCCGCGAGGGTACAGCCGCGGCTGATCGCCTATTGACGGCGCCGAACGATCCCTGACGGCCGATGCAGCCTGTTCGAGTGGCGGTTTCGGCGCTCGCGACACCTATTCGACTCCAGCTGGCCGAGACCCCTCTGGCCGCCATCGTCATCACGGCGCACACAAGTGGACCGACCCGGGACGCGCTACTGTCAGTTTGGCGCTGCGGCAGAGCGGGTGCCGGGGGAAAGGCGAAACGATGGCGGTGCGACTGCGGTTTCTCGCTGGGGTCCTGATGGTCGGGGTACTAGCTGGATGTGGCTCGACCGCGGCGTCAACGCCGACAACCTCGCGAGTGCCGGCCACCGTCGCATCTACTACGACCGTCCGGGCCGTCGCAACAACAGTGGCCAAACCAGCCCCTATCGTTCCGGCAACCGCACCGTCGACCGCACCACCAAGCACGGCGCCGCCAGCAACGCAACCCGCCGTGACGTCGTCCCCGCCTTCCACGGCATCATGCCATCCGCTCACCAACAGCGGAAACTGCTACGAACCGGGAGAGTACTGTCGCAACTCTGACCACGGCCTCAGCGGTGTGGCCGGCAACGGCGAGAACATCACCTGTAAGGACAACAACGGTTGGCGCTGGGAGCCGTCATAGGCGGTGCTGGCAGGCCGCCACGACATCCAGATGCTTCAACCCGAAAACTGCTTCGGATAAGGACAGGTTCCGTCCCGACATCACCTCCGTGGTCGTCGGCGACAACCGAGCCGTTGACAAGGGCCAAGACCGTCCCCCTGGTGCCGGTCGCCGAGGGCTGCGACAAGTGCTGCCACGGGATCCTGACCGCCCAGGCCGCCGAGATGGCGTGGTGGCAGCGCCTCACCTACGGCACCACCGCCTGGCGGATCTCTATGGGACGCCGCCAGGTCGTGGAGTCGGTCAACGCCGCCCTCAAAGGCGTGTTCACCGACCTCGGTCGAGGCTTCATGCGGGTGATGGGCGTCACCAAGATGACCGTCATGCTCGGTTTCACCCTCGCCGCTTACAACCTGGACCGCATCCGCAGCTTCCGGGCCAAGCACCACCTCGACGAGACCGGCCAGCCCACCGACAAGCCGAAGAAGACTCGAGCACACCGGCGCACCGGCACCTGGGCTGACGTCATCGAAGCCACCGAAGCGCCACCGGGCTGACCCCAACCGACGCCGAGACCGCCGGCTGCCAGAAGGCGGCCGGCTTCAACGCGTCCCGGAACGGACCGGCGATGCGCGACAGGACCCTAGGCGCGAAAGACGGCCCCCTCAGGGGCCGTCAAACTGCTGAACACTGGTCTCAAGCGATCAAATCCGCCTACAGGAAGCCACGAAAACCTATTTCGTGATGACACGACGTAGATTTTCGTGAACATCCCTAAGTGGGATGATCACGAAAGTCTGTGACATGCACGTATCTATGGTCGATCCCAGAGCGTCCACAGCTTCGAGTCGAGCGTCTCCACAAGCGCCCGATCGTCAACCGGCCTTGCGGTCGCTGAGGTCGACGAAGCTGACAATCAACTCGACATCGAGAGCCGCCGCGACTTTGTCGAGTGTCGGGAGACTCGGGGAAACATTCCCAGCCTCCAGACGGGCGATTGCCGACTGAGTTGTACCAAGGCGCTCCGCGAGTTCGCGTTGGCTGAGTCCACGCTTTTCACGCAGGGCGTGAATCTCCATGGCCAATCGGATGGACCGTCCGGCCTTCTCGTACCCGCGCCGACGGGCAGGCGTGTCGGGCCGTTCGGCCTTGATCTGATCCCAGCTTTTTCTAGTCATTCGTCTTCCTCCCCGGTGTGGCCTTCATCGACGCACTTCTGCATGGCCTGTCGAGCCCGAGCTATCTCGACTCGCTCGCGTTGGCGGCTCTTGGTGAATACCGTCAACAGAACGATTCGTCGACCGCTGGCGATGTAGTAGGTGATCCTTGTTTGTTGGCGGCCCAGGAAGAACCTGAGTTCGCGCAGCTTTCCATCGAGTTGCCGCGTGAACGGCTCGGAGAGGTGGACGCCTTCCTCGGCAAGGAGGTCGACGTAACGCTCCACCTGGCCGAACTGATCGTCGCCGAGTGAGAGCAACCATTGCTCCACCTCCTCTTCTAGTTCGATCCTACCCCAGGGCATAGCAGGGATGCTATAGGTCGGCTGTGACGGTGCCAGCTGCAACGCCTGGCGGATATCGGTGGCAACAGCGGCGGCCTACGATCGAGCGCGTGCTATCTCCCGACGACGCTGACCTGTTGGAAACCTTCGCTCGGGCCTACTCAACGGACGTCGAAGAATCCAGGTGGGGGCTAACGCCGCGTATGGCGATTCGACTGGATGCCCATGCTCGGGCCATCGCTGCGCTTACCAGAGCAGATCCCGCGTATCTCATTGACGATGGGTCGATCCTTCCTCCAAATGCGGTACGGCGAGCTACGCCAGCATTTCTCTCCCGGTTCAGTCAGTGCTTCGACGACTTGGCTGATCGTCTGTTAGCTGGCGGTGACATTTCTGCATTTCTCCCCCTATGCACGGCTGACGAGGTGGCGCTCGATCACGTGCTCGAAGTGGCCCGAGACGCCCCACTCCGATGGGAGTGAGCGAGAATGGCTAGGAGACGTCCTTGCTGCGCTCCCACGCTCTCGCCCAGCTGACGACGACTTCGAGATGTACTCAGACTTGCTGTTCGAGGATCGTGACTTCGAATTCTTGTGGCAACCCGAGATGGACGGCATTGAGGTGGACGAGGAAATGATCAGTCGCTTCGGCTTGGCCAACCTTCGTCCTGATCAATGGTTCTTGCCGTTCAGGACAGCATCTGACTGATACTGCTGGATATCTGCGCGATCGGCTTTCCCGTTGTATGCGGCCGCGACGAAGACAGCACGTCTCCCGGCAACGCCCAGGCAGAGATGGCAGAGCATCGCGCTCTGGAGAATCCCCTCGGCAGTAGCAACCAGCACGACCTCGACTTGTATCGGGTAGACCTGGGTCCGGTGCCCGGGCCCGTAGCATGGCTTGTTGTGACTGAGCGTGGTGGCGGAGAGGGAACGATTTCGTGGGCTCGCAAGGTATTCCGCGACGAGCTTCTGAGCCTCGGTGTCGGGGCTGACCCCGCGGAAGAACGTGCATGGCTCGACCAAGCGCTGGAAGAACGAGCAGACAGGCTTGGGATAACACGTCAGTCGCTCGTTCGTAGTTACGTGCGGGAAGTGCACCTGCGAGAGTTGGCCGGTGATGCGTGCTCCGAGCTGTGCGGCACCAGCGGCGCGTGGCTTAAGGCGATTCGCATCGTCCGTGACACTCGTCCCGAGTCCAAGGATTGGCCCCCCGAGGTCTTTAAGCTGGTCGCCGAACGGATGGCAGAGCGTACTGACGGCCAGAAGCTGGCTGACGCGCTGGCGGGACCCGGGGCTTTTGCTCTGTCCAACTGTGATGACGACCTGGGAACGCATCCTGCACCGTGTTATGTCGAACGTGGAGACTTCATCTCGGCGCTGGGTCTCGATGACCCGGGAACTGTACCGGTGGTCACCGCTCAACACCGCAGCCTGGTAAACAAAGGCGAAACGCTCCGTCCAGCCACGGGTTGGGGTCGTCCGCCCTTCGAATGGGCGTACGAGCATGCTGTCAGTAGCTATACCGTTGCGACAGGGATTAGGGCTGACCGGCTGCTGTGGGCTTGGGCCGATCTCCCCATACTCTGCGCCGCTTTCGGACTTGTGCGGTGTGAGCCCGACATACTTGCGGCCGCCTGCAATCCACACGGGGGACGTGACACCGTGCTCGTCCTCGCCCGTCTGCCGATCGAGCGATGCTTATTCAGCGCCTTCGGCCTATGGGACCGGTTCGTGCTGAGGGGCCGTTACGTGCCAACCGATCTTGCCGACGCAGTTGACTTCTACCATCGCCACCCATCCCTCGACGATTCGAAGGACATGAAAGTTGCCCGCGATGAGGTTCTGACATCCTGGTCGACACGAGTGTTCCAGTCGCCACCGTGTTCGAACATCGAGCGCCTTCAGATCTGCGTGGACCGGATTGAACCCCACGAGATCGTCGCCCTCTCCGAGATCGAGTCCGTCGTCGATCCCAACCTCCAGTATGGGCCCCGCCAGCTGAACACCTATTGAGTCGACCAACTTTCATCCAGCGCCGGATGGAACTCGCCGGCCACCGAGGCCTGCTCATATTTGGTCGGTCACACTCGTGCAGAATCACCGAATTTGTTCCGCACTGGGCAGTCTGTCTAAGCCCCGCACGCGGTGGGTACCCTGAAATCAAGAAGGTGGGTGCCTCGATACCCCTGTTCCGCCGTTCGGATTGACCAAATGCGAATCAGCCGCTCGATATCGCTGTTTATCGGCTCTGAGGCGCATCAGTGCCGAGCACGGCTTGGAGGATCGGCTAGGTCTAGATCCAACGGTCCACTCGGACGCAGCGGTTCGTCAGGCTAGATCCCCTGAGTCTGGTGTCGGGTCTTGCCAGTCTTCGGGCGGTTGAATTCGGGCTTCGATGTGAGCGTGTTCGGCTAGGAGGTAGAGGAGGTTGGTGCCCGAGAGCAGTTCGAGGGGTTTGCCGTCTGCGAAGGCGTAGCTGGCCTTGCCGTAGCCGCTGGTGGTGACGAGGATGCCTTTGGTGGCGCCTTCGTTTTGCATGGTGCCGTACAGGTCGCGTACGGCACTCACCCCGACGGTGTTCTTGTACCGTTTGGCTTGGATGACAACTTTGCCGCCGAAGATGGGCCGGGGGTCGTAAGCGACGCAGTCCACGCCACCGTCTCGGCTGGCTTGGGTGAGGCGGGTTTCGAGGCCCATCTTCTCGAAGAGGTTGGTGATGAGTTGTTCGAACTCACCCGGGGTGAGTTCCATCAAGTTGGGTCGTTGGTCGAGGGTGGCGAGCACATCGGTGGAGTCGATGAAGCGGGGGTCGACCATGTTGAACTCGAGGACGGGCCGGACTGGGGCGAGATCTGCGGGGCTCTTGGAAACAGACGCATTGAGCGCTTTGAGGCAGGCGATCGGGTCTACCTGTCGAAGGTCCAGGTCGGTGTAGGTGTCGTGGTTTGTGCGCACGGTCACCAGGCAGGGGTGCTCGGGGTGACCGGTGCCCGGGTTGATGGTGTCGACGTGGCCGTTGAACACTGCGGTGTCGATGTAGTTCCACCGGTCGGCGGCGAAGACTTCTCGCAGGCTGCGCAGGGTGATCTGCGCGATGACACTGCCGTAGAGCGTCTTGCGGTGCGCGGTGGGGCGGTTGGTCGCGGTGACCTTGTCGGTGGTCTTGGCGAACTTGTAGGCGGCGATCTCGGGGATGACGGTGAAAGTGGGAAGTTCGTATTCGATGACAAGTTGTTTGGATTCAGGGACGTAGGCGAGCCGAGTCTGCGGGCTGAGCGCCTCGGGATAGTTGCTGGACTCAAGCACTAGCGCGAAGTAGCTCCGGATGGCTTCGGGGTCAGCGGCGGCCACCTTGGCCTTGAGGTCATTGATTTCTGCGTGGCGCGCGGCGGTGTCGGCTTCGACTGTCGCGACGACAGCCTGGTGGTCGGTCCAGGCCGTTTGCAGGGCCGCCTTCCGGTTCTGTTCGCGTTGCGCGTGGGCGGCGATGGCTTGCTGCCAGGTGGCTTCTTGGGCGGCAACAGCTCGGGCGTGCTCTTCTTTGGCCTTGCTGGAGAGACGGTGGAGGCCGCTGGGCGGCGGTGGTAACGCGGGTGGGGTTGGGGGCGGTTCGGGTGTGTAGAGCGGCCCCGGATCCCAGACTGGCAGATCCGGCGGGGTTTTGAGCTGGTCGAGGTCGATGTAGGGGTCGGTCTTGAGGCTGTCGATGAGGAGGTGTTCGAGTTCACGTATTTGCTCGGCAAGGTCATCATTTAGCAGTTCGACGTCGGCTTGGCGGGACTCGGCGTAGAGCCGCTTGCGCTCCTTTTCTTCTGCTGTTTTGGCGCGCTGGTAGGCCCTCTGGGCGGCCTCGGCTCGCCGGACAGCGGCCATTTGCGCGGGGTGTCTGCCAGGCGGGCCCGTTCGGCCTGTCGTTGCGCCTGTGCTAGTGATGAAACCAAGCCCCTACGTCGTGCCACCCCACACTCCTCCGCGATCCGCTGCCCCTTAGAGTAGGGCGCCTGGACGAGGGGTGCGCTTTGCTTCTCGGCCCGTGCCTTAAGGGCAGTGTCATAGACGATGGAGTCCTTGTCCCGAGGCAACCGGAGCCGGCGCAGCCGGCGTAGGGGCGGGAGCGACGCCCGAAGGGCGGCGTGGTTTTGGATCACTGCTCACGTACCGCGCGGATCCACGCCGACGCTTGGCACGTCGTCATGCCTCGGCCGGGAGGCTGACCTAGACCGCAATCGTCTGTTAGCCCGGCGGCCCCGCGTCTGGAGGGTCGGGATCTGTGATTCTGCCGAGGAACAGCAACATGCCGCTGTTCGGGTCGCGGACGGTGGCGAGGAAGGGTCGATCGACTGTGACTGTCACCGATGGCGCGACCATGGCACTGACGGTTCGGACGCCCGTGGCGGTCGCGGCGGCTGCTTCGATCCCGGCCTCGTCGATACTGAGGACGGTCTCGTGAGCGACGAAGCCGATTTGAAGAGGTTCGCGCCGGGCTATGCCGCTGAAGTCGGCCTCGTCGGAGAAGGCGAGGCGCACTCCCATCTGTTTGAGTAGCGGCTTGACGTCCAGGTTCAAGCCGGCGTGGAGGCGGGGGAGGGCGAGCGTCACATTGGCTGGCGTCAGCTGGTCGTGTAGTTCCAACAGCAACTGTGGGGTGAGCTCGTCTTCGGCCTGTCCGAGCTCACCGTCGGGGAGGAGGATAGTGACGGACGCGTGGCTGCTTCGGGTACGCAGCCCCACCGCTTGCCAACCCGCCTGAGTCGCGTAGGAGGCTTTGAACGCGCCGTGCATCATCGCGACAGATCGGGGACCGTCAGGGGATTGGAAGATCGCCGCGTCGGTGGCCTTGGGGAAGAATGTCTCGGCCCACTGGGCGTGGAGGTAGAGGGCGTTGACGAGTACCAGGCGGGTGTCTTCGTCGATGGCGCCGTCAGCGATGAGATCGGTGATCAGTCCGTGGGTTGATTCCCTCACGTTGCTGTTGATCTGGTGGCGGGCTGATTCTGGGTGTGCTTCGAAGTCGATCGACCGGATGTCGCCGGCGGTCCACTGTTTCATGGTGGCGAGGTAGCCGTGTTCGATTTCGAAGCTGGCTTGGAGCCAGGCCGTGTTGGCCATCGCCAGGGTGGCGGTTCCCTCCGTATAGGTCAGGTCGGGGGTGCTCTCGAGCATCGACGTCAGTTCATCAGCGGCGTGGCCGGGGGTGAGGACGGCGGCCATCTCGTCCGCGGTACGACCGCGAGCGCCGATAGCAGCCATGCCGAGGGAGCACCACACGCTGTAGGGCGACCACGCCATCCCGCGGGCGGCGCCATTGCCGTCTCGAAGGGCCCGATGCAAATCGAGGGAGTACACCGTGTGGGCGACAAGAGATTTGATGGCAGCCTCCTCGCGGCCCGGGCTTATGACGATACAGACCGCGCTCCACCGTCGCTTGCAGCCGGCCGCTAATTGGGGCGCCGGTCGGGGCTGACCTCGGCCATTGAGACTCGTACCCGGAGAGGCCGGAGCAGCTGGGGATGGATCCACCGCCCGTCGGGCCCCGCAGGCTTCATGGAACCCCCGACGCGCCTGAACGACTTGCGAAAACCCTCGTCATGTTCCCGTCACCGAAATCGATGATGTCGAGAAAATCGAAGTCCGGGGCGAAAGCGATGGCCGCCACTACCAGCCGGGTACCACGCCGAGGACGAGCATGCCGGCCGCGCCTGCGATGAGGACACCACGAGTTGCGTCGTCCGCCGGCGGATGTAGGGCCAGGCCATGAGGACGCTCCCGATTGTGAAGAGGCGGCTCCGCCGATCAGAACCAGACTAATCGCAGTGCGGCCGGCCCCAATGCCAGGCATACGAACGGTAGCCGTCATGGCCACGGTGCTCTCCAGCCGCGCCTGGCTGGCCACATCGGCCGGGACCCCACGCCGACGATCTGCAGGATTCGCAGCCGGTCGCCGCCTAGCGCACCGACGACAGAGCGGGGGCGGGCAATCGCTGCCTTCTGTAATGATGATTATGGCCATGCGGCTGCCGGCTGCAGGCTCGGCGCATGTCGGCAGCCGTCTGGGGTTCAATTGCCGATGAAGGCGTTGCCGTAGTTGTCGATCGTGGCGCAGAAGTTGATGGTAGGACAGGAGACGGAGAGCATCAGCTCGCTGACCGGCTCGATCTTCACGGGCGGGTTCAACACGCCACCTGAGTAGCTGTAGGCCTCGCCGATCTCGTCGATGATGGAGCAGTAGCTCGGTGAGCCGCAGGACACGCTCACGAGTTGGTTGAACGAGTTGACGGTGAGCGGGGCGCTCCACCGGATGCCGTTGAAAAACACCAGGCGGTCGTATCGATCGGCGGCCATGCAAAACTGGCGGGTGGGGCAGGACAACGAGACGAGATCTCCAGGGGTTATGGCCAACGGCGCGGTCCAGCCGGCAGATGTCATCATCGTGGCCCGACCGGCGGAGTCGACGGCCACGCAGAACGAAGCTGAAAGACACGACAGCGAGTTGATCGCCTGGCCGGCGTCGAGGCTGCGAGGCGGGATCGACCTGGCTCCGTCGAAGGTCACCACGTGACCCGTCCTGTCACCAGCCGCACAGAATGTCGCTGACGAACACGACAACGAGAACAAGGGTCCATAGGAGTCTACCTTGGTCGGGGCGTTCCACTGCGATCCGTTGTAGGTCAGAGCATCGCCATCGACATCTACAGCGGCGCAAAACGTCGTAGATGGACACGAGATGGCCTCGAGAAAGTGTCCGGAGTCGACGGGGGTGACCGTAGTCCAGGCGGTCCCGTGCAAGCTGATAACCCCGCCGTCGCCGGTCACGATCGAGCAGACGGCGGTCGACGCGCAGGATATGGCCCACAGCGCGTTCTGAGGGTCGATGATCGAAGGGCCGCTCCAACCAGTGCCGGTCGACGTGAACTCGACCCCGGGTCGGGCGACCGCCACGCAGAACGAGGTGTCAGCGCAGGACAAAGCCGAGGGCGGTTGGCCAGTGCCCGCTGCGGGAGTCCAGCTTTTCCCGTCGAACGCAAAGGTGGCCCCATTGGTGTCCATGGTGACGCAGAAGGAACTGGTGGGGCAGGAAACCCACTTCAGCACGCCGCCAGTGTCGATCGAAGCAGGGGCGCTCCAGTTCGTTCCGTCGTAGGTGATCGCTCGTCCCTTACTGTCGACTGCTACACAGAACGTCGCTGATGGGCACGAAGCTGAAAGCGGAGTGGCCCCAGAGGCCAACGTTGTCGGCGGCAACCATTTGGAGCCGTTGAACACCTGGGCTTGACCGTACGTATTGAGCAGCACGCAGAACGTCCTCGAAGCACACGACAGCGATGTGGGAGATTGCGTTCCCACCCACGCCGGTGCGCTCCAATGAGTGCCGTCATAGAGCATGGCGTTTCCCCCACCATCGACGGCGGCGCAGAAGGTCGACGATGGGCACGACACGAGGGTGATGAGGTAGACGGAGTCGATCAAGGCGGGCCCGCTCCACTTGCTGCCATCGAAGGTCAAGACACCGCCTTGCGCCCGATCATTGGTGGCTACGCAAAAGGTGTTGGAGGCACACGAAACCGATCCGAGGTTCACGTTGGAACCGACGATGGCCGGGTTCCCCCAGCTTTTCCCGTCGTAAGTGGTCACATAACCGGCAGCATCGACCGCGGCGCAAAACGAGGAGGTTGGACAGGAGACGGACTGCAAGTCTGCCCGACGGGTGACGATCGGTATCTGGCTTCCCCAACTCAAATCGATCCTCAAGGAGAGCGTCGCCATCGCGGTGTGCAGGGCGGCGTCTGTCACCGCCACGACGAAATTGCTGGTTATAGCAGCAGTCGGAACGCCGTTGACGACCCCGGAGGCGGACAACGAAAGGCCGGGGGGTAATGAGCCGGTCAACGTCCAAATGAACGGCGCCGCACCGCCAGCCGCGTGCAGTGCAGCTCGATACGGCTGGCCGTGGACGCCGAGAGGAAGCTCAGTTGTGTTAACGGTCAGAGCAGGGACGGTCGCCATCCCTATGATCGGCTGGGCCAGACGGATACTGCCAGTCGAGCCGTGGAAGGCGGCGTCGCCGTAAGAGAAGATCCCGCCGTCCCGAGCGACCAGCCAATATCCACGGTCATCGGGGGTCGATTGCATGCCGACGACCGGCTGGTCTAAGGCAATCCCTCCGGCCGAGCCGTAGAACGGGGCGTCAAACGAGAAGATTCCACCGTCTGACGCCACCAGCCAGTACCCGCCGGTAGTCGGGTCGGTGGCCATACCGACGATCGGCTGGGCCAGACGGATACCACCTGTCGAGCCGCGGAACGCCGTGTCGCCGTAGGAGAAGACGCCGCCATCCCGACCAACCAGCCAATAGCCCTTGCCGTCTCTGGTGGTCGCCATGCCGACGATGGGCTGCGCCAACCGCTGCCCGCCGGCGGAACCGAAGTAGGGGGCTTTGAACGAGAAGACCCCACCGTCGCTCGCCACGAGCCAATAGCCCCCGGTAGCCGGATCCACGGCCATCCCCACGATCGGCCGGTTGAGGCGCAGGCCCCCTGTCGAGCCAGCGAAGTGGGCGTCGCCGAAGGCGAAAATCCCCCCGTCGGCGCCCACCAGGAAGTAGCCCCGCCCAGCGCGGGTGGCTGCCATTCCGACGACCGGCTGGGTCAGCCGCACAGACCCTGCGGAGCCGTAGAACGGCACACCGAAACCGAACACACCCCCATCCGCAGCGGTCAGCCAGTAACCCGGGCCCGAAGATACCGCCGCGGCCGACCCCACGACCGACGAGCTTGCCCTTGCAACCGAAACAGACCCTGGCAGCAGCGCCAAGACGGCCGCCGCCACGACCAGCCTTATAGGCCACGTCGACTTCACAGACTCCTCCGCCCCTCAGGTCTTACGTTCGCCGGATCATACCGGCCGCGAGCAGCCACGGCTGGCTATCAGGGACCCAAAAAGGCATGCCCCCAGTTAGATATAGGCGCGGTAAAGCAAAGCTGGGTCAGTTGTTCGAGCTTCTCGGCGGCAGTGTTTGGGCCACGCGTGCCTTACGACCCCCCCGCTGACGCAGCCCCCCCGGAGGGGGGGGCTTTGTCGTCAGGCGAAGCTGCTGGCGTCGTGTCAGGGGGAGGGCTGGACTTTCGCGGTCGTCCTCGACGTACTGGCTGACGATGCTGGGCCCAGGCCTCGATCTCTGGACGTAGCCATAGTCGTGGACGAGTACCGCCGAGGTCGACGACGGGACGGGGCATGTCGGCGTACTTGTGCAGATAGAGGTAGACGCTATTGCGCTGAGCCAGGCCGATGATGCGAGCGACCTCTTGGGCGTCGATGAGGTCCTCGGTCCGAACGAGAGGCATCAAGAAAAAGATTCTACAGTCAGGTTGATTGTCACACCACCATGATATGGTGTGACTGTAGAAAATAAGTGGCCCCGGCGGTGCTACCAACACCCCGGGGCCTGGCCAAGACCTGTATTGGAGGTCTCGACGTGGACAAGACTACGGGCGCGCTGCCACCGGTGGATGACGGTAGCTGGGAGGCTCGGCTGGCCGGCTACCGGCCGCAGGCGATGACAGCCGCTTGCTGGACTGAGGCGTTGCCCTTCGTAGCCGGTTGCATGGAGCGGCTGGACGTTGATGACGGACCAGGCGCTCGTCGGGTCGTACGGGTGCTGGCCCGCCTGGCGGCGTGGGCGGTGGCCGAGGGCCTGCCGTTGGATGGGGAGGTGGTGCTGGACCCCGACATGGTGGAGCGGTTCGTCGCCGTGGGCCTGGCTGATGACCGCTCTCGGGCGACGTATCGGGCGGTGCTGCGACGGGTTGGTCCGAAGCTGACTGTCAGGGCGCCGTGGGAGCCCCGCCCGGCGAATGTGGCTCGCCGGCAGGTGGCCCGCCCATACACGGCCGCGGAGATCCGCTGGCT
>CAVPBX010000017.1:0-196631 GCA_963702305.1 uncultured Acidimicrobiaceae bacterium | reverse complement strand
GGTGGCCTCGATGGCGTCGGGCAGGCCTTTGAGGCCGTCGCAGCAGCAGAAGATCACATCGGCCACGCCCCGGTTCTTGAGTTCGGTGAGCACCGACAGCCAGAACTTGGCGCCCTCGCCGCCGTCGCCCAGCCACACCCCCAACACGTGCTTGCGGCCATCGACATCGACGCCCACGGCCAGGTAGGCACACCGGTTGATCACCACCCCGTTGGTTCTCACCTTCACCACCAGACCGTCGATGTAGACAATGGGGTAGACCGAGTCCAGCGGCCGGGCCTGCCAAGCGGCCAGGTCCTCGAGCACCCCGTCGGTCACCCGACTGATCAGGTCCGGCGACACGTCCACCCCGTAGAACCGCTTGAGAGTCTTCTTGATATCCCGGGTCGACATCCCGCCCGCGTACAGGGCGATCACGTTCTCGTTGAACCCCTTCAACCGGGTCACGCCCTTGGGGACGATCTTGGGCTCGAAGACCCCGTTGCGGTCCCGGGGGACGTCCAAATCGACCGCCCCGATCTCGGTCAGAACCGTCTTGGGAGTGGTCCCGTTCCGGGAGTTGCCGCTGCCCCGCCCACCCGGGTCGCCACGCTCGTAACCCAGTTCGTCGGTCAACTCCTCGTCAAGGGCGCGCTCCAAGATGCGCTTGGAGAACTCGGCGATCAACCCGCCGTCGCCGAGCAGCTGGATGCCGTCGGTCTTGACCTTGGCCATCAGCTCGTCGATCAACTCCGGCGGCAACGCCTCCCGACCCGGGCCCGAACCATCACCTTTAGCGGCCACCGGGGCCGATACTGTCACGTCTGTCATCGTCACTGGAAACCTCCTTCCCAGAGGCTCACAGGCCCCTCAACTCGGTTGGTGGATCCCTCTTACACAGACCTCCTGACACCCCTTCGATGTCCGCGGCGGCCAGCCGGCCCGCCCCCCACGCCGCGATCGCCTCCAACACTTGGGCTTCGCCGAACCGCGAGTCATGCGCGCACAAACCGACCTCGGGGTCGACGAGGCAGTCAAACAGGGCCCGAACCTGCCGATGATCGATCCGCTGCCGGCGTGTCGGTGCTTGCACCCGACGAAGGAGGGTCCCGCCGAACGGCAGACCGACTCGTTCGGCCTCGCGATCCCACCGCGAGCGCAACACCACCGGCGTCAACGAGGGGTCTTTACGGGGGCGGGTGGCCACACTGGCTGCCTCGTCGGCCCGCATCCGCTGTTTCGGGTCGGCGGGCAGGCCGCCGTGGGCGGTCAGGTGGGCTTCGATCTGGACCGTCCGCTTGGAGAAGGCCCGCAGCTGGGTTTCGGTGATACCGGTCATCTCCCGGCAGCCGTTGCGGTCCGGACCCCAGCCGACCCCCAACCGGTCCGACAGCCGGCGGCGCAGTTCCTCCTGATAGATCGACCCGGCCGCCTTCGCCCACCGGTACAACACCGTGGCATCGATGGCCACCCAGGCCCCGTCGTCGCGGTGGACCAGGTTGGCGATCACCAGTGGGTGTGTAACTGGGGGTCGCCGGCCCGGCTGGTCCTGTGGCACGAACGTGGCCGCCGCCCACCCCGACGTCCCGGCCCGCACCCGGGTGCCGGCGATCTGGCGGCGGGTCACTGCCGCCTTGGTCTCCACGAACTCCAACGCCGCGTCACCGCCTCCACGTGGGCGATCGACACCGCCGCTGGCCGCCTCCGACCCAGCGAACGCCCACAGCAGCGACACGCTCTTCGGGGCCGAGAACGTGGCGTCGATGGCCCGCACCGTCGGCCGTTTCAGCCCGCCCAAGGCCAGCCCGGTGGCCGGGTGGGTTCGGTCGATCAGCGCCCGCAAATCTCCGCGCCCACCACCCCCTCCAACCCCAGCTGTCCGGCCAAACCCCCGGCCCACACTCCCGGGGCCTCCCCCGAGCCCAGGTAGTAGTCCTCCAGGCCGGCGGCCACCTGGGTGAGCACGTACTCGGCGTCAGTCAACTTCGCCAGGCGCAACACGACCCCTCAGCCCCCCGCCCGACCGGCGCGCTCGACGATCCGCATCACCAGGTAAACGGCCTCCGCGCCCACCGGTTTCGTCAAGAAATCGCAGTGGCGGACAACCACGGACAACCCAAACCCCAGACTCCATCCGTGGGGTGGTTCCAAGCCCGGGCTATACGTGACAAGCCCCGTTCCGCCGAGCTCGTCGGAAGAGCTGCGGGCGGACTCGCCGCCCCTCGAGCTTCACGACCCGCTCGCAATCACAGCTGACCACGAAAGGCCACCACCAATGACCACAGCCGTTCGCTGGGGACATTTCTGGGGACGTCCCCAGGCGACATGTGGCGACCGGATCGCCAGTGGGGACGCTGCTGGGGACGGTCCTGGGGACGCTCATGCGGAGAATCTCCTCATGCAGCCGCAGCGTCAGTACCCGGCCGGGCGAACGATGAGGAACGAGACGAAATATTTCGTCCTTCTTGCGGGCCGCGTTCAGGCAGGTCAGCGGGCCGCCGGCCAACGTGCAGCAAGGACCTTGGCAAGGACTCGACAAGGACTCCAGCAAGGACCGTCGGGACAATCGGATGTCATGAGCCCGCCACCCGATCGGCCCCTCGCCCCCACCCTGACCGCGCCATCGGACCTCCCCCAAACACCGGCACGTTCCCACCCACCGCCTGATCGCAGCGAACGGCCAACAGAGAAACCCGCAGCCGGTTGCGAGACCGCCAGCCGGAACCCTGCGGAGAACGCCCCGCGGAGAATTTCTCGCGACCAGGTCCCCGGAGGAACGTCGCACGACGGTTGGGGGGACGCACATGGTTGATCCCGGTATGAACGCCTGGGCGCTCTTGCGGCGAGACTGGGAACAGATCGCCTCCCGCCCTGCGGCCGTCCAGGCCGGCCACCAATGGGTGGCCGATGGGCCCCGCCTGGCCGGCTTCGCCTCCCCCGCGGACATCGTCGCCACCATCGGACACCCCGGTGACCCGACCCGCTCCTGCGCCCTGCTCGCCGACCTTCTTATTGCCGCACGGGACGACGCCCTCGCCGCGTACCGCGACTCTCGTCGCGGTCATCCCGGGCCTGAGAGCGGCTGCCAACCGCCGCTGGGCTGCCGCACGAAGCGACGGCGCGTGGGCGAACCGTGCCGACCTCGACGCCGACACCATCAGTTCCGCCTGGGAGACCATCACAACCCTCTCAGGTCAAGGCCATCCGCGTCCCGCCCGTCTCATAGTCAGACGCGTCGAACGGCGCCTTCGAACAATCCATGACCGGCATCGGCGGACCCCGAGCACATCGGTGTCATTCACCGATGCCGCCGTGACGACCGCCATGCGTCTCAACGATCCGGACAGTGTCGACGACTCGTTCGCACTCGCCGTCCTCGAAGCGGTGCGCTCTCGAAGACTCGACGCGACAACCGGCGCGCTCGTGTACAGGGTCGCCATCCTCGACCAGCGTGTCGCCGGCGCTGGAATCCAACACGGCCTCGGATACCGCCAGACCTTGAAGTCCCTTCGCTTCGCGCTCAGCGTCCTCGCGGGAGATACCGGCGCGCCATCACCCATAGACCAGCGATCCCGCCAGTTCATAGGTAGCGCGTCTCAGGAGGTCCACCTCATGCTTCCCCACCCGCACTCAGAGCAACACGGCGACGGTCATCCTCAGCAGCCGGGCGCGGTGTTCCCGGTCATGCCCCTGCTCCTCACTGTCAAGCAAGCCGCCGAGCTCCTCGGTATCGGCCGGTCCACGGTCTACGAGCTGATCGACGCGGGCGAGCTCAGGTCGGTCAAGCGCGGCGCCAGCCGACGCATCCCACTCAAGGCGATCTACGAGTACGTCGACTGTCTCCTCGGCGATCACGAGGACGATGGCGACGAAGGGCCGGCTGTCCCATCGGCTTCGTAGACTCGATCCCGTTCGGGAGAAGGAGAGCGATCACCAGACCGGTGCCGCGACTCCCACCTGCGAAACCAGGAGGATTGACGATGGCACACCTCGAGCGTCGCCGGACGAAGGGCGGCGAATCGCGGTATGAAGTCCGCTGGCGAGCCGCCGGCCGGGAGCGGTCCAAGAGCTTCGCCCGTCGTAAGGATGCCGATTCCTTCAAGGCGAAGGTGGAAGGCGACGAGCTGATAGGCCTGGTGACCGACCCGAGCACGGGCAAGGTGACGCTCGCCGCCTACGCCGCTGATTGGCTGGCGAGCCGAGTGGTGAAAGGCCGCCCGCTCTCCCCCTCGACCCGTTACGGGTACGAGCGGCTGCTCGACCGGAACATCCTGCCGACCCTCGGCGCCCTGCCGCTGCGAGCCATCACGCCTGAGCGGGTGCGGACTTGGCACGGCAACGTGACCGCCGAAGCCGGCGGCGACCAGGCCGCCAAGAGCTATCGGGTGCTGAGCGCCATCCTCAACACCGCGGTGAGCGATGAGCGGATCGGCCGGAATCCTTGTCGCATCAAGGGCGCCGGCAGCGAGAGCGCGGCCGAGCGGCCGATGCCCACGACGGCAGAGGTGCTCGCCCTCATCGACGCCGTGCCCGCCCGGTACCGGCTGGTGCTCGTGCTTGCGGGGTTGGGCGGGCTGCGCATGGGCGAGGTTCTCGGTCTTCGTCTCTCCGATGTGGACACGCTCCGGTCGGCTGTCCACATCCGCCAGACAGCGCAGGAGGTGCCGGGGCTCGGGCGCGTCGTGAAGGACCCCAAATCCGACGCCGGGCGGCGCATGGTCGTGCTGCCCCGCCAAGCCACGGACGCCATCGCCGCTCACGTCGAAGTCTTCGGGTGCGCGGTTACAGGCGAGTTGGTTACCGATCCCCGCGGCGGACCGGCCCGCCGGGCGAGTGTTTCGACGGCATGGCAGAAGGCGAAAACCGCGGTCGGCGTTGATCCGACGATGCATCCGCATGACCTCCGCCACCACGCCGCCACCCTCATGGCTCAGATGCCAGGGATCACGACCAAGGAGCTGATGGCCCGGATCGGTCACTCGTCGCCGCGGGCCGCGCTCATCTACCAGCACGCGACGGCCGAGCGTGATCGTGAGGTCGCCACCTTTCTGGAGGGCCGGCTCGATGCGACGAAGCCCGCGACGCGCCGCCTTCTCGCCCTCCCGAGCACCTCAGAAGAGGCCCCGGATTCGACCGCCCGCGGGATTCTCGCGGGATCGGCGTCGCCCTCCGCTCGGGCCCGTCGCCGCAAAAAGTCCCGCTGACCTGCCCAAACGCCTTCGAGGCGGCGAGCGGAATCGAACCGCTGTACAGGGCTTTGCAGGCCCTTGCCTAAACCACTCGGCCACGCCGCCCGGCAGTGCCAGCGAGCCATGCTACTCCGGAGCGACCGGCGCCGGCCCCGGCGGCTACCGTCGGCGGGCGCCCATGCCCGCCGCCGTTGACCTGCGCCGCCTCGACACGACCCAGCGGGCCACCCTGGGTGTGGCTGTCGTCCTCACGCTGGCCGCGGGCGCCGTCACTGCAGCCGGCGCCGGCGCCGTCGTCCGGTTCGTGGTGGCGGGAATGGCCCTCGCCGCCTTGGCCGCCCTCGTCGGTCAGTCGATCGAACAGGTCGGCGAGCGGCTGGGACCGGGTGCAACCGGACTGCTGCAGTCGACGCTCGGCAACCTCCCAGAGTTGTTCGTGGCGCTCTTCGCGCTCAGCAAGGGCCTCACCGGCGTGGTGCAGGCCGCCCTCATCGGCTCCATCCTCGGTAATGCGGTGTTGGTCCTGGGCTGCGCCTTCGTGGCCGGCGGCTTGCGCCACGGCACCCAGCGCTTCGACCCCGAGGAGCCCCGGCTCAACGCCTCCCTCCTGCTGTTGGTGGTGGCCGCCCTCCTGGTGCCGACGCTGGCCCAGCGGCTGGGCACCCCGGCCGCCGCCCATATCTCGGCGCTGTCAGACGCCTGCGCCATCGCTCTGCTGGTGGTGTACGCCGCGACCGTCCCGTTCTACCTGCGGCGGCGGGTCAGCCTCCCGGCCGGCGACACCGACGGCACCGGCGCCGCCGACGAATCCGGGGAGACGGATACCACGCCGTGGCCCCTCCCCCTGTCCATCGGGCTCCTGGCGGTCGCCAGCCTCGGCGCCGCCCTGGCGTCGGACTGGTTCGTCGGTCCGCTCGAACCGGCCATTCACAGCCTCGGGCTGTCGCAGACCTTTACCGGGCTGGTGGTGGTGGCGATCGCCTCCAATGCGGTGGAGCACGTGGTGGGAATCCGGTTCGCCCTCAAGGCCAAACCGGAGTACGCCATCAGCACCACTCTCAACAGCCCGCTCCAGGTGGCCCTGCTGTTGACACCCGTCCTGGTGCTGCTCAGCCGGGTGGTCGGCCCGACTCAGCTGACCCTGGTCTTCCCGCCGCTCCTGGTCGCGGCCTTGGCCGCGTCGGCCCTGGTGGTCACCGTGATCGTCTACGACGGTGAGTACACCTGGATCGAGGGTGTGGCGCTCGTGGCCCTCTACTGCATCATCGCCGCCGCGTTCTGGTGGGGCTAAACCGGTACTCCCGCTAGGTTTTTCGCCCATGAATCACAGTGTCTCCCCCGGCGACCCCTTTCCGCTGGGCGCCACCTTCGACGGACTGGGCACCAACTTCGCGGTCTTCTCGCAGGCCGCAGAGGCAGTGGAGTTGTGTCTGTTCGGGGACGACGGGCGGGAGAGCCGTTACCTGCTCCCTGAGGTCGACGCCTACTGCTGGCACGGCCACCTCGAGGAGGTGGAGCCGGGATGCCGCTATGGCTACCGGGTCCATGGCCCCTACGACCCGGAGTCAGGGTTGCGCTGCAACCCGTCCAAACTCCTGCTCGACCCGTACGCCAAAGCGGTGGAGGGCGAGGTGCAGTGGGGGCAGGCGCCGTACGCCTACGTGCTCAAAGCGGACGATCTCAAGATGGACACGACCGATTCGGCCAGTTCGATGCCGAAGGCCATCGTGGTCGATCCGGCGTTCGACTGGGGCGCCGACCGGCCGCCCAGAACCCGATGGGCCGACACCATCATCTACGAGACCCATGTCAAGGGGCTGACCTGGACCCACCCGGACATCCCGGCGCACCAGCGGGGCACCTATGCCGCGGTCGCCCATCCGGCCATGATCGAGCACTTCACCAAACTCGGCGTCACTGCGGTCGAGCTCATGCCCGTCCACCATTTCGTGCACGACGACCGGCTGGTGAAGCTGGGTCTGCGCAACTACTGGGGCTACAACTCCATCGCCTATCTGGCTCCCCACAGTGCCTATTCGTCGCGCGGGGGGCACCGGGTGGTCAACGAGTTCAAGGCCATGGTCCGGGCCCTGCATGCGGCCCACATCGAGGTCATCCTCGACGTCGTCTACAACCACACCGCCGAAGGCAACCATCTGGGCCCGACGCTGGCGTACCGGGGCATCGACAACCCCAGCTACTACCGCCTCGTCGACGGGCAACCGCGCTTCTACAACGACTCGACCGGAACCGGCAATTCCCTCAATGTGCGCAATCCCCACGTGCTCCAGCTGATGATGGACTCGCTGCGGTACTGGGTGCTCGAGATGCACGTCGACGGTTTCCGCTTCGACCTGGCCGCCAGCCTGGCCCGGCAGTTCCATGAGGTCGATCGGCTCTCGGCCTTCTTCGACATCATCCAGCAGGACCCGGTGATCAGCCAGGTCAAGCTCATCGCCGAGCCGTGGGACGTCGGTGACGGCGGGTACCAGGTCGGCAATTTCCCGCCGCTGTGGTCGGAGTGGAACGGCAAGTACCGCGACACCGTCCGCGACTACTGGCGCCAGAGCGGCGCCCCCATCGGTGATCTGGCCGAGCGCCTGACCGGTAGCTCCGACCTGTACGAGGCGACGGGGCGGCGCCCTTTTGCCAGCATCAACTTCGTCACCTGCCATGACGGATTCACCCTGGCCGACCTGGTGTCCTACAACGACAAGCACAACGAGGCGAACGGCGAGGACGGGCGGGACGGCACGGATGACAACCGGTCGTGGAACTGCGGGGTCGAGGGGCCCACCGATGACCCGGACGTCCTGGCCCTGCGGCGGCAGCAGGTCCGCAACTTCCTGGCCACCCTCTTCCTCAGCCAGGGGGTGCCGATGCTGCTCGGCGGCGACGAGATGGGGCGAACCCAGCACGGCAACAACAACGCCTATTGCCAGGACTCACCCCTGTCCTGGTACGACTGGGGCGCGGTCGACCGGGACCTACTCGCCTGGACTCAGCGCCTCATCACCTTGCGCCGGGAGCACCCGGTGTTCCGCCGGAGGCGCTTCTTCCAGGGCCGCCCCCTGCGCCGCTCGGGCTCGGCCGATCAACTTCCTGACATCGCCTGGTTTCGGCCCGACGGGGCGGAGATGACGGACGCCGACTGGGCGGTCGGCTACGCCAAATCGCTCGCGGTCTACCTCAACGGCAGCGCCATCCCCGACCCGGATGTCCACGGCCGTCCCCTGGTGGACAATTCTTTTTACCTGATCTTCAACGGATGGGAGGACGAGATCGACTTCACCCTGCCCGAAGCGCGCTGGGCCCCGTCGTGGGACGTCGTACTCGCCACCGCGGACAGCGGCGACGCGGGAAATGCGCCTCCCGCCCGGCGACCGGCCGGCGGGGTGCTGCCGGTCGTGGGGCACTGTTTACTCGTCCTCGAGTCGGCCCCGGCCGCCGAGGGGCCGGGCTGATGTTGCCCAGAAGGCCAATCTTTCGGGTCATGACCGCCGCCCGTCGCTACCATTGCGTGCCAGGAGGTGCTAGGTGTCCGACGACATGCCGCTGTCCTATGCCCGGGCAGTAGGTGACCGGCTGAGAAACCTCCGCCGCCAACAGAGCCTTTCGCTCCTCGCGGTCGAGGAGGCATCCGGCCGCGAGTTCAAGGCGTCCGTGCTCGGGGCCTACGAACGCGGCGAGCGGATCATCTCGGTCCTGCGGCTGCAGCGGCTGGCGCAGTTGTACGGGGTGCCGGTGGACCAGCTGCTGCCCCGGCCGCCGTCCGGTGGGCCCGAACTCGACTCCCGGCTCTCCTCCAACGGGCAGCATCGGGCTCGCGAGGACGAGCCGGTGACCATCGATCTACTGCGGTTGGCGGCGCTGGACGCGCCGGAGAAGGAAGTACTGCGCCGATACGTCAGCATGATCCAGATCCAGCGCGGGGACTTCAACGGGCGGGTCATCACCATCCGCCGGGAGGACGTCCTGGCCCTCGGCCGGGTGTTCGAACGCGACGAAGCCGGGATGCGCAGCCGGTTGCACGACCTCGGCTTGGCCGAGTGGACGGCCACCAGCGGGACCGCTTGAGCGCAGCCGGGACCCGCCCGACCCACTACCCGCGAAAACCCACTACCCGCCGAACATCGACAGCCAAGCCTCCTTGGTCCGAGGCTTGAAGACCATGTTGATGTCCTTGACCGCCGCCAGGGTGGCGGTCGACGGCACCGAGTAGCGATGGCCGGGGTACACGACGGTGCTGTCGGGAAGACCGGCCAGGCGCTGCAGGCTGTCGTACATGGCGGCCGGATCGCTGCCTGGCAGATCCGTGCGGCCGCACCCCTCCAGGAAGAGGGTGTCACCCGCGACGAGCATGCCGTCCACCAGAAAGCACTGACTTCCTGGGGTGTGGCCGGGCGTGTGGAGCAATTCGACCGCGACGGCGCCGACGCCCACCCGGTCGCCGCTGTCGTGGGCCACCACGTCAGCCGGGGCGAGCCCGGTCACCTTGGTGACGAGGGCTGCCTCCTGCCGGTGGACGTGCACCGGGACCGACTGCCGGCTCATCAGCTCCGCCAACCCCTCGATGCGGTAGCCCATCATGGACCCGCCGACGTGGTCCGCATGGTGATGGGTGACCAGGACGCCGGTGACGGTCATCCCGTCGTTGGCGGCCACGTCGAGGAGCTCCGAGACCCCGTACGCCGGGTCGACGAGCAGAACTTCCCGGCTCGAGCGATCACCGATCAGATAGGAGAAATTGACCATCTGGGTGGCCAATTGGTCGCCGACGGCGAAGTCCCGGCCGGACAGCAGTTGGCGGAAGTACAGGGGGTCGTCGCTCACCCCGGTCATGGTAGGGTCGCCGGAATACTTGCGTCCGCAACTTGTTGGGCACAGATGTAGCGAGCCGGATGCGAACCAAGGAGATGCTCCCATGCCTGCTGTAACCGTCGATGACGTGCTGTCGCTCCCCAAGATCGTGGTGCCGTCCACCCCGACCCGGCCCCGCCTGGTCGAGGTCATCACCGACGCCCCGTCGGGCTTCGAAGGCGAGGGCTTCCCGGTGCGCCGGGCGTTCGCCGGCGTCCCCCTCAACCGCCTGGATCCCTTCGTCCACATGGACCAGATGGGCGAAGTGGAGTACGCCCCGGGTGAGCCGAAAGGAACCCCCTGGCATCCGCACCGGGGGTTCGAAACGGTCACCTACATGATCGACGGCGTCTTCGAGCACCAGGACTCCACCGGCGGCGGCGGCGTCATCACCAACGGCGACACCCAGTGGATGACCGCGGGCTCCGGGATCTTGCACATCGAGCGGCCACCGGAGGCGCTGGTCGCCAGCGGCGGGCTGTTCCACGGAATCCAGCTGTGGGTCAACCTGCCCGCGGCGGACAAGTGGGTCGCGCCCCGCTATCAGGACATCGGCCGCCAACGGGTCACCCTGTTGGCGTCGCCGGATGGCGGCGCCCTGGTGCGGGTCATAGCCGGCCACGTCGGCGATCAGGCCGGGCCGGGCGACACCTACACCCCGATCACCATGCTGCACGCCACGGTGGCCCCAGGCGCCCGCTTGGAGGTCCCCTGGGACCCGGCTGCCAACGCCCTGGTCTACGTCCTCGCCGGACAGGGTCAGGTCGGGCCGGAACGCCGCCCCATCCGGAACGGCCAGCTGGCTGTCCTCGGCGCCGGCGACACGGTCGTGGTCGAGGCGGACAGCCGGCAGGAGTCCCGGGCACCCAGCCTGGACGTGCTGCTGCTCGGTGGCCGTCCCATCGGCGAGCCGGTCGCCCACTACGGCCCGTTCGTCATGAACACCCGGGCCGAGTTGGCTCAGGCCTTCGAGGACTTCCAGAAGGGACGCATGGGAACGGTGCCCGCGACCCACGTGGTCGACTAAGGCAAAACCGGGCACACTGGAAGCCATGACCCTCATGGATCGGGCCACGCCACCCCAGGTCGGCGCCGCCGCGGCTCCGGACCCGGGTGCCTTGGTGGCCCGGTTGCGAGACGGGTACGACGGGGGCGTGACCAGACCGCTGGCGTGGCGGCGCCGGCAGTTGGTGGCCATGCAACGGCTGCTCGTCGACCGGGAGCAGGAGCTGCTCGACGCCTTGGCCCGCGATCTGGGCAAGCCGGCCATCGAGGGCTGGATGACGGAGCTCCGCCACGTCGTCAACGAGATCGACGACATGCTGCGCCACCTGGATCAGTGGACCCGGCCCCAGCGGGTCGGCGTACGGGCGATCCTGCGCCCGGCCCGGGCCAGCATCGTCCCCGAGCCGCTGGGCGTCGTGCTGGTGATCGCCCCGTGGAATTACCCGATCCACTTGTTGCTGCTGCCGATGGCCTACGCCTTGGCGGCCGGCAACACCGTGGTGGGCAAGCCGTCCGAGGTGTCCCCCGCCACCTCGGCCGCCCTGGCCCGGTGGGTGCCCGAGTACCTCGACCCCCGGGCGGTGGCCATCGTCGAGGGGGACGCGCCGGTCGTGACGGCCCTGCTGGCCGAGCGCTGGGACCACATCTTCTACACCGGCAACGGCCGGGTGGGCCGCGTCGTCATGGAGGCGGCCGCCCGGCACCTGACGCCGGTCACCCTGGAGTTGGGCGGTAAGAGCCCCGTCCTCGTCGACCGTTCCGCGAACGTGGAGGTGGCCGCCAAGCGGGTGGCGTGGGGCAAGTTCGTCAACGCCGGCCAGACCTGCGTCGCCCCCGACTACGTGCTGGTCGACCGGCAGGTCGAGGGCGAGTTCGTCGGGGCCCTGGCGCGAGCCGTGCGGGCGTTCTACGGCGACGACGCCCAGTCGAGCCCGGACTACGCCCGCATCGTCAACGACCGCCACTGGGATCGCCTGCGCGGGCTCCTGGACGGGAGCCCGGCGAATCAGGTGGTGATCGGTGGCGGCGGCGACCGGTCCACCCGTTTTCTGGCCCCCACGGTCCTGCGCGGCGTCACCTGGGCCGAACCGGTCATGGGCGAGGAGATCTTCGGCCCCGTCCTCCCGGTACTGCCCGTGGAGGGGATCGACGCCGCCATCGCCACCGTCAACGCCCACGACAAGCCGCTGGCCCTCTACGTGTTCGCCGAGGACCAGGCCGTCGTCGACCGGGTCGTCGCCGAGACGTCGTCGGGCGGGGTCGGCGCCAACGTGACCCTGCTGCAGCTGGCCGTGCCCGGGTTGCCGTTCGGCGGCGTCGGCGAGAGCGGGATGGGCGCGTACCACGGCCGGACCGGATTTGACACCTTCACCCACCGCAAGGCCGTGCTCCAGCGGCCGACCCGGCTCGACCCGCCGGTCACCTATCCCCCGTACAGCCGGCTCAAGCAGCGGCTGATCCGCAAGCTCTTCTGAGGCAGATCATGGCGACAGATCCCAATGCCGGTCGGCGCTTTTCCTTGTCGGAGTTGGTGGCGCGGAGTGGCGTGCCAGCCAGCACCATCCACCACTATCGGCGGGCCGGCCTGATCCCCCCGCCGGTCCGGGAGGCGGCCAACCGCTTCGGGTACGACGAGCGCCATCTCGACGCCCTGCAGCGAATCCGAGCCCAGGCGGCGGCCGATCCCCCCGAATGCCGGGCCCGGGTGGTGACCGCGGCCATCGAGGCCTTCCAGACCCGCAGCTACAGCGAGGTGACCGTCAGCGACATCGCCGAGGCGGCCCAGATGGCCAAGGGCACCGTGTACCGGCACTTCGCGTCCAAGGAGGACCTCCTGACCGCGGCCATCGAGACTCTGCTCGAGGACACCGAATCTCGCTTCGAGTCTGCGGTCACCGCCCTGGGCGGCCCGTCCGGGCTCACCGACGACCCGGAGAAGACCGCCATGGTGTTCGGCCACCTGGTCGCCGGGGTCCTGCCGATGCTGCTCGAGTTGGGCGCCCGGGCGGCCAAGGGTCACGAGCCCAGCGCGGACCTGGCCCGCCGGGTGCTGCGCACCCTCGCCGAAGCCGGCGGCCGGCCCTTCACCGGGCGCGAAGCCGACACCGACCAGGCGATCCAGGCCGGCCTATCGATCATCGAGGCCGCCTTCGCGACGGTACTGGCCTGGGCCGTCGGCCCCGACTGGCCGCCGGACGTGGGCCTCGAGGCCAACCTGACGCCACCGGCCTGACCAGCCCGGACGGGAGGGTCCTTGACACGCGCCGGTCCCAGCGCGTACATCTGGTGACTACGCGGTCACCGTCTTACACCTCCCCCAACGCAACCCCCACAGCCGTTCCTGCCCCACCCTACCCCCCCATGCCTCCGGGTCTGCCGACCCCGGACGAGATCCTGGGGCGGGCCCGCGGGGAGAACTTTCGCGTCGCGTCCCGGGTCCTGCCCAAGGCCACTCGGGGTCACCTCCTCGCCTTCTACGGCTTCGCCCGCCTGGTCGACCAACTGGGCGACGCCTACCCCGGCGATCGCCTGGCGGCCCTCGACTGGCTCCAACACGCGACCGCCCAGGCCCTGGCCCGCCCCGACCAGGCCGACGGGCACCCCCTGGTCGCCCGGGCCGCGGCCTCCGTGCGGGCCCTCGGTACCGGCGAAGCGGCCCTCACCGACCTCATCGCCGCCAATCGGCTGGACCAGGTGGTGCACCAGTACGCCACCTTCGCCGAGCTGGAAGGGTACTGCCGGCTGTCGGCCCAGCCGGTCGGCCGCCTGGTGCTGGCCGCGCTCGGCGCCGCGACCGACGAACGGGTGGCGTGGTCCGACGCCATCTGCACCGGGCTGCAGCTGGCCGAGCACTGGCAGGACGTGGCCGAGGACGCCGGCTCCGGGCGGATCTACCTCCCCGCCGAGGACCGGGACCGCTTCGGCGTGCGGGTGGACGAGCTGACCGCGCCCCCGCCGGCCTCCGCCCAGCTGCGCGGCCTGATGGCCTTCGAGGTGGCCCGGGCCCGCCGCTACCTGGACGCCGGCGCCCCCCTGGTCGCCTCCCTCCGAGGCCGGGCCCGGTGGGCCGTGGCCGGTTTCTGGGCCGGTGGCCAAGCCGCCCTCGACGCGGTGGCCACGCAGCGGTTCGACCCCATGCGTGGGGCGCCCCGCCCCGCGCCCTCCCGGGTCGCCGTCCACCTGGCCACCGCCCTGCGCCGGGCCGCCGCGAACGGGGAGGCGGCGTGAACGTCGACGACGCCTACGCCCGGTGCGAGGAGATCACGACCGCGGAGGCTCGGAACTTTTCCTACGGGATCAAGCTGTTGCCGCCGCCGAAGCGACGGGCGATGTGCGCCCTGTACGCCCTGGCCCGGCGCATCGACGACATCGGCGACGGTGACTCGCCCGGCCCCGACAAGCTCGCCGCGCTCGATGCCACCCGCAGGGAGGTGGCGGCCCTGGCCGGCCCGGAACCGTACGCCGGCGACGACCCGGTCCTGGTGGCCGTAGCCGACGTGGGTCGCCGTTTTCCCGTCCCGCTCCGGGCCTTCGACGAACTCATCGACGGCTGCGAGATGGACGTCCACGGCGCGGAGTACCGCACTTTCGACGACCTGGTCGGGTACTGCCGGCGGGTGGCCGGCAGCATCGGCCGGCTCAGCCTCGGCGTGTACGACACCACGGCCCCCGACGACGCCCCCCGCTGGCCGACGCCCTCGGGGTGGCGCTCCAGATCACCAATATCCTCCGTGACCTCATCGAGGACCGCGACCAGATGGGCCGGGTGTACCTGCCGACCGAGGACCGCGAGCGGTTCGGCGTGGGGCCCGACCTGAGCGGCCCGCTCGACGGCATGCTGGGCCTGATCACCTTCGAGGCCGCCCGCGCCGAGGAGTGGTACGACGAAGGGCTGGTGCTGTTGCCGATGCTGGATTGGCGCTCGCGGGCGTGCACGGCGGCGATGGCGGGCATCTACCGGCGGTTGTTGACGCGGATACAGCGCGACCCGGGCGGCGTGCTGCGCGGGCGGATGTCGCTGCCCGGCCGGGAGAAGGCCGCCGTCGCGGTCCGGGCCCTGGCGAGAGGTGCGGCGTGAATCGGGACGGGGCGTCCGACGGTGACCCGCAGGTCGTGGTGATCGGCGGCGGGCTGGCCGGACTGGCCGCGGCCCTGGAGTGCGCGGACCGGGGCGCCCGGGTCACCCTCCTGGAGCGGCGCAACCGGTTGGGCGGTCTGACCTGGTCGTTTCGACATGGCGGGCACTGGGTGGACAACGGCCAGCATGTCTTCCTGCGGTGCTGCGACGAGTACCTCGGTTTCCTGGGCCGGATCGGGGCCGCGTCCGACGTGGAGCTGCCCGACCGCCTGGATATCCCGGTGGTGGCGCCGGCGACGCAGCCAGGGGGGGCGCCGCGGTTCGGTCGCCTGCGCCGTTCGGATCTCCCCGCCCCGCTGCACCTCGCCGGCTCCCTCCTGCGCTTCCCCCATCTGACGGTCGCCGCCCGGCTCGGCCTGGGCCGGGCGGTGTTGGCCCTGCGCCGCCTCGACCTGACAGACCCGGCGCTCGACGAGGAAAGCTTCGGCGCCTGGCTGGCCCGCCACGGGCAATCGCCGGCCACCGTCGCCGCGTTGTGGGACCTCATCACCATCCCGACCGTCAACCTCCCCGCGGCCGATGCCTCCTTGGCCATGGCGGCCAAGGTCTTCCAGACCGGACTGCTCACCGATACCCGGGCTGCGGACATCGGCTGGAGCCGGGTGCCGCTCGGTGACCTGCACGGACGACGGGCCGGCACGGCGCTGGAGCAGGCCGGCGTGCAGGTGCGCCTGGGGACCGCAGTCGAGGGGGTGGAGCCCGGGCCGGATGCCGTCGGCTCGTATACGGTCCGCACCGCCGCTGGCCCCCTCGCCGCCGACGCGGTGATCATGGCCGTACCCCACGACGTGGCCGGGCAGCTGCTGCCCGCCGGCTCGGTGCCCAACCAGACTCGCCTCGGCGAGCTGGGGATGTCGGCCATCGTCGACGTCCACCTGGTCTTCGACCGGCCGGTGACCCGCTGGCCGCTGCTGGCGGGGCTCGACTCGCCCGTCCAATGGGTGTTCGACCGGACGGCGTCGTCGGGGCTGTCGACCGAAGCGGCCGCACATCAGGGCCGTCAGGGACACCAGGGTCAGCAGTACGTGGCCGTGTCCGTTTCGGCCGCAGACGAGTTGCTGGGCCGGCGCCCGGACGACCTGGCGGCCTCGATCGCCACCGAGCTGGCCCGGCTCCTGCCCGAGGCGGCCGGGGCCCGGCTGCTGGACGCCCTCGTCACCAAAGAACGCCACGCCACCTTCCGCGCCGTCCCCGGCACCGCCGCCCTACGGCCCGCGGCCCATACCTCTTGGCCCGGCCTGGCCGTCGCCGGGGCGTGGACCGACACCGGATGGCCGGCCACCATGGAAGGGGCGGTGCGCAGCGGCCGAGCGGCCGCGGGCGCGGTGTACGCCACCGGGCCCCGCTTGCGGCGCCCAACCGGCGCCTCCGGCCCCTCCGCCGTCCGATCCTCGCCCAGCCTTTCATCCCGATTGTCCCCACGTACCGAGGAGGTAGCTTGACCCCGACCATCGGCGTCCCCGAAGTCCTGGCCCGGTCCCGCCGGGTTATCGGCCCGGCCATGACCGAGGCCATCGCCCGGCTGGCCCCCGAGATCCGCCGGCTGGCCAGCTACCACATGGGTTGGACCGACCCGGGTGGCAACCCGGTCGAGTCCCCCGGGGGCAAGGGGATCCGGCCCACCCTGGCGATGCTGGCGGCCGAGGCCGCCTGGGCCGATCCCGAGGTGGGGGTGCCGGGCGGGGTGGCGGTGGAGCTCGTCCACAACTTCTCACTCATCCATGACGACATCATCGACACCGACACGGAACGGCATCACCGGCCCACGGTGTGGTCGGTGTACGGCATCGGCCCGGCCATCGTCGCCGGCGACGCCCTGCAGATCCTGGCCCACCAGGTGCTCCTCGAGAGCCCGTCCGGGCGGGGGGCGGCGGCCTCCGCTGCCCTGGCCGACGCCACCGCCGCCATGATCGCCGGTCAGGCGGACGACATCGCCTTCGAGACCCGCCGGGACGTCTCCGTCGAACAGTGCATGGCCATGTCGGCGGCCAAGACCGGCGCCATCCTCGGGTGCGCGGCGTCGATCGGCGCCATCCTGGCTGACGCCCCGGACGCCACCGTCGGCGCCCTCCGCGACTACGGCCGCCATCTGGGCTTGGCGTTCCAGGCGGTCGACGATCTGCTCGGGATCTGGGGTGACCCGGACCGCACCGGCAAGCCCGCGGGGAGCGACCTCCGGTCCCGCAAGAAGTCCATGCCGGTGGTGTCGGCCCTGGCCGCCGGCGGCGCGGAGGCGGACGAGCTGCGGGCCCTGGTGGTGGGACCGCCCCCCGTCGACGCCGACGGGGTGGCTACGGGTCTCGACCCTGTCGCCCTGGAGCCGCTCGACGCCGACCAGGTCGAGCGGGCCACCTACCTGGTGGAGGCCTGCGGCGGGCGGGAGTGGACGGCCGTGCGGGCCAAGGCCAACCTGGACGCGGCCCTCGGGGCCCTCGAACGGGTGCGGCTGTCGGCCATCCCCCACCGCGACCTGGCCGACATCGCGGTGTACGTGGTGGAGCGCGAGTCGTGACGGCGCTGGCGGCGGCGGGCGCCGGCGTGCCGCTCGACGACGCGGCGGCGGCCCTGGCCGCGGCGCGCGACCATCTGCTCAAGCTGCAGCACGCCGACGGCTGGTGGAAGGCGGAGCTGGAGACCAACGTCACCATGGACGCCGAGGACCTGATGCTCCGGCACTATCTCGGCATCCTCGAGCCGGAGGCGACCGCGGCGTCGGCCCGCTGGATCCGGGCCAACCGGCGCGACGACGGCACCTGGGCCACGTTCCACGGCGGGCCAGCGGACCTGTCCACCACCATCGAGGCCTACGTGGCCCTGCGCCTCGCCGGCGACGACTCGGCGGCCGCGCCGATCCGCGCCGCGGCCGAATGGGTCCGGGCCCACGGGGGGATCGCCGCCAGCCGGGTCTTCACCCGCATCTGGCTGGCGGTCCTCGGCCGCTGGGACTGGGAAGACCTGCCGGTGCTGCCGCCGGAGATCATGTTCCTCCCCTCGTCCGCGCCCCTCAACATCTACGACTTCGGCTGCTGGGCCCGCCAGACCATCGTGGCCCTGACGGTGGTGATGGCCCATCGACCGGCCCGGGCCTTGCCGTTCGCGGTCGACGAGCTGGTAGCAGACCGCCCCGCCGCCCACCCCCCGCGGCGGGGACTCTCGGGCCTGCGCACCACCGGCGGCCGGTTCGTCGCCCTCGACCGCCTCCTGCACCGCTACGAACGACTCCCCCGCTGGGTCCTCCCCCGCACCCTCCTCCGTCACGCCGCCCTGCGGCGGGCCGAGCAGTGGATCATCCGGCGCCAGGAAGCAGACGGCCTGTGGGGCGGCATCCAACCCCCGGTCGTCTACTCCATCATCGCCCTGCAGCTCCAGGGCTACCCGCTCGACCATCCCGTCCTGCGCGCCGCCCTCGACGGCCTCGAGGGCTTCGTCATCCACGACGAGCAGGGCCGGCGCATCGAGGCCTGCCAGTCACCCGTCTGGGACACCGCCCTCGCCGTGGTGGCCCTCGACGACGCCGGCCTCGATCCCGACGACCCCGCGGTGGTCGCCGCCGCCCAGTGGCTCGTCGGCGAGGAGATCCGCGTCAAGGGCGACTGGGCGGTACGCCGCCCCCGGCTGGCCCCCGGCGGATGGGCGTTCGAGTTCGCCAACGACAACTACCCGGACATCGACGACACGGCCGAGGTGGTCCTGGCCCTGCGTCGCACCCCGGCCGCCATCGGGCCCGAAGGCGAGGCCGCCTGCGCCCGGGGGGTGGCGTGGACGGTCGGCATGCAGAGCCGCACCGGCGGGTGGGGCGCCTTCGACGCCGACAACGACAGCAGCCTGGTCGCCGCGCTCCCCTTCTGCGACTTCGGCGAGGTGACGGACCCGCCGTCGGCGGACGTCACCGCGCACGTGATCGAGATGCTCGCCCAGGAGCCCGGCGTGCCGGCCGCAGCCCTGCAGCGGGGTCTGGCCTGGCTGTCCGCCCAGCAGGAGGCGGATGGGTCCTGGTTTGGACGATGGGGCGTCAACTACCTGTACGGGACCGGGGCGGCCGTGCCGGCCCTCGTCGCCGCCGGGGTGGTCCCCGGTGACTCCCGCATCCGCAAGGCGGTCGCCTGGCTGGAGAGCCGCCAAAACCCGGACGGCGGCTGGGGCGAGGACCTGCGCTCCTACGTCGATCCCTCCTGGCGGGGCCGGGGGACCTCGACGGCGTCCCAGACGGCCTGGGCCCTCCTGGCCCTGGTGGCCGCCGGCGACCACGACAGCCCCGTCACCCGGCGCGGCGTGGACTGGCTGGTCGGCGCCCAACGATCGGACGGCACGTGGGACGAGCCCTGGTTTACCGGTACCGGCTTCCCGTGGGACTTCAGCATCAACTACCACCTGTACCGCCTGGTCTGGCCGGTCATGGCCCTGGGCCGCTACGGGCGGGCCGTGAGAGGCAGCCCACCGTGAGCGCCCCAGAGCTGCTCATCCTGGCTCCCATGCGAGTCGAGGCGAGAGCGCTCGCCAGCCGCAACCCGGGCACCCGGGTGGTCCGGGCCGGTTACGGGCTGCGGCGGGCGGCCGAGACGGCGCGCGCCCACCAGGCGGTCCGCCCCGGCGCCCACGCGGTGGCGGTGGCGGGCGTGGCGGGGGCCCTGGCCGAAGGGTTGACGCCCGGGATGCTGGTGGTCGCCGACCGTATCCTGGACTCGGCCGGCCGCCCGGTCGGCGCCCCGCTGGCGTCCGCGGCGGTCGTCGCCGCGGCCCTGCGGCAGCAAGGTCTGGATGTCCGGGTCGGTCCCATCCTGTCGACCGAGCGGCTGGTGAAAGGGGCCTCGGAACGCGCCGCCCTGGCCGCCACCGGGGCCCTAGCCGTCGACATGGAGACCGCGGCCCTCCTCGCCGAGCCGTGGGATCGGCCGGTCACGGTGGTGCGCGCCATCTCCGACACCTCGTCGCGGGATCTCCTGTCCCCGGCCATCATCACCGGCGGGCTGCGGGCCCTGCGGGCCTTGAGGACCGCGACTCCGGTGCTGGAGGCCTGGGCGGCCACGGTCGGCACGCGGAAGGTGGTGCTGGCCGGACCCCGGTCATTCTGCGCCGGGGTCGAACGCGCCATCGAGACGGTCGAGCGGGCCCTCGACCGGTTCGGGTCGCCGGTGTACGTGCGCCGCCAGATCGTCCACAACCGCCACGTGGTCGCCGACCTCGAAGCCCGGGGGGCGGTGTTCGTGCACGAACTCGACGAGATCCCCGACGACGCCACGGTCGTGTTCTCCGCCCACGGGGTGGCGCCGGCGGTGCGCGCTGTCGCCGAACAGCGCGGCTTGCGGGTCGTCGACGCCACCTGCCCCCTGGTGGCCAAAGTGCACCACGAGGTCCATCGCTTCCACCAGCGCGGCCACCAGGTGGTGTTGATCGGCCACGCCGGCCACGACGAGACCGAGGGCACGCTCGGCGAGGCCGACGGCATCACCCTGATCGAGGACTACGCCGACGTGGCGGCGTTGGAGGTGGCGGACCCGGATCGCCTGGCGTACGTCACCCAGACCACCCTGTCGCCCGACGACGTCGCCGGGCTGGTCAACGCCCTCTCCGAACGCTTCCCGGCCATGGTGGGCCCCCACGCCGCGGACGTCTGCTACGCCACCCAGAACCGACAGGACGCGGTGCGCGCCATCGCCGACGCGTGCGACCTGCTGCTGGTGATCGGATCGACCAACTCGTCGAACACCATCCGGCTGGTCGAGGTGGCCACCCGGGCCGGTTGCCGAGCCGAGCTGCTGGAAGATGCCAGCGAGCTCCGGCTGGAGTGGCTGCGCGGCGCCACCACCGTCGGCGTCACCGCCGGCGCCTCGGCGCCCCCCGCCCTAGTAGAACAAGTGGTGGCAGCCCTCTCGGGGCTGGGCCCGATCGAGATCGACGAACGTCCGGTCCGCACCGAACGCGTTAACTTTCCCCTGCCAGTGGAGGTCCGCTAACCGATGGGTATCCCCCTACGTCAAAGCATCAAGATCGGCACCTACCTGGCCCGCCAGAAACTGGCGGGCCGAGACAAGTTTCCGCTCATCGTGGAGCTGGAGCCGCTCTTCGCCTGCAACCTGGCCTGCAACGGCTGCGGCAAGATCCAGCATCCCACCGAGATCCTGCGCCAGCGGCTCACGGTGGAGCAGGCGGTAGCGGCCATTGAAGAGTCCCGGGCCCCCATGGTGTCGATCGCCGGCGGCGAACCGCTGCTGCACCCGGACATCGACCGCATGACCAAGGAGCTGCTCGACCGGGGCCGCTTCGTCTACCTCTGCACCAACGCCCTGCTGCTCGACCGGAAGCTCGACCGCTTTACCCCCCACCACCGCTTCAGCTGGGTGGTGCACATCGACGGTCTGCGGGAACGGCACGACGCATCCGTCAGTCGGGACGGCACGTTCGACAAGGCGGTGGCGGCCATCAAGGCCGCCAAGGAGAAGGGGTTCAAGGTCAACACCAACACCACCTTCTTCAACACCGACTCGCCGAAGACGGTCCGCGAGGTGCTGGACTTCCTCAATGACGAGCTCGGCGTGGACCAGATGATGATCAGCCCCGGGTACGCCTACGAGAAGGCCCCCGACCAGGTCAACTTCCTCAGCACCCGCCGCTCGACGGAGATGTTCGCCGAGGCCTTCGGCGACGGCCGGCGCAAGCACTGGCGCCTCAACCACAGCCCGCTCTTCCTCGACTTCCTCGAGGGCAAGGTCGACTACGAGTGCACGCCGTGGGGGATCCCGAGCTACTCGGTGTTCGGCTGGCAACGCCCGTGCTACCTGATGGCCGACGGCTACGCCGAGACCTACCAGGAGTTGCTGGACACCACCGATTGGTCGAAGTACGGGCGGGGCAAGGATCCCCGCTGCGCCAACTGCATGGCCCACTGCGGCTACGAGCCGAGCGCGGTCCTGGCGACGACCGGCTCGCTCCGGCAGTCGCTGCGGGCTGCCATGGGGTCCTGACCGTATGGGCTTTGATCTTCCCAGCGCCTTACGCTCCCGGGCCGGCGAAGGCCCGGCCCTGTGGTCGCAGTATCTCAACCCGCAGACGGCCCGAGTGGTCCGCTCCATCGGCTTCGACCGCCGATGGGAGCAGGGCCGGGGCTGCTACCTCTACGACGACACCGGGGCCCGGTACCTGGACTTCCTGTCCGGGTTTGGCGTGTTCGGGGTGGGCCGATCCCATCCGACCGTCCGGCGGGCCCTGCAGGATGTCCTCGACGCCGAGTTGGCCGACATGGTGCAGATGGACACGCCGCTCCTGGCCGGCCTGCTCGCCGAGGCGCTCATCGAGCGAGCGCCGGACCTCGACCGTGTGTACATGTGCAACAGCGGCACCGAGGCGGTCGAAGCCGCGCTCAAGTTCGCCCGCTGTGCCACCGGCCGGCCCCGGGTCCTGTACTGCGATCACGCCTTCCACGGCCTGACCGCCGGGTCGCTGTCGGTCAACGGCGCCAAGGAGTTCCGGGACGGCTTCGGGCCGCTCCTGCCGGGGACGATGGTGCCGTTCGGTGACCTGGACGCCGTGCGCCGAGAGTTGGCCGCCGGCGACGTGGCCGCCCTGATCATCGAGCCCGTCCAGGGGAAGGGCGTCCAGGTGGTCCCCGACGGGTTCCTGGCCGAGGCCGCCGCCCTGCTCCACCGCCACGGCGCCCTGCTCATCTGCGACGAGGTGCAGGCGGGTTTGGGCCGCACCGGCCGGCTCTTCAGCTACGAGTACGACGGCGTGCAACCCGACCTGGTCACCGTGGCCAAGACCCTGTCGGGGGGATTCGTGCCGGTGGGGGCCACCATGGGGACCTCCGCCGTCTTCCAGCGGGTGTATTCGTCGATGGACCGCATGCTGGTCCACGACTCCACCTACGGCACCAACGCCCTGGCCATGGCCGCCGGCCTGGCGACGCTCTCGGTGATCGACGACGAGGGGCTCATCGCCAACGCGGCCACGGTCGGCGCCGAGCTGACCCGGGGCCTGGAGGAAGCCGCCCAGCGCTACGAGCTGATCAGCGACGTCCGGGGCCGGGGCCTGTTGATCGGGATCGAGTTCGGGCGCCCGCGCTCCAAACGGCTGCGCACCCGGTGGGGCCCCCTGACCCTGGCCCGGAAAGGCCTCTTCACCCAGATGGTCGTCGGGGCCCTGTTCGAGGATCACCGGGTGCTGACGCAGACCGCCGGCGACCACATGGACGTCCTCAAGCTCCTGCCGCCCCTCACCGTCACCAGCGAGCACGTCACGGACTACCTGACCGCCTTCGGCGCGGTGATGGACTCCATCCACGACAGCGCCCGGCCGGTCTGGCACTTCGGTTGGGGCTTGACGACCCGAGCGGCCCGGCGCCCCAAGTAGCGCGGGTCCGGCTCAGGCCGGGATGTTGACCTCCTGGGCGAAGGAGGCGACCCGAACCCCGCTGCGGGCGTGCACCGAGCCCTGGACCAGTCCCTTGCCGTTGGCGATCGACACCGGGTCGGCCCGGAACAGGTGCCAGTCGTCGGCATTGACGGGCCGGTGGAACCAGAGACTGTGATCGACCGTCCGGACCGCCGTCGGGTTGGCGATGGGGTCCCCGGCAGCCAGCACCGACAGGATGACCAGATAATCCGAGATGAAGGCCAGAGCCGCCCCGTGACGCATCGGGTCCTCCCCCAGCGGATCGATGGCGCGGGCCCAGTAGGGGTGGGCGGGCCGGGTGTAGGGCTCGCCGCCGCTGTCCACCCGGCGGACTTCGATCAGCTCGGGCCCCGGCAGCCGCACCTGGTCCGCGGCCAGGGCTTCGGGACCGGGTACGTCGAGCCCGGGCGGCGCCACCTGCCAGTCGAGGTCGCCGGCCGGCACGTGAAAGGAGGCCGTCATGACTCCCACCGTGCGGTCCTCCTGCCGCACCCGGACATGCCGGACGCTGAACGTCCGCCCATTGTGCTCCTCGTCGACCTCCAGGTGGGTGGGGACACCCCACTGGCCCGCGCCCAGGAAGTAGGCGTGACACGATTTGGGGACCATCCCGGGGGCGACCGAATGGGCGGCGGCGCGCAGCGCCAGCCCCAGGGTCAGGCCGCCGAAGAGGAACCCTTGGCCCTCCGGCTCGGCGACCAGCGCGCCCTCGGCGCCCGGCCGGATGGTCAGGAGGTCACGCAGGCCCATCGGCGCAGTGTACGGCCGGCGGGCGCGCCACCCTGTCGACGCCGGGTCGCCCGCCGGATCTCGCCGGGTCGCCCGCCGGATCTCGCCGGGTCGCCCGCCGGATCTCGCCGGGTCGCTCGCCGGGTCGCTGCCAGATCTCGGCGTAACTGATGGATCTCGGCGTGAAATCCGCACTCCCAGGTCGTGGATGACACCGAGATTTGCCAGTTACGCCCAGATGCAGCCGTGCTACAAGGCGAACCCCAAGCCTTGCAGGGCGGCCACGAACTGGGCGGAGGCCAGATGGGCTTCGAGGGCGGGAGGGACCCGGAAGCGGTCGGGGTCGCCGACAAAGGAGCGCACCGCCCGGGCGATCGACTCGGGGTTGGGCATGCAGGCGGTGGCGCCGCCGAGCTCCAACTCGTGCATCAGGTTCTCGCGGCCGTGCCCGGGGACCACGTCGAGCAGGATGATGCCCCGACCCATGGTGCGGGCCTCGCGGCAGGTGTCACCTGAGCTGGTGACGACCACGTCACTGGCCGACATCAGCTCGGGGACCCGGTCCGTATAGCCAAACGGCACCACCGTGGGCGCCTGCCGGGCCAGCGCCGCCAGCTTGCGTTCCATCGGCGCGTTGGTTCCCGCCACCGCGAGCACCCAGGCGCCGCCGGCGGCCAACTCGGCCGCGGCCCGGTCCAGCGGACCGAGACCCCACGCCCCGGACATCAGCAGCACACAGGTGGCGTCGGGCGGGATCCCCAGCTGCTTGCGGGCCACGGCGCGGGTCGGGGCCGCGTAAAACTCGGGCCGCACCGGGGCGGTGACGACCTCGACGCGAGCCTCGGGCCAGTAGCGCCGCACCGACTCGCCGGAGGCGGGCGAGGTGACCAGGAAGAGGTCGGTGGATTCGTGCACCCAGAAGCGATGGGCGAAGGAGTCGGTCATGGCCACCACCGACGCCACCGGGTAGCCGGCCGCCTTGACCCGGGCCGCGGCCGCGGCGCCGGTGGCGAAGACCGAGACGATCAGCTCCGGCCCGAACTCGTCCACCGTCGCCCGCAATTGGGGGAACATCCAGTCCACCGATAGCCGGTCGAGGCGCCGGGCCAGGCGGCCGTCGTCGCGTAACTGGGAGAAATGGAAGGCGTCGTAGATGGCGTTGACCGAAAGCAGCCGGCGGAAGACCCAGTCCCCGATGGCACCGGGACCGGCGCCCAGCATGCGCATGGCGTCGACGATCTGGCACTCCACGCCGCGCGGCTCGAGGGCGGCCGAGCACGCCTCCGCCAGCACGTCATGGCCCTTGCCGAGCGAGCCGGAGATGAAGAGGGCCCGGGTGAGCTTCTTGGCCGTCACCGGGCCGCCCGGACCAGGGTCGAGTGCATCGCCTCGACGACGCGCTCGACCTCCTGCTCCGTCATGTCCGAGTGGACCGGCAGACAGATGTGACGGGCGCACAGGTCCTCGGCGACCGGGAGGGGGCCGGCGGCGAACTCCTCGAACACCGGCTCTCGGTGGAGCGGGGTGGCGTACACCTCGCCGCTCAGGGCCACCGCAAACCGGTCACGGAGCTCCTGCTTGAGCGGGGCCCGGTCGACGCCCGGGTCCAGGAGCGCCACGTACTTGTAGTAGTTGCTCCGCGACCCCGCCGGCTCGGGCAGCAGGGTCAGTCCGGGACAGGCGGCGAGGGCCTGGTCGTAGCGCGCCGCCACGGCGCGGCGGACCGCGATGAATTGCTCCAGCCGTTGCAGGTGCACCAGCGCCACCGCGGCTTGCACCTCACTCAGCCGCCAGGCCGACCCCAGTCGGACGTGGTGGCCGCCGAGGAAACTGGCCTTCCCCTGGTCCCGGTAGATACGAGCCTCGTCTCGCAGCCCCTCATCGCTGGTGAGGATCATGCCCCCTTCGGCGCCGGCGACCACCTTGGTCGGGTAGAAGGAGAAGGCGGCCGCCCGGGACCAGGCACCCGCGGCATGACCGTCCAGCGTCGACCCGTGGGCGTGGGCGGCGTCCTCGATCAGCACGACGCCGCGCTCGTGGCACAGCTGCCGCAGGGCCGGCAGCTCGGGGCTGATGGTGCCGCCGATGTGCACGTGCATGACCGCGCCGACCTGCGGGGTGAGGGCGGCGGCGACGGTCGCGGGCGACAGCGCCAAGGTGGCGGGGTCGATATCGGCGAAGCGAGGTCGACCGCCCGCGTGGACGACGGCCGCCGCGGTGGCGAAGAAGGTGTTGGCCGGCACGACCACCTCCCGGCCGGTCACGCCCACGGCGCGCAGCACGATCTCCAGGGCGCTGGTGCCGGAACTGGTCGCCACCGGGAGCAGACCGCCGTGACGGGCCGCGAAGGCGCGCTCGAGGTCCTCGGTCAACGGGCCCAGCGTCAGGGTCCCGGAGGCCAGGGCGCCGTCGATCAGCCCCAGGATCCGCTGACGATCCTCGGCCGGGAACACCACCCGGGCCGGGGGGATCATCGGGTTCGTCAACGGCTGCCGACGGGTTCGCCGGCCTCGGTCTCGGCCACGTTGGACCGGCTGAGCACCACCAGACCGGCGGTCATGATGGCGATGGCCACCACCACGATCGGCGCCCGCCCACCGCTGAGATGGAGCGCCTCACCGAACAGCCCCACGCCGATCCCGCAGCTCACCAAGGGGTCGGCCACCGTGATGATCGGCAGCGACACCTTCGGCAGGCCGGTCTGGTAGGCGGTCTGGGTGAACAGCATGGCGATCAACCCGGCCGCGCACAGGGCATAGGGGATCCACGACGTCACCACCGCGTTGAGCCCGTGCTCGGTGACGTGGGCGAATGCTTTGGTCATCACGGCCATGAACGCGTCGGCCAGGCCGGCGGCCAACCCCAGCGAGGCTGCCCGCCGCCGGTCGGTGCGCCGCAGCCCGTACCAGACGAGCAGGACCAGGGCCACGGTCATGGAGACGCCCGTGACGACCCAGTCCTCCCAATCGGCCAGACCCGAGCTGCGTTCGCTGGGGTTGGCCACGGTGAGGAACACCGCCAACCCGCCGACCACCGCGAGCACGGCGGCCCACTCCAGCGCGGAGACGCCCTGACGCGTCCACGCCCCAGCCAGGGCGATGGTGAACAGGAGGGACGTGGTGATCAGCGGCTGGACCACGACGAGAGAGCCGTGCCGCAGCGCCGCGACCTGTAGGGCGAACCCGCCGATCTCCGCCGCCACTCCCACGAGCCACGCCGGCTGTTGCGCCACCCGCCAGAGCAGGCCGGGCCGGGCGGCCAACTCCACCGGGACCTGCGAGGCGGGACGCTGCTGGAGTGCGACGCCGGCGCCGAACAACGCAGACGAGATCAGCGCCAGCACGATCGTCATGGTCCATCAAGCCTACGGGGTCGAGGCGCCGCATCCGGGCATGTCGGCCACATCGACCTATCCGATGTGGCCACCGATTGGCTGTCCGATTGTCAGCATGCGTTTGCCAATTACGAATTTGCGATTATGAATTTGACAGTCGGGTCCGGTTTCCCGAGCATGGATGTCATGGCGGCTCTGGCTCGGTGGTGTTTTCGGCGACGACGCATCGTGCTGGCCGCGTGGATCGTGGCGCTGATCGGATTCGGGGCCCTGAGCGCCGGGGTGGGAGCGAAGTACGCCAACAATTTCTCGCTGCCCCAGACCGATTCGACCCGGGCGCTCAACATTCTGAAAGCCGATTTCCCCAGCCAGGCCGGCGATAGCGACCAGATCGTGGTGCAGGCCCGCACCGGCACCCTCCGCGACCCGGCGATCGCGGCGCAGGTCAACGCCATGCTGGCCAAGGTGTCCCACCTGCCCTTCGTGACCCGGGTCACCAGCCCGTACAGCTCGAGCGCCCTGATCTCCCGGGACGGCACCATCGGCCTGGCCACGGTCAACCTCAATCAACAGCCCCAAAACGTCACCAAGGGCACGGCCGACACCCTCATCCACACCGCCCAGTCCTTCGCGTCCGGCGCCCTCAACATCCAACTGGGTGGGGCTGGCGTCACCCAGGGCCAGCGGTCCAGCCAGGGCCAGAGCGAGCTGCTGGGATTCCTGTTCGCCCTCATCATCCTGTACTTCGCCTTCCGGCGATCCCTGCTGTCGGCGATACTCCCGTTGATCAGTGCAGCCATGGCGATCGGCGTCGGCACCGGGATCATCGGGCTGCTCACCCACGTCACCGCGGTGCCGCTGTTCGGCCCCATACTGGCCGTCCTCGTGGCCCTCGGCGTGGGGGTGGACTACGCCCTTTTCATCATCACCCGGCACCGAAAAGAGTTGCTGGCGGGCCGCAGTCCCGAGGACGCAGCAGTGACGGCCCTCAACACCTCGGGTCGGGCGGTGTTGACCGCCGGGCTGATCGTGTGTGTGGCCCTGCTCGGCATGTTCGCCTTGCAGGTCAGCTTCCTGTACGGCGTGGCCCTCTCGGCTGCCCTGGTGGTGCTGCTGACGATGCTGGCATCGCTCACCCTGCTGCCGGCCATGTTGGGCTTCATCGGCTTCAAGGTGCTCCGGCGCAAGGACCGCGCCCGGTTGTTGCAACTGGGACCGGAAGCGCAAACCGCGTCCGGGTTCTGGGACCGCTGGGCGACCCTGGTGCAGGCTCGCTCCGTGGTGCTGTCGGGCGCCGCCCTGGCGATCATCGTCGTCCTGGCCCTCCCCTTCTTCAGCATGCGCCTGGGGCTCTCCGATGCCGGCAACGACCCCACGTCGTCCACCACCCGCCAGGCGTACGACCTGCTGGCGAAGGGCTTCGGACCGGGGTTCGCCGGGCCCTTCACCCTGGTCGGCGAGCTGCGCGGCCCCGGCGACCTCCAACCGTTCGAGCAGCTGCTCACCATCGCCAGCCACGACCCCGACGTGGCGTCGGTCGGGGCGCCCCGGGTGAGCCCCAACGGGCAGGCGGTGGTCGCCAGTCTCTATCCCAAGAGCTCACCGAGCGCCGCCAGCACCACGGCGCTGCTCAACCGGATCCGGCACACGGACATCCCCCAGGTCGAACACGGCGGCTCGCTGATCGTCCACGTCGGCGGCTTCACCGCCGGAGGCCAGGACTTCTCACACATCCTGTCCTCCAAGCTGCCGCAGTTCGTCGGCATCGTCGTGATCCTGGCCTTCCTGTTGCTGGCCGCGGTGTTCCGCAGCCTGCTCATCCCCATCACCGCGTCGATCATGAACCTCCTGTCGATTGGGGCCGCCCTGGGTGTCATGACCGCGTCGTTCCAGTACGGGTGGGCGAAATCCGTCCTCAATCTGCCCGAGTCGGGTCCGATCGACGTGTTCGTACCGGTGTTGCTCTTCGCCATCCTGTTCGGGTTGTCGATGGACTACGAGGTGTTCCTCGTCAGCCGGATGCACGAAGAATGGGTGCACAGCGGCGACAACCGGCGCGCCGTCATCAAAGGCCAGGCCGAGACCGGGCGGGTGATCACCGCCGCGGCGTTGATCATGATCTTCGTGTTCGCGTCGTTTGTCTTCGGCGGCCAGCGGGTCATCAAGGAGGTGGGTATCGGCTTCTCAGCCGCCATCTTCCTGGACGCCTTCGTCATCCGCACCGTGCTGGTGCCGTCGCTCATGCACCTCTTCGGCCGGGCCAACTGGTGGCTGCCGGGCTGGCTGGACCGGATCCTGCCGACGGTGCACGTCGAACCGGAAGACCTGGACCCAGTCCCGCCCCAGCCCGCCGGCGTGGGCTCCTAGCGAATCGTCAGTCGACGGGGCGGCGCCTCTGGGCCTTCCCCTACTGGGCCTTCCCCTACTGGGCCTTCCCCTACTGGGCCTTCCCCTACTGGGCCAGGATACTTCGCTTGCCTAAGCATATTAGCCCGCGGGGCGGTGGACAGCCACGATCCGGCCAGGATGAGGACGAAGCCGAGGCCCGTTCCGAGTTTGAACTGCTCGCCGAGCAACGCCACCCCCAGGACGACCGCCACGGCCGGGTTGAGGTAGGTGATGACCGTGGCCCGCGTCGAGCCGATCTCTTTGATCAGTTCGAAGAAGGCCACGAACGCCAGGGCCGTACAGACCAGCCCGAGCACCACCACCGCAGCGATGACGGTGCCGGGCGGCAACCGGCTCGGGTGGGCGAAGGCGGCCGCCGGCGCATAGGCCACCGCCACCAGCGCCACCGACACCGCAGCCAGGGCCAGGCTGGACAGCTCACCCAGGTAGCGGGACGCCAGCAGCGGACCGATGGCGTACCCCACCGCCACCAGACCCACCTCCCCGACCGCGCCGAGGTCCCCGGCGCTGACGTCGAGTCCGAGCAGCACGGCCACGCCGACCAGGCCGACGATCAGGCCGATCAGGCCCCGCCGGTCCATGCGGTCGCGGTGCCCGGTGAGGGCGGCCAGGATGACGGAGATCAGGGGAACGGTCGCCACCAGCAGGCCGGACAAGGAGCTCGGCAGCCGCCGCTCGGCGTCCGACAGCAGGTACCAGGGGATGGCCAGCTCGGCCACCGTGTAGGCCAACAACACCTTCCAGGCCCGGAGCAGGGGCCGGAGCCGGCCCTGGTGGACCGCCAGCGGCAACAGCACGAGGGCGCCGATGGCCGTACGAGCCTCGACGACCATCGCCGGCGACAGGTGCCGCACCGCCACCTTGATGAGCAAGTAGGGCAATCCCCACACGACCGACATCAACAGAAAAAGTGCGGCCCCCCGCCTCGTCACTGTTTAGAACCTACAATGAAAGTCGATCATCGCGGCCGGTAGGCCGGCGTATACGCAGAGGAGAGGTACGACACTGCCCCAAGGCAAAGAAGACGCAATCGTGCTGGAGGGCACGGTGAGCGAAGCGCTCAAGAACGCCATGTTCAAGGTCGAACTGGCCAACGGCCACGAAGTCCTGGCCCACAACTCCGGCAAGATGCGCATGAACCGCATCCGGGTGCTGCCCGGCGACAAGGTCCAGGTCGAGATCAGCCCCTACGACCTGACCCGGGGTCGCATCACCTACCGCTACAAGTAACGCCGGCGCGCCGGAGCCGGCCGGGCCCTCAGCCCGGAGGCTCCCCGTCTTCTTCGTCCGCTGCGAGCAACCCGTTGGCTGCCGCCAACGCCGTCGCCGCCCGCACCGCCTCCTCGTAGACCGCGGTCAGGTGGCGTTCGACGACGGAAGCATCGATGGCCAACGGCGGGGGCCCCAGGGAGCGGACCACCGCGGCGGGGTCATTGGACGGCCGGATCAGCGTCCCGGGCGTCGACGAGGCGCTGTTCGTCCCCGCCGGCGGCCCAGGTGTCCCCCAGAAGCGCTGTTCGGCGACGCGGCGGCCGGCGCCCGGCCGGCGGCGCTTGCTCATGATCGACGGCCGGTGGACGGGCCCATCAGGCGGCTTCCTCCTCGCCCGACTCGTCCGGGCTGGGTTCGTCCTCGACCAGCTCTTCAGCCCGCAGGCCCAGGGCCACCCGCAGCTGGTCGGGATCGAGGTCGCCCAGGCTGCTGCGGGCGGGCAGCACCATGCCGGCGACCCGCCGCTTGCCGGCCACGATCTCCTCGACCCGCTCGTCGACGGTGCCGGGGCACACCAGGCGGTGGCACATGACGGTGGCAGTCTGGCCGATCCGCCAGGCCCGGTCCCGGGCCTGGTCCTCGACGGCCGGGATTCCACCAGCGGTCGTACAGCACCACGTGGTTGGCCGCGGTCAGGTTGAGCCCGGAGCCGCCGGCCTTGATCGACAGCACCAGGGCGCCGGCGCCGGTGCCGGCTCTGGAAGTCGGCGATGAGCTGGTCGCGCACGCCGCGGCTCAGACCGCCGTGGTAGCAGCCGATCTTCTGCCCGGTGTGGGCGCTCAGATGCTGGGCCAGCTTCTCGCCCCAGCGGGCGAAGTGGGTGAAGATCAGGATGCGCTCGCCGGCCGAGAACACGTCGGCGACGATCTCCTCCAGGCGGGCCAGCTTGCCCGACCGGCCCGCCAAGCCCTGTCTGATCGTCGTCGTCCCGCAGGTAGGCGGCCGGGTGGTCGCAGATCTGCTTGAGGGCGGTGATGGCGGCCAGGACCGCGCCCTTGCGCTGGTTGGCGTCGCCGTCGAGGCCGCCTTCCAGCAGCCGGTTGACGACCGCCTGGTACAGGCCGATCTGCTCCGGCGTCATGCTGCAGTGGTCGAGCTTGTCGACCTTGTCGGGCAGCTCGGCGGCGATCTCCGGCTCGCTCTTGGTCCGCCGGAAGATGAGCGAGCCCGTTGAGGGCCCGCAGGGCGCTCTCCTCCGACCCCCGGGCCGGCCCGGCCGGGGCCGGGGCCGTCGCCGGGCCGGCGGTCGCCGGCGCCGATGGCGGCCGCGTCCGTCTGGCGCGACAGGTGCTCGATGAACGCGTTGCGGGGACCGACCAGGCCCGGGTTGGTGAAGTCGAGGATGGCCCACAGGTCGCCCAGCCCGTTTTCCACCGGGGTGCCGGTCAGGGCGATCCGCGACTCGGCGCGACAACTGGCGGAGCTCCTGGGCCGTCTCGCTCTGGTAGTTCTTGATTACCTGGGCCTCGTCGACGACCACCCGGCGCCAGCTGATGGCGCGCCAACGGGACGATGTCGCGCACCGCGGTGGCGTAGGTCGTCAGGACCACGTCGTGGCCGGCCGCCAACCGGCCGATGGAGTCGCCTTCGGCCCGCCGCGGTCCGTGGTGGACGGCCACTTTCAGGCCCCGGGTGAAGCGTTGGGCCTCGCTGGCCCAGTTGCTGAGCACGGCCGGCGGGCAGATGACCAGGGTGGGTCCGTGGCCGCGGTCGAGGAGCACATGGGCCAGCAGGGTCGGCGTCTTGCCCAGGCCCATGTCCATGGCCAGGCAGCCGCCCAGCCCGGCCCGGTCGAGGAAACCGAGCCAACCGGCCGCTTCCGCCTGGTAGCTGCGCAGCTGCCCGTTGAAACCGTCCGGGGTGTCGATGGGCACCGGCGGGTGGGTCGTGGCGCCCCGGAGCAGGTCGGCGGCCCAGCCGCTCCCGTCGACGCGGACCGGGCCGGCCAGGGCCGTGCCTTCCAGGCCGACCGCGTGGCGGATGACGGCGGCGCCGGAGAGCTGGGTGATGGCCGCTCGTTCGGCCAAGGCGGACGCCGCGGCGGTCAGATCGGCCCGGTCGATGTGCACCCAGCGGCCCCGCACCTGGACCAGCGGTTTGGCTTCCTTGGCCAGGGCGGCGATGCTGGCGGCGTCCAGCTCGAGGTCGTCGAAGAACACCGACCACCGGACGTTGGTGAGCTGCTGCACCCCGACCTGGGACGGTCCGATCGCCTCGGCGAACAGGCGCAGCTGGGGCCGCGGCCGCCGGGCGGACACCACTGGCAGCATGGTGTCGAAGCCCGGCGGCGCTCAGCGCCGGCCCGGTCCGTGAACATGAGCTCTGCCGCCTCGTCGGCGTCGAGGATGACTTGCCCCCGCCGGGTGCTGGGCCGGCGCAGCACCGGGAGCAGCCGTTCCAGCCGGCGCAGCTGGGCTTCGACCTGCTGGGACTTGGTGCCGGACGCCACCACCAAGGCGTGCTCGACGGGCATGGCGTGCTTGTCGACGCCGGTGGCCTCGACGGACAGCAGCCAGCCTCCGTCCGCCTGCGGCGCGTCCAGCCGGACAGTGAGCCCGACCCGGTGATTGCCGGTGACCGGGGCCGCCCAGCGCTTGAGGTCTTCGGCCGACCCGGCCCGGCCGGCTCGGAGTCGGCCACAAACGGGCGCCCGTCCAGACCGGACAGGACCGCCTCGGCGATCTCGGCCCGAGTGCTGGCATGCGGGGCGGCGCGCCGGGGCCACCAGGCGGCCGGCGCCGGCCCGGGAGATGGCATCGACCACCGCGGCCAGCACGGAGCGGCACACCGCGTCGGCCTGCGCCGCGGGCTGCAAGGCGACCACCGAAGTGGGCATCCTGGCCGACCAGCTCGTGCAGCCGGTCCCGGCCCACCAGGGCCGGCACCCAGCGCACCCGGTGGCGGCTGCCCTGCCGGCCGGTGGAACTCCCCGAACTGGTGCCGCGGACGACGGGCACCATCCGGCCCTGGGCCACCAGCTCGGTGCCCCACAGGGCGATCTCGCCCGACCCAGCGCAGGCTGGGCGCCGACCACGGTCGCCGGCCTTGGCCGGCGCCGACGCCGACCAGCCACCCCAGGGTCTGGGCGATGGGAGCAGAGCGGGCTTCGGCGGCCGACCCGGCCGGGAACGGGCACGGCGGGATGGCGCTCCCAGGCGATGCTGGTGGCGTCCGCCTTCTCGAGGAGCTGCTCGAGGTCCTCCGCCGTGGCGTCCGCGCCGGGTCCGCCGGCCCACACCACGATCCGTCCCTCGGCCCACGAAGCCTGCAGCAACGGCGGCCCGGCCTCGATGGCGGCGGCGTCCAGACCCGGCCCGGCCGCCAGGTTCGGGACCGCGGCCGGGGCCCCAGTACCCGGACCGGACACGGCGGCGACGGGGCGGGCGGCCGGCTGCGCCGCCGCGGCCGCGGCCACCGGGTGCGGCGCGTCGATCTCGTCGCCGGTCAGGTGGTGCAGGACCGCGGCAAGGCGGTCCCGTTCGTCGTGGAGGTCGGCCAGGGCCTGCTCGCGCAGGTCGCCCGACAGGGCGGACGCGCCGCGCAGGCCGTCGTCGGTCTCATGGATCAACCGGCGCAGGGCCGCAGCCCACGCCAACTGGTCAGCGGCCAGGGCGACACGCTCTGCGTCCGACGCCCAGCCACCGGCGTCGGCGACTACCGCTGCTTCAAAAGCGAACCGGTCCAGCTTCCTCTCCACTCTCACGTGTGGTGGCGCACCCCTGCGCGCCGTGGGCATCTTCGGCCGACCACCGCGGCCGGCTCCAACCCTCGATCACCACCAAAAGGTCCCGGTCTTCTCCGGGTCCCTTGGACTAAACGTTCTCGGGATTCCTTCCATTCCAGGATGCCGTGACCTCCGGCGCCCGTACACCCCTGAATCGCTTCCGCCGGCGCCTGCCGGCTTCCACCTGGCCCGGCTTCAACTCGCCCCGCCCCGCCATAGTAGCGCGCCGCCGGCGCCAAAGGCCAGCATCCCCCGGCGGGGGCGCCAACATCCCCCGGCGGGGCGCGCCAGCATCCCCCGGCGGGGGCGCGCCAGCATCCCCCGGCGGGGGCGCGTCAGCGGCCCGCGGTCACCTCGGCGGGGGGCAGGTCCAGCTCGGGGTGGCTGGCGGCGACCATGCGCCGCATGCCGTCCTGCCAGCGCACCCGGGCCGGCCCGATCAGCTCGGCCATCCGGGTGACGTCGACGGCGACGCTCGGGAGGGCCGCCTCGGTGTACTCGAAGACCGGTTCTTGGCCCACCAGTCCGCCCAGGTAGGCGCACCAGTCCTGGACGCTCACGACGTCGGGGCCCGCCCAGTTGACGGTGGTCGCCGGCGTCGTCGCGGCCCCGAGCAGGAGCGGGATCTGCCGGATGATGTCGTCGCTGTGGATCGGCGAGTACACGCTCGGTGCACCGGGAAGGAGCTGGATCGGCTGGCCGGCCAGGATGCATTCGAGGTGCATCGACGGCCAGGCGATGCAGTCACCGTACGGCACGTTGAGCCGGGCGATGATCGTGGGCAGCTGGTACAGGCGGGAAGCCAACCGGGCGACCGACTCGGCGGCGATCTTGGAGATGCTGTAGGTGGGCAGCAGAGCCCGGTGATTGTCCCCGAGCGGGTCGTCCTCGCGCATCGGGTGCTGGCCGTCGGGTTGGTACACCCCCGTGGAGGAGCAGTGGAGGAAGGCCCGGGCGTCCCGGTAGTGGGCCATCAGCAACCCGAGGTTCTCGGCGTTGGCGGCCAGGGCAGAGGAGAAATCGGGGGCGTGGGTGACGGCCAGGTTGATCACGACGTCCACCCCGGACGGCAGGGGCTCGAAGTCCGGTTCGGCCAGGTCCAGGACCACGGTGCGCACCCCTGCGTCCTCGAGCGCGGCCCGGGCCCGGCGGCTCTTGAACCGGGCCGCCCCCCACACCTCGTTGTGCTGGGCCAGGTGCCGGACCACCGGACCGGCCACCATGCCGGTCGCGCCGACCACCAGGATCCGTTGCCCCCTGAGTTCGTCGATCTTGCCCTCGTCCATGTCGAGGCTCCCCCTGTCTTCCGGTCTAGACCGGCTCGTCGGCCATCAGGGCGCCGAGCTGCACCAGGCTCGGAGTGGCGCTGCCCAGGGTCAACTCCAGCTGCTTGGCGGCCAGGAAGTAGCGGTGCAAGGGGTAGGTACGGTCGACGCCCACCCCGCCGTGGAGATGCTGGGCGGCGTGGACGACCCGCTGGCCGCCGTCGGCCGCCCAGAACTTGGCGATGGCCACGTGCTCCTCCGCCGGCCGGTCGGTGGCCAGGCGCCAGGCGGCCTGGCGGGCCGTCAGCGTCACGGCTTCGGCGTCGATGTAGGCGTCGGCGGCCCGCTGCCCCACCGCCTGGAAGGTGGCGATGTACCGGCCGAACTGCTGGCGGGTGGCGGCATAGGCGGCCGTCAACCGGACGGCCTCGCGGCAGGTGCCCGCCATCAGCGCGCACAGACCGGTGCTGGCCCGGGGCAGCAACCAGGCCAGAATCTGGTGGCCGCCGTCCGCCGCACCGAGGACATCCTCGGGCTTGACCGCCACTCCGGCCAGGTCCAAGCGGCCCTCGGGGATGCCGGTAGTGGTCTGCAGGGAGGTGACGGTCACCCCGGGCGACGCCGGGTCCACCACGAAGATGCCGACCTGGCCGGGGCCGGTACGGGCCGGGACCAGGATGGCGCCCGCCACCGGGCCCGCGGCCACGCACGTCTTCGAACCGTCCAGCACCCAGCCGGATCCGTGCCGGCGGGCCGTGGTCTGGGGGTCGGTCGGGGCGCTGCCCGGTTCGAGCAGGGCGGCGGTCAGGACCAACTCGCCGCGCACCAGCGGCCCGAGCAGGCGCTGGCGCAGACCGGCCGAGCCGAAGCGGTCCACCGGGAGGCCGCCCAGGACCAGGGCGGCCCACAGCGGGACCGGAGCCGCGGCCTGCCCCGCCTCCTCCAGCAGGGCGGTCACCTCACCGAAGCCGAACCCGCTCCCCCCGTCCGCTTCGCCGACGGCCAGACCCAGCAGGTTGGCGTCCGCCAACGCCGCCCACAGCGTCCGGTCGAAGCCCTCGCCCGCGGCATCGACCGCGACGCGCCGGTCGTCGTCCAGGTGGCCCGCGAACAGCTTCCCGGCGGCCTCCACCACGGCCTGCTGCTCCTCGCTGAAGCGAAAGTCCACGATGGTCGCCCTCTCCCCTTGCCGGCCGCGCTACCGGGACGCCCGGGGAAAACCGAGGCCGAAGGTCGCGATCAGGTCCCGCTGGATCTCGTTGGTGCCGCCGCCGAAGGTGAGGATGAGCAGGCTGCGGTAAGAGCGCTCCAGCCGCCCCCGCAGCACCGCATCGGGTGAACCGTCCTGCAGGTAGCCGCGTTCCCCCACGACCTCGAAGCAGAGCCGGAACGCCTCCAGGTAGAACTCCGTCCCGAAGACCTTGATGCTGGAGGCGTCCGCCACGTCCAGGTGGCCCTGGGTGGCGGTCCAGGCCACCTTCCAGTTGATCAGCCGGAGGAACTCCAACCGGGCCCGGACCCGGGCCAGGTTGACGCGTACCCACTCCTGGTCGATCACCCGCCGGCCGTCGGCCAGCTTGGTCTCCTGGGCCCAGCCCTGCACCTCGGTGAGGATCCGCTCCACGATGCCGGGCGAGCACAGGGTCACCCGTTCGTGGTTGAGCTGGTTGGTGATGAGGGTCCACCCCTGGTTCTCCCCGCCGACCAGGGTGCTGGCGGGAACCCGGACATCGTCGAAGAAGGTGTGGTTGATGTCGTGCTCGCTCAGCAGGTGCATGGGGGTGACGGTGATACCGGGCGTCGACATGGGGACCAGGAACATGGAGATGCCCTTGTGCTTCTTGGCCTCGGGGTCGGTCCGGGCGGCCAGCCAGATGTAGTCGGCGTCGCTGGCCAGGCTGGTGAACACCTTCTGCCCGTTGATGACGTACTCGTCGCCGTCGCGGATCGCCGTCGTCGCCAGGCCGGCCAGGTCGGTGCCGGCGCCCGGCTCGGTGTAGCCGATGCAGAAGTGGATCTCACCTCGCAGGATGCGAGGCAAGTATTCGGCCTTCTGCTCCTCGGTCCCGAACTGCATGATCGTGGGACCGACGGTGTTGACCGTGAGCATCGGGACCGGAGCACCGGCCCGCATGGATTCGTCGAAGAACACGAATTGCTCGATCGCCGACCGGCCTTGGCCGCCGAACTCGGTGGGCCAGCCGATCCCCAGCCACCCGTCGGCGCCCATCTGGCGCACCACCCGCCGCATCGCCGGTCCGACCCCCCGGCTGCGGGCCAGCTCCTCTTCCACCTCGGGTGTCAGCAGGTGGCGGTAGTACGACCGCAGATCCTGCCGGAGTCGTTCCTGCTCGTCGGTGTATGCCAGGTACACGGTCAGCCCTCCCGGCGCCTCACTGTATAAGAACGTGTTCTAGAAAGCGAGTCGAGGGGATGGGTCCGGGGGGCGCGGTCCAGTGGCCGGGACACGCCTGGCCGCCGAGATTGAAGCCGCGGTGAAATCGTGTTCTACTGGCCAGCCGTGAAGGCGAACCTGGCTGATCTCTTCGAATTCGCCGTCGATACCTTTGCCGACCGGGAGTACCTGGTGGCGGGTGACCAGCGGCGCACCTACGCCGAGATGGACCGGCGAGCCAACCAGCTGGCCCACCACCTGCAGGCGCGTGGGGTCACCGCAGGCGACCACGTCGGGATCTACGCCTACAACAGGGTGGAGTGGGTGGAAGCCCTCTGGGCCATCTTCAAGCTGCGGGCGGTATGGATCAACGTCAACTACCGCTATGTCGCCGACGAGTTGCGCCATATCTTCTCCAACGCCGACCTGGTCGGCCTGATCCATGCCCGCGAGTTCGCGCCCGCGCGTCGCCGAGGTGGCGGACGTCCTCGACGGGCTGCGCTTCTCGCTCGTCATCGAGGACGGCAGCGGCGCCGCCGACGTCCGCGACGACGCGGAGCGGTACGAAGCCGCGCTGGCGGCCCAGCCGGCGGTCCGGGACTTCGCGCCCCGCTCCGACGACGACATCTACATCCTCTACACCGGCGGAACGACCGGGCTGCCGAAGGGGGTGGTGTGGCGCCACGAGGACGTGTTCTACGCCCTGGGTGGCGGCATCAACGCGGTGACGAACGAACGGGTGAAGGACCCGGGCGACATCACCCGCAACGCGGCCGGTACCGCCCCGACGACGTTCCTGCCCTGCGCGCCGCTCATGCACGGCGCCAGCCAGTGGGGTGTGATGAGCCAGAGCTTCCAGGGCAATCGGGTCGTCCTGTTGCCCAAGTTCGACCCCCACGCGGTATGGGACCTGGTCAGCCGGGAACGGGTCAACGTCCTCTTCATCACCGGCGACGCCATGGGCCGGCCCTTGGTCGAAGCCCTCGACGGGGCCGGCGCCCGCCACGACACCTCCTCCCTCGTCGCCATCACCTCCACCGCCGCGGTGTTCTCGCCCACGGTCAAAGAGGACTTCTTTCGGCACTTCCCCAACCTGGTGATGACCGATTCCATCGGCAGCTCCGAGACCGGCGCCAACGGGGTGTCATTCGTCGCCGCCGGCCGGACCGCGATGCAGGGCGGCCCCACCGTCATCAGCCTGCGCGACACGGTCGTCCTCGACGACGACCTCCGGCCGGTGGCGCCCGGATCGGGAGTTGTCGGGAAGGTCGCCCGCGCCGGCAACATCCCGCTCGGCTACTACCACGACCCGGTCAAGACGGCCGCCACCTTCGTCGAGGTGGACGGCGTGCGGTACGCCATCCCGGGCGACTACGCCACCGTGGAGGCGGACGGCACCATCACCATGCTGGGCCGAGGATCGGTGTCGATCAACTCGGGCGGCGAGAAGATCTACCCCGAGGAGGTGGAGGCCGCCCTCAAGTCGCACCCGGCGGTGTACGACGCCACCGTGGTGGGCACCCCGGACGAACGCTGGGGCGAACGCGTCAGCGCCCTGCTGCAGCTGCGCCCGGGCGTGTCGGCCGACCTGGCCGATCTGCAAGCGCACTGCCGGACCACGATCGCCGGGTACAAGGTGCCCCGGCAGCTGCATCTCGTCGACGAAGTGGTCCGCTCGCCCAGCGGCAAACCCGACTACCAGTGGGCCCGTCAGCTCGCCACGTCCAGACCGCCCGATCAACAGGACCGCCCCGCTCCGGCGCGGACCGCCACCCCCTCGTGAAGCTCGCCCTCACTCTCGGGTACTGGGGGGCGCAGCCCCCGACCGACGCCCTGGCCCTGATCCAGGGGGCCGAGGAGCTGGGCTTCGACGCGGTGTTCACGGCCGAGTCGTGGGGATCCGACGCCCTGACCCCGCTGGCCTGGTGGGGCGCCCACACCCACCGGATCAAGCTGGGGACCTCGATCGTGCAGATCTCGGCCCGGCCACCCACCACCACCGCCATGAGCGCCCTGACCCTGGACCACCTGAGCGGCGGCCGGCTGATCCTGGGGCTGGGGGTCTCCGGGCCGCAGGTGGTCGAAGGCTGGTACGGGCAGCCATTTGGCCAGCCGCTGGCCCGCACCCGGGAGTACATCCACATCGTCCGGCAGGTCCTCGCCCGCCAGGATCGGGTGACGAGCCCCGGCCCCCACTATCCCCTCCCCTACGCCGGCCCCGGGTCGCTCGGCCTGGGCAAGCCCCTCAAGTCCATCACCCACCCCCTGCGGGCCGACATTCCGATCTGGATGGGCGCCGAGGGCCCCCGCAACGTGGCCCTGGCCGCGGAGATCGCCGACGGTTGGCTGCCGATCTATTACTCGCCCCGGGTCTCGGCCATGTACCGATCGTGGCTGGCCGAGGGGTTCGCCCGACCCGGGGCCCGCAGGTCGCCCGACGCCTTTGAGATCGCCTCCAACTGCCAGGTCGTCGTCACCGACGACATCGAGGGGGCGGTGGCGGCCATGAAACCGATGCTGGCCTTCTACATCGGGGGCATGGGCGCCAAGGACATGAATTTTCACAAAGAGGTGTTCGCCCGGATGGGCTACGAGGGGGAAGTCGAGGAGATCCAGCGGCTCTTCTTTGAGGACCGCCGGGACGAGGCCGTCGCCTCGGTCCCGGACCAGCTCGTCCATGACATCTCGCTCATCGGGCCGGCCGACCGGATTCGCGACGAAGTGTCGGCGTGGGAGGAAGCGGGCGTCACCACCCTGGTGGTCATGGGTCGCTCGGTCACCGAACTGGCCCGGGTGGCCGAGGTGGTGTTGGGCTAACGCAGGTTTGGCTCGGGCGGCGTTTCAGTCGCCTGACAGCAGGAAGCGGGCCGCGAACTCCAGCTCGTCGCCCACGCTGCGGACTCCCCGCCAGCCGTGCACCCAGCCGATCAGCGCCGCGAACCACACGTGCGACAGGATCCGGACCACACCGTCCCGTCGGCTGGCGGTCAGGCCCGTCAGGGCGCCGTCGAGCATGCGCACCAGCACCTCGTCGACCTCGGCCTGGAAGCGGCTGATCCCTTCGTCGTGGCTGCTCACGGCGGTGATGAGGGCGGAGCTGAGGGGCTGGTTGCGCTCGATCGCCCGGCAGGCCCGGCGCAGCACGTCGACCACCCGGGCTTCAGCGGTGTCGCCCACCGGCGGCCGCTGGCCCAGGCGCCGCTCCAGGCCCTCGGCCCACTCGACCAGGGCGGCCCCGAGCAGCTGGTCCTTGGATTCGAAATAGCGGTAGATGGTCCCGAGGGCGACGTTGGCCCGGGTCGCCACGTCCCGCATCTGCACCAGCTCGTAACCGCCTTCCGACGCCAGCTGCACCGCGGCCTCGACCACCCGGCGGCGGCGGTCCGCCTGGCTGGCGGTGAGCCGGCCGCCGGCCGGCGCCTTCTCGTGTTCGTCCTCCGCCGCTGCCGATCGTCCCCCGCTCACAGGGTGATCCCACCATCCATGCCCACGATGCTGCCGGTCATGTAGTGGGCCTCGTCCGAGGCCACGTAGGCGTAGAGCGAAGCCACGTCCTCCGGCTGGCAGAAACCCATCGGCGACAGGTAGCGCATGATCCGCTTGATGTCCGCCCCCTCGGGCAGATCGGCGAAGTCGTTGATGATGGGGGTGTCGACACCGCCCGGGGCGATGGCGTTGATGCGTACGTGGCGGTCCCAGTACTCCAGGGCCAGGGCCTTGGTCAGCATGAGCACGCCGCCCTTCGAGGCGCAGTAGGCCGCCTGGTAGGGCTGGGCCATGACCGCGGAGGTTGACGCGGTGTTGATGATGACCCCGCCGCGGTCGAGCATGTGCGGCAGCACGGCCTGGTCCACCAGGAAGGTGCCGGTGAGGTTGACGTCGATCATGCGCTTCCACTGCTCGGGGGTCATCTCGGTGCTGTGATAAAAGCGCCCGATGCCGGCGATGCTGCACACCACGTCCGGGGGGCCGAACCGCTCGACCGCGGCGCTGACGGCGTGTTGGACCTGGGCCGGGTCGGCCACGTCGCACGTCAGTGCTGCGGCCTGCCCGCCGTCCGCCCCGATGGCGGTCGCCACCTCCTCGGCGGCGTCGCCGCTGAGGTCGAGGCAGGCCACGGCCGCCCCCTCGGACCCGAGTCGCCGGGCCGTGGCCCGGCCGATCCCCGAGGCCGCCCCGGTGATGATGGCGACCTTGCCTGCGAACCGACGCATGGGCTCGTTCACCAGCTTCTCCCCGGCGCCAGGGCGCTGACGGGTGGCCGGCCGGCGCTCGGTATTAGATCACGTTCTATTTCGGAGAGCGTAGGGGCCGAGGGAGCGGGGCGGCAAGTAGCCGGCAAGTGCCGGCAAGTGGCGGGCGGAGGGCGGCGGTGCGGCAGACTCGGGCATGCTCGCGGCCTTTTCCATCACCCCCCTCGGAACGGGAGATTCGGTCGGCTCCGCCGTGGCGGAGGCGGTCCGCCTGGTGCGGGAGTCCGGGTTGCCCAACGAGACGAACGCCATGTTTACCAACGTGGAGGGCGAATGGGACGAGGTGATGGCGCTGATCCGGGCCTGCGTCGACCGGGTCGGCGAGGCCGCGCCCCGCGTGAGCGTCGTGATCAAGCTGGACGTGCGGCCCGGGCACGACCACGCCCTGACCGCCAAGGTGGAGCGCGTGGAACGGCTGCTGGCCGGCCCCGATGAGTGACTTCCTTCCGGCCGGCCGGGGGCCGCCGGCCTACCGCCGCTGAAAGTCCGGCGTCCGCTTCTCGGCGAACGCCTTGGGGCCTTCCTTGGCGTCCTCGGTCGCGAAGACGGCCTGGCCGCGGGGCCACTCCTCGGCGAAGGCTTCGACTTCCGGGATCCCGCCGGAGGTGCGCAGCGTCTGGAGTACCGCCGAGACGGCCAGCGGGCCGTTGCGGCAAATTTGGGCCGCGATCTCCTGGGCTTTGGCCAGCGCCTGCCCGTCTGGGACCACGTGGCCGATGAGGCCCAACTCCTTGGCCTCGGCCGCCTTGATGTGCTTACCGGTCAGGAGGATCTCCGCCGCCGCCGTGTAAGGGATCTGCCGCGGCAGCCGCACCGCTGAGCCGGCCATGGGATAGAGGGACCACCGCACCTCCGACACGCCGAAGCGGGCGCTCTCGCCGGCCACCCGGATGTCGGTGCCGAGCAGGATCTCGGTGCCGCCGGCGATGGCCACGCCTTCGACCGCGGCGATGATCGGCTTCAGCGGGCGGGTCAGCTTGAGGAACCCCCGCCACGGCAGGTCCGGGTCCGCGGCCATGCGCTCGGCCACGTCCGGACGGGCGCCGTCCTCGTCGCTGTCGCCGGCCATGGCCCGCAGGTCGGCGCCGGACGAGAAGTTGCCGCCGGCGCCGGTCAGGATGATGCAGCGCACGTCGTCGTCGGCAGCCGCTTCGGTGTAGGCGTCGACCAGCGTCACCAGCATGGTGCCGGTGAAGGCGTTCATGCGCTGGGGCCGGTTGAGCGTGACCACCATGGTGGCGCCGTCGCGCTCCACCAAAACCTGCGGCATGGGATTCCCCTCTCTTCGGTGCGGTCGGTGCGGTCGACGCAGCCGGACGGCGTTCGGGTGACGGGCCGGCAGCCTAGGCAGCCCGGCTAACTGGCCTGGCCGCCTTGTCCCGCTGGGCGGGCCGAGGCCAGGTTTTTCATATAGCTACGCTCCTCGACCCGGCTGCGGATGCGCCAGCCCTCGCTCGGTGCGCACCAGCTCGTCCCGGTACCACAGGCCGCACATCAGTATCGACGGGTCGTCGCCGTGGCGCCACACCATCGGGTTGTGGCAGATGGTCCGGGCCCGGGCCGTGTCACCGTCGATGTCGAGCACCGTCGAACCGATCAGATGCTGCGAACTGGCAAAGATCGGCAGGCTCTCGGCCAGGAACTTCTTGGTCACCGTCAGATCCCCGCAGGAGCCGCCCAAGGCCCGGTAGTCGATCACCGCGTCCCTGGTGAAGATCCGGTCGAAGACGTCCCAATCCTGCCGGTCGACCGCGTCGCAGTAACGAGCCAGCAGGTCCTGGATCTCGAGCCGGTCGGATATCTCCTGGAGGGGCAGCACGGTCAGGCCCCGTCGATCCCCAACACCCGGGCGGCGTTCTCGAACAGGAACTTCGGCCACACCCCGTCCCGGAACGGCACGTCCGGAAGTTCCTTCATGATGCGCTCCAAGGAGAGGCCCATCGGGTAGTAGCCGGCGTAGATGACCTTGTCGGCGCCGCGGGTGTTGGCGTAGTCCACCACCGCCTTGGGGTAGTACTTGGGCGCAAAGGCCGATGTGGCGTAGTGCAGACCCGGCCATTTCAGCATGAGCTTTACGGCCAGGTCCTCCCACGGTTCGCAGCCGTGCATGGTCACGAAGGTGAGCTCGGGAAAGTCGTACATGACTTCGTCGATCAACTCCACGTGCTGGCACAGGCCGCGCAGGCGGGGGCCGGGTATGCCGGCGTTGACCCACACCGAGAGGCCGAGTTCCACGCACTTGGCGTAGATCGGGTACATCTTTTTGTCGTTGATCGGGACCTGCGGAAAGGTGCCGGCAGGGAAGACCGACACCGCCCGGATGCCGAGCTCGTCGAAGTCGGTCACGATCTTGCGGATGGCGGCCATGCCCTGGTTGGGATCGACACTGCACCGGCCGACGAACCGGTCGGGATGACCCTTGAGGGCCCGGTCGGACACCCCGTCGCGGCCGGTGCCGATCACCCCCTTGGCGATGCCGAAGCGGTCCATCTGGGCGAGGGTCGTCGCCACCGGGTCGCTGGCGCCGTCGTGACCCTCGGGCACGTCCTTGAACATGTACTCGACCGGGAATCGCATTCCCTCTTGCGACTCGACATCCTTGGTCTGGCGCCGGATGAAGTCGTAGGTGTCGTCGAAACTGGCCACGGGGAAGCCAATCATGGTGTCGATGATCGGAAGCCCTTGAGGCATCGGCATGGCCACTCCCCTGTGTCGTCGCGCCCGGTCCGACGGGTGCCCCGCTAAGGTAGAATCAGCTTCCAGAGAAGTCAAAGCCAGACCTGTCACTCGGCCGTACCAGTCACGCGGCCGTTCCGCCGGTCCATCGCCGGCAAGCCCACCACCTGGGCGCCCCAGACCCCCGGAGAGGTAGCGAGAGTCCTTTCGTGCCCAAGCATGCCGCCCCGAGGGTGAGTGCGCCGCCCCTGCCCGAGTCCCTCACGCCGACCCAGCGGGAGCGGCGGGATCGGATCGTGAAGGCCGGCTTGACCCTGCTGCGCACCCACGAGCACACCCAGATCCAGATGAAGGACGTGGCCGCCGAGGCCGACGTGGCGCTGGGCACCGTGTACCGCTACTTCCAGTCCAAGGATCACCTGTTCGCGGAAGTGCTGGCCGACTGGGCCAGCCATCTGCGCACCAACGTCGAGCGCCGGCCGCTCCGCGGCGACACCAACGCGGCGCGCTTGACCGACGTCCTGCACCGGTCGATGCGGGCGTTCCAAGGCTGGCCGCAGCTGGCCCGGGTCGTCATGGCCCTCGAGGCGTCGGAGGATCCGTTCACCCGCGAGATCTTCGCCCGCAACATGGCCCGCAACACCGACATCTACCTCGAAGCCGTCCACGGCCTGCCGCCCGACGTGACGCGCGACGTGGTGCGGGTCGCGAGCTCGGTGTTCGACCTGCAGCTGCGCCAGTGGGTCGTCGGGGCCCAGTCGATCGCCCAGGTCTACGACCACATCAGCCGAGCGGTGTGGATCGTGCTGGAGTTCTCCGAGCGCGGCCCGCTGTCGCCCGGACCCGGACTGCCCCCGTCCCCAGCCCAGCAGAGAGAGGAAGCGGTTGCCGGTCACGTCGCACACCGATAAGGAAGGGGTGGCCGCGGTCACCGTCGACTGCCCTCCGGTCAACGCCCTCCGGGTCGCCGACTGGTACGCCATCGCCGACGAGCTCGCCCGTCTGGGGCGTGATCCCGAGGTGCGGGTGGTGATCCTGCGCGCCGAGGGACGGGGCTTCAACGCCGGCGTCGACATAAAGGAAATGCAAGCCACGGAGGGATTCGACGCGCTGATCGGCGCCAACCGCGGCTGCTTCGCGGCGTTCGCCGCGGTGTACGACTGCCCGGTGCCGGTGATCGCGGCCGTACAGGGGTTCTGCCTCGGCGGTGGGGTGGGCCTGGCCGGCAATGCCGACGTGATCGTCGCAGCCGACGACGCCTACTTCGGCCTGCCCGAGGTGGATCGGGGGGCGCTGGGGGCGGCCACCCATCTCAGCCGCCTGGTCCCCGCCCACAAGATGCGGGCCATGGTGTACACCTCGGCGACCGCGACGGCCGCCGAGCTCCACGCCTACGGCTCGGTGTGGGCCGTCGTCCCCCGGCCCGAACTCGACGAGGCCGCCGCCCAGGTGGCCGGGACGATCGCCGCCAAGTCGCCGACCGTCATCCGGGCCGCCAAGGAATCGCTCAACGGCATCGACCTGTGGGACGTCAAGCGCTCCTACCGATACGAGCAGGGTTTTACCTTCGAGCTCAACCTGTCCGGGGTGGCCGACGAGCATCGGGACGCCTTCGTGGCCAAACGGGACACCGGCGGGGACCGATGACCTCGAAGGTGCAGAGCGAAGCGGACGTGGTCGCCCAACTGGGCGACGGCATGACCATCGGCGTCGGCGGCTGGGGCAGCCGCCGCAAGCCCATGTCGATCATCCGGGCCATCGCCCGCAGCCCGCTCCGCGACCTGACCATCGTCAGCTTCGCCGGGCCGGACCTCGGCCTGCTGTGCGCCATGGGCAAGGTGGCCAAGGCGGTCTACCCCTTCGCCTCGCTGGACTCCATCCCCCTCGAGCCCCACTTCCGGGCCGCCCGCCAGGCCGGGGCCATCGAGGACGAGCCGTGGGACGAGGGCATGTTCGTGCTCGGGTTGCAGGCCGCGGCGTGGCGGGTGCCGTTTCTCCCCACCCGGGTCGGACTGGGGAGCGACCTGCCGGAGCTCAACGGGCGCTTGGGGAAGGTGCGTTCGCCCTTCGACGACGGGCTCGAGTTGGTCGCGGTCCCGGCCTTGGCCCTCGACGCCGCCATCTGCCACCTCAACCGCGCCGACGAGCGCGGCAACGCCACCTTCCTCGGTCCGGACCTGTACTTCGACGACCTGCTGCTGCGGGCCGCCCCGGCGCGCCGGTACATCTCGGTGGAGCGAGTCGTGCCCACGGCCGAATTGCTGACCGAAGCCGGCACCGAGCTGCGCCTCCGGGTGGCGCGGCTGATGGTCGACGGGGTGGTGGAACGTCCGGGCGGCGCCCGGTTCACCTCGTGCGTGCCCGATTACCAGCGGGACGAGTCCTTTCAGAAGGAGTACGCGGCCGCGGCCAAGTCGGCCGAGGCCTGGGCGACGTTCCGGCAGGAGTGGATCGACATCCCCGAGGACGACTTCCAGCGCAAGGTGGCGGCCCGATGAGCGGCGACGCGGCGACGCGGGCCGAAGTGTGCGTGGTAGCCCTGGCCGAGTGCTTTCGGGGCGACGGCGAGATCGTCGCCAACCCCATCGGCACCATTCCGATGATCGCGGGCCGACTGGCCCGGGCCAGCTTCGAGCCGGACCTCATGGTGACCGACGGCGAGGCCGCCCTGGTGGCCGGCGACGAGGCCTTCGAATGGCCCGCCGGGAAGGTGGTCGAGTACTACAACCCGTACCGGTCCATGTTCGACGTGGTGTGGTCGGGTCGCCGCCACGTGGTGATGGGCGCCACCCAGATCGACCCGTACGGCAATCAGAATCTGGCGGCCATTGGCGCCGACTACCGGGCACCGAAGACGCAGCTGATCGGGTTCCGGGGGGCGCCGGGCAACACGGTCAATCACGCCACCAGCTATTGGGTCGCGGCCCATTCCCCCCGGGTCTTCGTCGAGCAGGTCGACGTGGTCACGGGGGTCGGCTGGGATCGGGCCGCGGCCGCGGGCCGGGGCGCGACCGAGTTCTTCGATCTGCGCCGGGTGGTCACCAATCTGGCGGTGCTGGATTTCGGCGGGCCGGATCACCGGATGCGGCTGGTCAGTCTGCATCCGGGCGTCGGCGCCGACGAGGTGGTGGCGGCCACCGGGTTCGAGCTGGCCCAAGCGGCTCCGGTCGAACAGACCCGCGAACCGACCCCGGAGGAGCTGCACCTGATCCGGGAGGTCATCGACCCATCCAACCTGCGCCGCACCGAACTGCCCGACTGAGGACACCATGAACACTGACCAGGCCAACACCAGGGGCGTCGATGCGGCCGCAGCCCTCCGCACCCCTATCTGCGATCTCCTCGGCGTGCGCTACCCCATCGTCCAGACGGGCATGGGCTGGGTCGCCGGCGCCCGGCTGACCGCGGCCACCTCGGCTGCCGGCGGCCTCGGCGTGCTGGCCTCCGCCACCATGACCTACGAGCAGCTGTCGTCAGCCATCAAGGAAGTCCGGGATCGCACCGACCATCCCTTCGGCGTCAACCTCCGGTCCGATCACGCCGAGATCGACCGCTTCGTCGACCTGATCGTGCAGGAGCGGGTCCGGGTGGCCAGCTTCGCCCAGGCCCCGAACGCGGCCTTGATCGCCCGGTTGCGTGACGCCGGGGTGGTGACCATGCCGACGATCGCCGCCCCCCGCCACGCCGAAAAGGTGGCCGCCATGGGCGTCGACGCCATGATCGCCCAGGGCCACGAGGGTGGCGGACACACCGGCGCCATTCCCACCAGCCTCCTCCTGCCGCAGGTGACCGCCCTCGTCGACCGGCCCGTGCTGGGTGCCGGTGGCTTCCACGACGGTCGCGGCTTGGTCGCGGCCCTGGCCTGGGGGGCCGCGGGGGTGGCCATGGGCACCCGCTTCTTGCTGACCAAGGAGAGCACCGTCCCGGACGAGGTCAAGGCCCGGTACCTGGCCGCGGCCCTGACCGACACCGTGGTCACCCGGGCCATCGACGGCGCACCGCAGCGGGTGATCCGCACCGAGCTGGTCGATCGCCTCGAACGCCGCTCCGGCCCGGCCGCGCTCGCCGGCGCGCTCGCCAACGCGGTGCGCCTGCGGCGCCTCACGGGCACCAGCCTGCCCGACCTGGTCCGTGAAGGCCTGGCCATGAAGCGGCACGGGGAGCTGACCTGGGCGCAGGTGGCCATGGCCGCCAACGCCCCGATGTTGACCCGGGCCACCATGGTCGAAGGCCGCCTGGAGACGGGCATCCTGCCCACCGGCCAGGTGACCGGGCTCATCGACGCCCTGCCGACAGTGGCCGAGCTCGTCGACGGCATCGTCACCGAAGCGGCCGCCACCCTGGCCGGGTTGGCCGCCCGGGCCGCCGGAGCCGCCGGAGGCCCGCCGGCCTGACCGCCGCGGTTGGCGTGTCCTCCATGGTTGACTGCTGGGCGTGAAACGACTCGCCGGCTACGGCCTCGACGATCACCCCGCGGACGACGATGACGATGAGAAGGCCCAGCTGGCCTGGGCGGTGGCCACGCTCGACGACTGCGACTCCTGCGGCGACCTTCGTGTCGAGTTGACGCTCGAGGAGGTGGGCCGGCCCGGCACCGGTCTGGTCGCCCACCTGGCGCCCGCGACCGCCCGCCGGATGCGCGCCCTACTCAAGACCGCCCTGCAGGACATCGGCGAGCCGTTCGACGAGTAGTCGCCCCGACTCGACGGGACGCCACGACTCGATGAGATCAGAGTAGGTTGCTGCCGAAGAACAAGAAAGGGGGTCGACATGGCTGACAAGTCGCCCCGCAAGGTCACGTCCAAGAAGTCCGGTAAGACGCTCAAAGAGAAGCGTCAGGAGAAGAAGGACAAGCAGCACGTCCGCAAGGGCCTGACCACCTCGTAGGTCCCCGCCGGCATTCCCGGACGGCCCGAACGCCCGGCAGGGGCGCCTTCGATCGCGGGGCCGGCCCCCCTAGGGTGGCCCGCCATCGGTCGGGCCTGGAAGTCTCCACGGTTGCGGTGGCTGGCCGCGGCGTCGGCGGGAGCCGCCGCACTGGTCGCCTGCTCGGCCCCGGCCCCAAACCAGTCTGGCGCCTCGGCGCCAACCCCCTCGCCGCGGCCTGTCACCTCCCCGCTGCCTGGCACCAGCCTCCCGCCTCCGGCTCCGACAACCATTGCGCCTCCGCCCACGACGACCACCACCGTCCCACCCCCGCCGGCGCGGCCCGCACCGATCACCGCCGCCGGCTGGGTCACCGTCCGCGGTGATGGGGTGTGGACTGCGGCGGGCCGGACCCTCGGCGCCAGCCCTACCGTCGGCGCCGGCCCCGCGGTGTACCGCACCACCGTGCACCGCGGCGGCCTGCCCATCGGAGTGGCCTGGATGGACACCTCGCGCCTCCGCGTCGCCCTGTACGCGGGAACCAGCCAACCGGCCGGCGCCTGGGCCAACGACGGTTCGGTGCCGCGTCCACTCTGGGGTGCGCTGGTGGCCGCCATGAACTCGGGCTTCAAGCTCGACCAGTCGATGGGCGGCTGGTACCTCGGCGGGGTCGCCGCCACCCCCCTCCGCCCGGGCGCGGCGTCCCTGGTCGTGTACCGCAACGGCTCGGCCACCGTCGGTGAATGGGGCCGCGATGTCACCCTCGCCCCCTCCGTGGTCGCGGTCCGCCAGAACCTGGTCCTGCTCGTCAACGGCGGCGCGCCCACAGCGGCGGTCGCCACCTCCAACCCCATCGGGGTGTGGGGCGATCCGCTGCACGAAAACGTGTATACCTGGCGGTCGGCGCTCGGCATCGACGCCGCCGGTCACCTGATCTATGTCGCCGGCCCAGCCCTCAACCCACCCGCCCTGGCCGCGGCGGTGGTCGCCGCCGGCGCCCGCCGGGCGATGGAACTCGACATCAACCCGGAGTGGGTCAGCTTCGACACCTTCGAGGGGACCGGGGCGGCCACGGTCGGGCAGAAGCTGCTGCCGGCCATGTACTTCCCGACGTACCACTTCCTGAGCCCGTTCTGGCGGGACTTCATCGCCGTGTTCGCCCGTTGAGGGCGGTCAACCCAGGCGTTCGATGATGGTGACGTTGGCCTGCCCGCCGCCCTCGCACATGGTCTGCAGCCCGTAGCGGGCGCCGCGACGCTCCAGCTCCGCCAGCAGGGTCGTCATGAGCCGGGCGCCGGTGGCGCCGAGGGGGTGACCGAGGGCGATGGCCCCGCCGTTGACGTTGACCCGGTCGGGGTCGGCGCAGGAGTCCGCCAGCCAGGCCAGCACCACGGACGCAAAGGCCTCGTTGATCTCCACCAGATCGATCTCGTCGATCGTCATACCGGCCTTCCGTAGGGCGTAGTCGGTGGCGGGAATGGGGGCGGTCAGCATCCAGATGGGGTCGGCGCCCCGGACGCTGAGGTGATGGATGCGGGCGCGGGGGGTCAGGCCGTGGGCGGCCAAACCCCGTTCGTTGACGATCAGCAGGGCGGCGGCGGCGTCGGAGATCTGGCTCGACACCGCGGCCGTGAGCCGGCCCCCGTCGATCAGGGTCGGAAGGGCCGCCATCTTCTCCAAGGAGGTGCCGCGGCGGGGTCCCTCATCCACCGTCAGGCCCGCGACCGGCACTATCTGGCTGGCGAAGCGGTCCTCGTCGTTGGCCTGCAGGGCCCGCTGGTGCGACTGCAGGGCGAAGCGCTCCATGTCTTCCCGACCGATTCCCCACTTGCCGGCGATCATCTCGGCCGCCCGGAACTGCGACACCTCCTCGTCGCCATAGCGAGCCCGCCACCCAGTCGAGCCCGAGAACGGGTCGTCGAAGCCGAGGGGCTGCGCCAGGGTCATGGCCGAGCTGATCGGGATCATGCTCATGTTCTGCACCCCGCCGGCCACCACCACGTCGGAGGTGCCACTCAGCACCGCCTGGGCCGCGAAGTGCACGGCCTGCTGCGACGAACCGCACTGGCGGTCGATGGTCGTCCCTGGTACCTCGTCCGGCAGGCCGGCGGCCAGCCAGCAGGTTCGGGCGATGTCGCCGGCTTGGGGCCCGACGGTGTCGACGCACCCGAACACCACGTCCTCGACCGCGGCGGGATCGATCGCGGTCCGGTCCATCAACGCAGTGAGGGCCGCCGCTCCCAGATCGGCGGGGTGGACCGCGGCCAGGCCGCCGCCCCGCTTTCCCACGGGCGTGCGTACCGCGTCGACGATGTAGGCCTCGTTCATGTGGTCACTCCTTGTTGCGGTTCGGGCCAGACGACGGCCTGCAGGAAGGCGGGCTCCTCTCCGCCGCCGTCGAGCATGACGTCCGCCCCGGTGAGATAACCGGCGGAGGGCGACGCCAGCAGCACGCACATGGCCCCCACGTCCGCCGCGGTGGCCATCCGCCCCATCGGTATGGTGGCCTCGACGGCGGTCACGTCGCGGCCGTAGTACTCCTCGATCCGCTCGGTGTGCAGCAGGCCGACGGTGACCTGGTTGACCCGGACCTTCGGCGCCCACTCCATCGCCAGGCTGCGGGTGAGGCCGACGAGACCGGCCTTGGCCGAGTTGTACGGGGCGGAATTCGGGGCGGGCCGGACCGCCGTGGCGCTGCCGATGTTGAGGATGATCCCGCCGGTCTCCTGGGTCTGCATGACCGCGTTGGCCCGCTGGGCCACGTAGAACGGGGCGAGCAGGTTGAGGGCGACGACCCGCTCGAACAGCCTCGGGCTCATGGTGGCGGCGGGGGCGTACGGCGCCCCTCCCGCGTTGTTGATCAGCACGTCCACCCGGCCGAAGCGGGCGACGACCTCGTCGACGAAGGTCGCGACCTGGTCGGCGTCGCGGACGTCGCACGGAAAAAAGGTGGCGGGCAGTTCGCCGGGACCGGGTTGGTGGCGCCCGCACGTCACGACCTGGTCGCCATGGCCGGCGAAGGCGTCGACCAGCCCCCGACCGAGGCCCCGCCCGCCGCCGGTGACGACGACCACCCGCCCGCTCACCGCATCCACCGGGACAAGGACTGCACCGTGCAGGCGGGTTCGTTGCGGCCTTCGAGCTCGACCTGGATCTCGATCGCCGTCTGCACCCCTTGCGGGACCTCGACAGCTTCGACGAGGGTGGCTCGACCACGGAGACGATCTCCGGGATGGACGGCCGGTCCGAACCGCACCGGTCCGGTGCCGTAGTTGACGCCGTTGCTGGCGCCCCGAACCTCCAGCAGCTCGGGCAGGAACAGGTTGGTCAGGGCCAGGACCCACATCGGCGGCGCCGACCCGTCCGGCGTCGGCGGGGCGTCGATGGCAGCCGCGAACAACGTCAGCTGCCAGCCTTCGACCTGGTACCAGTCCGTCGTACCCAGGGCGCGCCCGGCGGCGCCGAGGAGGGCGTCGACGCCTTCGAACGTGGTGATGTCCACGTCGCGCCTACGGGTGTTGGCTGCTGACACTGACCACCTCTCCCGTGAGATACGACGAGTAGTCGCTGGCCAGGAACACCATCACGTTGGCCACCTCCCACGGCTCCGCGGCCCGCCCGAACGCCTCCCGCCCGCGCAGCTCGTCCAGCATGGCGTCGGTCGTGACCTTGGCCAGGAACGGGTGCATGGCCAAGCTGGGCGCCACCGCGTTGACGCGCACCCCGTACCCGGCCGCTTCGATCGCCGCGCACCGGGTCAGGGCCATGACGCCCGCCTTGGCGGCCGCGTAGTGGCTCTGGCCGGCCTGGGCCCGCCAGCCCAGGACCGACGCGTTGTTGATGATCACCCCACGGCCGCGCTCGCGCATGTGGCGCAGCCCGGCCCGGGTGCAGCGGAAGGTGCCGTTGAGGGTGACGTCGAGAACCTTCATCCACTGGTCATCGGTCATGTCGATCAAGTCGGCGGTGCCGCCCAGGCCGGCGTTGTTGATCAGGATGTCGATGTGACCATGCCGCGCCGTGGCGGCCGCGAACAGGGCCTGGACCTGGGCCTCGTCCGTGACGTCGCAGAGGAGGGCCAAGGGTCGCTCGCCCCTGATGTCGGCCAACCGATCGGTGGCTTCAGCCAGGCGTCGCTCGTGCAGGTCGCTGACGACGACGGTGGCTCCCTCCTCCACGCACCGCTGCGCGGCCGCGAAACCGATGCCGGTCCCGGCCGCGGCGGTGATGACCACGGTCTTCCCGGCCAGCAACCCGTGCCCCGGCACATACGCTGGCGGTTGGGCCAGCGTCACGCCTCGGTCCCGTACACGGCAACGGGTGGCGGCGCCACGGCCAGGAGATCCCGCACCGCCGGACCGACCTCGGCCGCGTCCCAGCGAGCGCCCTTGTCGATCGAAGGCCCGTGCTGCCACCCGTCCGCGATCCCGATCCGGCCGCCCTCCACCTCGAAGACCCGGCCGGTGATCCCCGCGGAGTCCGCCGACCCGAGCCAGGCCACCAGGGGTGACACGTTTTCGGGAGCCATCGCATCGAAGGCGCCGTCCTCGGGCGCCTGCATGGTCGCCGCGAACACCTCCTCGGTCATCCGGGTACGAGCGGCCGGGACGATGGCGTTCACCGTGACGCCGTAGCGGTGCAGCTCGACCGCCTGCACCAACGTCAACGACAGGATGCCCCCTTTCGCCGCCGAGTAGGCAGCCTGACCGACACTCCCGAACAGTCCAGCCCCCGACGAGGTGTTGACGATGCGGGCGTCATTGGCCGATCCGGCTTTCGCTTGCTCCCGCCAGTGCGCCGCCGCCCAGCGAGCCACGCAGAAGTGGCCCTTGAGATGCACCCGGATGACCGCGTCCCATTCGTCCTCAGTGGCGTTGACGAACATGCGGTCCCGCACGAAGCCGGCGTTGTTGACCACCGCATCGAGCCGACCGAAGGCGTCGATGGCGGCGCCGATCAGGCGACGGGACCCGTCCCAGTCGGCCACGTCGTCATCGTTGACGATCGCCTGGCCGCCGAGGCCCCGGATCTCCTCGGCCACCTCGTTGGCCGGGCTGGCAGAACGACCTGCGCCATCCAGGGCGGCGCCCAGGTCGTTGACCACGACCGCCGCGCCCTGGCGGGCGAACTCCAGGGCGTGGGCACGGCCGATCCCCCGGCCGGCGCCCGTCACCAGTACCACTCGTCCCTCACAGATCACGACGGCACATCTTTCGGGTCGAGTACCGGTTGGCGCAACCCGTACTTGATGACCTGGCCGCGGGCCGGGTGCCGGTGTGGCTCACGTTGGTGGAACCGTCCTCGGTAGACAAGAATGGGCTTCTAGCCTAGACGAACAGCCTCAAGGGGGATCTGCGGGCCATGACGAACGATGCTGCGACCGATGAACGCTACCGTCCGGCGTACGGCGGCGACCTCCTGGTCCGGGGGCTGGCCCGCAACCCCACCAAGCCCGCCGTGTACCTGGGCGACCGGGTCCTGACGGCCGGGGAAATGGCCGATGAGATAAGCCGCTACATACAGGCGTACGACGCGTGGGGCATCACCCAGGGCAGCCCGACGGCGACCCTGGCGGCCAACCGGCCGGAGGTCCTGTTCGCCATGGGCGCCGGCATGATCGCCGGCTGCCGGGGGACTCCGCTCCATCCCATGGGCTCGCTCGACGATCACGCCTACATCCTCGAGGACGCCCAGATCGAAACCTTGTTCTACGACCCTTCGGCCTACGAGGAACGGGCCATGGCCCTCAAGGACCGCGTCCCGTCCTTGAAGCGGGTGGTGGCCCTGGCGCCCACGGATGCGGCCGAGGACCTGCCGACGGCGGCGGCGCGCTTTGGCGCCCGCAGGCTCCGGCCCGCGGTCGCCAGCGCCGACACGCCGTCGTCGATCGCCTACACGGGCGGGACGACCGGACAACCCAAGGGCGTGGTCGGGACTTACCGCAGTGGCTCCACCATGACCACCATCCAGATGGCGGAGTGGCAGTGGCCGGGCGAGACCCGGTTCCTCTGCTGCACGCCCCTGAGCCACGCCGGGGCCGCGTTCTTCGTGCCCACCTTGCTGCGCGGCGGGTCCCTGGTCGTGCTCCCCCATTTCGACCCCGAGCGGGTCATCGACACCATCGAGCGGCATCGCATCACCGCCACCATGTTGGTGCCCACCATGATCTACGTCCTACTCGACCACCCCAAGCTGGCCACCGCGGACCTGTCCAGCCTGGAGGTCCTCTACTACGGGGCCGCTGCCATGTCGCCGAGTCGGCTCGAGGAGGGCATCCGGCGCCTGGGGCAGATCTTTTTCCAGTTCTACGGCCAGGCCGAGTGCCCGATGACCATCACCGTGCTCGGCAAGGAGGAACACCGCATCGGTGATCCGGCGCGGCTGGCCACCTGCGGCCGGCCGGTGCCGTGGCTCGACGTGGCCCTGCTCGACGACGAGGGGCAACCGGTGGCTGACGGTGATCCCGGCGAGATCTGCGTGCGCGGCCCGCTGGTCATGAAGGAATACCTCAACAAACCCGAGCAGACGGCTGAGGCCTTCAGGTTTGGGTGGCTGCACACCGGCGACGTGGCCCGCGCCGACGACGAGGGGTTCCTGACGATCGTGGACCGGAAGAAGGACATGATCGTCACGGGCGGATTCAATATCTTTCCCCGCGAGCTCGAGGACGTGCTGTCGGCGCACCCCGCGGTGGCCGCGGCGGCGGTGATCGGCGTGCCCGACGAGAAGTGGGGAGAAGCGGTCAAGGCGGTAGTGGTGCGCCGGCCCGGCGGGGCGGTGGCCGAGGCCGAGCTCATCGCCCTCGTCAAGGATCGCAAGGGGTCCATCGCGGCGCCGAAATCCGTCGACTTCGTCGATGCCATCCCGCTGAGCCCGCTCGGCAAGCCGGACAAGAAGGCCCTCCGGGCCCGCTACTGGGAGGACGCCGAGCGGCAGGTCCACTAGGCCCCAGGCATCGAGCAGCTCGCCGGCCCGGCCGGTAACCGGCGCCGGATTCTGACGTCCCTTCCGACTTTGACGACAGTCCGGTGCTCGACCGACGCGCCATGCTACGGTCCGAAAATGGGTCATGTCATTCGGCTCCGCATTGCTCTGGCCGACCGAGCGGGCGCCCTCGCCCAGGCTGCGACGGTCATCGGTCTGCACGGCGGCAACATCGTGTCCATCGATGTTCACCACGCGGGCGACCAGGCCGCGGTTGACGACTTGATCATCGATTTCTCCGCCGCTCCGGATATCGAGGATCTCCGAGGTGACCTGGCCATGAATGCCGCCACCACGCTGGTGTCGTATCAGGCCAGTCCGGCCACCGACCCGGTCGTGGCCAGCATGCGTCGAGTGGTCAAACTGGTGGAGTCCGGCTTCGGCGACCCCGAAGGGGCGTTGGCCGACGCCGTCGCCGATCTGTGCTCGTCGCCCGTCGCCTGGGTGAGCACCCCGGAGGAGGCCGGCGCCTACGAGGCCGGCCGCCTCGCCCTCGAGCGCGATGGAGCGGTCGTGGTATCGACATCCACCCTGCCCGCGCACCTCGCCGAACGGCTGTCGGGGGAGGCACATCTGCTCGCGGTCCCCGACCCTGAGTATCCCGGCGGGAGCAGAGTCGTCTTCGTGGCCCGACCCATCAGCAGCGACTTCACGGCCACCGAGATCGCCCGGATCGAAGCCCTGACCGATCTGTACAACCAGTTGGTGCGTCTCGTCGAGGGCCGGGACTGGCCGAGTTCGTAGGCGGCGGCTGGGCGGCGGCCGAGCGGGGTCGTCATGGCGTCGCGGTTGCGGCCCAGTTCTCGTCCGATCGCCTGGCGGCCACGATCTCCCGCAGATAGGACTGGCGGCTGAGCCACAGCGCCACGCCCGCGAGGACCAGCGGCGCCGTCAGGACGACAAACGTCAACTCCAGCCCGTGGCCGGCCGCCGCGGACCGCTTGGCGGCCCCGGTATTCACCCCCGCACTGAAACCCCCGTTGGCGCCCCCGAACGCGGCGGACACCAGACCGAACAGCAGGGGGGCCAGACCCTGCAGGAGTTGTCGTAGGGCGGTGCGTACGGCCTCGGCCCGACCCCACAGCCGGGACGGCATGATGTCCAGCCGCGCCGCGTCGACTGGAGGATTCGCAGCGCCGACGCACGCGGCGGCGACCAGGAGGATGGGCACCGCGAGCGCCAGACTGGGGCTGAGGGCGCCCGGGACGAACACGACAGCCGCGGCGACATAGGCGACGGCGCCGAGGCTGATCCGGGCCGTCGTCCGGCCGCGGCGGATCAACTGATCCGCGGCCCGGCCGCTCACCAGAATCCCGGCCAGGGCCCCACCCGCCACCAGGATGAACAGCAGGCTGGCGAGCGCCTGGCTGACCCCGTAGCGCTCCCGGAAGTACAGCTCGGCAAAGGTCTCGACGCCGCCGAGGAAGAAATAGCCGAGACCGGACACGATGATCAGCGCCACGTTGGTGCGGATGTGCAGGACGTATTTCGTCGCCTGCCACAGGTTCATGTCTTGCGCCCTCGTCAGGACCGTACCGGGCTCCGGTTGGGCGCCGAGATCCTCAGCCTGCCGCTCGACCAGTGACGGCTCGCTCAGCGACAGCCGCGGGCTGGCCTCGTCGGCCGCGCCGACCTCGGTCGCCCCGGCCGCCCCGTCCGCCCCGGCCGCCCCGTCCGCCCCGGCCGCCCGGCCCGAGCGACGGCGCGGCTGGTCGGTCACGATCTGGTCCGCGCCCACCTCCAAGTACGCCTGCCCCCCTCTCGCCGGCTCGGGGAGGTAGCGCCGCAGCGCCCACGCCAGAACGACCGCGGGGAGGGCGAGCACCGCCATCGCCACCCGCCAGTTGGTCACACCCGAAAGACCGCCCGCGATCAGAATCCCCACACCGGCACCGATCAGCTCCCCGGTCAGCACGTACCCCCACAGGCGGGCTCGCTCATCGCCAGGGAAAAGATCACCCACGAGGGAGGCCAGTGCCGGGCCGGCCGCGGCGATCACTCCACCGAGCGCCAGTCGGGAGAGCAGGAGCATCACGTAGTCGACCGACAAGGCGCTGACAAGGGTGGCCGCCGCCCACAGGGCCACAACCACCTGCAGCAACCGGGTCCGGCTGTGGCGGTCGCTGATCCCGCCGAAGGGAAGCGTCGCCACACATCCGACCAGCGTGGTGGCCGTCACCAGCAAACCCAACTCGGTGTTACCGATCCGGAACGCCTTCTCGAGGGGTACAGCCAATGCGCCGACTGCGCCGGTATCGGCCGCTTGGAGTCCGAGGACCGAGGCGAACAGCAATATCACCCGGCGGCGGGCCGGTCCCCCCACCGCCTCCTCCAAACTCAGATGGGAGTGGCCGTGTGAGCCGATCGGTCTGGTCACCGCCGCTCCCGACCTGTCACCGCGGCGTTTCTACCACCGACCCGACGTGCGACCGGCGGTTCGGCGACTGCCACCTCCGCTCCACCACCCCGGGGTCCCTCATCGATTTCACCGACAGAGGGGATACCCTGCCGCGCGATGTTCTTTTTCGGCGTGCTGCTCGTGGTGGCGGCAGAGATCGCCTCCTTCGTGGTCGTGGCCGAGCAGATCGGCTTCCTCTGGGCGTTGGCGATCCTGATCGTCGTCGAGCGCGCTCGGACCCTTCATCGTCCGGCACGTCGGGGTGGGGGTCCTGGTCCGCACCCAAGAGCGGCTGGCGCGAGGAGAGGTTCCCACCCGCGAGTTGCTGGATGGACTGGTGATCCTCATCGGCGGACTGTTCATTTGTGTGCCGGGCTTCGTCGGCGACGCGATCGGTCTGCTGCTCATGATCGGCCCGGTCCGCCACCTCCTCATCCGGGCGGGGGGCCACTGGCTGGCCCGGCGGGTGCAGACGTTTCCCACCGGCCGATGGCAGGTGATCGACGCCCGGACCCGACCGATGCGCGACGACGCGCCGCCCTCGTCTCGGCCATCCGATCGGGCGGTCGGGCCCGGCGACACCAAGTGAGGATCGGCGCCCACGCTCGGGGCCTGACCTTCGAGGAGATCGCCGCCAACGTCGGAGCAGACCGGGCGGCCGGCTTCTCGTCGGTGTGGTTTTCGGACGGGGTCGGGATGGATCCTCTGACCCTGATCGGCGCCGTCGGCCTGGCCGTCCGCGATATCGAACTGGGCACCGCAGTGGTCCGGACCTGGCCACGTCACCCCATGGTCTTGGCCCAGCAGGCGCTCACCACCAACGCCCTCATCGGCGGCCGCCTGGCGCTCGGGATCGGCCCGTCGCACCAGCCGGCCATCGAGTCCGGCTGGGGTCTGTCATTCGACCGGCCCATCGGCCATCTGCGCGACTACCTCTCGATTCTCCTCCCGTTGGTCGACGGGAAGCGAGTGGACTTCGACGGCGAGCGGCATTCCGCCCACGGCGAGCTGCGCATCGATGACGGCGTCGGCCTGCCGGTGCTGGTCGCGGCCCTCGGCCCGCAGATGCTGCGCCTCGCCGGGCGCCTGGCCGCGGGGACGGTCACCGCCATGGCCGGGCCGCGCACCTTGGCCACCCATATCTGCCCCACCATTCGCGAGGCTGCTGAGGGCGCCGGCCGGCCGTCGCCGCGAGTGGTCGCGGCGCTGTCGGTGTGCGTCACCCAGGACGTCGAGCGGGCCAGGGAACGGGCCGAGCGAGGGACCCGCCAGATGGCGGCCTTGCCCTCTTACGCCGCCCTCGTCGAGCGGGAGGGCGGCCCCGCCCTTCTCGCCGGCGACGAGGACGACCTCGACGAGGCCGTCGCAGCCCTCGAAGCTGCCGGCGTCACCGACCTGCTCCCGATGTCCATCGCCCGACCGGAGACCGATGACGGCGACCGCACCGCGGCATGGATCGGTCGGGCCCTCGCCCGGCAATGAGCGCGGTGAGATCGCCCCTGTCGCTCCATGGCAAGCTGAGCCCAATGGACGAGCAAATCATGGTGCGCAGGACGAGCGAGGACGACGGGATGCACAGCATGTGGGCGCTCATCGTCGGGTCGGAACCCGTCGTCGTGATTCGCACCGCCGACACCGTCCCGAAGGCCAAGGCCATCGGATACCTGTTCCGGGAGCTCGTCAGCGAGCGCCAATAACGGGCAGGTCAGCCCATCGTCTTGGCGCCGTCCAGCGACTCCCGGATGATGTCGGCGTGGCCGCAATGCTGGGCCGTCTCGGCGAGGATGTGCAAGGCCGTCCGGCGAGCCGACCAGCGGGCTCCCGGCTCGAACCAGGGCGCCTCGGGCAACGGGTGGGAGAGGTCGAGCGATGGCAACGCCCTGAGCAGGTCGTCGGTACGACACGCCACCGCGCCATACCGGTCGAGCAGATCGTCGAGGGTGTCACCCGGCAGCATGCGGAAGCCGGCCGCGTGCGCCGCCATGGCCGCCTCGTCGGCGGACCCGATCGCCGCCGGTCCACGCTCGATGAAGTCCGCCCAGCCTTGCTCCACCTGGGCCACGTGCTTGATCAGTCCGCCCAGGCACAGTTCGCTCGCGGTGGGCTGGAGGGCCGCCTGGGCGTCGGTCAGACCCTGGACCGTCTGACAGAGGAAGGCCCGCTGCTGGCCCAGGCTCTCGATCAGGGCCACGCGCTCCTGATCGTCATCGCGTGGCTCGGTGGGTATGCGGCCGCTTGACATTCGCTCACTGGTCATACCTGCAGCATGACGGCTAATCCGGACAGATTCTGTCCGCATTGGAAAGGTTTTCGCGAGGCGGCCACTTGTCGAAAGACCGCCCCGCCACGCCCGGCCGGCGCCGGGCGGGATACGCGAAGCTGGCACGATGCTCGTTCCTCAGTTGGCTCCGACGGCACCATCGGTGGGGCCCGGGTTGATCGTGACGGTCAAGGCCGGCCGGGTGGCGCTGAGCGACCTGGACGACGGGCACGCCGACGTCCCGCCCTCGGCGCTCTTCGTGGGCACGGTGGGAGGACGCCACTGCTGGGCCATCGACGACGATGACCGCCCGGCCGGTGCTCCGACGGAGACCGCGACCGAGTTCGTCGATCTGATGCGCCTCTTCGCCCTGGTTGAGGAGCCGACCTGGGCCGCCGCCGGCCGGGCCGTGCAGCTGGTGGAATGGGCTCGCAACCACCGCCACTGCGGTCATTGCGGACACGCCACCGAGGACGCACCGGCCGAGCGGGCCCGCCGTTGCCCCAGCTGCGGGCTGAAAGTCTTTCCCCGCCTGGCCCCAGCCATCATCGCCCTGGTCGAGCGAGAGGACGGGCGCGCCCTGCTGGCCCGCAACGCCAACTGGCCCACCGCGATGTATTCGTGCCTCGCCGGGTTCGTCGAACCGGGAGAGAGCGCGGAGGATGCCGCCCGGCGCGAGATCCTGGAGGAGGTGGGCGTGACAGTGGGCGAGCTGCGCTACTTCGGTAGCCAGCCGTGGCCGTTTCCCCATTCGCTCATGCTCGGATTCCACGCCCGGTACCTGGCGGGTGAGATCACCTGCGACGGCCTCGAGATCGCGGCGGCCCACTGGTTCGCGCCCGACCAGCTGCCCCAGATCCCGGGACCGATCAGCATCGCCCGCCGCCTGATCGACGACTGGGTCAGCAGAGCGTCCTGACGGGCGCGGCCTGATAAGAAAGAGGCCTATGGCCAACCATGAGGTGACGATCTTCCACAACCCCAGCTGCTCCCACAGCCGAGGCGCGCTCGGCATCCTCGAAGAGCAGTCCGTCGACCACGATGTCATCGAGTACCTGCAGGCACCGCCGTCTCGAGCCACGCTGGAGATGATCGTCGCCAAGCTGATCGACCCCGTGCCCGACCTCGTCCGCACCACCGACAAGAAGTTCGTCGCCTTGGGGTTGGACCCCGACGACTATCGGAGTGCCGAAGCGGTGATCGACTTCCTGCTCGTGCACCCCGAACTCATGCAGCGGCCCGTGATTGTCAAGGGCGATCGGGCGGTGATCGCCCGGCCCAGCGACCGGGTGGCGGAGGTCCTCACCTGACGAGGCCCGCGGCCTGCGCCCGGCTCCTGGCGTTCAGCCCGCGGCCGGGGCGGTCCGGGCCAACTCCGCGGCGATCTGAATGATCTGGTCCTCCTGGCCGCCGACGAGACGCTGCCGGCCGCATTCGAGCAGGATCTCCGCCCCCGAGACGCCGTAGCGTTCCGCGGCCCGGTAGGCGTGCTTGAGGAAGCTGGAGTACACGCCGGCGTAGCCCATGATGAGGGCCAGCCGGTCGAGGGTGGGTTCCTCGTCCATGACAGGGCGGACCACTTCCTCGGCGGCGTCGATGAGGGCGAGCACGTCGACGCCGCTCCGGATGCCCAGCCGCTCGAACACCGCAGCCATGGCCTCGACGCTGGTGTTGCCGGCGCCGGCGCCAAACCTACGGGTCGAGCCGTCGACCTGCAGGGCACCGGCGCGGATCGCCAGGATGGTGTTCGCCAACGACAGGGAGAGGTTCTCGTGGCCGTGGAACCCGACCTGGGCCTGGGATCCGATCTCGCTGACCAGGGCCGCCACTCGGTCGGATGCGTCCTCCATGACCATGGCGCCGGCCGAGTCCACCACGTAGACGCACTGGCAGCCCGCGTCCACCATGATCCGCGCCTGGCGAGCCAGCACCTCCGGGGGCTGGCTGTGGGCCATCATCAAGAAGCCGACCGTCTCGAGGCCGATCTGCCGGGCCAGACCGAAGTGTTGGGCCGAGACGTCGGCTTCGGTGCAGTGGGTGGCGATCCGGATCACCGAGACGCCGAGATCGGCGGCGGCGGTGATGTCGTCCTTGGTGCCGACGCCGGGCAGCATCAGGGCCGCGATTCGGGCGCGGGAAGCGGCGGCCACCGCGGCCTTCATCAGCACCCGCTCATCGGTATGCGAGAAGCCGTAGTTAAACGAGCTGCCACCGAGACCGTCTCCGTGGGTGACCTCGATGACCGGGACCCCGGCGGCGTCGAGGGCGGTCACGATGGCGGTCACGTCGTCCTCGGTGAATTGGTGGCGCTTGGCGTGGGAACCGTCCCGCAACGACGTGTCGGTGATGCGCACGTCGAGGTTGTCGGAGTAGGGCATGTGGTTATTGGCTTTCCAGGAGATGACGGGCGATCTCGTCGCCGACTTTGGCCGCCGCGGCCGTCATGATGTCGAGGTTGCCGGCGTACGGCGGCAGGAAGTCGCCCGCGCCCTCGACCTCGACGAAGATGGCGACCCGGCCGGTCGTCCCTCCCTTGCCGTCCGGCACCTCGTCGAACTGCGGATCGGCCCGCAGGCGGTAGCCGGGCACGTAGGCCCCCACCGACTCGACCATTTGGCGGATGGACTCGGCCACCTTGTCCTCGTCCGCACCGGCGGGCAGCGAACAGAAGATGGTGTCGCGCATCATGACCGGCGGCTCCGCCGGATTGAGAATGATGATGGCCTTGCCGCGGGCGGCGCCTCCGAGGACCTCCACGCCGCGCGACGTGGTCCGGGTGAACTCGTCGATGTTCTGCCGGGTGCCCGGCCCGGCCGACACGGACGACACGGTGGCCACGATCTCGGCGTACTCCACCTCGACGACGCGGCTCACGGCGTGCACCATCGGGATGGTGGCTTGGCCACCACAGGTCACCATGTTGACGTTCGGCTCGTCGATGTGCTCCACCAGGTTGACGGGGGGCACCACGAATGGCCCCACCGCGGCCGGCGTCAAGTCGATCGCCCGGATGCCGGCGGCCCGATAACGCGGCGCGTGGTCTTTGTGAATGTAGGCAGACGTGGCCTCGAAGACGAGCTGGGGCAGCTCAGCCTGATCCAGCAGCCAGTCAACGCCGTGGTGGGATGCTTCCACCCCCAGCCGGCGGGCGTCGGCCAGACCTCTCGAGTCGGGGTCCACGCCGATCAGGTAGCGCGGCTCCACCCAGTCAGAGCGCAGCAGTTTGTAGAGCAGGTCGGTCCCGATGTTGCCCGACCCCACGATGGCGGCGGAGACCTTGGACATCTGCAGCTCCTCTCCCGCTTACCGGAAGTTGATCGACACGCCGCCCAGGGTGTCGAAGTCGGCCCGGAGGTTGTCACCGGGAGCGACGTCGTAGGCCCGGGTGCACGACCCGGGCAGGATGACGTGACCGGCGTCGAGGGTGACGCCGAAGTCGTGGACCTTGTTGGCCAGCCAGGCGACGGCGGTGACCGGGTTCCCCAGCACCGCCGCGCTGCTCCCGGTGGCGATGACGGTCCCGTTGCGGCGCAGGGTGGCACCGACGGTCCGCAGGTCCACCTGGTCGATGCGGGTGGCCCGCCCGCCGAGCACCACCCGGCACGACGAGGCGTTGTCGGCGATGGTGTCGCATAGCGTGATCTTCCAGTCCCGGATCCGTGAATCGATGATCTCGAGGGCCGGCACCACATAGTCGGTGGCTCGCAGCACGTCGGCCACGTTGCAGCCCGGGGCGGGCAGGGCGGCGCCGAGGATGAAGCCGACTTCGACCTCGACGCGGGGCTGGCACAGCTGGGCGGTGTCGACCTCTTGGTCCTCGAACACGAACATGTCGTCCAGCAGATGCCCGTAGTCGGGCTCGTCGACGCCCATCATCTCCTGCATGGCCTTCGAGGAGAGGCCCACCTTGTGGCCCCGGACCAGGCGGCCCTCGGCCAGGCGACGCCGGATGTTGATGAGCTGGATCTGGTAGGCGTCGACGACGTCGATGCCCGGGTGGTCGATCGTCAGCGGGCCGATCGGCTCCCGGGTGCGCTCCGCCTCCCACAGGGCCTTGGCGGCCAACTCGCGTTGGTCTGCGGTGAGGACGGTCACCGGCCCAGGATGACCGCGACCCGGGCCGGGCTCAAAGTGGTCGTTCCGGCCAGCGAGACAGCATCGAGGGCCGGGTCCGGGGGTGGACCTCTACGCTCGGGCGCCATGCAGTTCACCACCATGGTCTCCATGGTCGACCCGTCCTACTACGTTCCGCTGGCGTGCGCCGCCGAGGAAGCCGGCTTCGCCAGCTTCGGGCTGGCCGACAGCATCTGCTACCCGCGGGAGTCGGACTCGACCTATCCGTACAACGCCGATGGGTCGCGGGAGTTCCTCGAGAACAAGCCGTTCATCGAGCCGCTGGCGTGCACCGCGGCGATGAGCGCGGCCACCACCACCATCCGCTTCCACACCGCGGTGCTCAAGCTGCCGATCCGCAACCCGGTGATCTTCGCCAAGGAGGCCACCTCGGTGTCGGCCCTGGCCGGCGGCCGCTTCGACCTGGGCGTCGGCATCAGCCCCTGGCCCGACGACTACGCCGCCTGCGGGGTCCCGTGGGCCGGACGGGGCCGGCGCTTCGAGGAATGCATCGAGATCATCACGAAGCTGGCCACGGGCGACTACGTGGAGCATCATGGCGAGTTCTACGACTTTCCGGCGATCAAACTCAACCCGCCGGCGAAGCTCCCGATCCTCATCGGGGGGCACTCGGAACGCAGCCTGGAGCGAGCCGCCCGGTTCGCCGACGGGTGGCTACCGGCCGGGATGTCCACCGAGGAGCTCGGCGTGGCCATGGCCCGATTGGCGGAGTTGCGCAAGCGCTTCGAGCGCGACCATCTGCCCTTCGCGGTGCACGCCATCTCCATGGATGCCTTCAGCCCGGATGGGGTACGGCGTCTGGCCGACCTGGGCGTCACCCATGCCGTCGGCGGCTTTAGCTCTTTCAATCCCTACGGGATCGAAGCCGACACGGAGACGCTCCAACAGAAGATCGACGCCTTCCACCGCTACGCCGAGCGGGTGATTGTCAGGGTGCCCGAACTCGCCGAGCCGGCGGGCGGACTCGCCGGCTCCTGAGTGACCGCGCTGACCCGCTTCCCGCCCAGTGGGACGGTAGAGTGCGCGGTTGTGTCGTTGGAGGTAGGGGGGAAAGACCGGCCGGTGGCGCCCGAGGACGGGGAGGGCCGCCATGAGCGGGACGGGGCCGAGCACCGGGAGTCGGTCGCGGGCCGTATCTCATCGATCATCGATGCCTTCGACGCCACTTCACCGACCCTGACCCTCAGTCAGCTGACCGAGCGGACCGGCCTGCCGAAATCCACCGTGCACCGGATGGCGGACCAGTTGGTGGAGCTGCGCTGGCTCGAACGCACCCCCACCGGCTATCGCCTGGGCATCCGGTTTTTCGAGGTCGGCGGGCTGGTCGCCACCCGCAACCACCTGCGGGAGCGGGCCCTGCCCTTCCTGCAGGACCTGCAGGCGGCCACCCACCACTCGGTGCACCTCGGGATCCTCGAGGGTTCCGACGTGGTGATCCTGGAGAAACTCTGGGGGCACGGGGCGCCGGCGTTGCCGACGCGCGTCGGCGGCCGGATGCCGGCCCACTGCACCGCGGCCGGGAAGGCCCTGCTGGCCTTCGCGCCCGACAAGACGGTGGAGGAGGTCATCAGCCGGGGTCTGGAGCGCCACACCGGCCGGACCATCGTGGTCCCGGAGCTGTTCCGCCAGGAACTGGCCACCGTCCGAACCGCGCACTGGGCCCTGGAGACCGAAGAGAACGTAGCCGGGACCCGCTGCGTGGCGGCGCCCATCCGGGGGTCGGGCCGGGCCATCGCCGCGGTGTCGGTGAGCGGGCCGGTCCACAAGTTCGACGTCAGCCGGGTGGTGCCGCTGGTGCGCCGGTGCGCGGCCGACATCTGGACCCAGCTCTTCGGGCGGCGGACCTCCTTGGGCCAGGACGGCCCGTCGAGCCGGACGGGCGACGACACCGACAACCCGTGGGACGTCGAGCAATGGCGAGACTGGCTGGAGCAGGTCGCCGGCGAATGGATGTAGCTCCGCCGTCCTGACGTCCGGTCCCAATGGTCGGGACCGACGCCGGATGGCTCGCGGGGGCGCCCACCTATCATCGCCGGATGGCGCCCGAGTGGGATCAGGAGTTCGACCTGGTGGTGGTCGGCACCGGGGCGGGCGGGATGACCGCGGCGCTCACCGGCGCCGCGGCCGGCGCCCGGGTGGTGCTGGTCGAGAAGAGCGCGTATTACGGCGGTAGTTCGGCGCTGTCCGGGGGTGGCATCTGGGCCCCCAACAACCCCACCCTGGTGCGCCGCGGCCTGGCCGACGATCCCACGGACGTGCGCCGCTACCTCCAGGCGGTGGTGGGCGACCGGGTGCCCGCGGCCCGGATCGACACCTACGTGGCCGCGGCCCCCCGGGCGATGGAATTCCTCGAACGGCAGAGTCACCATCTGCGCTTCTTCTGGTGCCGCGGCTACAGCGACTATCACCCGGAATACCCGGGCGGCCGCCCGGCCGGGCGGTCGATCGAGGCCCTCCCCTTTGACAAGCGCCAACTCGGCGCGGCGGAGGCGACCTTGCTGGGCACCGGCCTCAACGCCCCCCTCGGACTGTGGATCACCGCGACCGATTTCCACGACCTCGGCCAGGTCACCCGTACCTGGGTGGGCAAGAAGGCGTTGTTGCGGGCGGCCGGCCGGGTGGCGGTGAACCTGGTCCGGCGCCGACGCATGGCCACCAACGGGCAGGCGCTCATCGCCCGGTTGCGCATGGCCCTGGCTGACGCGGGCGTCGACGTTCGGCTGGCGACCCCGGTCGTCGAGTTGGTCACCGACACCAACGGGCGGGTGGCCGGCGCGGTGGTCGAGCACGACGGTCAACGCCAGCGGCTCGGCGCCCGGGCCGGCGTGGTGCTGGCGACCGGCGGTTTCGACCACGATCCCGAACTCCGGGCCAAGCACCTCGCCGGCGTCGACCATGACTGGAGCATGGGCGCCCCCACCAACACCGGCGACGGCATCAAGCTCGGCGGCGAACTGGGCGCGGGCACCGACCTGATGGACGACGCCTGGTGGATGCCGGCCGTCGAGCTGCCGAAGGGACGGCTGTTCCCGCTGGTCTCGGAGCGATCCATGCCCGGGTCACTGATCGTCAACCAGGCCGGACGGCGCTTTACCAACGAGTCGGCGCCGTACGTCAACTTCACCCACGACCAGCTGCAGCTCGACGCCACCGAGGGGGGTCACGTCCCGGCGTGGTTCGTCATGGACCACCGGGCCCGCCGGCGCTACCAGTTCGCGGGCATCGCCCCGGGACAAGCCTTGCCCAGGTCCTGGTTCGCCATCGGCACCCTGCTGCGGGCCGGGACGATCGAAGAGCTGGCCGGCCAGATCGGCGTGCCGGCCCCGGCGCTGGCTGCGACGGTCGAGCGGTTCAACGCGGCCGCCCGCGTCGGGCGCGACGACGAGTTCCAGCGCGGCGTCAGCGCCTACGACCGCTACTACGGCGACCCGACCCTGCCCAACCCCTGTCTCAACGAGCTGGTCCGGCCCCCCTTCTACGCGGCCAAGCTGGTGCCGGGCGACCTCGGCACCAAGGGCGGTTTGACCACCGACGAGCACGGCCGGGTCCTCCGTGAGGACGGCTCGGTGATCGCTGGGCTGTACGCCACCGGCAACACGTCGGCGTCGGTCATGGGCAACGAGTACGCCGGACCGGGAGCGACCATCGGCCCCAGCATCACCTTCGGATGGGTGGCGGCCCGGCACGCCACCGGCGACCCCTTCGACGCCGCGGCGGGCGTCTGAGCCGTCAGCTCCGGGTCAGGAATTCGATCACCAGGCGTTCGAAGTCGTCCTTGCGCTCGACCTGCGCCCAGTGGCCGCACTTGGAGAAGATGTGCAGCTCGGCGTTGGGAAGTTGCCGGAACCCCAGCAGCGCCCCCTCCACGGGCAGCATCCGGTCGTCGCGGCCCCACGTCACCAGCGTCGGCGCCTTGACGCCCTTGAGCCGGGCCCACAACGGGACCGGCTCGGGATGCTGCCCCAGCGACGAGAAGATGGCGATGGCCGACTCCAGGGCGCCCGGCGCCTGGGCGTTGGCGAGGCGCTCGTCGATGAGGGCCTCATCCACGACGTTCTTGTTCGCCACCATGGTGTCGACCCACGCCGCCATGGCGTCCCGGGACGGCGCCATCATGAAGTCCGCCAGCCGGCGGGCCCCTTCGCTGGTCTCCGGACCGAGCACGTTGACGGCCAGGCCGCCGGGGCCCATCAGCACCAGCCGGTCGACCCGCTCCGGGTAGGCCAGGGCGAACTCCAGGGCCACGTAGCCGCCCATGGAATTGCCGAGCAGATGGGCCCGGTCGATCCCGAGCTTGTCGAGCAGCACCCGCAGGGCGTCGGCCGCGACCCGGGGGTAGGCCCGGTCCAGCTCGGGCCGGTCGCTGCGGCCGAAGCCGGGCAGGTCGAACACCACCGTCCGGAACCGCTCGGCGAACACGGGAAAGTTCCCCCGGAAGTTGGACCAGCCGCTGACCCCGGGTCCGGACCCGTGCAGCAGGACCAGCGGCGGCCCGTCCCCCGCCTCGTGGTAGTGCAACCGGTACTCGCCTTCCAGGTACCGGCTGGTGGCCTCGAAGTCCAGTGTCGTCACCCGCCGAAGCGTACTGAAAGGCCGCCGGCGCGCCACCCGGGCCCGTCCCGGCCACTGGAATGACCTCATGGCAGCCCATGCCGCCAGCGGCCACACTTTTACCCGGGCATTCCGGTACCCGGCCCGCGAGAGAGGAGACCCCAACGTGAGCGAGCTCAAGGTCCTCGAGAATGTTCGAGAACTCACGCCGCTGCTGCGCGAGCGGGCCGTTGACGCCGAGGCCGCCCGCCGGCTGCCGGACGAGTCGGTCAAGGAGCTCAAGGAGACGGGCCTCGTCCGGCTGCTGCAGCCCAAGCGGTATGGCGGGCTGGAAGCCGACCCGCGGCGGTTCTTTGAGTGCGTCATGGCCATCGGCGCGGCGTGCGGGTCGACGGGCTGGGTCAGCGGGGTGGTGGGTGTGCACCCCTGGCAGATCGCCCTGTTCGACGACCGGGTCCAAGCCGAGGTGTGGGGCGACGACCCCGACACCTGGGCCAGCTCGTCGTACATGCCGGGCGGTCGCATGACGCCGGTGGCCGGTGGCTTCCAGCTCACGGGCCGGTGGAGCTTCTCGTCGGGCTGCGACCACTGCCAGTGGGCCATCCTCGGGGTGATGCTGGACCGCGGCGAGGGCACCGCGCCCGAGATGTGGAACGTGCTGATCCCCCGCCGGGACTACCGCATCGAGGACGTGTGGCAGGTGATGGGCCTGTGCGGCACCGGCAGCAACGACATCATCGTGGAGGACCTGTACGTCCCCGACTACCGGGCCATCAACCTGGTGAAAATGTTCTCCTGGGAGAGTCCCGGGCTGGCGGTGAACACTTCGCCGTTGTACCGGCTCTCGTTCGGCACCATGTTCTCCAACGCCATCACCGGCGCCATCATCGGGATGGCCGAAGGGGTGCTCACCGAGAACCTGGAGTTCACGAAAGCCCGGGTGAGCAAGAGCTGGGGGAAGGCGACCGACGATCCCTACACGGTGGCCGCCCTGGGCCGGGCCGCGTGCGAGGTCGACGCCTGCCGCACCCAGCTGCTGCGCAACATCGGCGACATGTACGAAACCGCCGAGCGGGGCGAGCCGATCACCATCGAGATGCGCAGCCGGGCCCGGCGCGATCAGGTGCAAGGCAGCGCCCGGGCCATCGCCGCCATCGACGAGATCTTCGACCGCAGCGGCGCCGGGACCATCAGCACCTCGAATCCCATCCAACGGCTGTGGCGGGACGCCCACGCCGGGCGCCACCACACCGTCAACTCCGTCGACCGGTCGCTGCACAGCTACGGCATGACCGCCATGGGCTTCAACCCGACCGACGTGATGATCTAGGCGGGGGGTGCTCGCATGCCGATCTCACCCGAGGACCTCGTCGACCTCGAAGCCATCAAGACCGTCAAGTACCGCTATCTCCGGGCCGTCGACCTGCGCGACTGGGAGCTGTTGGCGAGCGTGCTGACCGAGGACGCCACCGCCGCCTACGCCGCGGGGAAGTTGAGCTTCGAGGGACGCGACGCCATCGTCGGGTTTCTCCGGGACTCCATGCCGCCCGGCGAGATGCTCAGCTCCCATCGGGTGCATCACCCCGAAATCGAGCTCACCAGCTCGACGACCGCGACGGCCCGCTGGGCGCTGGACGACATCGTGATCATGCCCGCCGCCAACTTCGCGTTGCGGGGGGCGGCCTACTACACCGACGAGATGATCAAGGTCGATGGGGAGTGGAAGATCCATCGCACCGGGTACCGCCGGCTGTACGAGGAGACCATGTCCCGCGACGGCATCACGGTAACCGACCACTGGTGGGCCGGCGAGGGAACCGGCGACTGGACGGCCACGGCCGCGAGCGCGGGGACGACCAGACCAGCGGGCGCTTAGGCCTCGAAGCCGCCGAAGCCGCCTCGGTAGAACAGCAGGGGCCGGCCCGCCCCGGTCTCCATGCCCACCACCCGGGCCACCACCAGATGGTGATCACCGGCATCGTGGACGGTTTCGATGGTGCAGTCGATCCAGGCCAGGGCGTCGTGGAGACGGGGCGGACCGGTGGGCCCGGGCGACCACCCCACGCCGGCGAACTTGTCGGCCCCGGAGTGGGCGAAGGTGCGCGCCAGCGCCTCCTGCTCATCCGCCAGGACGTTGGCGCACAAGGTGCCCACCTCGGCGACCTTCGGCCAACTCGTGGACGACTTCCCGGGCGCGAAGGCCACCAGCGGCGGGTCCAAGGACAGGCTGAAGAACGACTGGCAGGTGAAGCCCGCCGGCCGGCCGTCGTGCAGCGCGGTGATGACCACTACCCCGGTGGCGAAGTGCCCGAGCGTGGCCCGGAACTCACCCTCGTCGACCATCTCGGCTCTCATAGGTCAGGCTCGACTTTCACAGGTCAGGCAGGCCCAGCGGCAGGTTCGGGGTGGTGAGCCCGCCGTCGACTTCGAGCACCTTGCCGGTGACAAAGGCGCCCGCGTCCGACGCCAGGTACACCACCGCGGCGGCGATGTCCTCGGGGGAGCCGAGCCGGCGGGCAGGGGTCATGGTGGTCATGGTGCTACGCATGTCGTCGTCGAGGACGCTACCGAGGGCGTCGGTCTCGATGGAACCCGGGGCGATGACGTTGACCCGGATCCGCGGCGAGAGGTCCAGCGCCATCAACCGGGTCATGTGGATCAGGGCGGCCTTGGCGGTCCCATACGCCACATAGCCGCGGTCCGCGAGCCGGCCCATGGCCGAACTGACGTTGATCACCGAGCCCCCGCCTGCCGCCAGCAAATGGGGCACGGCCAGCTTCGTCAATTCGAAGGCCACCGTCACGTTGAAATGGAAGGCGGCTTCGAGGTAGCGGGCGCTGGTGTTCATAAACGGTCGGGGCATGGTGCCACCGACGTTGTTGACGACGATGTCCACCCGACCGAAGTTCGACGTGGCCGCCTCGATGAGGGCCGGCAACTGGTCCAGGTCACTGAGATCGGCCGCCACCGGAACGGCCAGCCGGCCGGTGTCGGCTGCCACCTTGTCGACGAGGGCCTGCAGCGTGGCGGCGTCGCGGGCGGACACGACCAGGTCGGCCCCGCCTTCGGCCAGCGCCATGGAGGTGGCCGCGCCGATGCCCCGGCTGGCCCCCGTCACCACCGCCACCTTCCCTGGGACCCCGAATCGATCCAGCAGCATGGCCGAGCAGCATAGGGCCGGCGGTTTGCCCGCTCCGGAACGCCGTCCGGGCCGTCCCGCCGAGCGGGACAGGGGGGTGAGCGCCGCGCCGGGTGGAACGTAGCGTGGGCCGGCGATCGACAAGGGAGGGTGACGATGGACGAACGCCGGCAGTTGCTGATCGGGGGCGAATGGGTCGACTCGGCGGCGACGGGGACGATCGAGGTGATCAGTGCCTCCACCGAGGAGATCATCGGCCGGGTCCCCGACGCGGTGCCCTCCGACATCGACCGGGCCGTGGCTGCCGCCCGGACGGCGTTCGACCGTGGGCCCTGGCCGTCGCTGGCGCCGGCGGAACGGGCCACCTACCTCACCGCCCTGTCCCAGGCCCTGCAGCGTCGCGACGCCGAGTTGGCGGCGACGATCACCTCTGAGAACGGCACCCCGTCGATGCTGTGCTCGATGCTGCAGATCCTGCCCTCGACCATGACGCTCGACTACTACGCCGGGCTGGCAACGGACACCGCCCTCGAGGAGCGCCGCGACGGGATGCTCGGCGGGATCGTGGTGCAGCGCGTCCCGGTCGGGGTGGTGGCGGCGATCGTGCCGTGGAACGTGCCGCTCTACACCGCCGCCCTCAAGCTCGGGCCCGCCCTGGCGGCCGGCTGCACGGTGGTGCTCAAGCCCTCGCCGGAGACGGCCCTCGACGCCTACCTGCTCGCCGAGGCCCTCGTCGAGATCGGCCTCCCGCCCGGAGTCGTCAACGTGGTGGTGGCGGACCGGGCCACCAGCGAGTACCTGGTGACCCATCCCGGGGTCGACAAGGTGGCCTTTACGGGCAGCACGGCGGCGGGCCGCAAGATCGCGGCCGCCTGCGGCGATCTGCTCCGGCCGGTGACCCTGGAGCTCGGGGGCAAGTCCGCGGCGATCGTGCTCGACGACGCCGACGTGGGCCAGGTGGCCGACACCCTGCTGCCGATGGGATCCATGATGTTCAGCGGGCAGGCGTGCATCGCCCAGACCCGGATCCTGGCGCCCCAGTCCCGCTACGACGAGGTCGTCGAGGCTCTGGCCGAGAAGGTGCGCACCCTGTCCGTCGGCGACCCGTTCGATCCGGGCACCGTCTTCGGTCCCCTCGTCGCGGCCCGCCAGCGGGACCGGGTCGAGTCCTATATCGCCCTCGGTCAGCAGGAAGGCGCCAAAGTGGCCGTCGGCGGCGGCCGCCCCGCCCATCTGCCGAAGGGCTGGTACGTGGAGCCCACGGTGCTCACCAACGTCGACAACACCATGCGCGTGGCCCAGGAGGAGATCTTCGGGCCGGTGGCCGTCGTCATCCCCTACGAGGGCACCGAGGAGGCGATCCGTCTGGCCAACCAGTCCGATTACGGCCTGGGCGGCGGGGTCTACACGACCGATGCAGCTCGCGGACTGGAAGTGGCCCGCCAGGTGCGGACCGGAACCATCACCCTCAACGGGATCGCCCTCGAGACCTGCGCGCCGTTCGGCGGGGTCAAGCAGTCCGGCCTGGGCCGAGAACTCGGACCGGAGGGGTTGGCCGCCTACTTCAACCTCAAGACCATCATGCAGGTGCCGCCCGCGTGAGCTCCGGTTCGCTCGACGCCGCCGCGCCGCTGCGCCCCGGGCGCGCGCCGAGGTGGCGGCGTGGGACGCCGAAGCGGACGTGGTGATCGTGGGCTACGGCTGTGCGGGAGCCTCGGCGGCCGTCGGGGCCGGTGAAGCCGGCGCCGCCGACGTGCTGATCCTCGAGCGCGCCGCCGGTGGCGGCGGGGCCAGCGCCATGGCGGGGGGGGAGATCTATCTGGGCGGCGGCACCCCGGTGCAGAAGGCGTGCGGCTTCGAGGACACGCCCGAGGCCATGCGGGCGTACCTGCTCGCGGCGACCGGCCCCGGGCCCAACCAGGCCAAGATCGACGTCTACTGCGAACGGAGCGTCGAACACTTCCACTGGCTGGTGGACTGCGGGGTGGTGTTCAAGGAGTCGTTCTACGAACGGCCCTGCTGGGAGCCGCCGACCGACGACGGCCTGGTGTACACCGGCGGCGAGAACGCCTGGCCCTTCAGCGAGTTGGCGGCGCCGGCCCCCCGAGGGCACATCCCGCAGATGCAGCACAAGCGCCCCGGCTCCAAGTCGGGCGGCTGGATGCTGATGCAGCACCTCTCCGCGGCGGCGTCGGCCACGGGGGCCCGGGTGCTGCCCGACACCCGCGTGGCGCAACTGGTGGTAGAGGCCGACGGGCGCGTGGCCGGCGTGATCGCCCGCCAGTTCGGGACCGAGCTCGCCGTGCGGGCCCGGCGAGGCGTCGTCCTGGCCAGCGGCGGGTTCATGGCCAACGGGGACATGGTGGCCCAGCACGCCCCGCTCGTCGCCGGGCAGATGGTGCTCGGCACGGACGGCGACGACGGCACCTCGATCCGGTTGGGTCAGGGGCTCGGGGCGGCGGTGGCCCACATGGACGCGGCCCAGACCGCCCTGCCGAGTGTGCCCCTTCTCGTCTACCCGTCGCTGCTGGTCAATCAGTTCGGGCAGCGCTTTATCAACGAGGACACCTATTGCGGCCGCAGCGGGCAGGCCGCCATCTTCCACCACCAGGCTCGTTGTGCGCTGGTCCTCGACGAGGAGATCTTCGAATCGGTCCCCGAGGTCGATCGCTGGGGCTACCGGCCGACCTGGGTGTGCGAGACCGTCGCAGAGCTGGAAGGGGAGATGGGGCTGCCCGAGGGGGCGCTGCAGTCCACGGTGGAGCTGTACAACCGGCACGCCGCCGCCGGCCAGGACCCCCTCTTCCACAAGCGGGCGGAGTTCGTGCGCCCGCTGCGGGCGCCGTTCGGCGCCATCCAGCTCACGGGAATGCCCTACGCGGTGTTCACCCTCGGGGGCCTGGTGACGACCACCGACGGCGAAGTCGTCGGCCCCGGCGGTGAGCCGATCCCCGGCCTGTACGCCGCCGGCCGGGCCACTTCCGGCATCCCCTCGTGGGGCTACGCCAGCGGCACGTCACTGGGGGACGGGACGTTCTTCGGCCGGCGAGCGGGGCGGGCCGCCGGCCGGCGAGCGGGATAGGCGCCGGGAGCGGGCGGGCGGGAGCCGGCGGGAGCGGTCGGCCGGCGGGAGCGGGCGGCTGCCGGCGGCTGCCGGCGGGAGCGGGCGGCTGCCGGCGGGAGGCTGTCAGGTGGTGCGATTTGTACCTTGGGTGCACTTATGTGCATCTCATAGACATAAGTGCACCATGGATACAAATCGCACCAGCCCGGCACGCCCCTCGGCCGGCACGCCCCCCGGCCCGGCCCACTTGTCCGGAGCGGCCAGTCCGGCCCGCCGGCCCGCCGGCCCGCCGGCCACCCGACCGGCGCCGGCGATCACTCCCCGTTCGCGAACAGGTACTCCGCAGTCCAGGCCACCGGCGCCTCCCCTGCCATAAACCGGTCGCAGCTCTCGGACATGGCCGCCATGTGCCGGGCCAGCCGGGCCTCATCGCCGACCGCGTCGAAGAACACGTGCAGGTCGGTGGCGGCCTCCAGGGGAAAACACTCCTCCACGATGGCCGCGTAGGGGGCGCGCCCGGGGTCAGGGTCCGGAACACCACATTCTGTACGTACCGGATGGTCGACTGGGTGGCCAGGGCCACGGACGTGTGGCTGCCCTGCCAGCGCCGGCGCCACTCCCCCCAGGTCAGCCCGTCGGGAACGGACAGCGGCACCAGCTGGGCGAAACCGGCGACCCGGCCGTCGGGTCCGGGAGGGGCGGTGGTGTTCGGCAGCGGCTCGGCCTCTGTGACCAGGTAGGCCCACCAGGCCCCCTCGGGTCCCGGCGCCGGCAGAGCGGCGTCAAGGCCCGGGCGGGCCCCCTCGGCGGTGTTGACCCACACCGACACGGCTGCGGTCAGGACCGTGGCGCCGGGCTCAGGTGGCACGCCAAAGGGTGGACCGATGTCGGGGTCGACCACGTTGACCTGGATCCGCCGGGCGCCGGCGGCTCGCAGCGCCGCCACGGTCGAGGTGCGCAGGGCGAGACCGACATCGGGGTCGCCGTCCAGCAGCAGGTAGATGACCTTCTCCACCCGGGGGATGCTAGAGCGGCCGCAGCAACGGGTTCCGTCCAGCGGCATGGGTAACGGGCCGCCGCGCCGACCGACCTGCTTGGCTGCGTCGTCATGGTTCGACCTGCCAAGCCGAAGCCGCTCGCCGGCCGGGTGGCGCTGGTCACGGGCGCCAGCCGTGGGGTCGGCAAGGGCGTGGCCCTGGAGCTGGGAGCCGCCGGCGCCACCGTGTATGTCACGGGCCGGACAGTCCGTCCCGGAAAGCTGCCCGGAACCGTCTCGGCCACCGCCGAAGACATCGCCGCCCTCGGTGGCACCGGCATCCCGGTGGCGTGCGACCACCACGACGACGACGCCGTCGCGGCCTTGTTCGAACGCCTCCGCGCCGAGGCCGGCCGCCTCGACGTCCTCGTCAACAACGTCTACAACGCGCCGGCGACCGCCCGCTGGCTCGGTAAGCCGTTCTGGGAGGTGCCGGTCGCCGGCTGGGACCAGACGTTCGAGATCGGCGTGCGGTCGCACTACGCGGCCGCGGTGCTGGCGACGCCGCTGCTGCTGGAAAGCGATCGGGGGCTGATCGCCCAGATCTCCTCTCCCGGGGCGGTGCACTACATGCACAATGCGGTGTACGGGGTGGCCAAGGCGGCGGTGGACCGCCTGACCCGGGACATGGCGCACGACCTGCGAGCCAGCCGGGTGGCCGTAGTCTCACTCTGGCCGGGCTTGGTCAACACCGAGCTGCTGCAGATGGTCCCCCGCGGTGACGACGGCCGGCGGGTCCTGACGCTGCCGGGCGAGGGCGAATTCGACCTCGACGCGGCCGAGACCCCCCACTTCACCGGGCGAGCGGTGGTGGCCCTTGCGTCCGACCCGGAAGTCAGGGCCCGGAGCGGCCGGGCCTTCGACGTGGCCGATCTGGCCGACGCCTACGGCTTCACCGACCTCGACGGCCGGGTCCCGCGCACCCCCCTCCCCCATCCGGACGACGAGGTCCCCAACCGGCACTAACGTCGCGGGATGGCATTCGTCCTCAAGCCGGGCACGTCGTGGTGGGAGACCTACGGGCGTTGCGTGTCGGTGGCCCCGGAGGCGTTCGATTCCGACCGGCTGCGGAACCTGACTCGCGGCGAGTGGCGGCGGGTGGGGATGCCCGGCGATCACGTCACCCCGGTGGATGGTTCGCCGATCCCGGGCCCGCCCCGGGTGGACTACGACGAGGCGGTGGCGGCGGTCGCCCATGCCCTCACCGAGCACACGGCGTGGGCGAAGGTTGACCTCGACGAACGACGGGCCAGGGTGACCGCCGCCGTCGACGCCATGACCGAGCATCGCGATCTGCTGGCCCTCCTGCTGGTGTGGGAGATCGGAAAGCCTTGGCGGCTGGCCTGCGCCGACGTGGACCGGTGCCTCGACGGGGTGCGCTGGTACGTGGGCGAGATCGAACGCCAGCTGCAGATCGGCACCAACCAGGAGCGCGGCCCGCTTCCCGGTCCGGTGTCGAACATCGCCAGCTGGAACTACCCCATGAGCGTCCAGGTCCACAGCGAGCTGGTGCAGCTCCTGGCCGGCAACGCGGTGGTGGCCAAGACCCCGAGCCAGGGCGGCTTCCACACCCTGACCCTGGCCCACGCCCTGATGCGCCGGGAGGGCCTCCCGGTGACGCTGCTGTCGGGGGTCGGGGGGCATTTGGGCGAGGCCCTGATCCGCAGTGACGGGATCGGCGCTCTGGCCTTCGTCGGCGGGCGGGCCAACGGGCGGCGGGCCGCGGTCTCGTTGGCGGACACCGGGCGCCGGCACATGCTCGAGCAGGAAGGTCTCAACACCTGGGGCATTTGGGACTTCTCGCAATGGCATCTCCTGGCCCAGCACCTGCGCAAGGGCTTCGAGTACGCCAAGCAACGCTGCACCGCCTACCCCCGGTACGTGGTCCAGCGCCGGCTGTTTCCGACGTTCCTCGACGCCTACCTGCCCGTCATCAAGTCCATCCGCTTCGGCCACCCGCTGGCGGTGAGCAAGCCGGACGACCCCTTCGCCGATCTCGACTTCGGACCGGTCATCCACGCCACCAAGGCGGCCGACCTCAACAGCCAATGGGACGAGGCGGTGCGAGGCGGCGGCATCCCGCTCTATCGCGGTTCGGTCGGCGACGGGGCCTTCCTCGACGCCCAGGACACCTCGGCGTACGTGGCGCCGGCCTGCGTGCTGCAGCCGCCGGCGGCCTGGTCGCTGCACCACGCCGAGCCTTTCGGGCCCATCGACTCCGTCGTCATCGTCGACACCGAGTCGGAGCTGCTGGCCGCCATGAACGCCAGTAACGGATCGCTCGTCGGCAGCGTCGCCACCGACGATCTCGACTTCGCGGACCGGGTGTCGGAGCAACTGCAGTCCTTTAAGGTCGGCATCAACAAGCCCCGCAGCCGGGGTGACCGCGAAGAGGTCTTCGGCGGCCTGGGCCATTCCTGGAAGGGCGCGTTCGTCGGTGGCGACCTGCTGGTGCAGGCGGTCACCTACGGGCCGGACGGTTCCGACGAGCAGCTGTACGGCAACTTCCCCAGCTACTCGCTGCTCCCCGACCGCTAGCCAGGCGCGTCCCGCTCACCGGGCCGGGCCGGCGGGCCGGCAGCGCAGCCGGCGGTAATGTCGGGCCGCCAGTCAGGCGACACCGGGGGGTGGCCAGCAATGGACGACACCGACAGCGCAACGCCGGCCGCGCCGTCGACCGGCGACATGAAGCGGTCCAGCCGGGACCTCGAAGCGGTGCGGGCCGCGCTGCTGCCGGCGGTGGCCGCCCACGTGCCGGCCGGCACCCACCACGCCGTGGGCGAACTGGCCGGCACCTCGGCGACCGGCATGTCCAGTGAGACCTTGTTGTTCGACGTGAGCTGGGAGGAGGCCGGTCGGGCCCGTCGCGAACGGCTGGTCGCCCGGGTGGCGCCCGACCTGGCGGACGTGCCGGTCTTTCCCAGCTATGACTTGCCGGGCCAGTTCCGCACCATCGGGGCGGTGGCCGCCCTCACCGACGTGCCGGTCCCGACCTTGTGGTGGTGCGAGCCGGACGCCGGCGTGATCGGGTCGCCGTACTTCGTCATGGGCCGCATCGACGGCGAGGTGCCGCCGGACGTGATGCCCTACACCTTCGGGGACAACTGGCTGTTCCGGGCCACGCCCGCGCAGCAGGCCCGCCTGCAGGCGACGAGCATCGAGGTGCTGGCCCGCCTGCACGCCATCGAGCGGCCGGAGGCCCGCTTCGCCCATCTCGACGGCCGCTTCGCCGGTGACACCGTTCTGCGGCGCCACGTCGCCGGCCGATGGGCGTGGTACCAGTTCGCGGCCAACGAGTGCGGCCGGTCGTCGTTGGTGGAAAAAGGGTTCGCCTGGTTGGAGGAGCATTGGCCCGGCCACGAGAGTCCCACGGTCTTCAACTGGGGGGACTCGCGCATCGGGAACGTGCTGTACCGGGACTTTCAGCCGGTGGGGGTCCTCGACTGGGAGATGGCCGGCCTCGGACCGGCCGAGCTCGATCTGGCCTGGATGCTGTACGCCCACCGCATGTTCGAGGACCTGGCGGCCCAGTTTGGGTTGCCGGGCATGCCGGCCTTCCTGCGCCCGGAGGACGCGGCCGCCACCTACGAGGGCCTGACCGGGCGCTCGCCGCGCGACCTCGACTGGTATGTCACCTACTCCTGCCTGCAGTTGGCCATCGTGTTCCTGCGGACCGGGCAACGCCAGGTGCATTTCGGCGACCGACCGCAGCCCGCCGACGCCGATGAGCTATTGATGAACGGCCCCACCCTCGCCGCCATGATCGCCACCTAGGAGGTTCCGTGCCCGTCCCGCTCGACGAGTATCCCGTCCACCAGCTGCCCCTGTCGATGCGTTACGTCGGCAGCAGCGACCGCAACTTCTACGACCGCTGCTACTTCAACGCCCAGGACCGCACGGGCGACCTGTTCCTCGTCACCGGACTCGGGGTGTACCCGAACCTGGGGGTGATCGACGCCTACGCCACCGTGCGACGTGGTGACCGCCAGTGGGCGGTCCGCTGCTCGGACGCCCTCGGCGACCGCGGCCTCGACGCCCGGGTGGGACCGTACCGGGTCGAGGTGGTCGAGCCGCTGTCCCGGGTGCGACTCGTCTGCGACACGCCCGATCGGGGGGTGGCGTTCGACCTCCTGTGGGAGGGGTCTTTTGCGTGCATCGACGAGCCCCACCACCTGCTGCACCACGACAACCGGGTCATCATCGACGGCCGGCGCTTCGCCCAGGTCGGGACCTGGTCAGGGACGCTTACTGTCGACGGCACGGACCTGGCGGTCAGCCCCGACCGTTGGGTGGGGTGCCGGGACCGGTCGTGGGGGATCCGGCCGGTGGGCGAGAGCGAACCGCCGGGCCGGTCCGCCGACGAGCCCCGCGAGGGCTTCTGGTGGCTGTACGTCCCGCTCCGGTTCGACGACTTCGCCGTCATCGTCATCGTGCAGGAGGACCCCGACGGGACCCGCACGGTCAACGCCGCCAGCCGGGTGTGGGCCGACGGCCGCCACGAGCAACTGGGCTGGCCGGAAGTCGACATCGCCTACCGCTCGGGCACCCGGCATCCCGAACGGGCCGTGCTGCACCTGCGCAGCGCCGACCGCCAGCCCGTCACCATCGAGGTGGAAACCCTCACCGGGGTGGCCCTGCACATCGGGGCCGGCTACGGCGGCGATCCCGACTGGGCGCACGGGCAGTGGCGGGGCCGGGACTGGGTGGACGCTGCCGTCTACGACCTGACGGATCCGGCGGTCGCCGGCCGGGTGCCGTTTGGGGTCGTCGACCACGCCGCCCGGGCCGACTGCGACGGGGCCGAGGGATTCGGCCTGTTCGAGCACGCCACCGTCGGCCGCCACGATCCGACCGGCTTCAAGGACTATATGAGCGTGGCGCCGTAACTCGTCGCCGGTATCCCGCGATCCTTAGGTAGCCTCACCTTTGTTCGGGGGAGACTGCGGTCTCGCCAAAACGCGTTCGGAGTCCGTGGTCGTGCCCAGCCGACAGATGAACCAGAAGGTGGCGGTCAGCGTCGTCTTCGTGGCCGCGATGTTCATGAACATCATGGACGTCACCATCGTCAACGTGGCCCTGCCGACGATCGGCCGCCAGTTTCACGTCCGGCCGGACTCGGTCGACACCGTCGCCATCGGCTATCTCGTCAGCCTGGCGGTGTTCATCCCGGCGTCCGGTTGGCTGGGCGACCGCTTCGGCGGCCGGCGGGTGTTGCTGACTTCGATCGTGATCTTCACCGGGGCGTCCGCCCTGTGCGGGGCGGCCGCCAGCCTCGGGCAGCTGGTCGCGTTCCGCGTTCTCCAGGGCGTCGGCGGCGGGCTGATGGTCCCGGTCGGCATGGCGCTGCTCTACCGGACCTTCCCGCCGGCTGAGCGGGTGCGGGCATCGAGCATCCTGGTGATCCCCACCGCCATGGCCCCGGCCCTGGGCCCGGTGCTCGGGGGCCTGTTCGTCACCGACGTCTCCTGGCGCTGGGTCTTCTACGTCAACGTCCCGATCGGAGTGGCGGCCCTGCTCTTCGGTCTGATCTTCCTGGCCGGACCGGTGCAAGCGCGCCCGGCCCGTTTGACCTGGCCGGGTTCGCGCTGGCCGGGATCGGTCTGGGCCTGCTCATGTACGGCATCTCGGAAGGTCCGTTCCACGGTTGGGGCTCCGCGACCATCGTCAGCACCATCACCGCGGGAGCCGTGCTGTTGATCGCCCTGGTGGTGGTGGAATTGCGCCTCACGTATCCGATCATCGACATCCGCCTGTATTCCGACCGGCTGTTCCGCAGCACCAACGTGGTCCTGGCCCTGGGCTCGGCGGCGTTCATCGGCATGCTGTTCTTGGTGGCCCTGTTCTTCCAGGATGGCCTGGGCCTGACCGCGCTGCAGTCCGGGCTCAACACCTTTCCGGAGGCGCTGGGCGTCATGGCCGGCGCCCAGGTGATCACCAGGTTTCTCTACCCGAACTTCGGGCCCCGCCGGATCATGTTCGGTGGGCTCCTCTTGCTGGCGGCGTCCCTTTCCCTGCTGGCCCTGTTCGGAGCGGGAACCAACCTGTGGTGGGTCCGGGTGGTCATGTTCATCTGCGGTTACGCCATGGCGCACGTCTTCGTGCCGTCCCAGGCCGCCGGGTTCGCCACCATCTCCCCGGAGGCCACCGGGCGGGCCTCCACCCTCTTCAACGCCCAACGCCAACTCGGCTCCGCAGTCGGGGTGGCCGTGCTCAGCACCGTGGTGGCCACCGTCGGGCCGGTGCGCGTGGTCGCCGGCCGGGTGCTGCCCCACCTGACGGCGTACCACGTCGCCTTCCTGTTCGCCGCCGGCCTGGCCCTCCTGGCCGCCGTGGCGGCCCTCACGGTGCGCGACGCCGACGCCGCCAGCACCATCGTCCCCCGCCGCCGGCGCCCTGCGGCGGGAGCGGGACCGGGAGCGCCCGGCGCGGCGGGAGGCGCCGGCGCCCCGAGCGCGTCTCCCGAGCCCCTGCCGGCCGGAAGCTAGCGCCCACGGCCCTCCCCGGCCCCGGGGACCCGGCTCCGGCGGCGGGTCCCGGTAGACAGCCCTGAACTACCGTCGTATCGTGCCGCTGGCCCTTCCGACCCGCCGCTGGATGGGCAGCCCCCTGGCCTGGTTGGGCGCGTTGGTGGTGCTGTACCTCACCGTTCCGGTGATCGCGTTCGCCTTCCGCCTGGCCGGTTCGCACGACACCGGCTTCGCGGCGCCGGGCCTATACCGGGCGCTGTGGGTGTCGGTCCTGACCGCTTCCATCTCCCTGCTGCTGATCGCGGTGTTCGGGATCCCGCTGGCGTACGTGCTGGCCCGGTCCCGCAGCCGGATCGCAGGGGTGGTGGGGGCGGCCGTCCAGTTGCCGTTGGCCGTGCCCCCGTTGATGGGGGGGATCCTGCTCATCTTCCTCGTCGGGCCGTACAGCACCCTGGGCCGCTTCTTCGACCGGCGCCTCACGGACTCGCTGGTCGGGGTGGTCCTGGCCCAGACGTTCGTGGCCGCGCCCTTCCTGATCATCGCCGCCCGTTCCACGTTCGCGACGCTCGACCCCGGCTTCGAGGAGGTGGCCGCCACCCTGGGCCACCGGCCCTTGGCCCGCTTCTTCCGGGTGGCGCTGCCGCTGGCGGCGGGTGGGATCCGGGCCGGGTTGCTGCTCTCCTGGCTGCGCGCCTTCGGCGAGTACGGGGCCACGGTGCTGCTGGCGTACCACCCGACGTCGTTGCCGGTCTTCACCTACACCGAGTTCTCGGGTTCGGGGTTGCCGACGACCCAGGCCCCGACGGCCTTGGCCCTGCTGGTGGCGGCGGCCGTGATCACGCTGGCTCGGATCCGGCTGCCTCGCCGCCATCGGTCGCCAGCGACGTTGCCCGTCCCGGTGGCGCCCCGGGCCATCGCCGCCACCGCGGTCGGCTTCGACGTCGACGTGGCGGTCGGGACCTTCCACCTCCGACTCGCCCACCGCGCCCGTACCGCCCGGCTGGCCATCCTGGGCAGCGTCCGGTTCGGGCAAGTCGCTGACGCTCCGATCCGTGGCGGGCCTGCTGGGGCCCGCCGCGGGCGACGTCTGGTACGGCCCGGACGCGGTCCGGCAGGAGCCGGTCGAGCGGCGCCGGATCGGCTATGTGCCGCAGGGGTACGGGCTGCTGCCCCACCTGGACGTGTGGTCGCAGGTCTGCTTCGGCGTGGATGCCGATCCGGGTCTGGCCGCCTACTGGCTGGACGCCTTTCACCTGAGCGCCCTGGTCGCCCGGGTGCCAGGGGAGTTGTCCGGCGGCCAACGCCAGCGGGTCTGCCTGGCCCAGGCCCTGGCCCGCCACCCCCGGCTGCTGCTGCTGGACGAGCCGTTCTCGGCCGTCGACGCCCCCGTCCGCGACGAGCTACGCCGGGAGTTGCGCCGCCTCCAACGCGAGCAGGGGCTGTCGAGCGTGCTGGTCACCCATGATCCCGAGGAGGCGGCCTTGCTGGCCGATGAGATCCTGATCCTCTGCGACGGAACCTTGGCCCAGGCCGGGCCGCCGGCGGAGGTGCACGCCCGGCCGGCGTCCGCCCAGGTGGCCCGCCTGCTCGGGATCGCCAACGTGCTGCCGGGCCGGGCGGGGCCGAACGGCCGGCTCCGCGCCGGTGGGGTCGAGATCGCCGCCATCGGGTTGGACCTGCCGCCGGGAACACCGGTGGAGTGGTCCATCCATCCCGAGCACGTCGAGATCGGCCCGCACGGTGCTCACCCGGCGACCGTCGTCGACGCCGCGGAACTGGGTGCCGCCACTGCCGTCCGGCTCCGGATCGGCGACGGGGTCGACCTCCAGGCCCGCGTGTCCGGCCGACGCCGTTGGCAGCTGGGCGAGCGGTGTCAAGTGGACTTGCCCGCCGACGTGATCGCGGTGTGGCCGGCCGGACCGGCCGGGACCGCTCCGGCCGCGGTGGCCGAGGACGGCCCGGTGGGTGCGCCCCGCTGAGGACCGACGAGAACCCGCCGCGCTCGGGTCAGTGGGTCGCGCCGGAGCGCTGAATGGCTTTCTCGTCGGTCCCGAGATAGGAGGCGATGACCGCCGGATGGCCGAGCACCTCGGCCGGTGGCCCTTCGGCGATGACCCCGCCGAGCTCGAGGGCGATGAGCCGATCGCAGATGCTGCTGACCATCGGCATGTCGTGCTCGATGATCAACAGGGAGCAGCCGGTTCGCTCCCGGATGCGCTGGAGGAGCGGCCCAAGGGCCTCGGTCTCCTTCTGGGCCACCCCGCCGGACGGTTCGTCGAGCATGAGTACCTTGGGGTCCTGGGCCAGGATGCAGGCCAGGTCGACGATGCGGCGGGAACCGGTGGACAGCTCACCGGTGAGCTTCTGGCGGAAGGCCCCGAGGCCCATGAGCTCGATGAGCTCGTCCACCACGGCCGCCACCGCCAGCTCGGATTCGTAGGAGGCCGGCAGCTGCAGGGCGGCAGCCAGCATGTCCCGGCTGGCCAGGTGACGTTCCCGCGCCACCGAGATGGTCTCGGCCACGGTGAGGGTCGGATACAGGAGGGCGTCCTGGAAGGACCGCGCCATGGCGCCCTTGGCCCGCAGGTTGGGCGCCCAGTCCGTCACGTCGACCCCGCGGAGCCGGATCCGACCCTCTTCCAGCGGGAGAAACCCGGAGATGCAGTCCATCAGGGTGGTCTTGCCGGCCCCGTTGTGGCCGATGAGTCCGACGATCTCGCTCGGTTGGACGTGCAGGTCGACGTGGTCGACCGCGGTGATCCCGCCGAACCGCTTGACGACGCCGTAGCACGCCAGCACCGGCTTGGCGTCGGGGTCCACGAGCGGGCGCGCCGGCGCCGCGGGCGCTTTGGTCGCGGCGGCCCGCCGCCGCCCCCTGGCCGGCGCACCGGAGCCCCCGCCCGGGCTCGGCGTCGCGGCCCCGTTGTCGCGCCCCGCCACCGCGGCCTGGTGGCTGGCCGCCCCGGAGATGAACACGGCCCGCAGGATGTCCGGCCGCTCGAGCAGCTCGGCGGCCGGCCCTTCGAAGCGGACCTCCCCCTTTTCCATGAAGACGGCCCGCTCGGCCAGCTGGAGGGCCACGTTGACGGACTGTTCGACGATGACGATGGTGGAACCCCGCCGGTGCACCTCCCGGACCACCTCGAGCAGCTGGCCGACGATGGTGGGGGCCAGGCCCAGGGACAGCTCGTCGATCATCACCAGCTGGGGGCGGGTCATCAGGGCCGAGCCCAGGGCCAGCATCTGCTGTTCGCCCCCTGAGAGGTTCCCGGCCATCTGTTGGTGGCGCTCGGCGAGGACCGGGAACAACTCGAGGACTTCCTCCCGCGCCATCTCGATCCGGTCCGGGTCGTCGCGGATCAGCCACGACGCCAGCCGCAGGTTCTCCGCCACGGACAGGGTCGGGAAGATCCCCTTGCCGCCAGGCATGAGCGAGATGCCCTTGCGGGCGGTCACGTCCGCCGAGGTCTTGGTGATGTCCTCACCGTGGAACCAGACCCGGCCGGCAGTCGGGCGCACCAACCCGCAGACGCCTTTCAGCAGCGTGGATTTGCCGGCGCCGTTGGTGCCGAGTAGGGCCACGATCTCGCCCTCGGTGACGTCGAAGTCCACCCCGAACAGGATCTGAACCGGGCCGTAGGCCATGTCGATCCCCCGGCAGCTGAGCAGGTGCTGGCCGTCGGGCGCCGCGGCCGGGGCGTGCACCAGGGGGAGCTCGGCCGTGTCGTCCACGCCCTCGGCGACCAGCGGCCGGCTGCGGGCCCGTTGCCACAGGGTCGCCACCCGACCCGTGCCGCCGTTCACGTGAGCACCTTCGCCGGCGCCTCCGAGTCGGCCCCGACCGAGTTGGGCCCGTCGGAGTTGGGCCCGTCGGAGTTGGGCCGGGCCCCGCCGAGCGCCCCGACGAGCAGGCTCTCCTCGTCGGGGGAACGATCCTGGCCCCCGACCGAGCGCTTGTCGGCGACCAGGCTCGGGACCAGGATCCCCCGGCGGGCGGCGACGACCCGCAGGACCCGGTCCCGGATCGAATAGACCAGCTGCCCCAGCCCCCCCGGCAGGACCGACAGGACCCACAACAGGGCGGCCCCGCTGATCAGCTCGTGCACTTGGCCGAGGGCCGTGATCGACTCCAGGTACTTGAAGGACAGCACGCCGATCAGCGCCCCCGTCACCGAGCCCAGACCACCGATGACGCTGTAGGCGAAGACAGTGATGCTGTCGATGGCCGGGAAGCTCCCGGGGTTGAGGGCGCCCAGCAGCAGGACGTCGAGCGCCCCCGCCACTCCGGCGATGACGCCCGCCACACCGAAGCCGGCCAACTTGACGGAGGTGGTCGGGACGGCGGCCGACTGGGCGGCCCGCTCGTTGTCGCGAGTCGCGATCAGCACCCGGCCGGCCCGGGCTTTGCGCAGGCCCATGGTGACCAGGATGGAGAGCCCGAGGAAGGCCAGACAGACGAGGTACATCTCGTAGTTGTCGTTGAGGTTGAACCGCTGCAGCAACAAGGGCCGGCTGACCCCGTTGGCCGGGATGAAGTGCGGAAAGGTGCTCGAGTTGAGGAAGTACTGGTCCAGGGCGAGGGCCATGGACAACGTGGTCACGGCCAGGAAGAGTCCCTTGATGCGCAAGGCCGGGACCCCGACGACCAGCGCCACCACGCCGCCGGTGGCCGCCGCCGCCCCCACTACCGCGAAGAAGTCGGCATTCCAGTGGGCCACCATGTTGCCCGCGATCATGGCGGCCACCCCGGCGATACCGAACTGGCCCAGGCTGATGTTGCCGCCCCAGCCGGTCAGGACCACGAGTGACACCCCGACCATGGCCCACACCAGGGCGAAGCCGGCCAGGAGCTGGTTGCTGGCCCCCCACCCGTGCGGCACGATCACGAAGGCCGCCGCCAGACCGAGCAGCAGGGCCCGGCGCACCCAGAGCACCTCCGGCAGGCGACGCAGCTCCTCCGGGATGGGTTTCAGGACACCCACCGCGGACCACGACGAGGTGCCGGAGACCTGGGCCCGGGACAGTTGCCCCGACTGGGCGAGCAACGAGACCACGATCACCGCCAGGTACACCACCCAGATAAAAGACGGGGATCCGCTGGTGTTCCACCGCACCAGCTGCTCCATGATCCCCAGTCCCAGGGCGGCCACGAACGCCACCGGAAGTGACTCCATGCGAGCCACCACGGCGGCGGCGAGCAACGGCAGCAGCACTGAAGGCCCGTTGGACGCGATCCCCGGCTTCACCCCCTCGAAGGGGGCCTGCAGCATGTAGGTGAGGACGGCCAGGGCGCCGGCGATCGTCCACACGATGGTCCCCAACCGGCGAACGGGGATGCCGAGCAACAGGGCGCGGTCCTCGTTCTCGGCCGCGGCGCGCACCGCCACGCCCACGTTGGTGCGCAGGAGAAACCAGGCCAGGAAGGCGATCACCAGCGGGACCACGGCCACGGCCAGGATCTCGGCGCTGTGGAAGGTGTAGACGTCGATCTTGATCGAGGCGTTGAACGGCGGCGAGAAGGCTCCGGTCAGGCTGACGAAATGGATCTTCTTGGTCCCGTACAGCTCAAAACCGCCGAACACCTGCGCCAGGCCGATGCTGGCGACCAGGAGCACCAGGCGCGGCGATTTGGAAAAGCGCCGGATGACCAGGATCTCCGTCAGGGCGCCCACCGCCCCGCCGACTACGACCGCCAGGACCAGGGCGATCCAGTAGTTGAGGCCGTGGACCTTGACCATGCCGACGGCCAGCACTCCCACCATGCTCCCGAGGGCTCCGTGCGCGAAGTTGATAAACCGGTTGGCCCGGTAGATCAGGATCAAACCGATGGCGCCCAGGGCCGTGACCGACCCGTAGACGACGCCCAGCAACACGATGCCGATCGGTGCCTTGCGATGGATGTAACCGTGCGGGCCGCCGGCCACCGCCGCGATGGCGTAGGCGATGACGACCGCGCCCACGACCAGCTGGGCGCGCCGGGCGCCGCTCCAGGACCGCCAGCGGTCGAGCGCGGTCGTCACGACGGGATCGGGCAGCCGGGCGGCCCGGCGGGGATGGTGTTCGCCAACCACCGGGCGTTGTTGTACTTACCCGGCACGTACGCGCCCTGCTTGTTGTTGAAGGGCGAGATGGCGTTCGGATTCCAGCAGATCTCGCGTACGTCGTTGGGAATGGTGTACTGCTGGGGGCCGAATCCCCACAGCCCGAGCGGGCCTTCCCGGGCCGGATAGTTGAACATGCCCTGCTGGAAGGTCTGGGGGTTGAGGTTGGGTCCGGCCATCTGGATGCCGAGGGCCAACTCGTCCATCTGGGCATAGATGAGGTCGACGAAGAAGGCCGGCTCGTCGGCGCGCACCGTCTTGTAGGCGGCGTAGCCGATGGTCTGGTTGTAGGGCACCTCCGGGTTGTTGGGACTGATCCCGAAGGCGTGGGCCTGGAACTGTTGGTTGTAGAGCTGGCCGCTGTAGTCGGCGTCGGTCAGGGCGGTACCGGCGATGATGAACTCGGGCAGGTAGCCCTGCTGGGCGCCCTGACCCGACAAGTACACGGGGAAGATCGGGTCGCAGCCGCAGATGATGGTGGTGTACCCGCCGGCTTTCAACTGGGCGATGGTGTTGGCCGCCTGCTGCGACTCGGTCCCCAGGTCGAGGGTGTAAATGAATTTGTCGGCCGGGCACCCGGACTGGCCCATGATCTGCTTGGCCACGTCCACCGACACCTGGTACCAGGAGTTCTCGGGGGCGAGCAGGGCGAACTTACGGGGCTTGCCCTTGAGGGCCCCCCCGGCGTAGGCCGCGGGTGAGCCCGCCGGGCACAGCTTCTGCACCGCGTAATGGGCCGCCAGGCTGGCAACGTCGGTGCCGTCCGTGGCGATCGACCAGGTGTAGGGGGCGTGCTGCTGGTGCCAGTCACGCGACATGTACGGATCGCCGAACGCCATGACCCCCTGCTTCGCGAGGGCATCGGCGTACGGCTCGGATTCCGCCGACAGATCCGCGAAGGCGTGGATCTGCTGGGCGACGTTGGTGGCGTCCGCCTCGGCGGCTGCCTGACCAGTCCCGAGCAGCTCGTTGCTCAGGCTGCCTTGGCCGTTGTAGAAGACGATCTTGATCTTGCGGCCGTACATCTGGAAATGGGCGTTGAAGTACTGGGCCAGCGCGAGCACGGTCCGCTGGTTGTCCGCGTTGGTATCCCGGAGCTGAGCCCCGGCGAGCTGGGCGAGCGTCTGCTGGAAGGACTGATCACTGGTGAGCCGGAAGGCCACGGTGATGGTGTCCGCGGTGACCCCCTTGGTGGTGGCCCCGCCGTTGTTGCCGGAGAATCCCACGCACGGAGGCGAGTACGGATCGCCGGACACCTGGTTGGCGCCACAGCCCGCGACCACTCCAGGAGTGTTGACGGTGTGCCCTTGCGTGCCCCCCTGACCGGCGGTGCCGGCCCGCCCCTGGGAGCCGCCCGTCGTCGTGTGGGCGGACCTCGAGGTCGTGCCCCCGCCGGATGCCGGCACGCCTCGGGTGGCGATCGCCCCCGCCCCATTGCTCGCCCCGGTCCCCCCCTGGGCCAGGCTGCCGGCACCGTTGGTGCCCACCGAGGCGGCGTTGGCGGTCTTGGGCACCTTGCTCGGAACACTCAGCGCCAGGATCACGACCAGGATGGCGAACACCGCGAGTGGGCCGTAGCCGCGGAAGAGCCGTTGCCCGACGGCGAAGTGGCCGCTCGGCGGTTTCGACGGCGAGAGGCCGTTGCTCGACGTGCCATTCGATGGCGCAGGCATGATTGTGGAGTTACTCCTCGAAGTTGACGGTGTGCTGGGCCCGCCGCATCATGCGCCGGTCGCCTTCCGCGAGCAGCGCCAACAGCCCGAGTCCGCCCAGGCCGATGCCGAGCAGTGGCCCCCCGGCGCCATGACCGACCGCCGCGGCCGTCTGGACCCGCGCTGCGCCACTTGGCGTCGTCGACGATGTCGGCGTGGCCGTCGGCTGGGTGGACGACCCCGCCAGGGCCGGCTGACCGCTCGAGACGGGCTGGGAGACACCGGAGGTGCCGGCCACCGCAGGCGTGCCGGGCGTGCCGGGCGTGCTGGCCAGGCCCTGGGCGCCGGGGACGAACTGGCTGGTGCCGGGCCGGGCCCCGAGGGTCCCGAAACCGAGGGTGAACTGGTTGGCCGCCACGGCCGAACTGGCGGCGTGCACGCCGCCCAGCGCCTCGGTGAAGAAACCGCCACCGTCGATCGACGCCAAGGTCACGTCGGCCACGGTGATGGGGGTGTCCGACTGGCAGAGCAGCGCCACCAGTGATGACGGCTCCGCCGGCGTGAAACCGGTCTCCAGCCCGTTGAACAGCTGGTTGGTGAGGGGTGCGGCCCCGTTGAGGAGGCCGTCGATGAGGGTGTCCCGGGCCGTGTTCGGGACCACCTCGATCTGCAGCGGGGTCACCGTCTCAATCCCCTGTTGGTTGCTGACGACCGGCGCCACGATCTGGATACCGAACAGGCCGAGCGCCTGGTTGACCGTCGACACCAGCAGCGAGGTATCGGCCGGGAGCGGCACCGCCAACCCTTGCACCACCAGCCTCCCGAGGGTGAACGATCCGGTCGGCTTCGCCGTCCCTCCGGACGGGTAAACGGTCTCCCAGTGCAGGCCGGAGAGCTGCACCACGCCCCCCAGGAAGCTGAGCGAGCCCACGTCGGAAGTGGCCCCCGCCTCCCGCACGCCACCCACCAACCCGGACCAGGACTTGGCCTTCATCCCAGCGATGCTCAACAGCGGAGTGTCCACGGGGGCGAAGCTGGTGTCAGCCTCGGCGTAGGGCGACCCGGTGGCTTGCACGAACTCGGTGCTGCCGAAGGCGGGCGGCGGGGTCTTGGCGTTGAGGTCCAGTCCCGGCGACGTCGGGGTTTGCGTCATCCCCGAGGCCGCCCCCGGCTGCCCCGACTCGGCCTGGAGGGGTTGGGGGATCTGATTGGGCTGCAGCGTCGGGGGCGATCCGCAGTTGTAACCGGTCAGGGCCGTGCCGATGGCACCCAGGTCGACGCCCTGGGATTGGGCCCGGGCGGTGAAGTTGGTGTGGCCGGCGAGGGCCTCGCCGAGCACCACGCCAACGGCCAGGGATCCCTCGTGCGGCGTCACCTGCAGCGACTGGGCATAGGAGCTGCCCTGCCCGGGAGCAACCGTGGCCCCAGCGCCGGACTCGGTCGCCAAGCTCAGCGCTCCCGCGATCACCATGACACCGGAACCGGCCCCGACCGCCCAGCGCAGCCGGCGCCGCCCTCGATTGGCAGTCACCCTACGGGTCCCCCGATTGGTTGTGTTTGCTCCTGCGGTGCGGGCACGCGGGCCCCCGCCTGCGTCCTGCTGTGGATTCGACGCCAGGCCGCCCACCTCCTGCCCGTGGTCGACCGGAGCCAGCCTCGCCGCCCGCACGTCCATATCCCCCCAGATACGACTCTTTCCTCTGATAACGGACATTACTACCCAGCCCGGCGGACCAGTATGCACGCGCGCCTGCTGGTGGGTTGTCCGATCGCACAACATCGGCCGTCCCCCCCGCCGCGCCGCTTAGCGTGAGCAACGTGACCGACGTCGAACAACGGTTGGCCTGTCGCTGGTGCCGGGCGCAGAGCCCTGCCACCGCGACGACCTGCGAGCGCTGCGGGGCCCCTCTCGACGTGCGGGAGGTGGTGACCGACTCGGGCTGGCGCCAGGCGCCCCGGCTGCGCGACCTGACGGAGGTGGCGTTCGGGGCCAGCATCTTCCAGGTGGACGGCACCGTCGTGCCGGTGGCGGACGTGAACCTGGGCGCGGGCGACTCGGTCTTCTTCGAGCACCACGTCATGTTGTGGAAAGACGAACAGGTGGCGATGTCGGTCATGACCGCGCCCGGCGGCGCCAAGCGGCTGCTGGCCGACCTCCCGTTCGTGCTGAGCGTCGCCACACGGGCCGGGCCGCGTGGCGTTCTCCCGGGACTCCCCGGGTGAGCTGGTCGTCCTGCCCGTCGATCCGGGCGTGGAGCTGGACCTCCGCGAGCACGCCATGATCCTGGCCACCACCAGCTTGACCTACAGCTTCGAGAAACTGCCCGGGCTCAAGGCCACCCTGGCCGCGGGCAGCGGCATGTACCTCGATCGCTTCCGCGCCACGGACCGCCCGGGCCTGATGCTCCTCCACGGCTACGGCAACGTCTTCGAACGCGCCCTCGGCGAAGGCGAGTCGATCGAAGTCGAGCCTGGTGGCTTCCTCTACAAGGATGCCGCCGTGGGGGTCGAGACCGTTACCCACAAGCTGACGCCCACCGCCATCGAAGGGTCGAGCGCCATGCAGGGAGCACGAAGCATCGCCAGTCGCGGGCTGGCCGGCCTCAAGGCCGCCCGGGCCTTGCGCAAGGAGGGTATCGGTGGGTTGCTGTCCGGCGACGTGTTACAGACCGCATCCGGGGTGCTCACCGGACCCGGGATCACCCTCATGCGGCTGTCGGGTCCGGGTCGGGTCGGTATCCAGTCCATGTACATGCATCACGGGTCGGCGTGATGGCTGACGCCGGCACCACCTACGACTGCCCCTACTGCCGCACCACCTCCAGCGGCGCCGGTACCACCTGCCCCAACTGCGGGGCGCCCGTCGATGTCACCCGCCGCACGACCGACTCGGGGTGGACGGAGCTGCCCGCCATCCCCGACATGACGCGGATCCAGCTCGGCCAGTCGTCGGCCCAGATCCTCGGCAAGCTGGTACCCGCCGCCGACGTGCGCCTGGTCGCCGGTGACGGAGTCTTCTTCGCCCAACACAATCTGCTGTGGCAGGAACCCTCGGTGCGCGTGAGCGCCATGTCCTTGCGCGGCGCCTGGGACCGCATGCGGGCCGGCCTGCCGGTCGTCATGCTGCAGGGGGAGGGCCCGGGGACCATCTCCTTCTCGCACGACAGCCCCGGGGAGATGCTCGCCCTACCCGTCCAGCCTGGCTCGGCCATCGATGTACGTGAGCATCAGATGGTGGCCGCCACCCTGGGAGTGGGATACGAGTGGTACGACAGCGGAGTGTGGTTTACCACCTCCGGCGACGGGGGGGCCACGCAGTCGGGGGGCGCCGGGCTGCTGAAGATGGGACTCGACCTGGCGGGGATGGATCTCGGCGGGCGCGACGAGCGGCGGGCCAACGAGACCCAGTGGCACTACCCCGCGGGCCGTCACGTCGACCGGTTCGTGGCCGGCGATCGCCCCGGGCTGGTCCTGGTCCAGGCCGGCGGCAACGCCTTCATCCGCGACCTGGCCGAGGGCGAAGCGATCCTGATCAAGCCGCCGGCCCTGCTCTTCAAGGACCCGAGTGTCGGCATGCAGCTCCACGTGGAGTTCCCCGCCGCCGGCATGAAACTCTGGCGCACGTGGGGTAACCGCTACCTGTGGCTACGGGTCGCCGGTCCGGGCCGGGTGGGCGTCCAGTCCAGCTACGACCGGCTGGAGGACCCCGGCACCGACTTCCGGGAGAGCTGTCAATTTACCCAGCACGCCTGGTAGGGCCGGCCCGGCGCAGCACCGACAACGGCACCACGCCAATCCCCTTCAGCCGCATGGGGCGGAGGGAGACCACCCGGTACCGCTCGTCGCGGCGGTACCGGTCAGCCAATGAGGGCGAGATCAGGACCGTGCCCGGACGGGCCGCCACCGTCGCCCGGGCTGCCAGATTGACCGCGGGGCCATAGAGGTCGCCGGACTGGGCGACGACCCGACCGGACGCCACGCCGACGCGCACGGACGGGAGGTCGGGCGAGTCAAAGGACTCGGCCAAAGTGAGCGCGATCTCCCCCACGTCGCCCGGGTCGGCGCTGAACATCACCTCGTCGCCGATCATCTTGATGACCCGGCCGCCGCCGCCCACGATCTGATCGGTGGCGGTCTGCTCGAATCGCTCGACGAGCTCGGCCGTCTCCCGGTCGCTCAACTGCTCGCTGAGCAACGAGAAACCGACCAGATCGGCGAAGCCCACGGCGATCGACGCCCCCCCTCCAGCCGCGGCGCGGGCCGTGGCCAGCCGCCGGGACACCGAGTCCAGCAGGTGCCGCCGCAGCAGGTATCCGACGACGCGTTCCAGGTCCTCGATCCGCTGCTTGTCCGCCAGCTCCTCGATGCCCACGACACCTTCTGACGCTCCCTCACCGAACCGGTCCACCCAGAAGCCGACGACGCCATCCGCGATGCGAGCCGTCGCCAGCCCGATGGTGCGAGTGAGGTGGAGGACTTCCGTGGCATCCAGCCGGTCGTCACGGATGAGGGCGTCCGCGTGGCGGAGCGCGTCCAGGTCGTCCTGGTAGAACGCGACCTGGTCCTCGGGAACGTCGGGGAGCCCCATGGCCCGGCGCAGTCGCCGGGCGAGTTCCAGATCCACGCCAGACTGCTCGGCCAGTTCCCTCGCGGTGAGCCGGCGCTCGCCGCGCATGACGACATCAGCGAATCGCTGGAGGGCCGCCTCCAGTTCGGTGTCGCCGCCCATCACCATTATCTGGTGCGATCAGCCGGCGCGCTCAGCGCCGGTCTCGCCACCATGCGATGAACACCCGGTAGAGCATGCCCCGCTCCGGCGCCGGCCCGCCCGGCGCCTCGGCGTAGTAGCGCTGGAACGCCGCCGTGTCGTCCGGGTTCGGCGTGGCACTCTGAGCTTCATCCATGCCGGTGATACTACGGAGCGGATCGGGCGGCGTCGAGGATCCGAGGCCCAACGTGACGTATCCTGGCCGGACGTTCACGCGCGTCGCGATCGTCGCGATCGTCCTCCTGCTCGCGGCCTGCGGATCGTCGACGCCAGGCCTGCGGCCCCAGATCTGGACCGAGGTGCCCGGACTCGGCCACGTGGTGGCGGCCGCCCCGCCCGATGCAGGCCGCGCCTGGCTGCTCGGGGGAGGCGTCCTCGGCCCGGGCGGCATCAATCAGGTGGCCATGTGGTCCGCCGCCTCCCCCGCCGGGCCCTGGAGGCGCGACCCAGTCGCACCGGTCCCCGGTCGGGACGGGCCCAATGAGACGATCCTGGGCTTCGCCGGCAATGGCTCGGCCCGCCCGGAGGTGGCGTTCGGGTCGCGACCCAGCCCCACCGAGGGCTACCCGCGGCCGTCCACCTGGACCGCATCCCCCGGAGCGGTCCCCCCGTATTGGCGCGAGGCGCTGGCGCCGCGCGAGTTGTTCGGAGGACCAAACGTGGTCGCCGTCGGCCGACCGGCCGGCGGACCGCACGGCTACTTCATCGCCGGCACCTGGATCGGACCGGCCAACCAGGTGGTCGCCGCGGTGTGGGCGTCCCCCGATGGGACCACCTGGACGCGGGACGACGCCGAGGCGGCCTTTGCCGACGGGCCGGGCACGGAGTCCTACGGCTTCGACGTGGCCGACGGACCCTCGGGTGTGCTCATGGTCGGCACCACCGCCACGCCGGTCCCCGGGGACCCCGAGCGCCGGAGCGGGGGGCTGTGGTACGCCGGGGCCGGCGCCTCCTGGGTCCGCCTGCCCGGCCTGACCGGCAGCGGGCAGACCGTGGTCAACGCCGTACAGACCTTGGGGACTGGCTGGCTCGGCGGCGGGCAACAAGGAGCCCATCCGACTGTCTGGACGATCGACGCTTCCCGCCGGGTGGCCGGCGCCGCCCTCCCCGCGTCGGGCGGCACGGCGTCGGGCGGCACGGCGTCCGCCGCAGTCGACGACATCGCGGTGACACCGACGTCGGTGCTGGCCGTCGGCGTCACCGCCGCAGGCGCCCCGGCGATCTGGACTGCGGCCCGGCGCGGGAACCGGCTCGGCTCCTGGCGCCCCGTCGGGGCGCCACCGGCCGGCGCGGGATGGGCGCAGGCCCGGGTGGCGGCCGCCAACGGCCAGGTGCTGGTCGTGCTCGACAACCCCGAGAGGTCGGAAGTCTGGCGCGAGACGTAGTCCGCGGTCACAACCGGGATGCCCCCGGATGGAAGAATGCCCCGCAATGAGCCAGCCGACCACGAGCACAGCGGGCGACGGGCCGGCCTGGCTGCGTCCGAAAGCGGCCGCGTCGGGAACGATGCCCGATCTACCGGAGAGCCGCCTGTACCGCTGGAAGCGGTTCCTGCTCGGCCCCCCGCTCGTCAGCGAGCGGCTGCACGGCGAGCGGCTAGGCAAGCCCGTGGCCCTGGCGGTCCTGTCCTCCGACGTGATGTCGTCGAGCGCCTACGCCACCGAGTCCATGCTGCGGATACTCCTGCCCGCCGCCGGGCTCGGGGCCTTCGTCCTGATCACCCCGATCACCGGGGTGATCCTGTTGGTCCTGGCGGTGATCTGTCTCTGCTACCGACAGGTGGTGCAGGCCTACCCGGTCTCGGGCGGGTCGTACGTCGTGAGCCGGGAGAACTTCGGCTACAACGTGGCGCAGATACCGGGCGCCGCCCTGCTCTGCAGTTACACCCTGACCGTGGCGGTGTCCATCGCCGCCGGCGTCGACGCCATCATCTCGGCCTTCCCCGCGCTGTCGCGCTATCCCATCGAGCTATCCGTGCTCTTTGTGGTCCTGCTCACCTACGGGAACCTGCGCGGCATCCGAGAGGCCGGGCAGGTGTTCGCGGTGCCGACCTACTGGTTTCTGGCCAGCATGGCCGCCCTGATGGTCACCGGGTTCGCCCGGCTCGTCATCGCCGGGCATCTGACGCACGTGCCGCCGGCGTCGGGGCAGCTGCATCTGGGCGCGGCGGGGAGCGGCCTGCTCTACGGCGCGGGCCTGTTCATCGTCCTCCGGGGCTTCGCCAACGGCGGCTCGGCGATGACCGGGATGGAGGCCATCTCCAACGCCGTGACCGTCTTCCGCGAGCCGCAGGTTCGCAATGCCCGCACCACGCTGGTCCTGATGGCCAGCATCCTGGGCGCCATGTTCCTCGGGGTGTCCATTCTGGCCGCCCTGACCCACGCCCGGGTCTACGGCTCCGGCACCCCGACCGTCCTCTCCGAGATCGGCAAGCAGGTCTTTGGCACCGGTGGCCTCGGGACGATTCCGTACTATTCCTTGCAATTCAGCACCGCCCTCATTCTGATCCTGGGCGCCAACACCAGCTACAACGGCTTTCCGCTGTTGGTCAGCTTCATCGCCGAGGACGCCTTCCTCCCCCGGCCGCTCACGACTCGCGGCCACCGCCTGGTCTTCTCCAACGGGATCTTCGTCCTCACCCTGGTCTCGCTGTTCCTTCTGGTCGGCTCCCAGGCCAAGGTGGCCAAGCTGATCCCCCTCTACGCCTGCACGGTGTTCACCGGATTCACCATGGCGGGCGCCGGGATGGTCCGATACCACCTCCGCCACCCCGGTCCTCATCGCCGGCGGGACCTCGCGGTTGCCGCTACCGCGTTCGTCGCCAGCGCGGCGGTGACCCTGATCTTCGTGGTGACGGAGTTCACCCAGGGCGCCTGGCTGGTCGTGGTCGTGATCCCGTTGTTGGTCGCCACTCTGGCCTGGACCCACCGCCGTTACCAGGCGGAACGAGCGGTACTCGCCGAGGATGCCGCGGCCGCAGCCAGCGAGGCCCCGGTGCTACCCAACCACGTGGTGGTCGTGCTCGTCGACCGCCTCGACCTCGCCACTGCTCGAGCCCTCCAGCTGGCCCGCTCGCTGGCGGCCGGTAGCGAGTTGCGAGCCGTGCATTTCATGCTCGATGCCGAACGGGCGACCCGCCTGACGAAAGCATGGGGGCGGCTGGGCTTGGACCAGTTTTCCCTGGACGTGGTCGAGTGTGCCGACCGCCGGTTGGTGCGGGCGGCTACCGAAATGGCCGCGGACCTGGCCCGCGACCAGCAGACGGAGGTGCTGCTGGTCCTGCCCCGGCGGGCCTATCGCGGCGTGGTCAGCCGGCTGCTGCACGACAACACCGCCGACCGCATCGTCAGTGCGGTGAGCCAGCTCCCCCATGTCAGCGCCACGGTCGCGCCCTTCGACGTAAGCGGGCTGGTCAGGGAGCGGGCCCGGGCGCTGGCGGGCCGCACGACCGCGCCTCCCGCCCCACGAGCGCCGCCCGGCCGAGACGCCGCGCCTCGGCAGACCCCGGCGCGCCCGCCCCGGCCGCGGGAATCCGCCACCGCGAGCGGGCCCGGGTCCTGGGCCGCGTCCACACGGTGCGGGTGCAGCCGTGGGCCGGAGTGCCGGCCTTCGAATGCACGGTGGTCGGTTCCGACGGGGCCGCCATCACCGTGGTCTTCCTGGGCCGGCGGGCCGTACCGGGGATCGCTCCCGGCATCGAGCTGGCGGTGGAGGGGACGGTCGGCAGCCATCAGGGGCGGATGGCCATGCTCAACCCGGCCTACGAGATCCTTCGGGCCGTCGAGCCCGGTCCGGCGGTGGACGGCCGGGCCGGCTGACCCGCCAGGTCCGCAGGAGTCAGCGAAGGAGGTGCAGGCGCCCCGGGGCGCGGGCGTAGGCGCCGGTGCGGAGGCGGTCGGCTCGGGCTCGAACGGCGCCAACGCCGCACCGGCCTGATCGGCCAGGGTCAAGGCGACCAACAGCGCCGGCCGGTCGAGCGGCACCCCCGGTGTGCGCACCATCACGAACGACCCGATCCGGCGACCGTATCCCCATACCGGAAGCCCCACGTGATCCCACGGCGGGGCCGCCACCACGACAGGGCCACCCGGCGTCCGGGTCGGCTCGATCCCGCGCACCTGGCCCTGCCGGGTCACCTCCTGCCCGGTTGGAGCGACGCCGGCCTCGTACCAGCAGTCCCGCAGACCGAGTAGCCGATGGATCTCCTCCGCCACCGAGCCGACGACCAGCGCGGCCTCCTCGCCTTCCGCCACCAAGGCGGCGGCGTCCCGGACCCGGCTGAACCCGTCGGTGCCGGTCCGGGCGGTCTGCCGGGCTTGGCGGACCCGCACCGCCAGCTCCCCAGCCCCGCATCCGACCAGGGCCAGGACGACAGTCGTGACCAGGTCCTCGGACCGGGAGATCGCCAGGGTGCCGTACGGGGCGGTGTCAAAGGCGTCGAAGGCCAGGGCCGCCACGAACGCGGCGGCCACCACCGGCGGGCGGCGGCCGCCGAGCCCGACCGCGGCCACTACGGCGACGAGCACCAGGGCGGCGTTGACGTTTGGCAGGCGATCCCGCACGGGGATCCAACAAGCGGCGACGGCGACCGATCCGGCGATGCCGAACGCCCACGGCAGCCAGGCTCGCTGCCCGGACGCTTGGAGCGATCGGGCCCAACGCACGCGGCGGAGCATACTGCCCGCCCGGTCGTGGGCGGCTATCGTCCACCCCGGCGTACAGATCGAACCGGGAGAAACGCCATGCTCAAAGACATCCGTGACGTCCCAGAAGAGCAGTACTGGGAGGAATTGCGCCAGCGCTGGACCAGCCTCCTGAGCTACCGATATCTGGGACGCAACCACTCGTCGCTCAACAGCGGCCCGGTCGACAACACCATGAAGCTGCGGCACGATATGCGCAACACCGCCGGGGGGATCATGGTGGCACCGATCTGCATCGCTTCCCCGGAGGGCGGTGGGCTGGCTGACGACGTGGCCGTGCCGAATCCGGTCATCCAGTGCACCCAGATCCTCGACGAGGCGCGCGACGTCGCCCGCATCGAAGTCATCTCCGAGGTACTCAAGCAAGGCCGGCAGATGGGCTTCAGCCGCTCCCGGATCGTCGATGCCGACAACCCCCAGCGGGTCATCGCACTCACCACCGGCGAGGGGATCAGCCTGAAGGGGACCCCCCAGGGCTTCGAGAAAATGGAGGAGGCGACGATAGAGGTCGAAGACTCGCCCTCACTTCCTCCTCTGTGGAAGGTCTTCGGCGCGTTCGCGGCGCGACGACGGCGCGTGGGCGCTGCCGCCCCTGAGCATCGAGTTGGCCTCGCCTGATGCCGCCCTTCACCTCGGCCCCCAACACGTGGTGCTCGAGGCTGCAGCCGCCGACGCGGCCTCGGTCCTGGTCGGTACCGACCACCTGCAGATTGAGAGCTGGATGGTGATGTTCCTGGCCCGGGGCAAAGTGGGACCCTTCCGAGCGTCCGCCGAGGCGTTCACGGGCACTTCCGGTCGGGTGGGCGCTCGCGTCGTCCTTCACGACGAGGGCAACGGCGACCGGGCGATCACCTCGGCGTCCGCCGTCTTCCGCCTGGCCGACTGAGCGCCCTCCGCTCCGTTGACGCCGAGGTTCCCCCTTCTTCGACAGGTCGTCCTGGATAGCACGAACGCCCGAGGGCTGGCCGAGTTCTACCGTCAACTCCTCGGCTTCGCCTATCGAGACGGCGACGAACCCCCCGCCGCGGGCCAGCCCGACGAGAAGGGCCGGGACTTTTTGGTGCTCCTACACCCGGCGGGCTCGGCCCGGATCGCGTTCCAGCAAGTGGCGACGCTCGCCCCGTCGACCTGGCCAGACGACAAGGTCCCGCAGCAACTCCACCTGGACCTGTCGGTCCCGGCCGGGCCGGATCTCGACGCCCAGCATGTCCGGGCCCTCGACCTGGGCGCCCGGTTGCTCGAGGACCGTTCGCGGGACGAGGAGGAGCCGCTGCGCGTCTACGCCGATCCGGCGGGGCACCCGTTCTGCATCTTCGTCGCCCCTTCCTGAGCCCCCGGTCTCGCCGACCCGGCCGCGTCAGCGATACTACGAGGATGGTCGACCGCAACGTCCTGGGTGGCGAACTGGAGCCCTGTGGAACGGACCCGCTCACCGGCTTTTACCGGGACGGCTGCTGCACCACCGGGCCCGAGGACCGGGGCAGCCACACGATCTGCGCCGTCGTCACTGCCGAGTTCCTCCAGCACCAACAACGCATCGGCAACGACCTCACGACACCGATCCCCGCCTATGGCTTTCCCGGCCTGGTCCCGGGGGACCGCTGGTGCGTGACGGCTGCCAACTGGCTCCGAGCCCACCACGACGGGGCCGCCGCCCACGTCGTCCTGGCCTCCACCCACCAGTCCGCCCTCGAGATCGTTCCCCTCTCCGCTCTGCAACAACACGCGGTCGACGTGCCGTCCAGCCCCAGCGGTCTGGAGGCATGAGCCCCTGACTATGACTGGAGGCGGATCCGCACTTCGCCGGCGAGCTCGACCGAGCGGATGGCGGCATCCGACGGCACCGGCATGGTCCGGATGATGACGTCGGTGAAGCCGAGCTCGCCGAACACCGCCAGCTGTTCGGCGACGCCATCCGGGTCGCCGTAGGCGACGGCGGCTCGGTCGAACCCTCGGTAGCCCGCCGCCATCAACGCGTCGCCCGCCTTCTCAGCCTCCGCGTTGGTGGGGGCGATGAAGACGTCCTTACGGATCGGGACCCGGAGCGGTTCGCGCCCGTGGCGGGCACACGCGTCGCGGTAGACCGCCAAGGTCGTCGCCGCGCTCGCTGGAGTCAGGTCCGCATTTCCATACCAGCAGTCGCCCAACCGGGCTGCCCGGTCGATGCCCACGGGCGCGGCCGCCCCGATCCACCACTCGGTGCCCTGCTGCGGCACGGGGGCGATGCGGGCACGGTCGATCCCCCACCGCTCGCTGCTCACCGTCTCGCCCCTCAGCAGCGCCTGGACGACCACGATGCCGTCCTCCAGCAGGCGGCCGCGCTGGCGGAGATCGACTCCCATGGCCCGAAATTGGGCCGAATCGCCCCCTACTCCGGTCTGGATGATCAAGGGTCCCAAGGCCAGGGCCGCGAGCGTCCCGATCTGCTCGGCCATCAGGACCGGGTGCCAGAGCGGGACCAGAAAGAGACAACCGGCTGGGCGGTGATCCCATTCGGCCAGGATCCGGCCGAGCATCGGCACGTTCTGCAGGTACGACGCCGGGCCCGTCGAATGATGGTCGCCCACCGAGATGGTGTCGAGCCCAGCTCGGCTGGCGGCCAGCGCCTGCTCCAGGACCGACCTGGGGCCCTTTCGGTAATCGTCGCCCGAAAACGAGGTGCCGATGGAAATCCCGACCCGCATCATGCCCCGCTCCGGAGATTGAGCCGGACGAGGTAGGAGGATCCTGAAGGCATCATCGCCTCGATTATGGCCCGCGATCGGATGCGATCATGATGGGGGTGGAAACGACCAGCAGCGACGACCTCATTGAGGAGGCCTGGGCCGCGCTCACGGCCGAGCCGGGCGGGGCCCGACCGCAGGCGGCCTTCCCGATCATCTCGGGGCCCTCGGGTCACCTACCCTCCCGATTTCGGGTCGAGGACACGGCCGTGGCGTCGGTGAGCGTGGCCCTCATGGCCGCGGCGGCCCTGAAGGCGCCCGACCCGGCCGTTCTCGCGCTGCGTCTCGATCGGCGCCACGTGGCGGCGGCCGTCCGCAGCGAGCGGTACTTCACGCGACGAGGTCAGTCTGCAGGGGCGGGATTTGCGCCGCTGTCACGGTTCTGGCGGACGGCCGACGGATGGGTGCGCACGCACGCCAACTACCCCTGGCACCAGGCTGCGCTGCTCGAGGCGCTGGGGACCGGAGGCGATCCGGAGGCCGTGGCTCGGGCCGCCCAGGAGCGGCCCTCGGAGGTGGTGGAAACCGATGTGGTGGCCGCCGGTGGCGTGGCGGCCGCGGTCCGCTCGCTCGACGAGTGGCGCGCCCACCCACAGGGACGGGCAGTCGCGGGCGAGCCGCTCGTCGGCCACCGCTCCGTAGGGACGGTGGCGCCGCGGGCCGGTGCGGTCGCGGGCCTTCCGGTCGCCGGGGTGCGAATCCTGGACCTCACCAGGGTCATCGCCGGCCCGGTGTGCACCCGTTACCTCGGCGCGCTCGGGGCCGATGTCCTGCGCCTCGACCCGCCCGGGCACCCCGACATCCGACCCGGCGCCATGGCCGATACCTTGCTCGGCAAGCGGAGCGCGGAACTGGACTTCACGGACCGGCGCGGGAGCGCGACCCTCCACGAACTGTTGGATCAGGCTGATGTCCTCGTGTGCGGATATCGCCCGGGCAGTCTGGAGCGGTTCGGGCTCGGCGCGGACGATCTCGCCGAGCGGCACCCCGGGTTGGTGGCGGTCTACCTGGCCGCGGGGCCACTCCGGCCCGTGGGCGCGACGCCGGGGCTTCGACAGCGTGGTGCAGGCCCCGACGGGGATCGCGACAGCTGAGTCCGACGTCGACTCGACGCCCGGCTCGCTCCCGTGCCAGCTCCTTGACCACGGCACGGGGTATCTGGCAGCCGCCGCGGTCCTGGATGGGCTGCGCCGCCAACGTCACTACGGGGGGACCCACATCCGCCGGCTTTCTCTCGCCCGGACGGCCGAGTGGCTCACCTCCGCGGGCGCGGCGAAGGCAGCCGCTGCTGAGGTGGCGCCAGCAGGCGACAGCGAGCCCTGGATCGTCGAGTTCGGCGAGCGGCATGACTCGGTATCGGTCGTCGCCCCTCCGGGCTCCCTCGACGGGCAACCGCTTACCTGGCCCGGTCCCCCCGCCAGCTATCGCACCGATCGGGCCGCCTGGCTCGCTTAGATCACCAGCCCGTGGGGATGGTCGGGGGCGGGCTCGATGTCGGGCTGGAGTAGATCTCGCCAACGGCGTGGTTCCAATCGGCGACGCCGGTGTCGTACTGGGTCGCGAAGCGGGCCAGCCGTGGCGGGGTCGGGCTGCCCGTGTACGCGACCAGGGTCCCCATCGAGTTCCTGAGCCGGGTGGCGGCGTTGGTGAGATCGCGACCGGCCGTGTTGTTGGGGACCTCCGCGGCGACCCGGCTCTTCAGGTTGGTCAGCGTGCCTTCCTCCACCTGGGCCAGATGGGACAGTTGGTCGACGTCGGCGGACGACGCATTGCTCTTGGTTGCGATCCCTAGTTCGGTCCGGACGCCGGACACGCCCGAGTTCACCGTCTGAATATCCGACGCCAGCCTGGCATTGCCGCCGGCCGCCCCCTTCTTGGGCGAGTGGCCGGCGACGACGGTGACGGCGATGACGATCGCGCCGATGACCACCGCGAACACCAGCAGCAACGGCAGACAACCGTGCCGGCCAGAACCGCGCATCGAATGCGGGCCCCGCGGCGCTCTCGTGCGTCCAGGGTCAAACGTGGAAGTCCCCGCCGGCGCTCGCACCGGCGGCGCGGGCGCCGCGCCGCCTGCCGGCCGCAACAGGTCGCTCGACCATTGGCCGCCGAGCCAATACCGCTCCTGGCCCGGCTGGGACGGATCCGGATACCAGCCCTCTTGCTGCCCTTCTTGCATCGCTGATCGCCCTCGCCCGAATGGCCCGCCGGTCGAGCAACTCTAGCGGCGTCTACATCTCGGTCGCGGCTTCTTCCACGGTAAGTTCTGCGGTCGGATCGGCTTCGAGACGTTCGTCGGGAATCGGCGCGCCGCTCCGGATGGATTGACCGTAGGTACCGTCTTTGAGCCGGTGTTCGGCGCGCTCGATCGCCGCCAAGCGATTCTGAAGACTGGCCGCGACGGCGTCATCCGTGCCTTCGGCCGTCAGAGGCTGGGCTGGGTCACTCCAGTCGGACGGCTCGTCGCTCGCCGCCCGATCGTCGCTCTGATCGACGTGCAAGCCGGCCAGCAGCGCCTCTACCCGGCGGCGTTCGGATTCCAGCAACTGGCGGGCTCGGTCGTGATCCACAGCACTCTCCCTCTGATCGGCGCGGTCTCGGCCATTCTGCCTCCCGATCCGGGCCAGCCGCCGTCTCGAACGGGGCGACGGGGGGCCCTGAGTCGGGAGGTATCGGCACGACGAGGCGAATATCTCGCCCGCCAAATTTCTACTTGGGAACCGGTCGGCTTCTTTGTTAAGGTACGAATACGGCCGCCTGATCGCGGTCAGCATGGGCGAACCTGGTTCGCTCAGGGGCAATATCTACGTAGCAAATAGACGATCACTTTGCGGCTTGTGGGTGATGTATGACATGAGCAATCCGCAGCGTGACATCGTGACCACTTAGCGAACATGGGGGCACCGTGAGATTCCATCGATCCATTCGTATCGCCACGACGGTCTTCGCGGCCACCGCGCTGGCCGGGGCCGTGATCGTGCAGAGCGCCACGGCTGCTTCCGCTCACGAGCGGCATGACCGAGACGTCCTGTTCGTGTCACCAACGGGCAGCGCGGCGAAGTCAGGCGACTCGTGTAAGACCGCCAAGTTCTCGACGATCCAAGCGGCCGTGAACGCCGCGCCCGCCAAGTCGACCGTGATCGCCTGTCCTGGCGTTTACACCGAGGACGTGATCGTGTCAACTCCGTTGACCCTGCAAGGCGACGATGCCACTATCCAAGGATCCCCGACGGCAAACGGAATGTGCGACCAGCTTGGTCCCTCCGGCCCTGGCTCCGCTCCCTGCCTGGCGGCCGTGACCGTCAAGAGCTCGCACGTCACGATCGATGGATTTACCGTCAAGGGCGCCATCGGCGAGGGCATTCTGGCCACTGGGTCGCTGAGAGGTGGATCGATTAGCGACATCACCATCCGAGAGAACCGCGTCGTCGGCAACAACACCGGTGGCAACCCGCTCAGTACCAGTTTCCCCTACCCGCAGTGCGCGCCGGCGGGACAGATTCCCGGTGATTGCGGCGAGGGAATCCACCTGATGGGTGTCGCCCACTCCACGGTCAGCGACAACTACGTCAGCCAGAACGAGGGCGGCATACTCCTCACCGACGAGTTCGGTCCCACCCACGGCAACTTCATCGAAGAGAACACGATCACGGGGAACCCCTTCGACTGCGGGATCACGGTTCCTGGCCACAACCCCTTCGCCCTGGACAGCCATGGTAATCCTCAGCCGTTGGTCGCCGGTGTGTACGACAACGTCATCCGGGACAACCGTGTGACCAACAACGGTCTTCTCGGAGAGGGAGCAGGAGTACTCTTCGCCAACGCCGGACCGGGCACCGCTTCGTACAACAACCTCGTCGAGGACAACTACCTCGCCGGCAACGAACTGTCGGGAGTGACCATGCATGCGCACACCCTGCCGCCTGGTGCGTTTGAGGACCTCAATGGCAACCGGATCATCGACAATCACATCGGCCGCAACAACGTGGGCAGCAAAGCGGCCGGTCCCGGCGATGGGTTGGACGGGCCGCCCGCCCAGGACTTCAACACCACAGGCGTCCTGGTCTTCTCGGGCACCGTGCCGGTGCATGTGACGATCAAAGACAACGAGATCTCCAACGACACCTTCGGGGTGTGGCTCGGGGTCAACGGCCACGTGATTGCCAACATCGACGACAACAGCTTCCATCACGTGACGACGCCGGTCTTCGTCTTCAGCTAGCACCGAAGCTGAGGTCGCCGCGACAACCCTCCGTCGGTCAGCCGGCGGAGGGTTGTTGTCGCGTCGGGGCCCCCTGATCTACGGCGTCACACCAGCAAACCTACGGCCTATCGCCCGCCCGCCAGGTGATCTGGGAATGACGTCGGGCCTTGACGTAGCCGTTATCGACAAACCACCGGGCTGATCCTTCTATCGCCTCCACCGCGGGACGCGGGGAATACCCAAGCTCACGCCGGGCCCTGCCGTCGTCGAACGCCATCGCCGTCGTCGACATGCGGGCCGCCTCCAACGGGATCGCCGGATGCCGGCGCAGCACCCGACCTTCCACGGTGTCCGACACCCAGGCCGCGGCAAGGGAAAGAGATCGCGGGACCTGCCATGATGGGGCACGAAGCCCGGTCACGTCCGCCAGCTCGGCCAGCAGCGCGTGCAGGGAGAGATTCTGGCCCCCCAGGATGTAGCTACGTCCCACCTGACCGCGCTCCAGGGCCAGGATGTGACCGCGCGCCACGTCATCCACATGGGCCACGTTGAGGATGGTGTCGACGTACCCAGGTACCCGACCGTTGAGGAAGTCGAGCACCAGCCGACCCGTGGGCGTCGGCGACCGGTCCCCGGGGCCCAGAGGGAAGGTGGGCAGCACGATGGACACCGGTAGACCCTCGGCGGCGGCGCGGAGCACTTCGTGCTCGGCTACGTATTTCGACCGTTTGTAGGACCCGAACAGGTGACGCAGATCCGGGTACGACGTCTCGTCGACGGGCGTGGCACCGGCGTGGCCGTCGACTCCCAGGGTGCCGACCGTGCTCGTGAACACCAACCGTGGCGTGCCCGCCACCCGCGCCGCTTCGAGCACGTTTCGGGTGCCGCCCACATTTATCTCGTAGAAGTCCTCGGGATGGCGCGCCCAGAACCGGTACAACGCGGCGACGTGGAATGCGGCCGCGCAACCCGCGATGGCGCGCTGCACACTCGTCGGGTCACGGATGTCACCCGTCAGGCGTTCGACGTCGAGGCCGGCGAGGTTGCGGGTGTCCGCTCCCGGTTCGAGCAGCACCACCACCTGCCGGCCATCCCCGACCAGGGCGCGCGTCAACGCCGAACCGATGAACCCATTGGCGCCCGTGACCAGGACGCGGCCGCCCTCGTCCGACGTCACTGGCGGGTCGAACTAGCCATGTCGGTGCCATCCTGCCGCACCACTCGCCCCCCGGGCGGGATCCCGGCGACGCGCACTGACCGTCGGAGGGGTCATGCAGTCGGTGGCAAGAGCCGCTTCCGGGAGGTTCGGCGGTCGGCGACCTTTAGCGCCTTCCGCCGCTTCCGGGCCGCGACGTCGCGTCGCGCCATCCCAACCTCCGAGGGCGCCAACTCCGTTCTCAACCGCAGCCAACTCTCCAGTCGGCCGCCTTCGAGGCGCCCGTCCGATACGGCCGCGGCCACCGCGCATCCGGAGTCGCCGGCGTGGCCGCAGTCGATGTACCGGCATCCGAGGGCCAGCATCTCTACGTCATGGAAGGCCCGCTCCACCCCGGCAGCCGCACCGACCACCGACAAGGCTCGCATCCCGGGAGTATCGATCAACAGGCCGCCGCCGGGCAGCGGGACCAGCTCGCGGTGGGTTGTGGTGTGCCGTCCGCTACCGTCTGCGCGTACCGCGCCGGTCGCCGAGATCTCGGCCCCTGCCAACAGATTTACCAACGTCGACTTTCCCGCACCCGACAACCCGAGCAACGCGACCGTTCGCCCCGGGACCAGATACGGCGCCAGTTGGGTCATGCCCGCCCCCGTGCTCGAGCTGACCACGACGACATCGACGCCGTGGGCGACGGTGTTCACCGCGGTGACGGCTTCCGCCACGACCGCGGGTGGGACGGCGTCGGACTTGGTCATCAGGACGACCGGGGTGGCGCCGCCCTGCCACACCAAGGCCAGAAATCGTTCGAGGTGGCGCAGGCTGAGGCTCCCGTCGAGGGCATCACACAACAACACGGTGTCGATGTTGGCGGCGACGACCTGCGGGCGGGTCCCCCTGGCACTGGGCTCCCGGCGGAAGACGCCCCGGCGAGGGAGGAGCGCTTCGATCCGCGCCGGGCGACCGGCGGCGGGGTCCGGGCCGACCGCCACCCAATCGCCGACCGCGACCTCCAACCCCCGGTCGAAGGTGGCGCGAACCTCGGCCTCTCCGGTCATGACGCGGCACAGACCCCGGTCCACGCGAGACACCCGCGCCGGCCACAGGGTCGGACCAGAAAGCTCAGCCAACGCCGCTGCCCAGCTGTCGTCCCATCCCAGGGCCGGTAAGGCCGGGACAGCTGGAATGGCGTGCACTGGGGAGCTCCTATCGATCCAACGGCACCCATTGTCCCACCATTTACAGCCATGACCCACTCTGGCGCGGGATCGACGCGGATTTGGTGAAGCCGGGGAGGTTTGGGTGGCGCGTGTCGTGGCCAGATGTGCCAGCAAATGAGTCGGGAATCGTGGGCTATCCTCTGGGCGTGGAGGATCGCGAGTGGGCCTTCCGGACCAGAGCCGTTCACGCCGGCAACCGGCCCGATCCGTCAACCGGGGCCAGGGCCGTACCGATCTACCAGACCACCAGTTTCGTCTTCGAGGACGCGGCCGACGCCGCCGATCTCTTCGCCCTCCAGAAGTACGGGAACATTTACACGCGTATCGCCAATCCCACGGTCGCCGCCTTCGAAGAGCGGGTGGCGAACCTGGAAGGCGGTATCGGCGCAGTTGCCACCTCGAGCGGCCAGGCCGCTGAACTGTTGCTCTTGACGGCGCTGGCTGGGTCGGGGGACCACATCGTGGCCAGCGGTGCGCTGTACGGCGGGACTTACACGCTGCTCGATGTGTCGCTACGCCGGCTCGGCATCGACACCACCTTCGTCCCACCCGACGATCCGGCCCGGTTCGCCGCGGCAGCCCGTCCGAATACGAAGGCCTTCTACACGGAGATAGTGGCGAACCCGTCAGGCATCGTCGCCGATCTGGAAGCCCTGGCCGAAGTGGCCCACTCCGCCGGCGTACCGCTCGTGGTGGACTCGACGCTGGCGACGCCGTATCTCTGCCGCCCCTTCGAACACGGCGCCGACGTGGTGGTGCACTCCGCCACCAAGTTCATCGGAGGCCACGGCACCTCGATGGGTGGAGTGGTGGTGGAGAGCGGCCGGTTCGACTGGGCCAACGGCCGGTTCCCGCGCATGACCGAACCAGTGCCCAGCTATGGCGGACTGCGCTTCTGGGACAACTTCGGCGAGTACGGCTTCTGCACCCAACTGCGGGTGGAGCAGCTGCGCGACTTCGGCACCTGCCTGGCGCCGCTCAATGCCTTCCTCCTCCTGCAGGGTCTGGAAACGCTGAGCCTGCGCATGGAAGCGCACGTAGCCAACGCTCTGGGGCTGGCCCAACATTTGGCTGCGCATCCCGCCGTGGCCTGGGTGTCGTACGCCGGGTTGAGCAGCTCCCCGTACCACTCCCTGGCCCGGCGCTATCTGCCCCGCGGCCCGGGGGCGGTGTTCGCCTTCGGACTCGAGGGCGGCCGGGCGGCCGGGCAGACTTTCGTTGAGTCTGTGGAGCTGGCCAGCCACTTGGCCAACATTGGCGACACCCGCACGCTCGTGATCCATCCCGCTGTCGACGACCCACCGCCAGCTCTCGGACGAGGCGCTGGCCGCGGCCGGGGTGGGCCCCGACCTGGTTCGGGTGTCGGTGGGCATCGAGGACCTGGATGACATCGTCTGGGACTTCGAGCGGGCTCTCGACGCCGCGACAAAAGGAGTCGCTTGACCGTCGACGCGCCAGCCGACCTGGCGGCGAAACCCGGGCCTTGGCGACCCCCAGGCGCCCGGGATCGGTTGCGGATCCTCAACCAGACCCGGACCATCGCCGTCGTCGGCGCGTCGTCCAACCCGGCTCGGGCCAGCAATTTCGTCGCGACCTATCTTCTCAGCTCCAGCACCGACTACACCGTTTGGTTCGTCAATCCCCGCGAGGCGTCGATACTGGGTCGCCAGGTCTATCCCACTCTGGAGGACCTTCCGGACTCTCCTGACCTGGTCGATGTGTTCCGGCGCAGCGAGGACCTCCCCGGAGCGGCGGCCGACGCCATCGCGGTCGGAGCACGGACGTTCTGGGCGCAGCTCGGGCTTCGTAACCAGGAGGCCGCCGACACTGGCCCACCAGGCCGGGCTTGCGGTCGTGATGGATCGATGTCTGAAGATCGAGCACGCCCGCTTCGCTGGTGGCCTTCACCTGGCCGGCTTCGACACGGGCGTTATCAGCTCCCGACGGCCGTCCCGTCCCGGCCCCTCCCGCTAAGACGCCGAAACCGGCGCGGCTCATGGGACGTTCGCTCTCTCCCCGAGGTAGTCGACCAGGTGGGCGCTCAGTTCGCGGGCGTCATCGCCGGCGCCGTCGATGAAGGTGGACCTCCTTCGGCGCAGGAAAGTGGCGCTCATCAGGTATAGGCCGGGGACCGGGGTGATTCCGCCGTCGTGGCGTACCCGCCCTTTGCCGTCCAAGATGGGCAGGTCTAACCACGGGTATTCGGGACGGTACCCGGTCGCCCAGACGACCGTCTTGATCTCGCCCGAACGGAGCGGCAGCAGCAGGGGCGGTAGCGGGGGCACCCGGGTGGCGGCCGGCCTGGTGGCCGCCTCAACGTCATGGTCGACGTCGCGGGTGATCGCCCATGCGTCGAGGCTGTCGAGCAGCCGGCCCAGCTTGAGATCTGCGAGCGCACACTGATTCGGGAGTGATCCAGAGAACTGTGCCGTACCGTCGTCGGTAATCCCTCCGAGACGGCCGACAATCCGTACACCGATGTCCTGAAGGTAATTGAGGTCGACGGTCGCGCCGCTCGGCGAGCCCACCAGTTGAAACGACGAAACGTTGCGCGCTCTGACGATGTCGTCAACTTGGTCGTAGCGCTCGTCGAGGACGCCTGCCGCGTCGAGCCACCACATGATGTCCATGCCTCGATACACCCGGGGAACCCGGACGTGGCCGCCCACGGCCAGGGTGACGGGACGACCCGAGCGCTGAATCTCGTCTGCCAACTGGACACCTGTCGCCGCGGCCCCGACCACGAGCACCCCGCCGTCGTCCAACTGGTCAGGGTTGCGATAATCGGCCGGAGTGATCGATGTCACGCCAGGCGGGACCGCGCCCTCGAACCCCGGCACCTCGACCGCATGGTAGGGACCACTGGCTACCACGACAGACCGAGCCCGCCACTCGCCGGCGCTTGTCGTAACGACGAAGCCGTCCGCGCCTCGGCGGACCGAGGAAACCTCGGAGTGTTCCTCTACGGGGGCACCGATCGTGGCCGCGTAGGTGGACAGGTAGTCGACGACCTCGGGCATGGTCATGAACCCGCCCGCCTCGTCACCCTGATAGCTGTAACCGGGCAGGCGACTCTGCCAGTTGGGCGTCAGGAGGCGGAGCGAGTCCCATCGGCCCGTCCGCCAGGAATTGGCAATCTCAGCCCGCTCCAGCACCACATGGTCTATAGAGCGCTCGGACAGGCATCGGCTCATGGCCAAGCCCGTCTGACCGGCTCCGACGATGACGGTGGTGACTTGCCGCAACGTGAACGCTGCGTCGCCTCAAGGGCGACGCTTCACACGACGTCGACGATGACGCGGGTGGGGTTGGTGATGACGTCGTAAACCGCTGAACGCTTCTGCGATTGGGCAACCAGCGCCTTGATCTCGTCCGGTGTGGCGTCAGCATCGATCTTGTAGCTGACTCTTATCTGGTTGAAGCCGTTGCGCACGTCCGGGTCGACACCGAGGATGCCGCGAATATCCATGTCGCCCTCGAGGGTGGCCTCCACCGAGCGCAGTTGAATATCCCGATTCTGGGCCACGGCGGCCACACCGGCGGTGAGGCAACTGGCCAGGCTGGCCAAGAGACTCTCCACCGGAGTGGCGCCCTGATCCTCGGCCGAGAAAAGCTCGGGGTGGTCTCCCTCGAAGTGGAACTCGGTGTGGTGCGTCTGCTCCGCACCCAAGCCAAAGAAGTCCTTCACGGTGCTTCGACTATGGGTTCCATTGACCCAGGCGTTTGAAACCCGCCATTTGAAGTTCGCCGCTTCCGGCTGATCGGCCAAGAGGCCCCTGGCGTTCTGCAGGAAGGCGACATCTACTCCATTGTCGACGGGAGTAGCCGTGTCGGTCATTTCGTATTACCTCCAAGCGGCAGATCGGAACTCCAACGGCGCGCACCGTACCATAGATATCCGACCAGTCAGGTCGGCAATTGACCGATCGGCCGACTAGCGTCTTCGGGGTGACAGCCCCCGCGGCCCATGATCGTCGGGGTTCCCGGTGGGGCGCGTGGCGACCGGGAGACCACCCCGGCGAACGACTCTTCACGGCGCTGTTCGTCGACGCCCCTCTCGGTTTGGAACTCGGCGGGTCGTTGCGGCCAGTGACGGTCGCCTATGAGACCTGGGGCAGCCCCTCACCGGAGCGCAACAACGCGGTGCTGATCGAGCACGCCCTGACCGGCGACAGTCACGCCGCCGGCCAGATCGCTCCGGGTCACCTCAGTTCGGGATGGTGGGACCCCCTTATCGGACCGGGCGCCGCCATAGACACCGAGCGTTGGTGGGTGGTCTGCCCCAATGTTCTGGGCGGCTGCCAGGGGACGACCGGGCCGTCAACAGACGGCCCGCAGGGAATGCCCTGGGGTTCCCGTTTTCCTCAGATCACCATCCGGGACCAGGTGGCGGTCGAAGCGGCACTCGCCGAGGCGCTCGGCATCGACAGGTGGGCAGCGGTCATCGGCGGGTCCATGGGCGGCATGCGGGCCCTGGAATGGGGCGTCACTTATCCCGATCAGGTGGAGCGTTTGGTGGCCGTGGCCTGCGGGGCGGCGGCCACCGCCGAGCAGATCGCGCTCTGTTCAGTCCAAGCGCTAGCCATCCGCCAAGACCCGGGTTTCCGGGGCGGCGACTACTACGACGGCCGAAGCCGGGGATGGCCCCGAGCGAGGCCTCGGACTGGCCCGTCGCATCGGCCACATGTCATACCGGTCCGAACTGGAGCTCGACACCCGGTTCGGGCGCTCACCGCAAGCCGGCGAGGACCCGCACACGGGAGGGCGCTACGCGGTGGAAAGCTACCTGGATCATCAAGCCGACAAACTTGTGCGAAGGTTCGATGCCAACAGCTACCTCGTGCTCAGCCGGGCCATGGACCACCACGACGTCGGTCGGGATCGTGGCGGTGCCGCCGCCGCGCTGGCTCGGGTTGAGGCGACGGCGACGGTCGTCGCGGTCGACAGCGACCGGTTGTATCCCCCACGGCTGCAGTACGAGCTCGCCTCGCGCCTACCGAAGCGCCCCGAGGTTCAACTCGTCCGATCGCGCTACGGCCACGACGCCTTCCTGATCGAAGCGGAACAGGTAGGCCGATTCATCAACGACGCTCTGGCCGAAAGCTGACCCAGATCAACCGACTACCGCGTGCTGCCGCGTGCTCCCGCGGATCGCCAACTATGTTGGCAAGCTCTCCAGCACCCTCCCAGTCAGGCGACCCGCACCGCTCTGACCAGGACTTTCTTGGAGCGGACGACGGGATTCGAACCCGCGACCCTCACCTTGGCAAGGTGATGCTCTACCAGCTGAGCCACGTCCGCAGAGCGCTTTACTCTAGCACCGCTTCGCCGTCCCCTTCCTGCCGTCATCCGCCGCCGGCCGGACCGGTTGGATACAAAGGATGTGGAGATAGCGCACTCCCCCAAATGGCAACTCCATGGGGTGGTGGCCGCCGGGCACAACGGACTGCCCGGCGTGCTCGGGATGACCTTGACCACCCGGACCGAGGCGGTCGAGGCGGTGCACGCCACCGGCTTCGCCGCGTACTTGGGGTGGCCCTCGGCCGTGCCGTGCTGGGCCAGGCAGGTCCCGAGCAGCGCCGCGGTCGCGGCCGCCTCCTTGTGCACCTGGTTGCCGGACGGCCGCAGCACCTGCACGAAGGCGATGATGACGACGACCACGGTCAGTAGCACGGGCACCAGGCGCCATCGGCTGCGCCAGCCAGGCCGGGACGCGATACCGCTGACCCCGCCGCCGTCCTCCCACCCCTGGGGTCGCGGCGGGGCGTCCACGCCGGGCGCCCACGTCACCCAACGACTCCCGTCGGTGTCGTAAAACCGCATCCGGCCATTCCGGTGGCGTTGCCAGCGGACGCCCCGGTGGGTGGTCTCCTCCACGGACGCCGCCGATTTGCCCGCTTCGGGCCCCTGGCTCACTTGAGCAGCCGGGAGAGTCTCCGGTCGGCGAGCGGGCGGCCACCGGTCTGGCAGGTCGGGCAGTACTGCAGCGACTTGGTGGCGAACGAGACCTCGCGGATGGTGTCACCACACACGGGGCAGGGCTCGCCGGTGCGGCCGTGGACCGACAACCCGCTGCGCTTCTCGGCCTTGAGGCCCTTCGCCGGCAGTCCCGATCGACCGCTCCACCGCGTCGCGGAGGACGCCGACCAGCGAGGCGTGCAGTGCGGCCACTTCGGCGGCCGTCGAGCTTCCCGGCCGGCTTGTAGGGCGACAGCTTGGCGGCGTGGAGGGCCTCGTCCGAATAGGCGTTGCCGACGCCGGCAAGGACCGACTGATCGGTCAAGACCGTCTTGAGATTACCGGGCCGCTTCGTCGAGCACCGCGGCCAGCTGGTCCACCCCGAAGCCGGGGTCCAACGGGTCGGGGCCCAGCCGGGCCAGCCCGTCGACGTCGTCGAGCTGGCTGACGACCCACAGGGCGAGCCGCTTTTCGGTGCCCTGCTCGGTCACGTCGAAGCCGCCGCCATTGGACAGTCCGACCCGCAACGCGAGCGGTCCCTTGCCGGGTCGGGCTCGGGCCGGCGGAGTGACGTCGCGCCACTGCACCCAACCGCCCCGGGCCAGGTGCATCACCAGCCACAGGTCCCCGGCCTGGAGACCGAGGTACTTGCCCTTCCGGGCGGTGGCGGCGACGACCCGGCCGCGGAGGGATTCGATCGGCGGGGCATAGGTCTTCAACGCGGAAAGAGCGGCCACCTCGATGCGCTCGATCACCTGCCCGGAACACTTCTCGGCCAGAAAGCGGGACAGGGCCTCGACCTCGGGGAGCTCGGGCACCGGACTACCGCCCGGTGTGGCCGAAGCCACCTCGACCCCGAGCCGACTCGGGCAGATCCGGTACCGGGACGAAGGCGGCGCTGCTCGACCCGCTGCACGACCAGCTGGGCGATCCGATCGCCGCGCCGGATCTCGAAGTCCTCGGTGGGGTCGGTGTTGATCACGATGACCGCGATCTCGTCCCGGTAGCCGGCGTCGATGAGGCCCGGGCTGTTGGCGAGGGTCACACCGTGGCGCAGGGCCAGCCCGCTGCGCGGTTGGACGAACCCGGCGTAGCCCTCGGGGATGGCGACGCGAATGCCGGTGGGCACCAGCATCCGGCCGCCCCCGGCGGGCACCTTGGCGCCGATCCGGGCCACCAGGTCGGCGCCGGCGTCACCGGCGCGGGCGTACGTCGGCGGACCCAGGTCTTCGTCGAGCAGCACTACCGGGATGTCGAGCACGTCCCCAAGGTACCGATCCGGACGGGCGGACCCCATCGGTTCGCTATCTTGCCCGAGTGCTCGCCTGGATGGATCTGGAAATGACCGGTCTCGACCCCGTCCGCCACACCATCGTGGAGGTCGCCACCCTGATCACCGACGATCAGCTGGAGATCGTGGCCGAAGGTCCCGATCTCGTCATCTCGACCACGCCCGAACAGCTCGCCAACATGGACGACGTCGTCCGGGCCATGCACACCAAGAGCGGTCTGCTCACCGCGATCGAGGCGTCCACGCTGTCCCTGGAGGAGGCCGGCGAAAGGACGCTGACCTTCCTGCGTCAGCACATCGCCGAACCGGGAACAGTGCCCTTGTGCGGCAACTCCATCGGGACCGACCGCCGGTTCCTCGCGGCATGGCTGCCGCAGATCGAGCAGTACTTGCACTACCGGTCGGTGGATGTCTCCACGGTGAAGGAGCTGGTGCGGCGCTGGTACCCCAAGGCCTACGCCAACGGGCCCAAGAAGGCCGGGTCCCACCGGGCGCTCGACGACATCAAGGAGAGCATCGAGGAGTTGCGCTACTACCGCCAAGCGGCGTTCCGACCGTCCGATGCTGACGAGGGTCTGAACGTCTCCTGAAAGTCGCCGGCACCCCTGGCGCAGTGGGGACGGGCATGGCACCATTGGTCGGGAGGGGCCGGTGTCAAAAGAGGCGCCGGCGGACCCAATAGGGAGGCCTCGTGAGCGAATCGCAGGCGGGCGAACCAGCCACCCGGGCGGCCGATACGGTCGCCGAGGACAGCCCGGAGCACCGGCGCCGCACCACCCGGCAGGTGCGCCACACCGCCCGGGCCCGGCTGCATGTACTGGTCGGTGACGAAGAGGCGTTGGAGGATGCGGACCTGGCGTGCCCCTACGTCCCCCACGACCTCGGACGCAAGACGTCCTCGAAGCCCAAGCACGACCCGAAGCCCGGCCGGCGCCCGGGCTTCAAGGTGTGGAAGACCCCGTTCTGGAAGCGGCGCCGGGCCTTGTGGGCGGCCCAGAACGACGTGGCGCGCCGTCTCGCCAAAGAGGGCTGACACCTCCGGCGCACGCCTCGCTAGGTTGGGCGGCATGCTCGATGCCACCGCCAAAGCACTCGCCCAGGGAAAGAACTTCGCGGCGTTTACCACCCTGCTCCCGAACGGTCAGCCGTCCACCCACATGATGTGGATCGACGCCGACGACGAGCACGTGCTCATCAACACCGAGACCGGGCGGCAGAAGTACCGCAACGTGGAGCACGAGCCGCGTGTCGCCGTGGCGGTGTTCGACGCCGAAAACCCGTACCGGTACGCGGAGATCCGGGGCCGGGTGGTGGGCAAGGTGACCGGCGCCGAGGCCCGCCAGCACATCGATCGGCTCAGCGAGAAGTACACCGGTGGGCCCTACTCGGCGCCTATCGCGTCCGAGCGGGTGATTCTGCAGATCGAACCGGAGCGGGTCCGCTCCCAGGGCTAACTCTTGGGCTCGAACTCCAAGGCCAGCGAGTTCATGCAGTACCGCTGCCCGGTGGGCTGGGGGCCGTCGTCGAAGACGTGACCGAGGTGGCCGCCACACCGGCGGCACCGCACCTCGGTGCGGATCATGCCGTGAGCCCGGTCCTCGACGAGTTCGACCGCGTCGGCCACCGCCGGCTCGTAGAAACTGGGCCAGCCGCTGCCCGATTCGAACTTGGTGGTGGCATCGAAGAGGACGGCGCCGCAGCCGGCGCAGCGGTAGCTGCCGTCATCGTGGTTGTGGACGTACTTCCCCGACCAGGGGCGCTCGGTGCCGGCCCGGCGCAACACCTCGTACTGCTCCGGGCTGAGGCTGGCGCGCCACTCGTCGTCTGTCTTGGTGACCTCAGGTGCCATGACTCCAGGGTAGGGCCCGAACCGGGCTACCAGGTGTCGACGCAGGGGCGCTTCTTGCCGGTCCGGGCGGGGACTGGCGGCGCGGCTCGCAGGGTGGCGACGATGCGCGCCCGGGTCTCGGCCGGATCGATGACATCGTCAATCTCGAAATGGGTGGCGGCGTTGAGGGCCTTGCCGTTGCGGTACGCCGACGCCACCAGCCGCTCGTAGAGTTCCTGGCGGGCGACCGGGTCGGCCTCGGCATCGAGTTCCTTGCGGAAGCCGAGCTGCACCGCGCCTTCGAGCCCCATCCCCCCGATCTCGCCGGTGGGCCAGGCCACGGTGAGGGCGGGCGAGCGGAAGCTCCCGCCGGCCATGGCCTGGGCGCCGAGCCCGTACCCCTTGCGCAGGATGACCGCGATGTACGGGACGGTGACGCTGGCGCCCACCACGAACAGGCGGGAGAAATGGCGGACCTGGGCGGTGCGCTCGGCGTCGGGACCGACCATGAACCCGGGGGTGTCGCACAGGGCCACGACGGGGAGATCGTGGGCGTCGCACAGTTGCAGGAAGCGGGCCGCCTTGTCGGCCCCGTCGGAGTCGATGGCCCCGCCCAGGTGCCCGGGATGATTGGCGACGATCCCGACCGGCCGGCCTTCCAGCCGGGCGAGGGCGGTGATCATCCCCGGCGCCCAACCGGCGCGCAGCTCCAACACCGAGCCGGTATCCGCCAGTCCGTGGAGCACGGCGCGCACGTCGTAGACGCGTAACCGGTCTTCGGGAATGGCGCCGCGCAGCAGGAGCTGGTCCGGGCACGCCCAGTCCGCCCGCTTCCCCTGGAAGTAGCCGAGATACTGCTTGGCGGCAATAACGGCGGCCCGCTCGTCGGCCACCAGCACGTCGATCACGCCGTTGGCGGCCTGGACCGATACGGGGCCCACCTCGTCGGGATGGAAGCGGCCCAGCCCCCCGCCTTCGATCATGGCGGGTCCGGCCATCCCGATGCTGGCGTCCTCGGTGGCGATGATGACGTCGCAGCACCCGAGCAGGGCGGCGTTACCGGCGAAGCACCGTCCCGACACCACGCCCACGAGCGGCACCAGGCCGCTGAGCCGACCGAAGAGGGCGAAGGCCATGACCTCCAGCCCGGAGACCTGCGGGGCGTCGGTGTCGCCCGGTCGGCCCCCGCCTCCCTCGGCGAACAACACCAGGGGCAGCCGGAAACGCTCGGCCAGCTCGAAGAGCCGATCCTTCTTCCGATGCCCCTGGAAGCCTTGGGTGCCGGCGAGGACCATGTAGTCGTACGACAGCACCACGCAGCGCGACGCCTCCTCGCCGAAGAGCGCCCCGTTGATGTGGGCGGTCCCGCCGATCAGCCCGTCGGCGGGCGTGTTGTGCACCAGGTCCTCCATGGACCGCCGGTCGCGTTGGGCGGCGATGGCCAGCGACCCGTACTCCACGAAGGTGCCGGGATCACACAAGTCGGCCAGATTCTCCCGGGCGGTGCGGTGCCCGTGTCCGTGCCGGCGAGTGACCGCGTCCGGGCGGGACTCGTCGAGCACCAGCGCCTGGCGGTCGATGACCTCGGCCAGGTCGGCCCGGACCCCTCGCGGATCGGCCGCGGCCGGCGCCACCGCCTCCGCGTCGTCCACCACCCCATCCGCGATGACGATCAGTTGGTCGCCGGCAGCCACGGTGTCCCCCGGTGCGACCACCACCGCCTGGACGGTGCCGGTGACCGCCGCCGGCACCTCGTGCTCCATTTTCATCGACTCCAGAATGACGACCGGACGCCCCGCCCGAACGGCGTCGCCCGGGCCGGCCAACACCTCCACCACGGTGCCGGCCAGCGGCGAGACCGTCGGCGTCATCCCACGAGTATGGCCGGTCGGCTCAGACCAGGGCCGGGAACGATACGCCCACCCCACCTCTCGTCGATCCCCCGTATCGGGCCTTCTCGGCCGCCAGGTCCAGGGGCTTGGTCGCGGCGTCGACATGCGCCGGGAGCCGGTCGGCTGGGACCAGCCAGCACACCTCGAACTCCAGGCCGTCGGGATCGTGGGCGTACAGGGCCTTCGTGGTCCCGTGGTCGGACGCTCCGACCAGCGCCCCGGCCTGGCTCAGCCTGCCCGCCAACCGCTCCAGCTCGTCGAGGGTGTCGACCTCCCAGGCCAGGTGGTAGAGCCCGACCGTGGTGCGGCCGGCCTGCGACGGGCCGGCGTTGTCGCCGAGCTGGAAGATGCCGAGATCGTGGTCGTTTTGGCTGGCCGGGGCCTGGAGGAAGGCCGCCTGGCCAGGGATCTCGAACTTGACCCGGAAGTCCAGGAGGTCGCGGTAGAAGTCGACGGTGCGCTGGACGTTTCGCACGTAGAGGACGGCGTGGTTCATGCGGGTGACGGGCATGCCTGTCAGCGTACGGCCGGGCCGACCGGATACCGTCGTGGGCCGTGGCGGTGAGGGTGGGACGGCCGGCGACCCGGGTGGTGGCCGCAGCGCTGGGCGCCCTGGCGGCGGCGGGATGCGGCCATGGCAACCCGCCGGCCCGGGCCGCCTCCGGGACCACTCCGTCGTCGACGACCGCACCGGTCGCGACGACCTCGACGACGACGACCTCGATGACGTCGGTCCCGCCGCCGACGGCCGCGCCCACGACCGTGCCCCCCGCCCGGCCGCCCTTCGCCATCACGGAGGTCACCGTGCCCCTCGTCGACGCCAGCCGCCCGACCGTCAGCCACGGCCGCACCATCAGCGCGGCGCGGTCGTTGCCGACCGAGTTGTGGGTGCCCGCGGCTCCGGGGCGGCGGCCCCTGATCGTCTTCGCCCCCGGGTTCGACGTCGGTCCGGACGCATACGGCACGCTGCTGGCCACCTGGGCGGCCCACGGCTACGTGGTCGCGGCCCCGGAGTTCCCGCTCACCGACCCGGCGATCGCCGGCGCCAACCTGGACGAGGCCGACATCAACAACCAGCCGGCGGACGTCCGTTTCGTGACCGACGCCCTGGTGGCGGCCAGTAGCCCGGTGGCGGCCCGCGTCGACCCCGGACGGGTGGCGATGGCCGGGCACAGCGACGGCGCGGAAACCGCGCTGGCGGCCGCGGTGACACCCGCGCCGGCCGGTCAGCCGCGGTTCCGGGCGCTGGTGGCCATGTCCGCCCAGCAGGTGTCGGTCGCGGGTGCGACCGCCAACCCGCCGCTGCTGGTGACCCAGGGCGACGCCGACACGATCAACCCGCCGTCCTACGGGTACCAGGTGTGGCAGGCCGCCACCTCGCCGAAGTACCTGTTGGTGCTCCACGGTGGCGGCCACCTGCCGCCGCTCCAAGCCGGCAGCGTCTGGTTGCCCGGGGTGGAAGCCGTGACCCTGGCTTTCCTCGATGCCTACCTGGCGGGCGACGCAACGGTGGCCGGGCTGGGCCAGGCGGTGGCCGGTTCGACCCTGTTTCAGCTGCAGGCGGGGTAGGCTGCCGCCGCTGGGAGGAGGGGCGCTGGGCCCCTGGCGGCTGACCGTCCGCCGAGAATGCTGGGAGGGCAAGGCATCCGATGGCGTCGCGACGCACACTGAGCCGGCGGAGCTTCCTGGCCGGGTCCACTGCGGCCGGTCTGGCCGGACTCCTCCCGGCCCTCGTCGACCGGGCCCACGCCGCCGCCGATCCGGCGGGTATGGGCAGCCTCGCCGACATCGAGCACTTCGTGTTCGTCATGCAGGAGAACCGCTCCTTCGACCATTACTTCGGGACGCTCTCCGGGGTCCGCGGCTTTGACGACCCGAACATGCCGACCCAGACCGTCGGCGGGAAGCGCCGGTCGATCCTCGAGCAGTTCGGCTGGGATCCGGCGCGCGGCGCCACCACCGCGGGGTACACCATGCCCTTTCCGCTGCAGGTCGACCTCACCCACGACGGCGAGTTCCTCAACGACCCCACCCACGACTGGGTGCCCCAGCACCAGTGCTGGAACGGCGGGCGCATGGACAGCTTCATCAAGACCCATCTGGACGCCGGCGAGGGCGGCAACGCCCCCGTCGTGATGAGCTACTACACCCGCCAGACGCTGCCCTTCTACCACGCCCTCGCCGACGCCTTCACCATCTGCGACAACTACCACTGCTCGGTCCTCGGCCCCACCTACCCGAACCGGCTGTACTGGATGTCCGGGATGCTCGACCCGCACGGCACGGGCGGCGGCCCGATGCTGCAAACCCTGGGCTCAGTCCTGCCGGAAGCGGGCCTGTTCAGCTGGAAGACGATGCCCGAAGTGCTCGAAGAAGCGGGAGTGAGCTGGAAGGTGTACCAGAGCGTCGACGCCATCGAGGGACTCCAGGGCGGCTTGCTCATGGACAACGTGCTGCGGCTGTTCCAGCAGTACGGACCGCTCGACAGCCCGCTCAACCAGAAGGGGTTGCTGCCTACCATCGAGGGCAACTTCATCGAGGACGTCCTGCTGGATCGGCTGCCGGCCGTCTCATGGATCGTCACGGACTTCACCCAATGCGAGCACCCGGCCGCCCCGCCGGAACTCGGCGCGTTGGCCGTGTTCAACATCCTCAACTATCTGCTCGCCAACCCGGCCGTCTGGGAGAAGACCGCGCTGATCGTGAGTTACGACGAACAGGGCGGCTTCTTCGACCACGTCCCGCCGCCGACCGCGCCGCTGGGAACACCCGACGAGTACATCACCGCGCCGATAACGAATCCGTCGATCCAAGGCGTCGAAGGCGGGATCACCGGCCCCATCGGCCTGGGCTTCCGCGTCCCCTGCCTGGTCATCTCCCCGTACACCAGAGGCGGGCTCGTCTACTCCGGGACGCTCGACCACACGTCGCAGCTGCGCCTCCTCGAAACTCGGTTCGGCACGCCGGTCCCCAACCTGAGCGCCTGGCGGCGGCACACCGTCGGCGACCTGACCGGCGCGTTCAACTTCGCGGCCCCATCCGACCCCAGCCGCCCCCAGCTGCCCATCCCCCTCGCGGACCTGGGTCTCGTCGGCGATCTGGTTTTCGCCAATGCCGTCAACTCCGCCCTCGGGACGCTCGGTAACGGTATCCCCTATCCGGTGCCGCCCAACACGGTCCCCCACCAAGAGGCCGGCCCCCGTCGCCGCTCGCCCAGCGGGGTGGTGCATCCGAGGACGAAGTGAGCATCAGCTCGCGTTCGGCGTACAAACGGCGGCCACCAATCGGGTCAACTCCGCGTCCTGCACCGCCAGGTGGGCCTGGATCTGTTTGGCCTCTTCCAGGACGGCGGCCGCGTCGTTGTAGGTAGCCTCGGATCGGGCGTCGGCGGCGGCCGCCTGGACGTTTTGCCCGACGATGATGATCGGCAGGAGGACCAGTTGCAGGAACGTCTGGGCGATCCAGGCGATGATGATGAGCTTGTCACCACTCTTGAACGCCGTCGGGGCACTGATGAGGGCGATGACGGTGAACAGGTAGGCGCACCACATCGTGCCGACGATCACCGTGATCTTCAGCCCGACCTTGGCGTTGAGCCGTCCCATGCGCCCCGGGCCGTGGATCTGTGCCACCGCCTGGACCACCTTGGGCGGTCCGGTCGCCTGCCGGCCCTGGATGTGCGGGTGGGGGATGTACTCGAACAGGTCGGACATGCGACCAGAATCGCAGAGCCGACCGTGAGGGGGGCCGATGATCGCCTCGACCGTCAAGGTCAGGGGACCAATACCACCCGACCGACCGCCTGGCGGCTCTCGATGAAGGCATGCGCGGCGGCCGCCTCGGAGAGGGGAAACGTGCGGTCCACCAAGACCGTGAGCCGGCCGGCGGCCACCTCGTCGACCAGGCCGCCGATCATCGTCCGGGCCCGTTGGAAGGCGAGCTCCGCGCCCAGGAACACGGCGGTCAGCGACTGGTTGCCCATCGCCAGGACCGACACGTCGAACGGCTCGGGGTCACGCCCGGCGCGCCCGACCGTGACGAGCCGGCCCCGATAGGCCAGGCAGGCGGCACTGCCCTGGAGGATCCGGCCACCGACCGAGTCCACCACCAACTCGACGCCGCGGCCCTCGGTCAAGGCTCGCACCTGCTGCACCCAACCCTCTGCGGAGTAATCGATGGGGTGATCGAGCCCAAGCGGCGCCAGGGCGGTGAGCCGATCGAGACTCGACGCGGTGGCGATCACGGTGGCGCCGGCCTGCTTGGCCAGTTGGATGGCCGCCATCCCCACCCCTCCGGCCCCGGCCTGGACGAGCACGGTCTCGCCGGCGACCAGGCGCCCGAACTCGAACAAGCAGTCGTGCGCGGTGCCGAAGGCCACCGGGACGCAGGCGCAGGCGATCATGTCGGCCCCGTCCGGGATGACCCACGTGGTGAATGCAGGGACGGCGACGCACTCGGCATGCGAGCCGGCGAACATGGTGGCCACCACCTGCTGTCCGACGTGCCGGTCGACCACCTTCTCCCCTACTTCGACGATCGTCCCGGCGGCCTGATAACCGACGATGTGTGGGGTGGCGAACATGGCCCCGCCACTCCGGTTGAGGGTGTCGCCGCCCTCGACGCTGATCGCCTCCACCCGGATGAGGACGCCGTCGGGCGCGCACACCGGATCCGGCACTTCCTCGTAGCGAAACACGTCGGGTGACCCGGTCTCGTAATACACCGCGGCTTTCATGGCGCGGAGTCTACGGATGGCGGGGCGGCCCGGCCCGGGCCCATGGGATAACATACTTCGAGGTATGGAGCCCCGGTACATGGGGCCCAGCGAGGAGGCTGGCGCATGACGCTCACCGACGGCACCGCGACCACCGGAACGCTCTTCGCCTTCCCCGGCGAATGGGCGGACATGGACCGATGGCACCAGCAGGTCGAGGAGATCCGCCGGGCCACGCCGATCCTGCCGGTCGACCTCGAGGGGTTCGCGCCGTTCTGGGTGCTGACCCGCTACGCCGAGGTGCTCGCCGTATCCCGCGACAACGAGCGGTGGCACAACACGTCCCGGTCGGTCCTCGGACCCGAGGCGGACTGGACCCGGATGCTCGCCTCCGGCGTCCCCGAGCCGAGGACGTTGGTGCACCTGGACGGGACCGACCACCGGGATCATCGGCAGGTCACCAACGACTGGTTTAAACCGGCGGCCGTCAAGCACCGTCAGCCCCGCATCGATGCCCTCGCGGATCTGTTCGTGCAGAAGATGCGCGATCACAACGGCAGCTGCGACTTCGCGAGGGACATCGCCCAGCCGTACACCCTCCGGGTGATCATGGACATCTACGGGGTCCCCGAATCCGACGAACCGCTGATGATGGAGCTGACACAGGGCCTGTTTGGCGCCGCCGACCCGGAGTTCCTCGGCGACGCGGCGGATCCGGAGGCTCGCCTCATCGCCTCGGTCATGAAGTTCATCGAGTACTTCAACGCCATCACGGAGGATCGGCAGCGACAGCCGACTGACGATTTGGCGTCGGTCATCGCCAACGGTCAGCCCGGCGGCTGCCCGATGGGCGACGCCGAGCGGCTCTGGTACTACATCATCGTGGCCACCGCCGGTCACGACACCACGTCCTATGCCCTGTCGGGCGGGATGGAAGCCATGCTGCGCGACCCGGCCCAGCTGTGGGCCATACGCGACCAACCAGACCTGGCCGGCAACGCTGCGGACGAATGCATCCGGTGGACATCGCCCGTTCGCCACTTCATGCGATATGCCACCGAAGACACCGCCGTCGCCGGCGTCGAGATCCCAGCCGGGAGTCGAGTCCTCCTGTCCTATCCCAGCGCCAACCGCGACGAAGAGGTGTTCACGGACTCCATGACCTTCGACGTGCACCGGGCCAACGCCGACCGGCTGCTGTCCTTTGGCGGGGGGGCGCATTTCTGCCTCGGCAGCCAGTTCGCCCGGCGGGAGGTGCGCACCATGCTGGCCCGGCTGGCGCAGGAGCTCGAGCACATCGAGCCGGCGGGACCGGCCCAATGGTCGGAGTCCGCCTTCGTGTCAGGTGTCAAGCACCTCCCGGTGAGCTACTCCTTCCGCTAGCAGGGGCCCTGCCGGCCGGAGGCGGCCGCCGGCGGGGACCGACCCACCCGTGCCGGCAATTCGACTGCGCTCACACGTGGTGGCAACCGAGCCACGCTCCGATGCGACACCGGCTCCCGTATCACCGGCTGGTGGACTGCCACCACATGTGAGGCCCGTCGAATGCAAGCGCCGACTGGTGCCGTCACGGCCGCGGCGGTCCCGCCGGCGGGTGGAGACCGTTCCACCTGCCGATCAACCCGGGGGCTGACGCCCCTAGGAGCCGTGGCGTTGACACTGGCCCCATGTCCTTTAGCGATTACCTCATCAACGGTCTTCTCATCGCCCTCGTCCTCGTTCAGATCCGGGGCCGGCGCCTCACCGCCCGCAATCTCCTCTTGCCATTGGGCATCGTCGGCTACGCCGCGACCCACTACCTGCACTCGATCCCGACGGCCGGCAACGACCTGCTCCTCATCGCGGCCGGGGCGACGGTCGGCCTGACCCTGGGCGTCCTGTGCGCCTGGTACACCTCCCTCCGGGTGACGGAGGACGGCGGGCTGTTCGTCAAGGCGGGCGCAGCGGCGGCCACGCTTTGGATACTGGGCGTGGGGTGCCGCTTGGCGTTCCAGCTCTACGCCACCCATGGTGGGGGTGCCGCCATCGGCCGGTTCAGCGTGCAGCACGCCATCACCAGCCCAGCCGCCTGGACCGCCGCCCTGGTCCTGATGGCGCTGTCAGAGGTGGTGGGCCGAACCGGCGTGCTCGCCCTGCGGGCCCGAGCCACCCACGTCGGCCTCCCGGCGCTCGGCGCCGGGCGGTCGCGGCGGGTGCAGCAGGGTCGGCGTGCGAGCATCATGGACTCGTGAGCAGCGATCCGGGCCCCGGCACCGCGATCCTCGAACCTCGTCTCCGGTTGGTCATCCGCGCCGCCAGCCTGGGCCTGTTGGTCTGGGGCGCCGCGAGCGAAGCCCGTCCGGGGCTGACCGGTATACACCTGGCCGCCCTCGTGCTCCTGGTGGCCGCGGCACTGGCGTGGGTTGGATGGCTCATCGTGGCCCCGACGGGGCGGTCCGGGGTGGGCGCCGCCCTGCTGCTCATGGGGGCGACCGGCGGCGCCCTGGCTGCCATCGGACCGGTCTCGGCCGTCTTCGTCGGCGTGGCCGGGCTGGGTGCGAGCATGGCGTTCGACCTGCCGGTGGCGGTCGGGCTGGCCGCCGTGGGACCGGTCGCCATGGTCGTGACCGCGGCCCTCGACGGCCGTCCGGCGGTCAGAGCGGGAATCGGGGTGGCCGCCGGCTTGGCTGGACTGATGGTCGGTCTGACCCGACGTCAGGCGCGGGAGCAGGTCGAGCAACGGGCCCGGCTCGCGGTCGAGACGGAGCGGGCGGAGCTGGAAGGAGCCCGAGCCGAGGTCCTCGCAGAGCGCAACCACATGGCCCGCGAAATCCACGACGTCCTGGCTCACACCCTCGGGGCCCTGTCCGTGCAGCTGCAGGCCATGGAAACGGTGGTGGAAGGCGGCCATGGTCGCCTGGGCGAAATCCAGGACGGCCTGCGCCAGTCCCGAGAGCTGGTCCAGGACGGGCTGGAGGAGGCCCGGCAGGCGGTGCGAGCGTTACGGGACGACGCGGCTCCCCTGCCCGAGCAGATCGACGGGCTCTGCCGGCAGCACGCCGTCCAGCTCTCGGTCTCGGGCACGCCCCGCCCGCTCCCCGCCGGCGTGACCCACGCCCTGTACCGGGTCGCTCAGGAAGGCCTGACGAACGCCCGGCGCCATGCGCCCGGCGCCCCGGTTTGCGTCGACCTCGGCTATGCGCCCGACGCCGTCACCCTCTCGGTCGTCAACGGGGTGAACCGCGACGGAGCCCCGGCGCCCGGCTCCCCCGGCTCCCCCGGCTCCCCCGGCTACGGGCTGCAGGGTATCCGGGAACGGGTCTTGCTGCTCGATGGCGTCGTCGACGCCGGCCCCTTCGCCGATGGTTGGCGGGTCCAGGCCAAACTGCCGGCATGAGGGTGCTCATCGCCGATGACCAGCGCGTGGTGCGAGAGGGTCTGGTCACCATCGTCGAGAGCTTTCCTGGCGTCGAGGTGGTCGCCGCGGCGGCCGACGGCTCCGAAGCTGTCGCCCTGGCCGACGCCCACGAACCTGACGTGATCCTCATGGATCTCCGCATGCCGGGCCTGGATGGCGTCGACGCCACCCGGGCCGTCCGAGCCCGCCGGCCGGGCACCCAGGTGGTGGTGCTCACCACCTACGCGGACGACGACTCGGTGATCGCGGCGCTCTCGGCAGGCGCCATCGGGTATCTGACCAAGGACGCCGGGCGGGAGGACATCCGCCGGGCCCTCGAGGCCGCGGCCGCCGGGCAGAGCACCCTTGACCATTCCGTACAAGCTCGCCTGGTGGAGGCGGCCCGCCGGCAGCCGGCCCGGCCCTCAGTGCTGCCCGACGGGCTGACCGACCGGGAGGGCGAGGTGCTGACCCTCATCGCCCGCGGCCGCTCGAACGCCGAGATCGCCGCCGAGCTGTACGTGAGCGAGGCGACGGTGAAGACCCATATCAACCGGATCTTCGCCAAGACCCACAGCCGCGACCGGACCCAGGCCGCGGCCTACGCCCATCAGCACGGGCTGGCGACCTGACGCGTCACGAGCAGCCGCTGGTCGACCCGCACGACGGGCAGGCGTGACAGCTACCGGACCGGATCATCTGCACCCCGCACTGGAAGCAGTACGGCGCGTCGGACTCAGCCGGAAACAGCGGCTGCGCCGCCGGCGCCGGCGAAGCCACGACGGCGTCCTCACTGAACGGGTTGACCTCGACCACCTGGAAGCTCGGCGTCGCGGCCTCCTCCACCCCCGGAAGGGTGAGCTGGGTCCGCTCGGCCGAGGTGAGCACGCCCAGCTCTGCCCGCTCCTCGTAAGGCAGGTAGTCCACCGCCAGCCGGCGGAAGATGTAGTCCACCAAAGACTGGGCGATCCGCAGCTCCGGATCATCCGTCATGCCGGCCGGCTCGAAGCGCATGTTGGTGTACTTCTTGACGTACGTCGCCAGTGGCACCCCGTGCTGCAGCCCGAGGCTGATGGCGATGGAGAAAGCGTCCATGATCCCCGACAGGGTCGACCCCTGCTTGGAGACCTTCATGAACACCTCGCCCGGCCGGCCGTCCTCGTACTCGCCGACGGTGACGTACCCCTCACAATCGGCGACCCGGAAGGCAAACGTCGTCGAGGCCCGCTTGCGCGGCAACCGCTCCCGGATGGGCTGCTTGACCACGACAGTCGTCTGGTGCTGCAGGGCGTTCTCGAGCTCGGCCACCTTGATGGCCAGCTCGGCGTCGTGGACCTCCGCCGGCGAGGCGGCCGGATCGATGACGGTCCGCTTGGCCGTCGCCAGCGGCTGGGCCACCTTGCAGTTGTCCCGGTAGATGGCGATGGCCTTGAGGCCCAGCTGCCAGGCCTCGATGTGGAGCTGCTCCACTTCTTCGACGGTCACCTCTTCGGGGACGTTGACCGTCTTGCTGATGGCGCCCGAAATCCACGGCTGGGCGGCAGCCATCATGCGGATATGCCCCTGGTAATGAATGGTGTTGTCACCCATTGAGCAGGCAAACACCGGCAAATGATCGATGCTCAAATGAGGAGCCCCTAGGATCGACTTTCGCTCGTCGATATAGGCGATGATGTCGTCGATCTGGTCGGTCGAGTAGCCGAGCTTTCGAAGGGCACGAGGGACCGTCTGATTGACGATCGACATCGTTCCGCCGCCAACCAATTTCTTGGTCTTGACCAAGCCCAGATCGGGCTCGATACCGGTCGTATCACAATCCATCAGCAAACCTATAGTGCCGGTCGGGGCCAAAACGCTCGATTGGGCATTCCGGACGCCGTGCTGCTCAGCGACCTCCACCGCGGTATCCCACGCCTCTTGCGCGGCTGACAGCAACTCGGGTGGCACCAACTCCTCGTCAATGGAGGCGGCCGCGTCCCGATGCATACGCAGCACGTTGAGCATGGCGTCCCGGTTCTCCTGATACCCCGCAAACGGGCCCATCCGAGCTGCGGTTCGGGCCGAGGTGGCGTACGCATGGCCGGTCAGCAAGGCCGTAATCGCCGATGTCCAGGCGCGGCCCGCATCGGAGTCGTAAGGGAGGCCCTCAGACATCAGCAGGGCACCGATGTTGGCGTACCCGATCCCGAGCTGACGGAAGCGACGCGAGTTCTCGGCGATTTGCTCCGTCGGATAGTCGGCGTTGCCGACGATGATCTCCTGAGCGGTGAACATCACCTCCGTCGCCGCCCGCATCCCATCCACATCAAATGTTCCATCCTCTTCGCTGAAATTCAGGAGGTTGAGGCTGGCCAGGTTGCAAGCTGAGTTATCAATATGCATGTATTCTGAGCAAGGATTACTGCCGTTGATGCGAGCAGTGTTGGGCGCCGTGTGCCACTTGTTGATGGTGGTGTCGAACTGCATCCCCGGGTCGGCGCACTCCCAGGCCGCCTTGGAAATCTGGCGGAAGAGGTCGCGGGCCCGGACCGTCTCGATGACCTCGCCGGTCGTGATGGCGCGTAAATGCCAGTCGGCGTCGTCGAGCACAGCCTGCATGAACTCGTCGGTCACCCGGACCGAGTTGTTGGCGTTCTGGTACTGAATGGAGTGGCTGTCCTTGCCGTCGAGGTCCATGTCGAAGCCGGCGTCACGCAGGGCCCGGGCCTTGCGCTCCTCGATGGCCTTGCACCAGATGAAGTCCTCGATGTCCGGATGCCCGACGTCGAGGATCACCATTTTTGCCGCTCTGCGGGTCTTTCCTCCCGACTTGATCGTGCCAGCCGACGCATCCGCCCCTCGCATGAAGCTCACGGGTCCGGACGCGGTGCCGCCGCCCCGCAGCCCTTCCTTGGACGAACGGATCTTCGACAAGTTGACGCCTGCGCCAGAGCCGCCCTTGAAGATCGTCCCTTCCTCCGTGTACCACTTGAGAATCGAGTCCATCGAGTCGTCGACGGCCAGGATGAAGCAGTTGTGGACTCGGAGACTCCCGCTCAGGTACTCGCCGCTCTCCGTCTGGATGTCATAGACCTCAGACTCACCCAGCTGCTCGATCCGCTCGATCTCCAAGCGCTTGATGTCATTGTGGCCGAGACCTGGCAGGTCGAAAGTCTGCTCGAGCAGGTCCGCCTTGCGTGGATCGATGAACCCGATCTCGTCAGCAAATCGCCGACGGTCGCCGGCATTTTGGATCGTCAAGGACCAGCAACCCTGCCGATCGGTGCGCCGATCCGCCTTGAAACGGACCCGGGAGAAGATTCCGAATCGAGCGAGCAGCTGTTGGGCCCCCCGGATGATGCGCTCAGAGATCATGTCGCAGCCGATCAAGGCCGACCGGCCCTTGTGCGACACGTACCCCTCGGCCTGGAACAAGCTGGCGAGGTAGCAACGAACAACCGGGAGGGGCGAGTCGAACAGCTGCTCGGGGACAACCATGTCCTTCCCGCGGGCGCGCAGTCCCCAGTGATCGACGAACTCGGCCAAGCCTTGCCCGTACAGCCTGGTCCTCCGGCAATCCAGCGACGTGTCCTGAGTCAGTACGTTCCGCTCGTGCCGATGTACCGACGGGAACACCCGGTCGATGGCTGCCGACACCCATTCGAGTTCGGCGGGCGTCACCGTCATGGCTTCGATCGTCAAGGATCGATTCGTGCCTTCTTCGTACTGGCCGACGAACCCGTCCGACTGCAACCAACCGGCCAGCGCTGCTTCGTAGAGGTCCTGTGCGAGGATCTCTCCGTATCCCCATGACTCCGTCCGATGCCAGGTCAGCTGGTCACCCGCACGGAGGTCGCCGGCGGGCACAAAGCGTCCGGTACCGTCGCCGGACGCCGCGCCAGACCAGGTGATCAGGCGTCACATCCAGGGTGAGTCCAGCCTTGGTGTGGAGCCGCAACACCGACTTCCGGCCGTTGGCCTTCACGGCCACGATCGAGGTCAATCCGTGCGCGTCGTACACCTTGGTCCCGACCGCGTTCGTGTCCACCAGACGGCCGATCGGGATCAGCCCGTCGGGAGTGCTGACCAGGGCGTCGTAGGGCTGGCACGCCGAGCCCTGCTGAGGGACACCCTCCACGCCGATGTTGAACCACACCGGCGAGTTGAAGGCCGCCTTCTGGTGGATGATGAGGTACTTGAGCTCGGCCCGGAAGGTCTCGGCCTCCTCGTCGTCGACGAAGTAGCCGTCCTTGTGGCCCCAGCGGGTGATGGTGTCGACCACCCGGTCGGCGACCTGCTTGAGCGACCACTCCCGCTCCGGTGTGCCCAGTGTGCCCCGGAAGTACTTCTGGGCCAGGATGTTGGTGGCGTTGAAGCTCCAGTCGGCGGGGACCTCCACGCCGAGCTGCTCGAAGGCGACCGCGCCGGTGGCGTAGTTGGCGATGCGGGCGTCGCGGCGCTCCCACTCGACCGTGTCGTAGGGATCCTGGCCCGGCGTGGTGAACTGCCGGTGGATGCCAATGCCCATCCGCTCGGGGGCGATAGCCATGCCACTTACCTCCTGGAGAGTTTCTTCGTCGACCACAACCGGTTGTGGTGCTCGGTCGTCAGGACGGCCGAGAGCCACAACATGAGGAGTGAATTACATCATCGTAGTTCCACTGATGTCAACCGTACATCAGGAGAAAAAGTGCAGGTCAGCGGGTGCTCGCGAAGGTTTGCACCCTGGGTGCCTCGCGCCGGGCGGCCCAGCGCCCCGTCACGGTAGGGGCGATCAACTGTGGACCGACAGGGGGCGCGGGCTGTGTATTTCCTGCGGATAGCCGGCCCCTTCGTCCACAGGGGCGGCGTCTTCACGGAAAAATTACCTACAAAGCGTGATGATCTGACACCTCGGGGGTAGAGTCAGTTCAGCACCGCCGAAGCTGCCCCCTCGGCGGTCATAAACCCTGGCGCCGGCCCCCTCGTCCCCGCCCCTTCGACAGGGGGCCGCGCCGGGGATACCTCCTACCTGGAGGCCCGTACACGACATACCCGGCCCAGCGGGCCGGGTATCGTCATTTCGGCATGGCCGTCGTGATCGCCTTAGACGCCGGCACAACCGGGGTGCGGGCCATGGCCGTCGGGGAAGACGGGACCCCAGTGGGCGCCCGCTACCGGGAGTTCCCCCAGTACTTCCCCCGCCCGGGGTGGGTCGAGCACGACCCCGAAGAAATCTGGGCGGCCGTGGCCGCCACCCTGGCCGACCTGCTCGCCGCCCTCGACCAGCCCGTCGCCACCATCGGTATCACCAACCAGCGTGAGACGGTGGTCATGTGGGACCGCCGGACGGGCCAACCCCGGTACCGGGCCATCGTCTGGCAGGACCGCCGCGGCGCCCCGCTGTGCGAGCGACTGGAAGCCGCCGGGCACTTGGACCTGGTCCGCTCCCACACCGGACTGGTGCTCGACCCCTACTTCTCGGCCACCAAACTAACCTGGCTCCTCACCGAAGGGGGCGTGGCCGCGGGGCCCGACCTGGCCTTCGGGACCGTCGACAGCTGGCTCCTGTGGAAGCTCACCGCGGGCCAGGTGCACGCGACCGACCCCACCAACGCCTCCCGGACCCTCCTGTTCGACATCCGCCGGCTGGCGTGGGACCCCGAGTTGGCGGACCTCTTCGGGGTGCCGACCTCGATCCTGCCGAAGGTGGGTTCCACGAGCGGTCGGCTGGGTGTCACCGCGGCCGGCGTAGTGGAGGGCCTGCCGGCTGGGGTGCCCATCAGCGGAGTGGCCGGCGATCAGCAGGCGGCCCTCTTTGGCCAAGCCTGCTTCCAGCCGGGGATGACGAAGAACACCTACGGCACCGGCAGTTTCGTGCTGATGAATGTCGGCGAGCCGCGGCCCGGATCCCGTCCCCGGCCTGCTCACGACGGTGGCCTGGGTGCTGGAGCGGCCGGCCGAGGTGGCCTACGCCCTGGAAGGGGCGATCTTCGTGACCGGCGCGGCGGTGCAGTGGCTGCGGGACGAGTTGGGCCTCATCGCCTCGTCGGCGGAGGTCGGGCCGCTGGCCGCCTCGGTACCCGACGCCGGCGGGGCGTACCTGGTGCCGGCGCTGACCGGCCTCGGTAGCCCGTGGTGGGACCCGTACGCCCGCGGCACGCTGGGTCGGCGTGACCCGCGGGGTGGGCCGGGCCCAGCTGGCCCGGGCGGTCGTCGAGGCCATGGCCTTCCAGACCCGGGACGTCGTCGACGCCATGCAGGCCGCGTCGGGCTACCCGCTGGCCGAGCTGCGGGTCGACGGGGGGGCGTCAGTGATGGATCTCCTGCTGCAGTGCTGTGCCGACCTGCTCGGTGTGCGGGTGGTGCGGGCGGCTGTCAGCGAGACGACGGCGCTGGGGGCCGCCCTGCTGGCCGGCCTGGCGGAGGGGGTGTGGTCGTCGCCGGCCGAGATCGGGGCCCGCTGGGCGTCCGACGCCACCGTGGAACCCGCCGCGGACCGGACCACGATGGAGACCGCCTACCGGGGATGGCACCGGGCGGTCGAACGTTCACGAGCCTGGAGCCAACCATGAGCCCTCTCCGCATCGGCGTCCTGGGCGCCGCTCGCATCGCCCCCGCCGCCGTCATCCAGCCGGCCGCCCACGTGGCCGGGGTGGCGGTGACGACGGTGGCGGCCCGCGACCCGGACAAGGCCGCAGCCTTCGCCCGCAAGCACGGCATCCCGAACGTGGCACCCACCTACCAGGCCGTGCTCGACGATGCGGACGTGGATGCCATCTACAACCCGTTGCCCAACGGGCTGCACGCCGAGTGGACGATCAAGGCCCTGGAGGCGGGCAAACCGGTGCTCTGCGAGAAGCCCTTCACCGCCAACGCCGCCGAGGCGGAAGAGGTCGCGGCGGTGGCCGCTCGGACCGGGCTGGTGGTGATGGAGGCCTTCCACTACCGGTACCACCCCATGTTCGAACGGGCGCTGGCCATCGTCCGCAGCGGGGAGCTGGGAGCGCTGCGGCGGATCGAGGCGGCGGTCTGCTTCCCGCTGCCCCGCTTCTCCGACATCCGCTACCAGCTGGATCTGGCCGGCGGGGCCACCATGGACGCGGGCTGCTACTCCATCCACCTGGCCCGGACGCTCGGCGGCGAGGAGCCCGAGGTGGTGAGCGCCGCGGCCAAGCTCCACACCGATCAGGTCGACCGGGCCATGACGGCCGAGCTGCGATTCCCGAGCGGTCACACCGGCCAGATCGTGGCGTCGCTGTGGTCGACGTCGTTGCTGCGTATCACCACCCGGGTCTACGGCGACCGAGGGCGGATGACGCTCCACAACCCGCTCGCCCCGCAGCGATGGCACCGGCTGGCGGTGCACTTCGACGGCCGGCGCCGAGCCGAGCACTTCCCCCGCACCCCCACCTATCAGTATCAGCTGGAGGCCTTCCGAGCCGCGGTGGCCGACGGGGCCGCCACCCTGACCCCGCCGGCCGACTCCATCGCCAACATGCGCGTCATCGATGCGGTCTACCGGGCGGCCGGGCTGCGGCCACGCGGGGTGAAGGCGTAAGGGGGGCCGGCGGGGCCGGCGGCGGCCGCGCGCTCGACGTGGCGCAATCTCGGTGTAAACGAAAGATCTCGGTGCAAAATCGTGAGGTTTATATCGTTTGTGACACCGAGATTCGTCACTTACGCCGAGATGTGGCTGCGCCGGCCTGCGCACAAGCCTGTGGCCCAACCGAAATCCCTCACGACCGCACGGCACCCGGCCACGGCCAGCCGGCCACCCCCGGGGTGCAGCGAGCGCCCCACCTAGGATCCCAGCCGTGACCCACTTCGCCCAGGACGAACGGCAGGCCTTGTGCGACCTCTTTCTCGAGGTGGGGCCGGATGCCCCCACCCTCTGCGACGGATGGGTCACCGGCGACCTGGCTGCCCACTTGGTCATCCGCGAACGCCGGCCCGACGCCGCCGCGGGCGTGTTGTTGCCCCCGCTCGCGGGCTATACCAACAAGGTGCTCCAGGCCACCAAGAGCGGGACCGGCTGGGACCAACTGGTGGCCCGGGTGCGAGCCGGCCCGCCTGCCCCGTTGCGCCTGGTGGACGAGGCCATGAATACCGTCGAGTACTTCGTGCATCACGAGGACGTGCGCCGGGCTGCGCCGGGCTGGGAGCCCCGCCATCTCGACCCGGCCGAGGAACGCGTGTTGTGGAACCGCCTGCGCATGGGCGCCCGCATGCTGGCCCGACGGGTGCCCCTCGGATTGGTGGCCGACGCGCCCGGCTTCGGCCAAGCCACCCTCAAGCCGGGCGCGCCCGTGGTGACCGTCACCGGGCCGCCCGGCGAGTTGGTCCTCCTCGCGTTCGGGCGGACCGCGGTGGCCCGGCTCGAGTACCAAGGCGACGAGATCTCCGTCGAACGGCTGCGCCACGCCCGCCTCGGCCTCTGACCGGGCCGGCCAGCCCGCCGCGGGACCACCCCTCGTCGACCGCCGGGCTGTGCTGCGCCTCGGTGCCGGCGCCGCCGCGGCCACTGCCTTGGCCGTCACCGGGTGCGGGACGTCGCGCCGGGCCAGCCCCGCCACGACCCTCCCGCCCACCTCGCTCCCGACCACGTCGTCGAGCCCGCCGGTCACCGAGGTGGACTGGTCGGTCTTGCGGGGCGCGCTGGCCGGGCGGTTGATACAACCGTCGGACTCGGGCTACCTCACTGATTTGCAGCTCTACGACTCCCGGTTTGACTCGGTGCGACCGGCCGCCATCGCCTACTGCGCCACCGAGACCGATGTACAGCGCTGCGTGACCTTCGCCCGCGACCATCAGGTGAGCTTCGCCGCGCGCAGCGGTGGGCACAGCTACGGCGGGTACTCGACGACCACCGGCCTGGTCATCGACGTCACGCCCATGGCCGGCGTCGCGGTCGGACCGGGTACAGCCACGGTCGGAGCCGGAGCCCGCCTGGTCGACGTCTACACGTCGCTCAACCACGCCGGCGTGTCGATCCCGGCCGGGTCCTGCCCGACCGTCGGCATCGCCGGCCTGGCTCTCGGTGGCGGGGTGGGAGTCGTCGACCGCGCCTACGGACTCACGTGCGACGCCCTCGCCGCGCTTCGGTTGGTCACCGCCGACGGACGGGTGGTGACGGCCGACCAGTCCGCTAACGCCGACTTGTACTGGGCCTGCCAAGGCGGCGGCGGTGGCAACTTCGGCGTGGCTACCAGCCTCACCTTTCGGACCTTCCCCACCAGCCCCCTGACCTTGTGCTTCCTGCACTGGCCGTGGGCGGCCGCCGCCCAGGTCCTGCCGGCCTGGCTGGGATGGGCGCCCACAGCCCCCGACCAGCTGTGGTCCAACTGCCTGCTGGAAGCCGCACCGGGCCAACCCACCGCGACGTTGCAGGTCGGGGTGGCCTGGGTGGGCCCGCCGGCGGGCATCACTCCCCTGCTGGCGCAACTCGCCGCCGCGGTGGGCTCGGCGCCGTCATCCCGCTACGTCGAGACGGTCCCATTCGCGTCCGCCATGTACAGCGAAGGCGGGTGCGCCACCCTCAGCCAGGCGGCCTGCCACCTCCCCAGCCAGTCGCCCGGTGGCGCGCTCACCCGGCAACCCAGCCTCGCCAAGTCCGGCTACCTGCGGCGCCCGCTCAGCGATGCGGGCGTGCAGGCCATCGTCGCCGGCGTGCAGACCCGACAGGCTCAAGGCGCCCAGGGCGCAGCCGGTTTCGACGCCTACGGCGGCGCCATCAACCGCATCCCCCCTGCTGCGACCGCTTTCGTCCACCGGGATGCCCTGGCGTCCGTGCAGTACAACGTGCCGTTCGACCCCGGCACCCCGACCGCCCAGCTGGACGCCAGCCAGGCCTGGCTCGACAGCTGGTACGCCGCGCTCGGGCCCGACATGGACGGCCAGGCGTACCAGAACTACGTCGACCCGCACCTGGCCAACTTTCCCGCGGCGTACTACGGCGCCAACCTGCCCCGCCTCCAGCAGGTCAAGCGGACCTGGGACCCCGACAACGCCTTCCGCTTCGCCCAGTCGATCCCTCCGGCGTGAGTCATCCGGTTTCTTGTAGAGGAGACCCCGGGGCGCATGAAAGGGGGCGGTCTCATAAAAAAGACCGCCCCCTTTGACGCCCCCGGGTCTCCTTCACTGATCCGGGTAGAAGGCAGAAGTAGCCCGTATAACGGCTACTTCTGACCACTATTCGATTGTCACGCACCCAACGCAGACTGCCCTGTTCGTCGCGTCAGGCGGGAAGGAAAGTGAGGGATGGCGCCGGCGAAGAGGTCGGGTCCGTTGATCTTGATCCGGACCCGATCTCGAGTCCGGTGCCGTCCCTCGGGCACTGGGGCGCGTGTGGCCCGGTCTCAGAAGGACAGGGCGCTGGGGTGGGCCATCCGACCGGCGCGGGTGTGCAGCTCCGCCCAGCGGTGATCGACGATGCGGGCCAGGGCGGTCAGCTGGCGCCGCTCGCGGGAGCGGAAGGGACGGCCCTTGCGGCCCAGCACCACCACCAGGCCGGCGGCGTCCACGTCGGCCCAGGCCACGTCGTCGGGACCGCCTTCGGAACCCGGGTCCGCGGAGGCCCGGCTGCCGGCCACGAACGCCCCCAGCCAAGCGGCCGGCGGCGCCGGCCCGACCGTGACCACCGGGCTCGAAGAGTCGAGGTCGAGGACCGCCACCCAATCGGACTGGAAGTCCAGCAGGCTGCGCCGGGCCAGGGCGTCGAGCAGTGAGCCCACCTCGGCGTGCGCCACCAACGACGCCGCGGTCTCCAGCGCATCGACCCGCGGGTCGATGGCCGCCTCCGGCGCCGGCCGCACATCCTCCACGTCGACCCCGTCGACCTGCGACACCTCGGAGATCAGCAGGCTCACCAGCGACTCGTCCGGCAGGTCCACCACCAGTTCGTCGATGGCCCGTCCACCGCCGCGCTCGAGGATGTCGATGCCCACCAGATCCCCGCGCACCGCCCCGATCCGGCTGGCCACGGCACCCAGCGCGCCCGGTCGGTCGGGCACCCAGACCCGCAGAATGAAGGACGGCACAACTCCGAACCTAGCGCCAGCGTGTGAACCGACTGTTACCGCCCGGCGACAGCGCCATTACGCCGGGCCCCCGGTTGACGTCACGCCGAGGCCGCTTCCACCTCCGGGGCGTCCGGCGGGACGGGGTCGGCCTCCGAACCGGGTGCGGCCAGGCGGCCCTTGTCGCGCTTGGCGTACTGGTCCACGCATCTCCTGCCCCGACAGCGAGGCGATGGCCGCCATGACCTCGTTGGTAAACCGGCGCAGGTCGCTCGATCCGTCACTCCCGCCCTCCCCTCGCAAGGGGGGGCCGATCTTGACCTCGACCCGGCGGAAGAACTTGGGCCAAGTGGCGCCGATCGGCTGCACCTCGGCCGTGCCGAACTGGGCGACGGGCACCACCGGCGCCTGGCACTGCATCGACAGCCGGGCCACCCCGGTGTGGCCCTTGTACAAACGGCCGTCCGGCGAGCGGGTGCCCTCGGGGTAGATGCCGAGCACCCCGCCAGCAGCGAGCACGTCGCGGGCCGCGGCCAAGGCCCGGGCCGACGCCGGTCCCCCGCCCCGCTTGAGGGGGATCATGCCCACGGCCCGGAAAAACCACGCCGTCTTCCGGGACTCGAAGTACTCGGCCTTGGCCACGAACGTCACCCGCCGGCGCACCACCAGCGGCAGGAAGACGCTGTCGATGAAGGACCGGTGGTTGGACGCCAGGATCACCGGTCCCTGCCGAGGCACGTTGGCGGCGCCCTCCGACCGCACCCGAAAGACGACCCGCAGCACGGGCGTCAAGATGATCTTCACCACCCAGTAGGCCATGCGACGCAACCTACGCGTTTCGGGCCCGGCCTGCGCCGCGAAGTCAGCCCAGCTTCGTCAGCGAGCGCCGCAGGTTGCGGACCGCCTGCTGGATCCGCTGCTCGTTTTCGATCAGGGCGAAGCGCACGAAGCCCTCGCCGCCCTTGCCGAAGCCGACCCCCGGTGACGTGGCCACCTCGGCGTCGGTGACGAGGTACTTGGAGAACTCCAGCGAACCCATCTCCCGGTACGGCTCCGGCATGGGCGCCCACACGAACATGGTGCCCTTGGGCGGCTCGACCGGCCAGCCGATCCGGCGCAGCCCGTCACAGAGGGCGTTCCGGCGCGAGTGGTAGATCTCGTTGACTTCCTTGGGGTAGTCGGGCGCTTCGTTAAGGGCGACGATCGACGCGATCTGGATGGGCTGGAACGTCCCGTAGTCCAGGTAGCTCTTGAGCTTGGTCAGGGCCGCCACGATCTCGGCGTTGCCGACCAGGAATGCCACCCGCCAACCCGCCATCGAGAAGCTCTTGGTCAGCGTGTACAGCTCCACGGCGACGTCCTTGGCCCCCGGCACCTCCAGGACCGACGGCGGCTGGTAGCCGTCGAAGGCGGTGTCCGAATAGGCGAAGTCGTGCACGAGGGTCACCTCGTGCTCACGGGCGAAGTCCACCAGGCGGGTCATCCAGGCCAGGTCCACGCACTCGGTCGTCGGGTTGTGCGGGAAGGAGAAGACGATGACCCGCGGTCGCGGCCAGGTCGACTCCCAGCTCTCCATCAGGTTGCCGAAGAAGTCCTGGTCCGGTCCCAGCCGCACCTGCTGCACGTCGGCTCCGGCGAAAAGAGGGGCATAGATGTGGATCGGGTAGCTCGGCGTCGGGACCAACGCGGTGTCGCCCGGGCCGACGAGGGTCCACATCAAGTGGGACAATCCCTCTTTGGCACCGATGGTCGTCACCACTTCGGTGTCCGGGTCGAGCTCCACGCCGAAGCGGCGCAGGTACAGGTTGGCGATGGCGAGCCGCAACTTCGGGATGCCGCGCGACGCCGAGTACCGGTGGTTGCGAGGATTGCGGGCGGCCTCGGCCAACTTCTCGACGGCGATGTCCGGGCTGGGGATGTCGGGGTTGCCGAAACCCATGTCGATCACGTCCCGACCGGCGTGCCGGGCCTCGTCGCGCAATTCGTTGATGATGGCGAACACGTAGGGCGGCAACCCGTTGATCCGGCGGAACTCCACCATCGGAGGTTACCGGACCGGACCGGAGGCGCCCTCGGCTATTACGCCTGGGCCGCGGCCAGGAGGCCGGCCCCGATGGCGCCGGCCTGCGACCCCAGAACCGCCGGCTTGATCTGGACCGGCTCCCGCACCGCGGCCGCCTCCACCAGGTCCGCGAAGGCCCGCCGGGTGGGCTCGATGAGCACTTCGCCGGCCGAGATCAGTCCGCCGCCGACCACGATCAGCTCCGGGTCCAGGGCGTTGGCCAGGTTGGACAAACCCAGGGCCACCCACCAGGCGAAGCGGGTCATGATGGCGATGGCGGCGCGGTCGCCATCGGCGGCCGCCGCCGTGACGTGCTCGCCGCGCACCACCTCGGGATCACCGCCCGCCAACTCCACCAGCCGCGGGGCCTCGCCGGCGAGGGCCATCTCCCGGCCCAGAGCCCCCAGGCCACTCCCGGACGCGAACCGCTCCCAGCAGCCCTGCTTGCCGCACGGGCAGCGGGGCCCGTGGGGGTCGACCACCATGTGACCGAACTCCCCCGCGTACCGGTTGGCCCCCTCCAGGAGCCGCCCGCCCGAGATGATGGCCCCCCCGATACCGGTACCCAGCGTCACCATCAGGACCTCGCCGGCGCCCTGGGCGGCGCCGCGCTCGTGTTCCGCCCAGCACGCGGCGGTGGCGTCGTTGCCGACCCAGACGCTCCATCCCGGGAGCGCAGCGCGAATGTCGTCGGTCAATCCGGTACCGGCCAGGCCGGGCAGGTTGGGTGTGAACCTCACCGTCCCCGTCCCGTCGACGAGCCCCGGCACGCCCAGTCCCACCGAGCCCACGGCCGTGTCACCGCACAGCCGCCTGGCGGCCGCGGCCACCTCGGCGACCACCCCCGGGCCGTCTTTGGGGCTGGCCAGCATGGAGTCGGCGGTCACCGCGCCCCCTGCGTCCAGCCGGATGGCCAGCAACTTGGTGCCGCCGACGTCGACGCCGACGACGGGACCCGAGGCAGACGGCGAGGCCACTTAGCCGCCGACCCGGGCCAACAGGCGGCGCATGCCGGCCAGCCAGCGGTCCCGGTCCTCCACCTTGAACTTCTCGAAGCCGTGCACCTCGGGGTGCGGCAGGATCAGAAAACGGTTGGCGCGGATGGCCTCCACCACCGCGTCGGCCACCTCGGGCGGGTCGAGGATCCGGCCGCTGGCGGCCACCTCCGCCTCGCCGCGCGGGTCGCTCGAGACCATCGGGGTCCGCACCCCCTGCGGGCACAAGCAGTGGATCTGCACGCCGGCGCCGCCGTAGTTGACCGCCAGCCACTCGGCGACGGCAACCGCGGCGTGCTTGGTGACGGTGTAGGGGGCGGCTTGCATCATCATGAGCAGACCGGCCGCTGAGGCGGTGATCACCATGACCCCCGACCCTCGGGCCTGCATTCCCGGCAACACCTCCCGGGCCGCGTAGACGTGGGCCAGGCCATGGACCCGCCAGCTCAGGTCCCAAGCCTCGTCGTCGCCGAGGCCGCCCGCGGTGGCGACGCCGGCGTTGGAGCAGTAGAGGTCGATGGGACCGAGTTCCGCCTCCACCCGCACCACCATGGCGCGTACCGCGTCGGGGTCACCGACGTCCGCGTCGACCCCGATCGCCCCCGGGAGCTCGCCGGCGGCGGCGGTCGCCGCGGCCGGATCGAGGTCCACCAGGGCCACCCGGCACCCCTCGGCGGCCAGGCGGGCTCCCATGGCCTTCCCGATGCCACCCGCCCCGCCGGTGACCACGGCCACGGCCCCCTCGAACCCGAACACGCTCATCGCCCCACCCTAAACGGCGCCGTTGTCAGGAGGGGCTGGCGAACCGGTGCAGGGCGACAGCGACGGCGGTGGCCACGTTGAGCGAATCGACACCAGGAGCCATCGGGATCCGGACCGCCCGGGTGGCGCCGGCCCGGGCCGCGTCGCTGAGGCCCGGCCCCTCGGCGCCGACCAGGATCGCCACCGGCCGGTCCGTCGATACGGCGTCGATGGTCGCCGGTGCGGACGGGTCGAGGGCGATGATCTCGAAGCCGGCCCGGGCCACCTCGGCCAGGGCAGCCGGCCAGGGGGTGAGCCGGGCGAAGGGCACCCGGAGGACGTGGCCCACCGACACGCGCACCGAGCGGCGGTACAAGGGGTCGCAGCTCGTCGGGTCGAGGAGTACCGCCCCGGCGCCGAACGCGGCCGCGTTGCGGAACAGGGCGCCCAGGTTCTCGTGGTCGTTGAGGCCTTCGGCGATCACTGCCAATCGGGCGCCCGCCAACAACCCCATGGCGTCCGGTTCGGGGCGGCGCTCGGCCAACGCCAGGACGCCGCGATGGACCGGGAAGCCGGCGATGCGGTCGAACACCTCCGCCCCGGCGACGTAGACGGGCGCGCCGCGTCGCTCAACGCCGGCGACGATGTCCGGGCAGGCGCCGACCCGCTCGGGCCGCAACAGCAGCGAGCGGACCGGCCACCTCGACCCGAGCAGCGCCCGCACCGACCGGGCGCCTTCGACCACGAACACCCGTCGACCCGCCGGCGCAGGTCGGCGTCCCGCAGCCCGCAGTACAGCTCGACGCGCGGGTCGTCGGGGTCGGTGATGCGGTGCAGCGCGCACCCGGTTACGGGAGGTGCGCCTCGATCGCCTCGATCACCTCGGGCGAATCGGGAGCCACCATGGGCCGGAACCGGGCGACGATCTGGCCGCCCGGCGCCGACCAGGAATTTTTCAAAATTCCACTGAATGTCGCCGGCCTGGCCCTCGGCATCGGGGATCGCTGTCAGCTGCTCGTAGAGGGGGTGGCGGCCGTCGCCGTTGACATCGACCTTCTCGGTCATCGGGAACGACACCCCGTAGGTCGTCGAGCAGAACGTCTGGATCTCCTCGGCGCTGCCCGGCTCCTGGCCCCCGAACTGGTTGCAGGGCACGCCCAGCACGGTGAAACCCTTGTCCGCGTAGCGCTTCTGCAGCTGCTCCAGCCCCTGTACTGCGGAGTCAGGCCGCATTTGGAGGCCACGTTGACCACCAGCACCTCGCGGGCCTGGAACTCGGTGAGATCGAGCGGGCCGCCGTCGAGGCCGGCGATGTTGACGTCGTAGATGGACATGGCTGTCACCCTACGACCCGTCGGGCGGAAATGGCGCCGGATCCCCTTCCACGCGGGCCTTCAGCTCCCGCAGGGCCGTCCCCATGATGCGGCCCTCCGCCCGCCGCTTGACGAATCCGGGCAGCGGCACCTTCAGGTCGACGACCAGGTGGTAGATGATCTCCGTCGCCCCGTCGCCGGAGGGGATCAGCTCGTAGGCGCCGTCGAGGCGCCGGGTGAGATCGCCGGCCACTTGGGTCCACGACAGCTCCGCGGGCGCGGCGTGGTAGTCGTAACCGCAGTGTGTACGACGTGCTGCGCCCGAACGCCGCGGCCCGGAACGTGACCCGAGCGGCCCGGCCCTCTTCGTCGCGCTCGTCGATGGTCACCGCCTTGATATCGGCGGCCCACTCCGGGTAGGCCTCGAACTCCGTGAGGACGGCGAAGCAGTGCTCCGGCGTCCCTCGGATGATCATCCGTTCGGCGACCTGCTCCTCCACGTCGACCTCCTGGGGCGATGTCCGGCCCAGGACCGTAGTCGGCACGGCCTCGCGGACGCGAACCGGGTCAGGGTCGGGCCGGCGCGCCGATCCGGGCCAGGGCCTGTTGCAGGCGGACGGCGAGGACGTCGTAGTCGAACTCGTCGGCGGCCCGCTGCCGGGCGGCCTGACCCTGCCGGCTCGCCAAGCCGGGGTCGGAGATCAGCCGTTCGATGGCCTCGGCCACGGCTCCCGCATCGGAGGGATCCGGCATGACGAAGCCGGTCTCGCCGTCGATCACCGCCTCAGCCGAGCCCCCGCTCTGGCCGGCCACGGACGGAACACCGGCGGCGGCCGCTTCCAGGAACACGATCCCGAACCCCTCCTGCTCCAACCCGGCCCACCGGGACCGGCAGCACAGGGCGAACACGTCCGCGCACGCGTACAGGCCGGGCAGGTCCGGGCCCGGCACCCGGCCCAGGAGGCGGACCGGCGCCCCGGTCTTGCGGATGAGGTGCTCCAGCCGCGGCCGGTCCCGACCCTGGCCGGCGATCGCCACGGTCAGGTGCGGATGCCGCCCCGATGCGGCCAGGCGGGCGGCCGCCTCGATCAGCGTGTCCATCCCCTTGCGGGGCACCAACCGGCTGACGCTGAGCACCAAAGGCCCCGCCAGCGGCAGCCCCAGCCGGGCCCGGGTGCTGGCCCGCTCGATCGGGGCCAGCGGGGTGAAGCGGGCAGTGTCCACTCCGGGCGGCACCTGGACGACTTCAGGAAGGGCGGTCGTGACCCGGCTGGCCTCCGCGGCTCGGGTAGCCGCCGGCGGCGATGAGCAGCGAGGCCCCTTTGAGCACCCGGGCCAGCACCGCGCGGGTGCCGGGGAGGCGGCCGGGGACGGTGACCTCCGAGCCGTGGAGCAGCGCCGCGTACGGCAAGCCCAGGCCCGGGCCGATCAGGCCCAATGGGACGGCCGGGTCGACGACCACCGCTTCGGCCCCGACTTCGGCAGCCAGGCGCCGCACCCGCCGGGTCAGGACGGGGTTCGGGAGGAGCACCGGCTCGCGGGTCCGCAAGACCCGGAACGGCTGCTCGCGGTCGAAACGCTCGGCGTCGGCGTGGGGGCTGGTGAGCACGGTGACGTCCTCGGCGGGCAACCGGCGCCACAGCTCCCACAGGTACGACTGGATGCCGCCGATCTTGGGGGGGAAGTCGTTGGTGACGAGCAGGTGCCGAGTCACGGGGCGGGGCGGCATCCAGCGGCGTCCAGCTCGCGGATCACCAGCGGGTCTGAGTCGGCGGCCACGGTCTCGAGCAGGTCGGGCCGGCCCAGGCGGGCGGCCGCCCACACTGCGTGGGCCGCGCACGATGGGGTCGGCGGCGGCCAGGGCCCGTTGCAGGGTGGCGACCACGGCCGGATCCCCCGGGTCAGCGGTGTTGCCGAGGACGACCAGGGCGTTGCGGCGCACGTAGCGCGGCTCGCGGCCGGGGATGTACCAGCGCCCGACCGCGGCCATGAGCTCGGCGTCACTGGCATCGAGCAGGGCCACCAGGTCCACGACGGCCTGGGCCGCCGGCTCGGCCGGGGGCGGCGGGTGGTGCCGGGTGGCCAGGCGGTTGACGGGGCAGCGGTCTGGCAGTCGTCGCACCCGTACAGCCGGTCGCCGAGGGCCTGGCGGTATTCGGGTGGGAACACGCCCGGCGCCTGCAACAGCCAGGCCAGGCAGCGGCGGGCGTCGAGCTCGCCCGGACCGACCAGCGCGCCCGTCGGGCAGGCCACCAGGCAGCGCTGGCACGATCCGCAGCCGTCCGGGACCGGCGCCGGGGCCGCCTCGCCGGCGGTGAGGGGGGCGTCGGTGATGACCGAACCGAGCACGAACCAGGAGCCGGCGTCGGGGAGGAGGACATTGGTGTTCTTGCCGTACCACCCGAGGCCGGCGCGGACCGCGGCCGCTCGGTCGACCAGGGCATTGTCGTCAGCGACCACCCGGGCCTGCCAGCCGCAGCCGGCCAGGTGATCCGCCACTGCTCCCAAAGCCGTCCGCAGCGGGCGGTAGTGATCGATCCACGAGTACATCGCGACCCGGCCGTTGTTGATCGGGGCCGCGGCCGTGGCGTCGGGCGCCTGCCGCTCGTAGCGGCGGGCCCCGACCACGATGGCGGCGGCACCGGCGACGGTGGCCTGCGGGTCCGTCGACCGGGCCGGGTTGCGGTAGGTGAACTGCATACCGGCCGCCCAGCCTTTGGCCTGGCGATCCTGGAGGGTCCGTCTGGTGTCGTCGAAGGGGCTGGCGGCGCAGATGCCGACGGCGTCGAGCCCGGCGCTCCGCCCGATGCGGCAGACCTCGGCCGCCAGGGACCCGGCCGCCGTCAACTCAGCGTCCTGTCCAGGGAACCCCAGGGTGGTCGCGGCGCACCGCGGGGGTGACGAAGGCGGCGGGGTCGGCCGTGGTGAGGGGCGTGGAGGCGGTGGTCCGGAGTCGTTCGGTGGCTCGCACCGCCCGGATGACCAGGCGGGGACCGGACTCCGGGCGGGTCAAGGCCGGTGTGGGCCCGGATGGCCGGAGGGACGGTGCGGCGACGGGCGCGGCCGGGACGGGAGCAGCCGGGACGGGGGCTTGGGCGGGGGCCGGGGCCGGGGCCGGCGATGTCAGGACCGGAACGGGTGCGGTGACCGGCGGTGCGCCCATGGGGGTCGGCCCGACGGCGGGCGGTGCGGCCGAGGTCACGGCCTGCGGGAGGAAGGCCGATGGCGATGAAAGGCCGGGCCCAACCTGATCCGCCGGTGTTCGATCCGCCGGTGTTCGATCCGCCGGTGTTCGATCCGCGGGTGTTCGGGCCCGCAACGGTCGGGCCCGCCGGGCCGGATCCCCCTGGCGCGGCCGGGCCCGCAGCGGGCGCGGCGGCCCCTCCCGACCGGGGAGTGCGCTGCCGCTGGGTGCCCGCCGGGCGGCGACGGCCCGGGCCTCCTGGGTGGACCGCAAGGGGGCCCGGCCCACGGCCCGCTCGGCCCGGTCGGCCCGCGGCGAGGGCACCTGCGCCGAGGCGCCATTCGTCGAGGCTGGACGCGCCGCCCGCTCCACCGACGGCCGCGACAGCCGCGCCGGGCGCGCGGTGGGAACGGGGGGCGTCGCCTTCTTGGTGGCTCGGACGGAGGCCTTCTGCGCCTTTACCGGCGCGGCCCGCTTGGTGGCGGCCTTCTTGCTCACCCGCGCGGCGGGCTTCTTGACCGGCGCGGCCCGCTTGGCGGCGGCCTTCTTGCTCACCCGGGTGGCGGCATTGTCGACCGGCGCGGGCCGTTTGACCGCCGCCGTGGTCACGACCCGGGTCGCCACCTTCGGGGTCAACGCCTTCTTGGTCCGCCGCGTCGCCACCTTCTTCACGGGCGCGGCCCGCTTCACCGGGGCTTTCTTCGTGACCCGGGCTGCGGCCTTCTTGGCGGGGGCCCGTTTCTTCGCCGCCGCGGCGGTCTTCTTGGCCACGCGGGGCGTGGTCGCTGTTGCCGGCTGGCCGCCGGCGACGGCCTTCCGGCGCCGGCGCCCGCTCTTGGTGGCCCTCCGACGGGGCGGCGCCGGCTCTTCGGCTGGAGCTGCGGCCACCGTGGGGGGAGCCACCGCCGCGGGGTCACGCAGGACTCGCGCCGGCGGCAACTCCCGAACCAGGGGCGCGTGGCGGCTCGGATCCACGTAGCCGAGCTCCGTCGCCAGCCGGTTGCGAGCGGTCAGCGTGCCGGACGCCGGCTCCATCATCCACTCGGCGTCGGCCTCCCGGCCGCGCGAGCGGTAATGGAACCGAACCAGCCATTCGTCCGCCGCCTGCTGGAACGCCGACCACGCCGTGTCGAACTCGTCGTCGGCCAAGCGGATGCCGCGGTCCACCAGATTCCGTCGCACGGACGCCGCCAGGGCCCGGTCGGACTCGCCCCGGCGGGGCGTGCGCAGCACCAGCTGGCCGGCGCGCGCCACCGCCGCGGCCTGCTCGGCCAGCACCGGGGCCGCGAACCGCTCCACCCACTCGACGTCCACGCCGGCCTCCGCCGCCACGGCGGCGACGGTGCGCCCCGCCCGCAGACGGGCTTGCATCTCGCGGGGGCTGAGTCCGCTCTCGACGCGCGGCCGGAGGGCCAACCCGGCGGGAGGGGCGGTCGTCCCGGCCTGCGATCGGCGCGCCGCCTCGATCTGCTCGAGCAGGCCGTCGTCGAGCGACACCACGAAGCCACCCGATTTGGCGCCTCGTCGTGCCGCAAAGATGAGCCCAGTGTGATCCGAGGTGAACCCGACGAGATGGAGGAGTCGCACGTGCGCCCCCGGCGCGCTGAGCCCGCGTCTCGGGCTCCTGGCCGCAAGCTACCAGTTTGTACCCATCCGGCTGGGGGATCGGCAGCGTCCAATCTTTGGGCCCCACCGGGGGCCCGTCATCCGCAGGCCTGCTCGTGGCGGAGCGGTGGCAGCAGACCGGATTGGCCGAGGAGCCGCAGGGCCCGGACCTCGGCGACGTCGATCACGACGGCGTCAGCCGGGTCCCGGTCGCAGATGAAGCTCACCACGCACCCATCGCACGCGGCCGTGTGCTGCATCCGGCACTCGTCGCAGCTGATCACCAGGTTGGTCATGCCCAGATCATCTCAGGAGGGTGTGACGGTCACGCCCAGCGACCCGCAGTCCTGTTAGCCGGCGGCCGATCCCGGGGCCCGCCGGAGTACCGCCAGCAGCTGGGCCACTGACACCACATTGGCGCCCAGTCGACGCACCAGTTGGCGAACCTCGCGGTCGTCGGTGGCCACGACCACCGGCACGGCCGGATCCAGTCCTTCGACCAGCTCGACGATGACATCGTCGGCGTCGACGCCCTCAGGGGAAAACGTCACCCGCATCTTCCGCCGGGCCGCCGCTGGCGGTCCGACCCGCCCGCCGGCCTCTGCTCCGTCGAAGACGACCTGCACGGACGGCCCGACTCGGATGGCGAGCTCCGCCAGCGCGTTGACGAGCTGGTGACGTTGCCGGGCGAGCTCCAGATGGGGCCAGGAGGAGATGGTGACGTTGTAGCCGTCGACGATCAGGACCACGCCCGGCACCCGTACCAGGTGTTCGGCGGCCGCAAAGGAGTCGTCGAACACCGCAGGCGGCAGGGGGACCGGCCGGCGCCCATCCCGGGCAGTCGGAGGATCGGGACGGGCGGCCCACGGCGGTGGGCCCGGCTCCGACGCCACCGAATCCCGGCTGGGCTCGGCGCCGGAGTCGGCCGCGATGTCACCGCCGTCGACCGCCCGGGCCAGATCTGCCAGGGACTCGCCGAGCAACCGAGCGGCAGCGGACGCCCGCGAGATGGCGGTCCCCGCTGCCGCGCGCACCTGGGCCCCGTCGGCTTCCAGCCGGGCAGTTTCGGTGCCGGACTGGCGCAGCTCGGCCCGGAGGCGCTCGATCTCGGCCCGGGCCGCGTCGAGGGCCTTTTGGTGGCCAGCGGCGGCGGCGACCGCGGCGACGTTGTCGTCGGCCAGCGTGGCGACCCGGGTCTCGAGGGCGAGGATGGTGGCGCGCAGTTGGTCGTGGCCGGCCCGGGCCGTCGCCAGCTCGGCGGCCACGTCATGGCGGCTCGACTCGGCCCGGCGGCGGGCTTGACGTTCGGTGGTGAGCTCCGCCGCCAGGTCGGCGTTGACCTGCCGGAGGCCGGCTGCCTCGGCTTCGGCTCGAGCCGCGGCGGCTTGGGCGGCGTCGACCCGGCGGCGGGCGCGGCGCTCCTCTCTTCCTCCTCTGCTTCGGAGGCCAGCTCGTCCTCGGCCTGGGCGAGCGTCTGCAGCTCGTCCTCCCAGTGCTCGGGCCGGGTCAGCCACAGCCAGGCCGCCCGCCCCAGTCCGGCTTCGTCGGCCGCTTCGGTCACCCGGGCCCGGAAGGCGTCGTCGTCGTCGACCACCTGCCGGACGGTGGAGAGGGCCCGGTCCGGGAGTTTGGCGAACCGCATCAGGGGTCGCAGCCGGCCGGGGGGCGGGACGGCGGGGCGCGCCTCGCTGCCGATCTTGGCCACCGCCCAGGCCAGCTCGAGCGCAGGCCGGAGCATCCCGATGGTCGGCGTCGGGGTCACCCGCGGATGGTACCGGCGCCCGCCCCGCCACCTGCGGCCAGGTACCGTTGGCCGGCATGGTGCACGCGTTCGTCCTCATCGACGCCATGCCGGCCCGGGTTGCCGACCTGGCGGTCGAGTTGGCCGAAGTGGAGGGGGTCGCCGAGGTGTACTCCGTCGCCGGCCACGCCGACATCGTCGCGGTGGTGCGCGTCCGCCAGCATGACCAACTCGCCGACGTGGTCACCCGGGGCATCTCGCAGCTCGCCGGGGTGACCGACACCCGCACCCTCATCGCCTTCCAGGCGTACAGCCGGCACGACCTCGAGGCCATCTGGGACCTGGGCTCCGAGTAGGCCCGACCGGGCAGCGCCCGGGGGCGCTCAGGGGGGCGGGCTCGCCTCGCGACGCGACACTTGGATGAGGCGATCGAGGGCGGCGGCGGCGCGTCCGTCGTCGATGGCTGCGGCCGCCGAGACCAGGCCGGCTTCCAGGCCGGCGCTGACGCCGGCGGCGACCAGGCCGGCCGCGGCGTTGAGCAGCACGATGTCGCGGTGGGGACCGGCCTCGCCGTCGAGGACCCGCCGGGCGAAACCGGCGTTGGTCGCGGCGTCGCCACCGACGAGGTCCGCCAACCGGGCGGGGGCCAGGCCGAGCCCGGCTGGGTCGACCGTCACCGGCTCAACCAGGACCGGCGCGGCCATGGAGGCGGGGCCGGCGGCCGGGGTGGGGCCGGGGCCGGGGGAGGGGGCGAACGAGGCGCCGTCGATGCCCGCCGCCGACGCAGGGTCCGGAGCCCGCCAGGCGTAGATGGTGGACGGCCCGGTGGTGGACAGCTCGTCGAGTCCGTCGGCGCCGTGCACGACCAGGGCATGCAGGGCCCCGCCCGCGGCGAGCACCTGCGCCATTTTGACGGCCATGGCCGGGTCCCCCACGCCCACCACCTGCCGGCGCACCCGGGCTGGGTTCGCCAGCGGACCGAGGAAGTTGAAGGCGGTCGGCACGCCCAGCTCGCGGCGCACCGGGATAGCGTGGCGCATCGCCGGGTGGTACCGCGGGGCGAAGCAGAACCCGATGCCCGCCTCGTCGATGCAGCGGGCCACCCCCGTCGGTCCGAGATCGATCACCACCCCGAGGGCTTCGAGCACGTCCGCCGACCCGGCCTTCGATGATGCGGCCCGACCCCCGTGCTTGCACACCGGCACCCCGGCGCCGGCGAGGACCAGGGCGGCGATGGTCGACACGTTGATGGTGCCGCTGCGGTCACCGCCGGTCCCGCACGTGTCGACCAAGCGGTCGGCGACGGCCGCGGGCACGACCACTCGCTCCGACGCGGCCAGCATGGCGGCGACCAGGCCGGACATCTCCTCCACGGTCTCGCCCTTGCAACGCAACCCGAACACGAAGGCGGCGACCTGGGCCGGGGTGGCGTTGCCGGACAACATGTCGGCCAAAGCCGCGCCGGCCTCCGGCGCGCTCAGGTTCTCCCCGACGGCCAGGCGGTGCAACACCCCCGGCCAACCGCCGAGGTCCTCCAGCGTCAGCCCGACGGTCGCGTCGATCGGCGGCACGACGACCTGCGCTGCCCCTGGTCGCGGCCGGCGGTCAGGCCGAACGACGCCGCCGGCGGATGATCCGGCGCCGCTCCCGCTCGGTCGCCCCGCCCCACACCCCGTCGCTCTCGCGCTGGGTCAGCGCCCACTCCAGGCAGGCCTGCTGGACCGGGCACTGGGCACAGATGGCCTTGGCGTCCTCGGCCTCCTCGTCCGACACCGGATAGAAGATGTCCGGATCGACGCCGCGGCAGGCTGCCCGCTGCCGCCACACCAGTGTTTTCGTGTTGTTCGCATCCATCTCGGCAATTCCCGTCGATGACCGGGGTCGGGAGCGCCCACGGCCCGGCTCTTCGTAGTCTGGTCCAGGCGAATCTGGCCTGTCTACCCCATAAGGTCGTCGTACAGGTTGGCGCGGGTGGCATCGGACAGCCGGGTGCCCTCGGCGTAGTGCGGATGATTGACGGCCAGTACCACCGGCCCGGCCGCGAAACGGGCCACCTGCCCGGGATCCAGGGCGAAGCGGACATAGTGCACGGCCGGCGTGACCTCGGCCCGGGTCAGCTGGGCGGCGTGCTGCTCGTCGACCTGGCCCCGGACCACCTCGGCCTGCGCCCCCTCGCCGATGAGCAGTTCGACCGATCGCTCGATGCCGACCAGGCGGGGCAGCCACTCTTCCATCTCAACTCTCGACGTCAACTCGACGTAGAGGGTTGCGGAGAGGTGGCCGGGCGGCGGGATGAGGACGTTGTAAGTGTCGAGTTCGTTCTGGATGGCCGCGTCGGAGGCCAGCCGCTCGGCCCGGGCCATCTCCTGGACCTGGAAGCGGATGGTGTCGCGGTTCTCGAACACCACGCTCACCACCGGCCCGACCGCCACCCGGCGGACCTTCTTGAGGGCGATGATGCGGGCCCGGAAGTCGTCTCGCTGCCGCTCGTAGGCACGAACGTCGGCGATGTCGTCGAGGCTCAGGGGGGCGTTGTGCATGCTGGTGGTCACTCCTTCGGGATCCCGTAGGCCCGGGCTAGGGCCTGCAGGGGATGACGGGGCACCCGCCCGGTCTCCTGGTTGATGGCGCCGTTGGCGAGGTGGCAGTCACCGACCACCACCTCGGCGTCGGCCCGGTTGATGGCGTCCCGCAGGGGAGCCGCCACTTTGCGGGCCAGGTCGTAGTTGTCGCTGCGGAGACCCCACATCCCGTCGATGCCCGAGCACTTCTGGATGGTGGTGACCTGCGTGCCGGTCAGCTTGAGGAGGTCGCGGCTGCGCAGGCCGATGTTCTGGGCCTGCAGGTGGCAGGGGACGTGATAGGCGGTGGTGGCCGGCACCTCGCCGGTGAACTCGGTATCCAGGGCGGTCCCTTGGCCCTTGTGCAGCCGCCAGAGATACTCGGCGGCGTCGTAGGTGTGCTCGGCGACCAGGCGGGCGTCCTCGGAGTCGAGGTAGTCCGGGTAGTCCCGCTTGAGCACGTAGCCACAGGTGGGCTGAGGGACGACCACGTCCCGGCCGGCCCGTACCTGCGGGGCCAGGGCCGCCACGTTGCGGGCCGCCTGCTTGCGAAAGGGCCCGAATTCGCCGCTGTGCAGCCACGGCGCCCCGCAACAACCGACGCCGCCGGCGAGGTCGCAGCTGACGCCGTTGCGCTCGTAGACCTTGACCAGGTCCTGGCCGACCTCCGGGTTCTGGTATTCGACCAGACAGGTGGGAAAGACCGCCACCCGCCCTTGTTGCGCCCGGCCCAACGACGGACTTCCCCGCTTGGACCGCTTCTTGAACCAGGTGCTGAACCGGACCTTCGCATACGGCGGGAGCACGCGTTCGGCGGCCAGCCCCACCGTCTTGTCCATCAGCTTGCGCACGGTCGAGCCGGGGGTGCCGATCATGGCGTTGGTCAGCGGGGCGGTGGCGGTGCCCAGCTTGCCCAGCAGGTCCGTGCGGCCCAGGGCCTGGGTGGTGACCTTTTCCTTGCGGGTGGCAGTCGTCTGGTTGCGTACGGCCTCGGCCCGCAGCATCAGCCGGGGAAAGTCGAGCTGCCACTCGTGGGGCGGGATATACGGGCATTTCACGTAGCAGAGCTTGCACTGGTAGCACTCGTCGACGACCTGGTCCTGCTCGGTACTGGTGAGGGCGGCGACGTCGCCGTCCTTGGCGTCGATCAGGTTGAACATCGTCGGGAACGAGGGACACAACGACAGGCACAACCGGCACCCGTGGCACAGGTCGTACACCCGGGTCAGCTCCTGGCGGAGGTCCGCCTCGTCGAAGTAGGCCGGGTGGTCGGGGTGATAGGTGGTCGTCACTCGTCAATCCTTCGTCGTCGTGCTTCGCATCCGACCCGGCACCGGCGAGGGCTCGGTCTGCCTTTCAGCAACAGACCGAGCCCTCGCCATGCCGGCCCGGCTGCAACGTCCACTGTCGTGCGGCTCCCGAGCGACATTTCAGCTGAACGTGGCGCGCGGGGAGTGCCCCGTGAATGGTGTGATGGGGGTCAGCGGGCGGGAGGAAAGTAGCGGGGCTGGCGGCCTGAGGCGCCGGTCTGTTCCCGAAGGGCAGACCGGCGGGTCAGGCCGATTCCAGCCTCCGCTCCATGCGCTCCTGCGACCTAGCTGACGTTCGCCAGCCCGTTGGTGAAACGACCGGCGTGGCTCTTCTCGGCCTTGGCCAGCGTCTCGAACCACTCGGCCACGTTGTCGAAGCCCTCGTCGCGGGCCGTCTTGGCGAAGCCCGGGTACATCTCGGTGTACTCGTAGGTCTCGCCCTCGATAGCCGATTTCAGGTTGTCCTCGGTGTCGCCGACGGCCACGCCCGTCACCGGGTCGCCGACCTCGGCCAGGAAGTCGAAGTGCCCGAAGGCGTGACCGGTCTCACCCTCGGCCACCGACCGGAACAGGGCCGCCACATCGGGGTAGCCCTCCACGTCCGCCTTCTGGGCGAAATACAGGTAGCGGCGGTTGGCCTGGCTTTCGCCGGCGAAGGCCTCCTTGAGGTTGTCGAGGGTCTTGCTGTCCTTGAGGGCAGGCATCTACTGGGCTCCTTGAGGTTGGTGACGGTGGTGGAATCGGGGGGTTGTGGAGGTGCTGGTGGCGGCACACTCGCCGCACAGGCCCCGGAATACGACTTCGGCGCTGCCCACGGCGAAGCCCTGCTGGGCCTCGATCGGGACCTCGATGCGGCTGTAGTCCGCGTAGAGGTCACGCACCTTGCCGCAGCCGGTGCACACCAGGTGATGGTGGACGTCGACGTTGGGGTCGAACCGGCTGGCGCCGGTCCCGAGATCGAGCTGCTGGACCTCGCCCATCTCGGTCAGGTCGTGGAGCGTCTGATAGACGGTCTTGAGCGACATCGTCGGCATCCGGGTGCGAGCCTCGGCATAGACGGCCTCCGCGCTAGGGTGCCCTTCGGCTCCCCAGAGGACATCGAAGATGCACTCCCGCTGGGGGGTTACCTTGAGACCTCTCGCCCGGAACAGCTGGACCATCTCGGCCGGCGACTTCACCCGACAAACAGTAGTACCTAACAATCATTGTTGGCAGGATTTTTGCGGGCTTTGGGGGAAAGGAGCCCGGTCCGGACGCCGCCGAGGGCGAGCCCGGGGTAGTGAGCCCGGGGTGGAGGGGGTAGTGAGCCCGACTCTTTGACCATTCTGGATTCTTCGGTACGTCTGCGACAGCCAGTGTCGCGTTTGGTCCGAAGACTTCAGATGTACCGAAGAGTTGCCCCTCCCGGCCGGGTGCCATCGGTCGGCTGGGCGGCCGGCACGTCCCTCGCGGCTGGGGCTGGCGTTCGCGACGCACCCCGCCGTGCCGTCGGTCACCGGGCGGATGGGCTAGGGCTGCCTGGTCGGTAGCGTGGGCCCGTGCCCGCGTCCGTCCCCTTCGACCGCCAAGCCTCGCTTGACCGCTTGGCCGGCGAGTGCTTCGAAGTGCTCGTCATCGGAGGCGGCGTCACCGGGTGCGGGGTCGCCCTCGACGCCGCGGCCCGGGGGCTGCGCACCGCCCTGGTCGAGGCGCAGGATTTCGCCTCGGGTACGTCGTCGAAATCGTCGAAGCTGGTCCACGGCGGGCTGCGATACCTCCAGCAACACGATTACCGGCTGGTCTACGAGGCGCTCCACGAGCGCCAGCGCCTCCTCAGCAACGCCCCGCATCTGGTCCATCCGCTGCCCTTCCTCATCCCCCTCTTCGGGCGCGAGGGGGTGGTGTCGAAGAGCATGGCCAAGGCCTACTCGCTCGCCCTGTGGTTATACGACGTCACCGGCGGCATCCGCATCGGCAAGCGGCACCGCCGGATCGACGCCGCCGAAGCGCTGGCCCATTTTCCTCTGTTGCGGACTGATCGCCTGGCCGCCGCGTTCCAGTATTGGGACGCCCAGACCGACGACGCCCGGCTGACCCTGGCCCTGGCCCGCACGGCCGCCCAGCACGGCGCCACCCTGGCCAACTACGCGCCCGTCGCCCAGCTGATCGAAGGGGACGGCCGGATCACCGGCGCCCGCCTCCTCGACGGCACCGAGGTGCGGGCCGAGGTGGTGGTCAACGCCGGCGGGGTGTGGTCCGAACAGGTGGCTCACCTGGCCGGCGACACCGCCACCAGCCCGGTGTCGATCCGACCCGCGAAGGGCATCCACCTGGCCGTACCGGCCGAGAAGCTGCCGTGCGATTTTGCCTCGGTGCTGGCCGTGCCGGGCGACAAGCGTTCCATCTTCGTGGTGCCATGGGCCGCGGACGAACTCGAGCCCGGCGTCCCCCCGGGTCCGGGGCGTTTCACCTACCTCGGGACCACCGACACCGACTACGACGGGCCGCTCGACGATCCGCAGTGCACCCCCGAGGACATCGAGTACGTGCTGCGGGCGGTCAACACCTGGACGACCGTCCACCTTGACGCCCGACGATGTCACGGGGACCTGGGCCGGGCTTCGACCCCTGGTGAGCGACGCGAGGAGCGCCCGCACCGCGGATCTCTCCCGCCGGCACACGGTGATCACCTCACCCAACGGCTTGGTGACCGTCACCGGCGGGAAGCTCACGACCTACCGGCGGATGGCCGCCGACACGGTCGACGTGGTGGCTCGCCACGTTTCCGGCCGCCGGGTGGCGGCCTCGCCGACCCGGCGACTCCCGCTGGTCGGGGCCCCATCCCGGCGAGACGGCGACGGCCTCGGTGGACCAGCCGCGCTCGCGGCGCGGCCCGGCCTCAACCCGGCCGTGCTCACCCATCTGGCGGGCCGGCACGGCAGCGAAACCCCCGACGTGCTGGCGCTCTGCGACGCCGATCCGGGGCTCGGGGATCCGCTCGTACCAGGTCTCCCCTACTTGCGGGCGGAGGCGGTGTGGGCGGTGCGCCGGGAGATGGCCCACACCCTCACCGACGTGATGGCGCGCCGGACCCGGGCCCTCATCCTCGACCGCGAGGCCACGGCGTCGGCGGCCGCCGAGGTCGCCGCCCTGCTGGGTCCGGAGTTGGGCTGGGACGGCGACGAGCGGGCCCGCCAGGTTGCCGCCTTCGAGCACCTGGTCGAGGCCGAGCGCCGGGCCAACCGGGCCAACCGGGCCAGCGGGCCCAACGGGGCCGACCCGCCCGCCCCCATGTCCGACGCCGGCCCCGGCCCCCACCCCGGCGCCGCCGCCGCGGCGACCCCGTGACCGCGCCGGCCCGGCCGGTCGTACCGGTCGACATCGACGCCGGCGCCTCCGCTCGCCCGTCCCGGCTCAACCGCGAGGTGCCCGTCGACGACGCCTTCCTCGCCCGTCTCGGCGGGGTGTGCGACACGGTTGACACCGACGACCGGGCCCGCCTCGACGCCGGCCGGGACTGGTGGCCCCTCGCCCTGGCCTGGGCCGTCGAGGAGACCGTGCCGTCGCGGCCGGCGGCCGTGGCCCGGCCCGCCAGCCCGGCGGAGGTGGCTGGCGTACTCGCCGTCTGCCATCAGTCCGGGATCCCGGTGACGGCGCTGGGGGGCCGCAGCGGGGTGTGCGGCGCCAGTGTGCCGGCGTTCGGCGGCGTGTCCCTCGACCTCACCGGGCTGGACGGCATCGTGGGCGTCGACGACGCTTCACTCCTGGTCGACGTGCGGGCCGGGACGTTCGGCGACACCTTCGAGACCACGTTGCAGGCCGCGCACGGCCTGACCCTCGGCCACTGGCCCCAGTCGATCGTGCTGTCCACCGTCGGCGGGTGGCTGGCCTGCCGCGGCGCCGGCCAGTACTCGACCCGCTACGGGAAGATCGAGGACATGGTCGTCGGTCTGGAGGTCGCGCTGGCGGACGGACGGCTTATCCGGACCGGCGGCACCGCCCCCCGCCAGGCCACCGGGCCCGACTTGACCCAGCTCTTCGTCGGCAGCGAGGGCACCCTCGGCATCATCATCGAAGCCCGGCTGCGGGCCCATCCCCGCCCGCCGGCGGAGCGCCGGGCCGCCTTCGCCTTTGCCGATTTCGCCGGCGGCCTCGACGCCTGCCGGCGGATCCTCCGCAGGGGCGCCACCCCGGCCGTCCTGCGCCTCTACGACGAGGCCGAGTCCCGCCGATCCTTCGAGACGTCGGACGGCGCCGTCCTCATCGTGCTCGACGAAGGCGATCCCCTCTTGATCGACGCGGTCATGGCGGTCGTCGAAGAGGAAACCGCCACCGCGACCACCCTCGACGCCGGCCTGGTCGGACGTTGGCTCGAGCACCGCAACGTTCTCCCCCCGCTGGAATCCCTGGTCCGGGCCGGGATTGTCGCCGACACCATCGAGATCGCGGCGTCGTGGGCCGCGCTGCCGCGGATCTACCACGACGCCCTCGCCGCGGCGGCGGCCGTCGAGGGGACGATGGCGGTGTCGGCCCACCAGTCGCACGCCTATGCCGACGGCGGCTGCCTCTACTTCACCTTCGCCGGCAGGCCCGATCCGGCGGGCTCCGCCGAAGCTGAGGCCTACTACCGCCAGGTCTGGGACGCGGTGATGGCCGCAACCACCCGGGCGGGAGGGGCGCTGTCCCACCATCACGGTGTCGGCCTCAACCGGTCCCGTTTCATGGCGGACTATCTGGGGGGCGGCTTCGCCGTCCTCAAAGACCTCAAGGCCGCCCTCGACCCCCGGGGCGTCCTCAACCCCGGCAAGCTCGGGCTCCCGTCACCCTTCGGCGACCCGCCTTGGCCGTAGCGCCGGCAGCGATAGTGTCGCCGCCGCGCCAGCCGCAGCCCGCCGCGCCCGCCGGCGGCCAGCCCAGGGAGGGACCGCCATCAGCATCCTGGTGATCGACGTCGGGACCAGCAGCGTGCGGGCGGCCATGGTGCGTCCCGACGCCACTGTCCAACACGTGCACCGGCTCCCGCTCCCGCCCGACGTGCCCATGCCGGGTTTGGTGGAGTTCGACCCGGTGGCGATGGCCGCGGCCGCCCTCGGTGTCGCGGGCGCCGTCCTCGACGCCGCGGGACCGGCCGACGCCGTGGCCGTCACAGCCCAGCGGGCATCCGCCATCGCCTGGGACGCCGACTCCGGACTGCCGGTGGGGCCCGGTCTGGGCTGGCAGGATCTCCGGACCGCCGGCACCTGCCTCGAGCTGCAGGCGGAGGGGATCCGGTTCTCGCCCAGCGAATCCGCCACCAAGTTCGCCTGGCTGCTGGATCAGCTCCCTGCCGACCAACGCGATCACGTCAAGCTCGGCACCGTCGACAGCTGGCTGGCGTGGCAGCTGACCAACGGCGGGTCCCACATCACCGATCCCAGCAACGCGGCCGTGACGGGGTTGTACAGCCTCGACGGAAGCGGGTGGCGCCAGGACGGCCTCGCCCGCCTCGGCATCCCGGTCGCCGCCCTCCCCACCGTGGTCGACTCGTCCGGGCCGCTCGCCACCGCCACCGCCCTCGCCGGGGCCCCGCCGCTGTGCGGCCTGATCGGCGATCAGCAGGCATCGCTTCTGGGCCAGGGTTGCACCCGCCCCGGTCTGGCCAAGGCCACCTTCGGCACCGGCGCCATGCTCGACGTCTGTATCGGCGACAGCCGCCCCGGCTTCTCCACCCGGGGCGAAGGCGGCTGCTTCCCGATCATCGCCTGGCAGCGCCAGGGCCTGGTCACCTGGGGGGTGGAGGCCATCATGCTGGCCGCGGGCACCGCCGTGGACTGGCTCGTCGAGGACCTCGGCCTCATCAAGACCGCGGCCGACTCCGAAGCCGTGGCCGCCCAGTGCGACGACACCGGCGGGGTGGTGGCGGTGCCGGCCCTGCTGGGCTTCGGCACCCCCCAGTGGGATTTCGGGGCGCGGGGCGCGGTGTTCGGCCTGACCCGGGGTTCGGGCCGGCCCGAACTGGTGCGGGCGGTGCTCGAGGGAGTGGCCCACTCCGGGGCCGATCTCCTCGAAGCCGCCGAACGTGACGCCGGCCTCCAGGTCGGGCAGCTCCGCGTCGACGGCGGGATGACCGCCAACGCCATCTTCGTGCAGGCCCTGGCCGACGCGTGCGGGCGGCCCATCGAGGTGTCGCCCGAGTTGGAGGCCACCACCCTGGGCGCCGGGCTGCTGGCCGGTCTGGCCACGGGGGTGTGGGCCGATCTCGACGAGGTGGCGGCCACCTGGTCGCCGAAGGCCGTGATCGAACCGTCCGGTCGACCGGCCGAGCGCGACCGCTGGCACCGGGCCACCGAGCGGGCCGGCCAGTGGTACCCGGAGCTCAGCGCCCTCAGCTTTTGAGGTCCAGCGGCGGGAGTTCCTGCTCCACCTCTAGAACGGGGGCCTGCAAATCGCCGAGCCGCCCGATCCGATCCAGCACCTGGTCCGGATCGAAGCGCAGGGCACCGACGTCGCCACCGGCCAGGGCGTCGTCGAGCTCGTCCCACGTGACCGGGGTGGAAACGCTGGGCTGCGGCAGGGCCCGGACCGAGTACACGGCCACCGTGGTCTTCGACGCGGTGTTCTGACTCCAATCGATGAACACTTTTTCCTTCCGCCTCGACCGCTCCATCACACTCACCACCAGGTCCGGATGGGACCGCTCCAGGAGCCGGGCCAGGGCGTGGGCGAACGGCTTGGTGGCAGCGTAGGTGGCCCCGGTGTTGAGCGGGAGGTACAGCTGGAGGCCCTTGCTGCCCGAGGTTTTTGGCCACACCCGCAGGCCCAGCCGCTCGAAGACCTCCCGGACCAGCAGCGCCACCCGGGCGCAGGTGAGCACGTCGGCCGGCGGGCCGGGGTCGAGGTCGAACACCACCGCGGTCGGCGACTCCAGATCGGCGGCGGTGGCCAGGCTGGGGTGCAGCTCGATGGCGGCCAGGTTGGCGGTCCAGACCAGGGTGGCGGGCTCGTTGAGAAGGCAGTAGTTGACGTCGCCCATGCGGACGGAGTCGACCCACGGGGGCCGGTGCGACGGGCAGTTCTTCTCGTAAAAAGAGGAAGCGTCAACGCCGTTGGGCCACCGGCGCAGGGTGATGGGGCGGTCGCGTACGTGCGGGACCATGACCGCCGCGACGCGGGCGTAGTAATCGATCAATTGGCCTTTGGTGAAGCCGGTTTCCGGCCACAACACCTTGTCCAGGTTGGACAGCTTCAGGGTGTGGCCCCCGACGGTGACCTCGGTACCCGCGGCCGCGGGGCTCACGCCGATTTCTTGCGAGCCGCGGCCAGGCTGGCCTCGAGGGCCTCCATCAGGTCCACGACCGGCGCGGTGGCGGCGGGGGCCTCGGGCGCGGCGATGATCTCGCCGTCGGCCTTCGCCTCGATGAGGGCCAGAACCTTCTCCCGGTAGTCGTCGCTGTACTTGCCCGGTTCGAACGGCGCCGACAACGACTCCACCAACTGCGTCGCCATCGCCACCTCCTTGGTACTGGGCGCGGTGTCCGCCGCCGTCGGCACCTCCAGGTTTTCGGGGGCGACGACCTCGTCATCGAAGAGCATGGTGGCCAGGACCAGCACGCCGTCGCGAGCCCGCAAGGTCGCCAGGTACTGCTTGGTGCGCAGCACGAACCGCCCGATGGCGACCTTGCCGGTTTGGCTCATGGTCTCGACGAGCAGCGCGTACGGCTTCTCGGCCCGGCCGTCAGGGACGAGGTAGTAGCTCTTCTCGAAGTACACGGGGTCGATCTCGGCCAGATCGACGAACTCCTCGATGTCGATGGTCCGGGTGGCGGCCACGTCGAGCGACGCCAGCTCTTCCGGCTCGATCACCACGTACCGACCGCCGCCGAGGTCGTAACCCTTGACGATGTGGTCGAACTCGACTTCCTCGCCGTCGACCGAGCACACCCGCTTCTGTTGGATGCGCCCCCCGTCGGCGTCGTGCAGCTGGTGGAAGCGGACGTCCTTCGGTGAGGTGGCGGACAGCAGCTTGACCGGTACGTTGACGAGACCGAAGCTGACTGATCCGCTCCAAATGGCCCGGGGCATGTAACCATTCTTCCCCATGAGCGACGTGGATGGCGCGGCGCAACCCGATTCGACGATCGACGACACCGCATCGCGGCTGGCCACACTGCTGACCGCGGGCGGGGACGGGCTGCGCGATCCCACCGGGAGCGACCTGGTGTTCGAGTCCGTGCTGTCGGTGCGACCGCTGGTGCGGGGCACCCCTCCGCCCGACGTGTGGGCCGTCGACGGCGGCCAGAGCCTGGTGGCCGACGCCCGTTGCCTGCAGGTGTACGCGACCCGGGCCGCCCGGGTCAGATGGCAGGACGGGCGGAGCGTGATGGAGGACGAGGGCACGCTGCGGGCGTGGTTGCTGGGCCTCGGCGAGGAGCGGGCGGCCCTGATCCGGTCGGGGGCCCCGGTGGCCCCGGACGCCGCGGTCGACGTCAACCTGCTGCGCGAGTGGGACGAGTGGTCAGCGGTGGCGGCGTGCGTGGATTCGTGTGAGGCCGGCGGCGTGGTCCTCGTCGATGGTGACCTGCAGCCGGACTGGCGGATTGGTGCGGGGTGGCTGGCGGCGCTGTTGGGGTCCGCGGCGGCTCGGGGGGTGACGCTGGTCGGGGTGACCAAACATTCGTCGCTGTCGCGAGGCGGGGCCCCGCTGTTGGGTCAGCTCGAGCAGCAGGCGGCGTCGTCTCTGGGACCGCGGGCATGCTGGTGGGTGCCGGTGGCCCGGACCCGGCCCGACGTGGGCCCCGGGTTGCAGGTGGTCGTGGCCCGGCTGGACCCCGACGCCCGTTTCGCCTTCCGGGTCGACCTGCCGGGCGACGTGCGGGCCGACGCGGTGCCGGCGGTGCTCGGGGCCGTGTCCGCCTTGTCCGACGACGCGGCCTTCCCGGGTTACCCCTACCCGCTGAGTGTCGCGGACCGGCTGGCTGCCTGCCCGAGCTGGGTGCGCGACGAGATCTGGGACCAGATCCAGCGGGGGCTGGACGAGGCCGGCGTGGCCCTCGACGTGCAGGAGCGGGCCTTCACCGACCGGCACCGGCTGATGGAGCGCAGCTAGCGGGGGCCGGCGGCGGGGGCCGGCGGCGGGGGCCGGCGGCGGGCCGGCGGCGGGGGCCGGCGGCGGGGGCCGGCGGGGCGCGCCTGACGGCCTACGACGGTTTCGCGCCAACCGTTTGTCGCCGGCGGTCGTGCGTGGCGCGAAACCGTTCGCATAAACAGTTTCGCGCCAAGCGCGGCGCCGGCGCCGGAGTGCCTGGCGCGAAACCGTCGTAGGCCCGCCCGACACCGTGGCGGAGACGCCGGCCCGCCCCCCGACCGCCGGCCCACCACCCCGAGGATCGCCCAGCGGCGTCCCAGCCGCCTGCGACACTGGTCGACGTGAGCAAACTGGCGCCCAAGGGCCGGCTGTTCGGCAAGAACGTGCTGGAGGGGACGTTCCGGGCCGCCCCCGACGAGGACCTCTTCATCGGGGAGTTGCTCGTCGGAGTGGATGATGCGACCGGGCGCCGCTACCTGTTCCGGGTGGTCGACGTCACCTACGGCAGCGAGCACCGCGAGCCCGGCTGGGCCGAACGGGTCGCCGGCACCCTGCTCGCCGATGACGAACGGGGCGAGACCGGCCTCCATCCGCTGCACGAGCAGGCCCGGCGGACCTACCGGGTCGCCGACTGCCGCTGCCTCGGCTACCTGGCCCCGCCCGACGCCCTGGCCGGCGGCGCCCCCGGGGTCCGCACCGAGTTCCGCAAACCCAAGAGCCTGCCCAGCCAGTTCTCCGCGGTGGTGTCCCCTGCCGCCGAGGATTTCGCCTTCCTTGCCGAACGCATGGGCGACCTACCGGTCGGCAAACTCCGCAGCGGGGAGACGGTCGTCGACTTCGAAGTGGGGATTCCCGGCGCCAGCCTGGCCACCCACATCGGCATCTTCGCCACCACCGGCATGGGCAAATCCAACCTCATGCAGGTGTTGGCAGGCGGGGTCATGCGGGCCAACGGTCGCTACGGCCTGCTGGTCATCGATCCCCACGGGGAGTACCGCACCGCCCTGGCCCGCCACCCGTGGGCCGGTGCGGCGCTGCGGGTGTACGCCAACCGGTCCCTGCCCGGGTCCTCCGCCCTCCGGGTGAGCCTGGCCGAGTTGAGCGTCGACGACCTGCGCACCGCCTACGAGTGGAGCCGACCGCAGGAGGAGGCGCTCTACGAGCTGGAGCGCCACTTCAACTCCGAAGGCCTGGCCTGGCTGGCGGAGTTCGCCCGCATTGAGGACCTCCCCGGTTTCCGCGACATCGAGCTGTCCTCCCGGGTGGCGCTCAACACGCTTCAGGTGGTGCACCGCCGGGCCCGGCGCATCGTCGAGCTGCGCTGCATCGCCACCGACCCGGGCGTATCGGTCGGCGGCCGCATCATCGCCGACCTGCTCGCCGGCAAGGTGGTGCTCGTCGACGTGAGCGGGCTGGGCTCGACCGAGGAAGTGCTGGTGGCGTCGTTCCTGGCTCGCCGGGTGCTGGAGACCTGGCAGGCCGCCTACCTCGACGACCCCGACCGGCACGGCCGGATGCCGGTGGTGTCGCTGGCGTTGGAGGAGGCCCAGCGGGTCCTGAGCGGGAGCAAGGACCGCGAATCCAACGTGTTCCCGCGGGTGGCACGGGAGGGGCGCAAGTTCGGGGTCGGGTTGTGCGCGGTGACCCAGCAGCCCAAGCTGCTGGAGGACGAGCTGCTCAGCCAGTTCAACACCTTCTTCATCCTCGGGCTGGCGGACGAGAAGGACCGCAACATGCTGCGGTCGTCAGCCAAGCAGGACATCAGCGCCCAGGGACCGGAGATCCAGACGCTCATGCCAGGCGAGTGCCTGATCGTCAACCTGGCGGCCCCCTTCGCGGTGCCCGCCATGATCGACCTCTACGCCAACGTCGTCCGGGCCACTCCGCCGCCCCCGGCGCCCCGCCCCGCCGCCGCGGCCAACGTCGCCGCCCTCGTCGACTGAGGACGGCGCTCCAGGGCGGCGGCCATGGAGCGGGCGTACGCCTCGGGATCATCTCCCCACGCCAGCAGCAGGCTGCGGACCGTGGTCGCCAGCCGCGCCAGCGCCTGGGCCGGCGGCAGCAGCTGGGCCAGTTGCAGGGTCACCAGGCCGTGCTCGAGGGCCCACAGCTCCACGGCCAACTCGGCGGCATCGGCCGGATCGGCGCGGGGCAGCCGACCAGCCGCTACACAGCGCGCCACCCCGTGCACCAGGTGCAGGAAGGTGTCGAGCCCGGTGCCGAGATCCTCCTCGTCGAGCGGGCCGTCCAGAAACATGGCCCGGTACAGGTTGGGATTCGCGGTGGCGCTGACGTAGTACGCCGACCCCAGCACGGCCAGATCGGCAACCGGGTCGTCGGTCTCGCGGACCGCGTCGAGGTGGGCGCGCAGGCGGGCGAACCCCTCGCGGCGCACTTCTCGGCGCAGCTCGTCCATGCCGCCGAAGTGGGTGTAGATCGCCATGGTGGACGTGCCCACCTCGCCGGCGAGCCGGCGCAGGGTCAGCCCCGAACGGCCCTCGTCCGCCACCAGGCGGGCGGCGGCTTCGAGCAACGCCATGCGGAGCGAGGGATCGGCGACCTTCGGGCTCATGGTTGACATTATGCCATAGCACTGCTATGGATTACCTATAGCAGCGTTATGCCACGGTCCCGCGGAGAGGACGACCCCATGAGCACGACCGCCCACAACCCCTATCTCGAAGGCCCCTTCGCCCCGGTGGCGGAAGAGCGCACCGTCACCGACGTCCCGACGTCGGGCACCATTCCCGACTATCTGGACGGTCGCTACTTGCGCAATGGCCCCAACCCGATCGGGACGCCCGATCCGGCCACGTACCACTGGTTCCTCGGGACCGGGATGGTGCACGGACTGCGGATCCGCGACGGTCGGGTGGAGTGGTACCGGAACCGGTACGTCCGCTCCCGCTCCGTGGCCCGGGCCCTGGGGGAAGCAGTCCGGTCCGGACCGGTGCACGCCGGCTTCGATTTCGCGGCCAATACCCATGTCATCGGCCACGCCGGGCGCACGCTGGCCTTGGTGGAGGCCGGGCCGCGGCCCTACGAGCTCGACGACGAGTTGGCGACGGTCGGGCCCTACGACTTCGGCGGCACCCTGCGCGGCGGCTACACCGCCCACCCGCTCCTCGATCCGACCACCAAGGAGCTGCACGCGGTGTCCTACTACTTCGGTTGGGGCAACCGGGTCGAGTACTCCGTCGTCGATCCCTCGGGCCGGGTCCGGCGGTCAGTCGACATCGAGGTCGGGGGCAGCCCGATGATGCACAGCTTCTCCCTCACCGAGCGGCACGTGGTGATCTTCGACCTGCCGGTGACCTTCGACGCCCACAAGGCGGCCACTTTGGCCCCACGCCCCCTCGCCAGGGCCACCGAGCGGCTGATGGCCCGCACCGTCGGGCGGCGGCGCATCCCGGACTGGATGGGTGCGCTTTCCGTCGGGCGCGCCCCCGAGGCCGTCCTGCCGTACTCGTGGAACCCCGACTACCCGGCCCGGATCGGCGTCATGCCGCGTGAGGGCGGGTCCGCCGACGTGCGCTGGTTTGCGGTGGAGCCGTGCTACGTCTTCCATCCGCTCAACGCCTACGACGAGGACGACCGGATCGTGCTCGACGTGGCCCGCCACCCCAAGATGTTCGCCACCGAGCACCGCGGGCCGAGCGAGGGGGCGCCCACCCTCGACCGGTGGACCGTCGACCTGTCCGCCGGCAAGGTCCTGGAGGAGCGCCTCGACGATCACGGCCAGGAGTTCCCCCGGGTGGACGAGCGCCTGGTGGGGCGCCGGCACCGCTACGGGTATTGCGTCGGGTTCGAAGCGGGCGACGCCGAAGTCGGGGGCGTCACGCACCAGCTCATCAAGCACGACCTGGCCTCGGGGCGGAGCGAGAGCCGGTCGTTTGGTGCGGGACACGCAGCCGACGAGTTTGTGTTCGTGCCGTCCGGGCCCGATGCCGGCGAGGACGAGGGGGTGCTCATGGGCTTCGTGTACGACCGGGAGTCGGACCGCAGCGACTTGCTGCTGCTCGACGCCGGCACCCTCGAGACCGTCGCGGCTGCCCACCTCCCGCCCGGGTCCCCCACGGCTTCCACGGCAGCTGGGTGCCGGCCTGAGCAGCCCGGCCGAAGCGGTCAGGCGCCCTCGAAGTCGCCGGCGTCCAGCCGGAGCCGCCGGAGCATCTCCACCAGCACGCCGACGCCGTCGTGGTCCAGGCCGGGGTCGGTGAACACCTCCTGGTTGACTGCATCGGTCGCCTTGGCCGCCACCGCCCGCCCGGCCGCGGTGATCTCGGCCAGCGTGGTACGCCGATCGACGGGGTGCGGCACCCGGGTGATGAGGCCCTGCTGCTCGAGTCGGTTGACGGCGTTGGTCACGCTGGTCGGGTGCACCTGCAGCCGAGCCCCGACCTTGCTGAGCGGAAGGGCGCCGGCCCGGCTGAACAGCAGCAGCATCAGCACCTCATACCGGGCGAAGGTCAGCCCGAGCGGTCGCAACACCCGGTCGATGCGGGCCAGGTAGATCTGCTGGGCCCGGAACACCGACGTGACGGCGGCCATCCCGTCCGCGGCGTCGGTCCAGCCGTGCGCCCGCCACTGCCGGCGAGCCTCGGCGATGGGATCAAACCGCAAGGGACGGGCGAGGGTCACGGCGAGCGAGGTTACGAGATCTCCACCCGCCAACTGGTCGAGTCCAGCCACAGGCGCCGGCGGGGACCGGGCCGCTCCAGATCGCCGTCCGCGTAACCGGCGTCGCCGTCCCACACGGTGGCCAGCAATTGCCCGTCGGGACCGAGCGCCATGTGGGTCCGGAACCGTTCGGGCGGGCGCCCCGCGGCCGCCGCCAACGCGGCCTCGGCCCGGTCGTGCTGGGCCAGCCACCACAGGGTGGTGAACGTCGGCGGGGCCAGGGCGATGTCGCCGGTCTGGCGGGCCGCCATGGCCGCCGCCGGCCGCAGCCACCGGTACTCGTGGATCTCGTCGTCGTCGACCACTACGGGCTGCTGGTCCCCGGCCGGCGCCAGGAAGAACCAGGTGGCGAACCGGCGGGGCGCCTCGGGCGGCGGCAACCACCAGGACAGCGGCACCAGCCGGGCCTCGTCCAGGGTCAGCCCGGCCTCCTCGGCGGCCTCCCGCACGGCGGCCCGACGGGCGGTGGCGATCTCCGAGTCTTTGTCCCGGTCGGAGGCGTCGACTTTCCCGCCGGGGAACACCCACATGCCGCCGAACGAACCCCGGTCGTTGCGGCGCAGCAGCAGGACCTCGAGCCCGTCGTCGCCGTCCCGCAGCGGCACCACCGTGGCCGCCGGGGTGGGCTCGGCCCCCCGGTCCGGGCCGGTCGGGAGGTCAGCCACGACGGGCGGGCACTTTTTCCGGGGAAAAGACCTGGTCCATCCGGTCGGCCAGCGCCGCCACCTGGTCCCGGGCGAGCCGCCGCCGGCCCCGGCGCACGTGGTGGAGCAGGCGGTCCACCGGCAGCACCCGCACCCGGCCGGCCCGACCGCCCCGCCGGCGCAGCCCCGCTCCGTGCACCACGATCAGGGGGCGCACCTCGACATCCAGGCGGTCGGCCACCACCTCGGCCTCCCACTGCACCGGGCCGCTGTCGAGGCGCCGGTCGCCGAAGCGGACCGTCCGCCAGCGGGCCCGGATCGACGCCCGGGTCGTCTTGGTGTCGATGACCCACACCCCGGTGGGCCCGATCAGCAGGTGGTCGACGTTGGCCCGGCTGCCCGGGATCGGCAGGTCGTGACGCACCACCCAGCGCCGGGCGGGCAGCCGATCGAGGCGCAGGGCGGTGGCCACCTCGCCAGCGGCGCCCCGCAGCCACCGTTCGGGGTCCGGGCGGGGCCGGGCGAGCCAGGCCCCGAGGAGGCAGACCGCGGCGCCGGCAGCGAGGGCCGGGCGCGCCGGGCCCATGACCTGCGCGCCGGCCCACCCCGCGACCCCGGCGACCGTCAGCAGGGCGGCGCCCGCCGCCAGGCCCCGGCGGCGCTGGGCCCGGGCGGCGCGGTAGCCGGCTGCCGCGGAGGTGCCGGCCAGATTGCCCATCCGGCGAGGATAAACCACATCCTTGGTATTCGTCCCATCACTCTGGTTTGCTGGTCCCATGCGAGTGGCTGCCATCGGCGACGCCCATCTGGGCCGCTCCTACTATCCGTTCACCACCGAGGCGGGGGTCAACCAGCGGGAGTTCGACTTCGAGCGGGCCTTCGAGGCGGCCGTCGCCCTGGCGCTGGCCCAGCAGCCGGACCTGGTCATCTGGCTCGGGGACGTGTTCGACCATCCGCGGCCCACGTACCGGTCGTTCCGGGTCGCCCAGCGGGCGTTGGCCCGCATCCGGGAGCACGGGGTGCCGGCGGTGGTGATCAGCGGCAACCACGACACCCCCCGGCTGCCCGGCACCGGCAGCCCTTACTCGGCGTTGGCCGACAGCTTCCCCGAGATGCACTTCGCCCACCGCCTGGCCTACGAGCGCTTCGACCTGGCCGGCCTGGTCGTGCACGCGGTGCCCCAGATGCTCAACGTCGAGGCCGCGTTGGCGGCCCTGGACGAGGCGGCCCGGCAGCGCCAGGCCGGCGTCACCAACCTGCTGATCACCCACCCCCGCTTGACGCAGCTGCAGCCCCGGCACGCCGACATCAACGAGTTGGAAGTGGACGCGGGCCGCTTGCAGTCTGACCTGGTCCTGCTCGGGCACTACCACACCTTCGCCCGGGTGACCGAGCGGATGTGGTACGCGGGGTCGACGGACACGTTCAACTTCGCGGACGACCCGGACCGGGCCAAGGGGATCGTGGTCCTCGACACCGACACCGGTGAGTGCCGCCACGTCCCGCTCGGCGGGCTGCGGCCACTCGTCACCCTGGAGGCGGTCTTCGCCCTCGGCTTGTCCCCCAGCGAGCTCCAGGACCGGATCATGGAGCGGGCCGCATCGGCCCCGGCCGGCGCGGTCGCCCGGCTGTACCTCGAGAACGTCGATCCCGAGGTGTACCGGCTGCTCGACATGCAGGCCGTGCGCGACGCCGCCAGCGCGGCCCTGCTGCTCAAGCTCGAGCCGCAATTCCTGACGACGACCATGCACGCCGAGTTGCCGTCGATGACCAACCTCAGCGGCCAGTGGGACGGCTACCTCGAAGGGCAGGACCTCACCGGTCTCGACCGCGCCCGGGTCCAGGCCCTCGGCCACGACTACATCGGGGCGGCCATCGAAGCCGCCGGGGAGCCGGGGGGACCGGCCTGATGGGGGCGGCGTCGTGCTGATCACCCGCCTGTACCTGCGCAACTTCCGGGTCTACGAGGACGAGCTGGACCTGCCGCTGCCCCCCGGCCTGGTCGGCATCTACGGACCCAACGGAGCCGGCAAGTCGACGTTGCTCGAGGCCATCCTCTGGACCCTGTGGGGCAAGGCCCGCACCACCAAGGACCTGATCCGCAGCGCCGGCGTCGGCGGCGACTGCGTCACCGAGGTGGAGTTCGAGCACGAGGGCCACCTGTATCTGGTCCGGCGCACCCTCAGCGGGATCAATGCCGCGCCCCGGCTAGAAGCCCGTTGCGACGGGCTGGTCATGTCGGAGGGGGTCCGCGACGCGGCCCGGTACATCGAGTCGGTGCTCGGCATGGACGACGGGTCGTTTCGGGCTTCGGTCTTCGCAGAGCAGCGGCAGCTGGCCGCCTTCTCCGACCGCTCCCCCGCCGACCGACTGCGCCTGGTCCTGCGGCTGCTCGGGATCACCCCCCTCGACGGGGCACGCGACGCCGCCCGCAGGGACGCCCGCCTCACCACGGCCGGCCATGACCAGGCCCGGCGGATGCTGCCCGATATCGACGTCCTGCGGGTCGAGGCCGCGGACGCGGAGGCGCGTGCCGCCGCGGTCTCGGTGCAGGCCGACGCCGCCCAGCAGGCGGCCGCCGTCGCCCAAGAGCGCCTCCAGGCCGCGGCCGCGGACATGGCGGCCCTCGACCGGCGCCGGCAGGAGTACGACACCCTGGTCGTCGAAGGTCGCCACGCCCGGCAGGAGCTCGACACCGTGGCGCAGACGGTGACCGAATCCCAGACCGAGCTCGACGCCCTCCGGGCCGCCGCCGACGAGCTCACCGGGTTGGAGCAGGCCGCCCTCGGCCTGGAGGCCAACGAGCGGCTGCTGGAGGCGCTGGCCGCCGCGGCGAGTGCGGCCGCCGAGGTGGCGCGGGTGGTGGTGCCGGCCGAGCCGGCAGTCGTCGACGACGCCCAGCTCGAGACGGCGCGGGCGGAGGCGGTGGCCACCGGCCAGCGGTTGGCCGGCCTGGAGGCCCTGGCCCAGGCGGCTGCCGCCGACCTCGATCGGGCCCAACAGGCGGCGGCCCGTTCGGCGACCCTCGACGGTGCGGCCGACTGCCCGGTGTGCGGGCAGGCCCTCGGCGACGCCTTCGAGCAGGTCCAGGCCCACCGGGCCGACGAGCTGGCCGAGGCCCGGTTCCGCCGGGCGGGTCTCACCGATCAGGTCACCCAGGCCCGCCGCCTGGCCCGGGGAGCCGAGACCCGACGGGCCGAGGTGGCGGCCGCGGCCGAGTCGGCCCGGGCCGCCCGCAGCCAGTGGGAGCAGGCCGACCGGCGCCACCAGGAGCTCGTCGCCGCCGCCCGCCAGGCCTGGGCGAGCGTGGTGGCTCAGGCTCCGGATCGGGCGGGCCGCACCGGCCCCTCCGCCGCCGCGGTTCCGGAGGCGGACACGCTGGCCCGCGAGTTGGCCGACCTGCGGGCGGGGGTGGATCGCCAGCGCGCGCCGCCCAAGCCTCGGCCGAGCGCCTCCGGGTCCGCCTCGAACGCCGACCCGTCCTGGAGGCCGCCCTGGCCACCCAGCAGGAGCGCCTGGCGCTGGCCACCGACCGGGTCCAGACCCTCCGCGACAAGGTCCGAGCCCTGGCGTTCGACACCGGCGCCCTGGACCGGGCCGCCGCCGTCCACGCCGACGCCCTCGACGCCAGTGACACCGCCGGCCGGCAAGCCCAGGACGCCGCCATCGCGGCCGCCGGCGAGCGGGCCAAGTACGAGGCCACCGCCACCCGGCTGGCCGACGCCGAGCAGCAACACGCCAGGTTGGCCCAGCTCGAGTCGGACGCCCGCCACCTGTCCCGGGTCGCCGACCTCCTGGCCGAATTCCGCAACACGGTGGTGGCCTCGGTCGGGCCGCGGCTGGCGGTGCAGGCCGCCGAGCTGTTCGCCGAGCTCACCGACCACGAGTACGACGAGCTGCAGGTCGACCCGGAAACCTACGAGCTGCAGATCAGCGACGCCGGCAAGGTCTACGGACTGGACCGCTTCTCCGGCTCGGAGATCGACCTGGCCAACCTGGCCCTGCGGGTGGCCATCAGCGAGCACATCCACTTCCAGTCCGGCGGCTCGGTGGGGCTGTTGGTGCTCGACGAGGTGTTCGGGCCGCTCGACGAGGACCGCAAGGCTCGCATGCTGCTGGCCCTCGAGCGGCTGCGGGGCCGGTTCCGCCAGATCCTGGTCGTCACCCACGACAGCTCCATCAAGGAGCAGCTGCCGAACGCCATCGAGGTGGTCAAGCTCCCCGGCCGGCGGGCTACCGCCCGGCCCGTCGGCGGCTGACCAGCCGGAGTCGGGGCTGGCCCGCGCCTAGCCGCGCCCATCGCTCATATCCCCGGACTGGCCATGATCCGGGAGCCTCCATTACGCTGCCCGGTGACGACCGCGCACGGCGCCATCATCGGGGGACTCTTCCATCAGGACCAGCGACAAACGACCGGCTCCAGACGGCACCCGCTTCCCGTGCTTCGACGGTCTCCGGGCTCTCGCCGCCGTTGGTCATCGGAGTGCACACGGCTTTCGTGTCGGGCTTCACCGCCGCCGCGGACTCGGTCGATATGCCGCCCGCATGGAGATCGGGGTCTCGGTCTTCTTCGTCATATCCGGCTTTCCTGCTCTACCGGCCCTTCGCCGTCGCCCACTTCCGCGATGAGGCTGGCGCCGCCGACCCGACAGTTCTGGGCCAGGCGGCTCCGACGAATCGTTCCCGCCTACTGGCTGGCGTTCCTCGTCATCACCTACGTCCTGCACGCCGATACCGTCCGTCACCGGGTGGGGTTCGGTCGTCATCTACATGGGTTTCGCTCAGATCTACTCAGCTCACCACGTGCTCAGCGGCATCACCCAGGCCTGGTCGCTGTGCACGGAGATGACGTTCTATTTGATGCTGCCGTTGTCCGCGGCGTGGATCGCGGCGTCGACATGGCCACCGCCCGCCTCGACATCAGCTCCGGGCCGAGCTCCTCGGTCTGCTGACCCTGGTCGCGGTCAGCTTCGGATTCCGGATCTGGCCGCTCCAGCACCACAGCGCCCTAGCCACCATCATGCCCAACTGGCTCCCGGCCTACCTGGACTTGTTCGCCCTGGGAATGCTCCTGGCCGTGGTCTCCGCCTGGCTCGGGGCGACGGACCGCCGGCCCGCCTTGCTCTGGCATCCGGCTGTCCCCTACGCCAGCTGGGCGATGGCGGCCGTGCTTTCTTGGAGTGTCCAACCTCGGCCTGCCGCTTACGCCGGTCACTCCGTCGCCGCTCGGGAGTGAGCCTCGCCCGCCAGACCCTGTATGGCCTCTTCGCCTTCTTCGTCGTGCTGCCGGCGGTCTTCGGTCCGCAGGATCGTGGCGTGGTTCGCGGCCTCCTGCGGGCTCGACCGGTCGCGCTCCTCGGCGTCGTCTCGTACGGCATCTATCTGTGACGAGTCCTGGATCGAGCTGTTCCTCCGCTGGACCAGAGACCCGCTCTTCACGATGGCCCCGTGGCAGCTGGTCACCTTCGTGACGGCCGGCGCCGTCCTGGCTGCGACCCTCAGCTACCTGCTAGTGGAGCGGCCGATCCTGCGGCGCACCCTCACCCTCAGCTGGCTGCGTCAACTCGCCCGATCGGCCCGGCCGGTCCGCCGGGGCCCCGCCACCCGTACCGAGGCCACCGACCCGGTCCACCTGGTCCACCCGGTCCGCCATTCGTCTCCCGCTCCCGCTGGGCCGGTGGATCCCGCCACCCTTGGTCAGCCAGCCGTGAAGGGCATGGAGGACGCGGACGGGGCGGTCGCGGCTCCGGGCCAGTCGCGACCGGCCACCGTCGGAGCCAGGTCCGAGCCCGGCAACACGGCAGCGGGTCTGCAGCCGGGGACCTCGAGATCGGACCCAGCCACCCCGAACAACGACTGGCGATCCTGGCCGCCAACGCCGGGCTCCGTCACATCGAAATCGTGGCCTGGCGGGACCTGGATCACCCCGAGGCCGGCGGGTCGGAGGTACATGCTGCCCGTATCGCCGAGCGCTGGTCTGCGGTCGGGATCGACGTCCACCTCACGACGTCACGGGCTCCCGGCGCCCCCCGGTCGGCAGAACGAGACGGTTACCACACCAGCCGCCCGGCCGGGCGCTACCTGATCTTCCCGGTCGCGGTAGCTGCCGGCCTGCGCCGGCGGCGGGCCCGCCCCGATGGGGTGGTGGAGATCTGGAACGGGATGCCTTTCCTTTCGCCGCTGTGGGCACGCCACCCCCGGGTGGTATTCCTCCACCATGTACATGACGGCATGTGGGATCTGGTCCTGCCGCGCCATCTGGCCCGGTTGGGCAAGGTGATCGAGCGACGGCTGGCGCCCCCGTTCTACGCGGGTACGCCGATCGTGACCCTCTCGGAGTCGTCTCGCCGGACGATTCTGGAGACGCTGCCGCTGGAGCCGTCCTCGGTGTCGGTCGTGCCGCCCGGGGTCGACGACCGATTCCGGCCTGGCGGACACGTCGACAAAACACCGCTGGTGGTGGCGGTGGGGCGGCTGGTGCCCTACAAGCGTTTCGACCAGCTGGTCGAGGTCCTCGTGCGGGTCCGGCGCCGCCATCCGAACCTCCGCGCCGTCATCGCTGGGGAGGGTTCGGAACGGCGCCGGCTCGAGGGCCTGGTGGTGGCCCATGCGGCTCAAGAGTGGCTCCTCTTGCCCGGCCGGGTCGACGACGAGACCGTGCTCGACTTGTACCGCCGGGCTTGGGCCGTCCTGTCGACATCAGCGTATGAAGGATGGGGGCTCACCATCACCGAGGCCGCGGCGTGCGGGACCCCGGCCGTGGCCAGCCCGATCGACGGCCACCTCGATGCCATCGACGACGGCAACAGCGGCCTGCTGGCCGAACCGGGCCCGGACATGGAAGCGGCGTTGGACATGGTCCTCAGCAATGCCATCGTCCGCCGGCGGCTCGAGGTAGGCGCCCGCCAGCGAGCCGCCTTACTCAGCTGGGATCGGACCGCACTTGGTACCCTGAGCGTGCTCGCCACGGACGCCCGCCGACAGGCAGCTCCGAGGATCGGTAACCGCACCCTCTGAGCCATCCGTGGAGTGCAATCGCCTAGGAACCAGACGAGTGGGGGGCGTCAACGACACACGCTCGTTCCATCTCATGGCGGAGCAGGGCAACCTCCTCGGCCAGCAGACGGGTCTTGTCCTCCATTCGCCCCAGCTCCCAACTCGGATAGACGCACACGACGAGCAGGAACAGGGCAGCCCCGACGGTCAACAGGTCCGGTGGGTTGATCACGCCCAACGCGTGCGCCAGCCAATTGAAGAGGCCGGGGGCGATGGCCACGACGGCTACGAATACGCTCACTCCAAGCCACAAGAAGGCGTACTTCTCCCGGAGCTGGCGGCGCCGGGAGAGCTCGACGATCACCGACAGGGTGGTTATCGCGCTTACTAGGACAACTATGTGAACTCCACTCATGAGGACACCTCCGAGGTCGTGGGCCGGGCCGACCGGTGCCGGAACAGAGCCAGGGCCAGCATCAGGGCAACACGGGCGAGATATATAGACGACCGGAACGACGATTGACTGGGGACGCCACCGTTTCGCAGCCGCATGGCGACGGGAACTTGCTGCACGATTCCCCCCGCCTCAGTGGCAACGACCAGCGACTCGACGGTATCGGCCAGGTAATCTGCCGGGTACGTCCGCGCGAACAGTTCGACGGCAGCCCGATTGTGAGCACGAAAACCCGACGTCACATCGGTCAGACGCACATGGGTCATCCTCGAGAGATACCAGGCCAGCAGGCGCATAGCCCACCGGCGGGAGCGCGGCGCATCATAGTCACCGGAGCCGGCAAAGCGCGCACCGATGACGACCATCGGCTCGGGAACGTCGCGCACGGCTTCGAGCAGCCGCTCCAGGTCCCGAGCGTCGTGCTGGCCGTCCGCGTCGACCTGCACCACCACCTGGAAGTCGTGTTCGACAGCGTAACGGAACCCGACCCGCATGGCGCCGCCCACGCCGAGGTTGAAGACGTTGGTGATCACGCTGGCTCCGGCCCGGCGCGCCATCGGTCCGGTAGCATCGGTGGAAGCGTCATCCACCACGAGCACGTGGGCCTTTGGGGCCGACTCGAGCACCTCCGCCACCACCGTGGCGACCGTGGACGCCTCGTTGAAAGCCGGGATGACCACCAACAGGTCAGTATCCACGTCCACCAGTCCGCTCCCCCAGCCCCTGGGCACCCGGCATTCGCAGCGGCGCCGACTCGTCGCCACCATGATCGCTCGGGTCCGACAGGGTAGAACCGCTCACTCCACCCTTTACGCCAACCACCGAGGTCCGATCGTCCTGGTCAACCCGCGCGATCGGTCCCAGAGTAGCCCGAGGGTCACCGAACCCAGCAAGATGAGGGAGATCTCGAACGGGCTCCGGTATCTGGTGGTCCCGAAGGTGAGGGTGACCGAGACGACGACCGTGAGCCCCACGGCCACGAGTGGTGTGACGGGAACCTTGCGGCGCCTCAGCAGGACCGCTCCGGGAACCGACAGCGCGAGAAGCGCGTAATACATCACGAGTCCCGCGAGCGCCCAGTGATAGGGCCGCGTCTCGACGGCCGCGTCGAGACGGATCTGCTGAAGGGGACGGAAGAAGCCGAAAGCCCGGCCGAGACGGCCAATTCGACGGGAATGATCCGGTTCGAGTTGGCTTGGATGATCTGCATGGCGTAGTGCTGGGCCAAGGATCCCTGAACGGATTCGTCGCCTTTCGGGTTGGACGGAGCTCTGAGGGCACATTCCCACGACCAGTACCCCTCGAAAGCGCCGCGGTAAGTTTCCGAGCAGTTGGCCGAGGCCAGGGTCACACCCAATCCGGTACTGATGAAAACAGGCTTCTGAAAGCGGCTCATGTTGTAACCGACCCAGGGCGCGATCACTACGAGGGCCGAAAGGGTGCCAACCGCGACATAGACAGACCGGCGTCTCCACTCGACCCTGGTCCACAACACCATCGGCACGAGCGCGAACAGACCGAGCAGAGAGAGCTCATCGCGAGCCATGGCTGCCACCCCGATCGAGGCCCCGAACCACGCCACCGTCCGCCAACCCGGATCCTTCCAGAAGCGGTAGGCGGCGAGCAGAACAGCGGCCACCAGCAGTGGCGTCAACGTCTCCGACAGTCCGAGTTCGTCGCTCATCCAGATGTTCGGATAGATGGCGACCAGGCAGGCTGCGATCAAGCCCACTCGCCGGCCGGCTATCTCCCGACCGACGAGGCCACAGATCGCGATGGCCGCCGCCCCGATCAAGCAACACCAGATGCGATGGGCGAAAAAACTCTTGAACCCGACGAGCGAAGCGGCGGCCAGGACGAACACGAACCCGGGGGGAAACGAGGCGCTCTGAACGATACGGTGCGGTTCTTGCCCGAGGTATCCGTAGTACAGCAAGGGGTCGATGAACCCCTTTCCGCCCACCAGGAGATTGGCCGCGTTGTGGTAAAAGGACAGCGTCACCCCCGGCGACCCGGTGGGGGCGGCCGATAACGGTAGCTACCCTGATGATCGTCCCAACCAAGGTCCAGACCGTGATCCACGGCCACCACCGTTTGCCGCCCGCGCCGTCCCCCTTCCCCTCACGGGCAGCCACTTTAGGCGGCTTGCCGATCGGGTCTTGAGGGGCGGCCGGCGGTCATCACTCGGTTCCGCCTGGTCTTGTATGGTCGGGCGATCGGCCACGTAGGCCGAGGGGCCGCCCCTCTGAGCCGGTAGGGGTGTATCCAACAGTTCTCTGATGAGTTCCGAGACGACCGTCGGGCTGAACAGGTTGCCAGGGCCACGCCCAGACAGCCCCGTCAACCGGCGCGTGGTTCCGGGGCTCGACGGGCTGAGGGGAGTCGCGGTCCTGGCGGTGATGGCGTTCCACGCCGGGCTGGCATGGGCGCGAGGTGGACTCCTCGGAGTCGACGTGTTCTTCGTACTGTCGGGCTACCTGGTCACATCGCTGCTAGCTGGCGAACATGCTCGGACGGGCGGAATCGCCCTCCGCCGCTTCTGGGCCAGGAGGGCCCGTCGGTTGCTTCCCGGGCTGCTCGTCCTCCTCGCCGGGGTCTGTCTGTACGCTAGGTGGGCCGGCGGCGACCTGGTGCCGAAGCAGCTTCGAAGCGATGCTCTCTCGACGCTCCTCTATGGGGCGAACTGGCACTACATCCTCGCCGGGCAGAACTACTTCATCCGCTTCGGGGCACCGTCTCCGCTGCTTCACACCTGGTCCCTCGCGGTCGAGGAGCAGTTCTACCTGGTTTGGCCCTTGGTCGCCCTCTTCGTGCTGAACCGTAGGGGGCGCGGGGCGCTGGGATGGGTCGCGGGGATCCTGGCGGCCGCCTCCGCCTCCCTGTGCGCCATCCTGTACCTGACGGGATCCTCGGTCGATCGCCTCTACTACGGGACCGACACGCGGAGCCAGGCCATCATGGTGGGCGCCGCGCTCGCCGTGCTGGCACCGCCGTTTTCGGCTCACTCTTCGGATGCGACCCGACGTAGGGGCAGCGGTGTGCCGGTACCGGGGAGGGCGTTGGCCCACCGGGGGACCCTGGCCCACCGGGGGACCCTGGCCAACCGGGGGGTGCTGGCTGCGGCGGGCGTTCTGGCCGCCGCTTTTCTCGGATTCTGTCTGCACTCCGTCGACGGCCGGTCACCGTCCCTCTACGAGGGAGAGTTTCTGGCGGTCGCGCTGGCAACCGCGGTCGTCATCATGCTGGTCGTCCGGCGGCCGGCCGATCCACTCAGCCGGGCCCTGTCGTGGCGGCCGCTGCGGTACGTCGGCCGGATCTCATACGGGCTGTACCTGTACCACTGGCCGGTTTTCCTGGCCCTCGATACGTCCCGGACGGGCACGAGCGGGTACGCGCTCTTGGCGCTTCGGTTCGCGGTCACCTTCGCTGCCGCCGGGCTTTCCTACCGGTACCTCGAGCGGCCGGTGCTGGGCCGGACCGCGCACCCGCCGGTCCGCCTCCACCGGATGACCCTGCGGGCAGGCGCCGCAACCGCGGTGCTGGGTCTCTTCATCGGCCTGGTAGTGGTCACCACCCCCGACGGTTCCACGGCAACCGGGTCGGTACTCCCCTCACCCCCGGCTCCGGGCTATCTCGCGCCCAGCGGGGCGAGCGCATCGCATCCCGAGCGCGCCCTTCTCGTCGGCGACTCCCTCGCCGTGACCCTCGGCGAGGGGATGAGCGTCGACTCTCGATCCTGGGCCGTCACCATCGACAATGGCGGTGCCCTCGGTTGCGATCTTGACCCACAGACCATGGTCAATGTCATGGGGACCGTCTCGCAGGCCGCGCAGGGATGTCCGCAATGGCGGTCCGCATGGGCCCGCCTAATCAGTCAGACGGATCCCGATGTGGTCGTCGTCCTGCTGGGACGTTGGGAGACGATCGACCGCCGGTACCAGGGGAGGTGGACCCACGTCGGCCGTCCGGACTTCGACGCCCACCTCGAAGCCGAGATCGGCCAGGTCATCGACGTCCTGTCGTCGGGCGGGGCCAGGGTGGCGCTTCTCACGCTACCCTACATCGCCCAGACCACGGACCAACCCAACGGGTCACCCTGGGACATGAACGTGCCCAGCCGCACCGACGCCTTCAATCACGACGTCAGGGTCGCCGTCGCCGCTCACCAGGACCAGGCGTCGGTGGTGGACCTCAACCGGATCCTCGACCCAGACGGCCACTACGTCTCCTACCTCGACGGCGTTCGGGTCCGGGACTCAGACAACGAGCACCTGTCCGTAGCCGGGGGTGAATGGCTGCGGCCCCTGCTTCTCCCGCAAATCGTGGCGCTGGGAGCCGCCCATTTCCGCGGGGCAGGAAGGCCCGAACCCTAATGCGTCATTCTGGAGGTCGTGAACAGTGTGCTCCGCACCGGATACTCAGCCCGGTACGTGACATCCGGAAGCTCTACCTTGTCATCGTCGGCGCCGCTGCGGCATGCGCCCTCGTGGTATCGATCTACTGGTTCGCCCCGCTCAGCACCGCCGGCACTCAGGCGAACGGCGTTGCGGTCACCCGAACCGCCCGCTGTGAGGAAGGCCCGCCAGGCGCCCGGAATGTGCAATGGACAGCCCGTACCGATCCACTTTGTGGAAGGGTCATCCGCTTCAGATCCAGCTGCTTCGGGCGGGACAGCGAGCCCAAGGAGCCAACGGGAGGCTCCGATGTCGACAGCCGGCCCTGGACACTGTGGTGGGTTGCCTCGGACGGTGATGTGAAGCAGGTGTCGTCATCGGTCGCGGCAACTGTCGACGATCCGAGCCAGTGCAGCCAGCGCCAATCTCCTGTCACCCCGACCACGAATGCTCCCTGGTCCTTTCGGGGAGTGGCGCGCCGCCATCAGTTGCGGTGATCGGTGACAGCGTGTTCGCGAGAATTCAAAGTCGCCTGCCGACGGTCCCATCGCCGGAGGCCTACGCCCGAAGCTGGCTCATCACCGCGGAAAGCGGGTTCGGCTGGGGGGCGTCCGCCCCGTCCTGGCCGATATCGATCATCCGAGGGTCATGGGCCATGGGGCTCGCTCGGGGCCTGGACAGCCGGGACCCCTCCGCCTGCTCTCGTCGTCGAGCTTGGGGGCCAACGACTCGCTCCGGGCGACGTTCGTGGACGTCCTGCGGAAGCCTCAGCTTGTCCAATTCGCGCCGCCGTGGCCGCGAACATCAACGAACTCCTCGCCCAGAGCGCCCGACTCGGCCTCCCTACGGTGCTGGTCACCGTCCCGACCTTTCCCACCACTCTCTACGGCGGTGGCGTGCGTTACCAGCGAGAGGCGCAACTCGTCGACTCCATCATCTGGACAGCCGCAGCGGGGGCACAGGGCCATCGCGTCGTCGTCGCCGACTGGGCCACTCTGTCCGCCGCACACCATCTCGCCCAAAGTGTGACTGGGAACTGGTTTACTCCCGACGGCCTCCATCCCAACCAGGCCGGCGAGGCGGCTCTCATCGGGTTGGTGCGAAGCGCAACCGATCCGATCAATCGGTGATCAGCACCGGACGGTGAAACGGGTGGTACGAAGGAGGCGTCAGACCGGGACGGGCGCGCCGCGTGGGGCGGTCTCGGCGCCGAGGACGCCGACCGCGGCGACCACCGCCGCGAACCCGGCCCACCGGGGCAACGACCACCACCCGGCCGGCACCAGCAGCTCACCGAACACGACCGACGCGCCCACCAGCGCGCAGCCGCTGGAGATGACGTTGGCCAGCGGGACGAGCAGGGACGCCGGCTGGCGCTGCAACCCCACCTGGAAGACCAGCAGGCCGCAGAAGGTGACGGCGACGAACACCCACGGGTAGGGAGTGGCCAGGGCCGACTCGGCCCCGTCCAGGACCCCGTGGCCCACCAGCCGGGTGGCCACCGCCTTCTCGGCCAGGGCGCCGACGCCGTAGAACAGGCCCGCCGCGATGCTCAAGACGACGGCGTCCCGCCGGCCGCCCAGGTCCCGGCCGGTGGCCCGGACGGCGACCCACGCCGCGCCGGCGGCCAGGGCGGCCACGATGCCGACCATGGCCGCGAAGCGCCCGCCCGGCGCGGACCGGGCCAGGTCAGCCCCCGGGCCGGCGGACACCGCGATGGCCACTACCGCGGCGAGGACCAGCGCTACCGTGGCCCGCTCCCGAGGCCCCAGCCGCTCCCCCAGCACCGCCCGACCGGCGACGACCAGGGCCAGAACGCCGGCCGCGAGCACGGGCTGCACCACCGTCACCGGCGCCAGCGTCAGGGCCAGGACCTGCAGGCCCAGACCGGCGAGCATGGCGATGAAGCCGGCCAACCAGCGCCGGGACCCTAGGACGACCCGGAGCAGCCGCAGCGGCTGCCCCGTCAATGCGGGCAGAACGGCGAGGGCCTGCTTCTCCAGGATGTAGCCGGCGTCGTAGAGCGCGGCCGACGCCACCGCGACGGCGACCCCGACCGCCACCTGGCCGCCCCCGGCCGCCGAAGCGGTTGTGATCACTGCGGTGCCCTTCTCATTCGACCATCGCCCGGCCCGAGCGTAGACGCCACGCCGAGCCGGGACCGGATGGCACCCACCACCACGTCGGCGCCGAGGAGGGTGATACCCAGCCAGGCCAGGTCGTTGGCCGAGCTCAGGTCGGCCGGCCAGTCGATCGCCGGGAGGTAGCGATGGCGCTGCTGCTGCACGACGACGTAGACCCCCACCGCCAGCAGGGCCCCGACCGTGGCGACCCGGACCGCCAGGCGCCCCCAGGACCACCAGCACCCGGCCGCGACCGCCACCGCCGCGATCACCCCGATCACGGGTCGGCTGACCGCGGCGGAGAGGAGCCCCCAGCCGACGGCGGCCGCGGCCAGGTGGGCGGGCCGGGGTCGGGCGCCCACCAACCCGGCCAGCGACCCCCACGACGCCGGGAGCGGACCGCTGCCCGGCGGCGCGGGGCGGGCCCGGCGAGCCCGGCGTCGCCGCCGGCTGCTCGCCCCGTCCGGCCACACCGCGACCAGCGTCGTCAGGACCAGGGCGACTGCCGACACCCCGATCGCGGCCCACACCACCCGTTGGGGCGTCCAGGTCAGGTGGATGACCGTGGGTCCGGTGACGGTCGCGGCGGGGACGTACCAGCCGTTGGCGTAGCCGTCGACCAGTTGCGACGGGCCCAGGCTGTGGCCGCCCGGGAGGGTGGCCGACCACCCGGCACTCTGGCTCTGGCCGAGGACCAGCCAGAAAGGTTGGCCGTCACCGTCGACCGTGACCGTCCACGATGTGCGGTCCTGGTGGTCGAGCCGCAGCCGCGGCGGGTTGGGTGCGGCGGTGGCCGAGGTGGCCGCGCCGGCCGGCGAGGCCAGCGACAGCTGGTCGATCGACCAGCCCGTCGGCAACCGGGCGCTGGTCTGCACCAGATGCGAGCCCGCACTGAGCTGGATGCCAGCGGCGGCGTTGCCGCATCCCCGCACCGTCAGGCCCTGCCCGGTGAGCGCCGCCGCCGTCGTGCCGGTGATCTCGACGTCGACAGGCCGGCCGTCGATGCGCAACAGGCCGCTCTGGCAGATGGCCGGCAGGACCGCGGGTGTCGCCGGCTGCACGACCGGCAGGCCCAGCTCGGCGATGCCGACGGGCAGGATGTCGGTGGTGCCGGCAAAGGTCGAGTAGTAGTCCAGGGCCCGGACCGGCTGGACCGCGTCGATGGTGATCTTGATCCGGCTGCCGCTCAGCGCCGGGAACGCCACCGGGATCGTCGTCGTCGACCCTTGCGCCCGCCCCGACCCGACCGGGACGGCGGGCAGGATGATCGTCCGGCTGCCCTCCTCGGTGCTGATGGTGAGGCGGGTGGGCAGCGAATGGCGGCCGTCGTTGACGACCTGCAAGGCCAGGTGATCTACGGTGACGGGCTTGTCGAGCACGTAGCTCAACCACTCGCCGGCCTGGGGGCCGGTCTCGGCGATCCAGGCGGTGGCGGCGTTGCCGTCGACGGCCGCGTTGGCGCGGGCTTGCCGGTCGCCGTCAAGGCGGGTGGACGAGTTGGCGGCCACCACCTGGGCGGGACCGGGCGGCGCGGGCCCGGCGGGCAGCTTCCCGGCCGGCGTGAGCCCGACGAGCTGGTTGATCAGATAGTCCGAGTCGCCCGCATTGATCTCGGCGGTGCCCCCGACGGCGAAGGTGCGCGCCGTCGGCAGTGAAAAGGTCCGGGCCATCGTCGGCTCAGGGTCCTGGCGGGGCGGCTCGATGGCCCGGCTGCGGTCCATGAGCAGGAACAGCGGATGGTTGGCTGAGGCCGCGCCGGCCTGGGACAGCAGGTCCGTCGGCAGCCGCAGGGCCTCGGACGCCTGCCCCACGCCGGGGATCCCGACCTCGGCGAGGCCCACCTGGGAGAGGCCGTCGAACCGCTTGCGGGCGCCTCCGGATGCCGCGTCCAGGGTGATCTCCAGCTGGTGAAACGTCCTCGTCCCGAAGGTCACCGTCTGGCCGGGGGCGGTGTACGACGCGGGCGTGAGCGGGACGGTCAACGGGTGCGATCCGTCGAAGCGGAGGGTGACGGAGGTGAGACGCCGGTTGGGGCGCTGCAGCTGCGCCTGCAGCAAGGTGACGTGGTCAACGGTGACGGGCGAGTGCAGGTTGATCTGGAGGCGCTGACCGGTCACCGGCGAGTGGGCGCAGCACGTCCACGACGTGGTGACGTTGCCGTCAACCGCGTTGAGGGGTCGGTCCTCCGGGGTGTAGGTGAGCGGGTCGCCGTAACTGGTGGCCTGCACCGAGGCCACGCCGACGACCTGGGCCACGGTGCGGGTGTCGTCGCCTGCGCCGGGGAAGACCGGCAGGGCGTAGTTGGAGGGGTTCGCGGCCAGCGTGCTCACCCCGGGTTGCTGGACCTGGCCCTGGTTGTCGCGGAGGGTCCCCCACCGCGCCGCCGCCAGGGCGTTGGTGTCGGTGACCACCAGGGCGGCCCCGTCCTGCATGGCTCGGGCGAACCCGTTCGGGTCGTGGGCCAGCGAGGCGCTGTAGATGATGGTCGGGTTTCCGGCCAGCAGCCCCGCCCCGGCCGCCTCCACCAGGCCCTGACCGTTACCGGCCACGAGGAGCGGCGAAGCGGTGCTCTCGGTGCGGACCAGGGGGCGCGGATTGGCGACGTCGAACACGGCCAGGGCGGGCGGCTGGGGCTGGCCCGTGGGCAGGCCCAACCGGAGTTCGCTGTCCAGGGGGTAGCGGATCTGCGGGGCCGGATTCGGGCCGCCGAAGGTCACCGGCCCGGTCACGCCGGCGGGCGGCGGGACCAGCTGGTCCCACAGGCTCTGCGGCAGCGGCAGGTGGTAGCGCTCGTACTGCAGGTCGGACTGCAGCAGGATCTGGCCGGCGCTCATGAGCCCGGCGATCGGTGCCAAGGCGGCGGGATCGAGGGTGCCCTCCTGGAGCGGCTCGTCGAGGGCCTGCAGCAGGTCGGCGGCGGCCGGGGTCCCGGCGGGTACCACCTGGCGGGCCACGTAGGGCCGGTCGAGCAGGCCGGGTGCCACGGGATCCTCGGTCACTCCCCAGGAGTAGGCCGCGAAGTCCTCGCCCGGTAGCCCCAGAACCCGGCTGCTGGCCCCCTGAGCGTTGAGATAAGCGGCCGCCTGCTGCCAGTAGGACGGGAGCTGGGAGGGGCGGGCCAGGTTGGACGCGATCAGGTCGCCAGTCCACAGCGGGGGCAGGTCGGCCGCGACCAACGCCACGCAACACAGACCGGCCACCAGTCCAGCGCGGGGCCAGCGCAGCCGGACGGCGCTGACGCCGGCGCCCATCAGCAGGGCCAGGCCCAGCACTACCAGCGGGACGATGCGGTCCACCGAGCGCATCGCCAGCCCCACACTGCCGCCCGACGCCCGCTCCAGGAGCGCCCCGAACGGGGACGGGTGCGAGTACGGGAAGGCGCCGACGGCCACCACCGTCCCCAGCCCGACCAGGCCCACCGCGAAGGCCCGGTAGCGCCAGCGCGCCACCAACCCGAGGCCCACCGCCACCGCCGGCACGGCGAAGCTCACCGCCAGCAGCCAAAGGGATTGGGTGTAGTTGACCGCCGCCATCGTCCACGGCTGGACCTTGTCCCAGCCGTAGAAGTACCAGTAGCCGAGGCCCCGCAGCACCTCCGCCGACGACGACGTCCGGGACACCGTGGGCACGGTCTCGGTGACCCGCAGCACGTCGATGCCGTAGCGCCCCTCCGCCCACAGGCCCGCCGCCCACCACAAGGACACCAGCAGGCTCAGCCCGCCGATCCGGGCCGCGGCCGACGCGGCCCGCCGGCCGGTGACCTCCCGGGTCCCCCACACCGCGTACACCAGCCACAGGGCCGGCCCGAGCAGGACCAGCAGGATGGAGGTGGCATTGACCCCGCCGACGAGCGCCACCACCACCGCGAAGGCCGCCGGGCGCCGCCAGCCACCGTGGCGCGCGGCGGTCGCGGTCAGACCGATCATCCACCCCAGGGCGGCCCACGGCATGACGATCGCCGAGGTGCGACCCAGGTAGTCGATCAAGTAGGGGCTCAGGGTGTAGGCGAAGGCGGCGACGACCACGGCCGGGCCGGCCAAGCCCAGCCGGCGGGCGCAGTAGGCCACCCCCAGACCTGCGGCCATCAGCAACGAACCCATCCAGATGCGCTGCCCGACCCAGACCGGCACGCCCAGCCAGTGGACCAGGGTGTAATACGGGCCCATCGGGAACAGGTAGCCGATGTTCTGGTGGGTCACCGTACCCAGCCCGGTGTTCGGGTCCCACATGGACGCCGCGCTGGTGGTGAGACGGCCCGGGTCCAGGTACAGGTACTGCTTGGTGTCGGCTGCCACCTGGCCGGGTTTGGTCAGCAGGAGCGGGATGTAGCTGACGCCGGCCAGGGCCAGCCACCACAGCTGGCCGGGGCGTCGGGCTCGCATCCGGCGGCAGTGTAGGGGGCCGGTGATCCCCGGTTCGGGAGGACGGGCCGGGTAGGTTGCGGGAGTGGTGACCCCTGAGTCCGGGACCGCCCGGCCCCGGCTCTCGCTGGCCGTGCTGTCGCTGGTGCTGTTCGTCACCTTTCTGGACAACACGGTCGTGGCGGCCGCCTTGGCCGACATCCAGATCGGGCTGCACGCCGGCGTGAGCGCCCTGCAGTGGATCGTCAGCTCCTACGCGCTCACCTTCGCGGCCCTCATGCTCACCTTCGGCACCCTCGGCGACCACCTGGGGCGGCGGGCCGTGATGCTCGGAGGGCTGGGCGTCTTCACCGTCGGCTCGATCATCGGGTCGGTGGCAAATACCAGCGGGACCCTCATCGCGGCCCGGGTGATCATGGGGATCGGCGCCGCGGCGTCCGAGCCCGGCACCCTGTCGATGATCCGTCAGCTCTACCCGGACCGGACCGAACGAGCCCAGGCTCTCGGGGTGTGGGCGGCCGTGTCCGGGCTGGCGCTCGCCGCCGGGCCGGTGGTGGGCGGGGCGCTGGTCGGCCTGTGGTCGTGGCGGGCCGTGTTCGTGTTCAACGTGGCCGTAGGGCTGGTGGCCATCGCCGGCGTCTACGTCATCCTGCCCGAGGTGGCCAACCATGACCGGCGCCGCCTCGACGTCGGTGGTTTTGTGCTGGGCGCCTCCGCCTTGACGGCCGCCACCTTCGCCACCATCGCCGGCGAGACGTCGGGCTACGCCACCTGGTGGATCGGGCTCCTCTACGCGGCCGCGCTCGTCACGGGCATCGCCTTTCTCTGGGTCGAACGCCGGGCGGAGGAACCGGTGCTGGACTTGCATTTCTTCCGGGAGCGGGCCTTCACCGGCGGCAACGTGGTGGCCTTCACCGGGTACTTCGCCACCTTTGCCGTGTTTTTTTTCATCCCCTTGTATCTCCAGCTGATCGGCACCGCCTCCCCTACACGGTGGCCCTGGACTTCCTGCCCATGGCCGCGGCCATGATCGCCGCCTCCGCCCTCAGCGGTGGCTGGATCGCCCGGGTGGGGCCCGGTCTGCCGATGGCCTCCGGCTGCGCGGTCGCCGGCGTCGGGATCCTGGTCACCAACTCGATGCTGTCGGCGACCTCTGGCGTGGAACTGTTCGGGTGGTCGCTGGCGTTCGTCGGCGCCGGTCTCGGCGTCGTCATGGTGGCGGTGACGTCGTCGGTCCTCGGCGTGGTCCCCGCGGCCCGCTCCGGCATGGCGGCCTCGGCCGTCAACACCAGCCGGGAGCTCGGCGCCGTCGCCGGCGTGGCGGTGCTGGGCTCCGTCGTCAACGGTTTGCTCGTCACCAACCTGACCCACGAGCTGGCCCGCATCCCGGGCCTGCCGGCGTCCCTCCGCGGTCAGGTGATCACCGCAGTGACGACCGGATCGGTCGACACCAGTGGGTCGACCCTCCCGAAGACCGGCCCCATCGCCGCCATCGTGCAGCAGGTGCTCAACGCCGCGAACAAGTCCTTTTCCGACGCCCTCAACGTGGTGCTGATCCTCGCCGGCGCCCTTCTGCTCGGCTCCGCGCTGCTGGCCGCCGGCCTGATTCGCGGTTGGCGGGCGGTGGAGATGGACGAACCGTAACCGGCCGGCGAGCCGCTCCACGCGCCGCCGGCTCGGGTCTGGCACACTGGTGACGACGGTGAGTCGGTCGGGTGGTCGCGGCCGGGCATGACCCGGTCGAGGAAGGTCGGGACTCCGCAGGGCAGGGTGCTGGCTAACGGCCAGTCGAGGCGACTCGAAGGACAGTGCAACAGAAAGCAGACCGCCGATGGACGGCCGCCGCCAGCAATGGCCCGGCCGTCACAGGTAAGGGTGCAACGGTGCGGTAAGAGCGCACCAGCGTCCGGGGTGACCCGGGCGGCTCGGTAAACCCCACCCGGAGCAAGGTCAAGCGTGGGACGGCCGGCCCGGCCGATGTCCCCAGGTAGACCGCTCAGATGGATGGCCACCCGTCCGGCCGGCAACGGTCCGGACGACAGAATCCCGCCTACAGACCGACTCACCGTCGACAACCAGCCCCGACGCCCGCTAAAATGGCCTCTGACCTGCGGTTTCGTCCTTACCGTTGTTGACCGTTGGTGCCCGAATTGCACCGATGTAGTCCTCAGAACTGAGGACTTTTTGAGGACCTGAGGACTTTTTGAGGACTGAATCGAGGGTCCTGGAGGGTTCATGGCGAGCATCGACAAGAGGCCCGACGGGCGCTACCGGGCCCGCTGGCGGGAGTACCCAGGCGGGCCGCAGAAGACCCGCCACTTCGACCGCAAGACGACGCCGACCGCTTCCTCGACGGCATCCGCGGCGACCTGGCGCACGGGCTGTACATCGACCCGGCCGGAGGGCGGACGCTGTTCCGGGACTACGCCGAGCAGTGGCGGGTCGGCCAGGTCCACCGGCCGATCACGGCGACTCAAGCTGAGACGTACCTCCGGCTCCACGCCTACCCCACTCTCGGCAGCCGGCCTCTCGGGCGCCATCCGGCGTAGCGAGGTGCAGGCGTGGGTCAAGAAGCTGAGCGAGCGGCTGGCGCCGGGATCGGTGGAGGCTCGTGTATCGGTGGGTGGCGACGATCTTCAAAGCGGCCGTGGGCGACCGACTGATCGCGGCGTCGCCGTGCATCCGCATCGCGCTCCCGAAGAAGCGGACACCGAGGTCATCCCGCTCGTCCGTCTCCGAGGTCGCGGCGTTCGCCGCCGCCGTCCCCGACCGGTACAAGGGCGCTGATCGTCTTCGCCGCCGGCATGGGGCTGCGCCAAGGCGAGTGTTTCGGGCTGACGGTCGACCGGGTCGACTTCCTCCGCAAGCACGTGCGGGTGGATCGCCAGCTCGTCGCCATCAAGGCCGGTGTCCCGGAGTTCGGGCCGCCGAAGAGCAAAGCTGGGTTCCGTACCGTCCCGATGCCCGAGATCAGTGGCTTCGGTGCTGGCCGAACATCTCGCTCGCCACGGCCCGGGACCGGCGGGTCTCGTGTTCACCAACACGCACGGCAACCCGCTCACCCGAAGCCTCGGCGGCGAGATGTGGCACCGCGCCGCCCTAAGGCCGGCATCCCGGAGTGGGCCACCTTCCACGATCTCCGCCACTTCTACGCCTCGCTCCTCATCGCCAGGGGCTGCTCGGTCAAGGCGGTCCAGAAACGCCTCGGCCATCAGTCGGCCATGGAGACGCTCGACACCTACGGACACCTCTGGCCCGACAGCGACGACGAGACCCGAGACGCGGTCGATCTCGTCCTCGGTCAGCTCTCCCCCACTGGCTGAGAGCTCGATCTGTGCGCTCGATCTGCGTCTGCGCCGGGAACCCGCCGTCACGCCTGATCCGTCGTTCGGCACCCGAGAGGCTGACGCTCGACACGGTCCGAGGGACACGCAGATGAATCTGTATGCGTCCGCTCACCGTATTATTCTCCGATTATTCGAGCATGACTACGGGCGCATCGACTCTCGACGGTGCAGCACGCGGTTGGGATGGGTCACGCGTTTCCCACGAAGGGGGCGTCACCGAATGCCCATACTTGCCCCGCGGCGTTTATCAGGTAGTAGCCCCGTCCGTCGATAGAGGCTGTCATGGTGGTCACGCCGGGGTTCGTGACGTGCAGGCCGGGCAGGGATCCGTAGAACGTGGCGTCGCCGTAGTCGAAGACGCCGCCGTCTCTGGCCACAAGACGGTATCCGCCGTTGTCAGGTTGGGGGCTCATTCCTACGACTGGCTGCGCGAGGGGCACACGGGCGGCGGAGCCATAGAACGGTGCGTCGAAACTGAACACGCCGCCGTCGCTCGCCACCATCCAATACCCGCTGGTATGTCCGTCGGTGGTCATTGCGACGACCGGTCGGGCCAGTTTGATCCCCCCTAGCGACCCGTGGAATGGCGCATTCCCGAAGGTGAAGATTCCGCCGTCGGAAGCGGCCAGCCAATATCCGGTGCCGTTGGGCGTTACCGCCATCGACACCACAGGCGCGTCGAGGCGCATGGCGCCTGTGGAGCCGTGGAAGTGAGCGTCCCCAAAGGTGAAGACGCCGCCGTCGGCGCCGAGCAGGTAGTAGCCGCCATGATCGGGGGTGGCGGCGATTCCGATGATTGGAGCGGCGAGCGCTCGGCCGGAGGCGTCACCCATCCACTTCGCTGCTCCAATGGTGATAACGCCCCCGGACCGTGTCACGACCCAGTATCCAGGGCAGTTTCGTCCGTTGATGTCCACGACGGTGGCCGCGACCGCCCATGGTTCGCCTGTGGCGTGGTGGGTGACGCCGGTAGGGCAAGGGGCCGCGACGGTGACGGTGGCCGAGCCGTATGACGGCACGAAGCTCGAATTCCCTGAGTAGGCGGCCAAGATTCGATGCGAGCCCACGTTTCCCGCCGTGGTCGCGGAGCTGGCGGTGCCGTTGCTTACAGCGCGGCCCGTGCAGAGTGTCTGACCGGTTGTCTGATCTATGAAGGTGACGTCGCCTCCGCTAGGGGGAGGAGTGACAGTCGCCGAGTAGGTAAGACTCATTCCTACTCCGACCAGGGGAGGAACTCCCAAGACCCGAGTGGTCGTGGCGATGTTGGGTGACGGAAGGTTGAACTGAACCGCCATCGGATTCGCTCCACCGGCTGTCGGTTCCTCTACGCCCACCGCGGTGCAGGACCCGCCCGCGGTACACGACGCGCCCAGCAGGGCCCCATCGTCTGTCTCGCTGGGCAGGTTCACCGGTTGGACGTTCCAACCGGCCTGTCCCAGCGTCGGAGCGTTGAATGATGTGTGCGCACCGAACTCAGTGCTAGCTACGCAGGAGGTCGTGGACAGGCAGGCCACCGCAAACCCCGGGTCGAGCACTCCGGTGAGTGCGCCCGGAGAGGTGTCCGTCCAAACCCCGTGGCTCAGGGTGTCGGAAGCGAACCGGTTGCCGACCGCGGCGAAATGCGCGGTCGCCACGCAGGCGTCTACCCCGGGACACGACAATGTGTCCAGTTCGCCCGCGTCGCCAGGAAGGGGCGGCGACGACGCACTCCAACTTTTTCCCCAACCGGATTCGGCGAGGGCTCCGTTGTTGCCGTTTCCGCCCACTGCCTCGCACCAGCCGAGCACCGGGCATGAGATGGCCCCGAGGGCGGCATCGCTGTTATTCGGTGGAAGGAGCGTGAAGGCCCACGACCCTGATGACAGTTCCTCGATGAGCGGTTGGTTGCGACCGGTAGCCGGGTCATACGCAAAGCCGGCGGCCACGCACGTCCCAACCGTCGGGCAGGACACTCCCGCAGCAGCAGCTCCACCGAGGGTTCCCGGTATGCCATTGTTCGCGCCTGGTGGCTCGGGCAACACCTGGACCGTCCACGTGCCGGCCGCGAGTGTCTCGGCCACTGGTACTTCGAAGCCGCTCGAGTTCACCACGAACCCGACGGCTTCGCACCAACCCGAACTTGGGCAAGATATCGAATACAGCGCCCCGCCGTTATTCGGTGACGGCGTCGGCAGCGTGGCGCTGGTCCAGGTCGTCCCCGCCAGCGTCGCTTCCATGAACCCGGTGGTCCCGGTGGATCCGTAGAAGTCGCCGACCGCGGTGCAACTCGTGGCCGAAGTGCACGCGACTGACCGCGCCCGTGCAGACGGTGCGGTCAAGACCGGCAGACCCGATTCGGTCCACCCACCGCCGGACAGGCTTTCTGCCGCCAGACCCTGGTCATCAGAGCTGGTCCGCTGCACCAGGGCATCGGCAACGCAGTCACCAGGCAGCGAGCAGGATATGCCGGCGAGTTGGAGGGAGGTATCCCCGGCTGGGATGGGCAGGTTCGACGCCGTCCACGTCCCTCCCGACAGGGACTCGACCACAGATCCGAGACTTGATCCGATTGCCTCGCAGGAACCGGCCACCGGGCAGCTGACAGAGGAGAGAGCCGAACCGGCCGGCAGGGCCGTAAGGGCCGTTGGTGACCACGTGCCGGCACCGAGTGTCTCGACCAGAGGCATGAGATGGTGCGAAGCGTCAGCCACATTCCCCACCGCGACGCACACCCCCGTGGACGGACATGAAACTCCGAACAGAACGCCGTCCGTCGCGCCGCCGGGCAAGGCCGGTGTGGTTGCCGACCACGACCCCGACTGCAAACTCTCGACGACTGGCATGTCCGCCCCTGACGTCTCCCTGACATAACCCACCGCGACGCAAGACCCGACCGCGACACACGAAACGCCCAAAAGATCGAATTGCAGCGACGCCACGGGAGGAGGCGGGGAGCTGGCCGACCACACACCCGACGACAGACTCTCAACGAGACCGGTCATGAACGGGGCCGAATAGCCAACGGCGACGCATGAGCCATCGGCGGGGCACGACACACCGGACAACATCGACGTCGATGCAGTGATCGGATATGGAAGCGAAGACAGCGTCCAAGACCCCGAAGAGAGAGTCTCAGCTATAGCGCCGGCACCGTTCGGCTCACCTACATACCCGACCGCAGTACACCAGCTCGCCGAGGAACAAGAAACACCAGCGAGCGCCTTGGAGGGACCGACGGGATTAGGAAGCTTGGTGACCGCCCAAGAGCCGCCCGACAGCTGCTCAGCATATAGCTCCCTGCCAAAACTCTCGCCGACAGTGACGCACTGGCCTGCCGTAACACAGGAAATGTTTGCAGGGTTGAAGGCGCTCGGCCCTGGAACAGTCCACGGGATCGACCCTGCCAACGGAGTCGTCGAGGCACTAGCCGGACTGGAAACCAAGGTCGCGCCGCAAGCCGGCCACAGCACGATCGTGGATAGGCCGGCGGCAACCCTCCTCCACCGATGACACCCCCTGCGATCCCGCACACCCGACCCCCGCACCCTGCGATCCTTCGCTCGGGACTAGACGGTAGCAGTCCTCGAGCAATTCTGCGTCGGCAGCACTGCCTGGATTTCTTGTTCCATGACTCCGCCAGAACGTTCCCTGCCAGGCCATCGGCTGCCTTGGTTGGACTCCAGGTTGTTCGATTGTCCCGACGGACTGACAAGAATCCAATTTCGACCGCAGCCAAGCAGATTGTTCTTATCGGGCGTTACTCTTCGATCAGACGCCGCGAGCGGATGCCGCTCCGAGTCGGCGATCGGCGGACGCCATCCTTGTGGGATGGACAACGTGCTCGCCATTCCGAGTTACGACCCGTCCCGAGGTGCCGTGGCTCCAGTCGAGGGTGGCCGCCCACCTCACGGTGGAACTGTCGGACAACGGGATCACAATCACAGGTGACCGCGCCGGGTTACTCGACCTTGCCCGATGGTGTGGCCCTCAGCAATACGAAGACTTGGTTTAGCGACGCAGTCA